>WGCY01000024.1 GCA_015493525.1 Bacteroidales bacterium
GAAATATTTTGGATTCTATTTGTTTTTCAAGTAAACGGGTAATCTGCTGCATTAACTCTTCATTGATAGAATTTTGATAATTTGGCATGGCCTTCTTATTCGTTTCATCAATGTCCTCTTCTTCGGTTTTATGTTTGTTTTTGCCAACAATGTCCAGACTTTGATAAACTAACTGTTTATAGGCTTGGTTCCTTTTTATATACAGAAAAACAATTATAATTAATGCCATAAATACAATACCACCTCCCAAAAGTAAATAGCGAAATTTAAGGTTCTTATCTATGATGGCAGCTTTCTGTATTTTGATTTCCTTGTCTTTTTTTTCGGTTTGGTATTTTATTTCAAATTCATCCAAAGCATACCTGTTTTTTTTATTTAATATTGAATCATGAACCTTAATCCACTTTTGCAGATATTCATTCGATTTCCTGTAATCCCCCCTGTCATTGTAGTAATCGCTTAATAAACTTAAACCATCCTGGGCATTATAAGAATAATCATCATTTGTTACTAAAAGTGCTATCTTTTTAATTGTTTTGGAAAGTTTTTTTTCTTTATGTTGACGGATAAATAGTTGGGCAAGTGAATTCAAAGACGAAATCTTCCCGTCTTTATTGTTCAGGCTGTCAAATAAGGAAACAGACCTGTTTATGTAATGTTCTGCCAACTTTAGGCTATCGGTAAACAGATATGCCATCCCCGTATTATTAAACAGAATAGCCCTATCCATGAGATTGAAAATAGAGAGATTATCCAATGCAAGTAATAAGTATGGGAGGGCAAGTTTGTATTTACGTGATGCATTATAACTGGCACCTAAACAGGCATCGATATAGGTTCCCAATCTTTCAGTATAAACAGGTTTTTGAGATTTCAATAAGCCAAGACCGTCTTTAAAATAAGGAACAGATTTTTCGTTCATATCTGTTTCAGAGTAAATAGTACCAATATTTATCAGGTATGTAACTTTTAAAATATCATCATCCCTAATGTATTTCAAGGCTTTTCCATAGCTGGCAATTGCCTTGAAGTATATTTTGTTAAGGCGGTACAGATAGCCTTCACCGCCATAAAGGCTTGCGCGAAATTTATCATTAAAATGCCTATATTCAGAAAGTTTATGAATATAATTGAACAACATACTATCGTTGGTTCCGGGTTTATGAAATACTGTAATGAATCCCATGAGACTTTGAGAAAACTCCAGATAATTGCCTTTCTCAATAGTTAAATCAATGAAACGCTTATACGTATCTGGCCCTTTTACTGTATCCTTAAGAAACCCAATATTATACAGATATATTTTATTGAGAAGACTATTATAAATATCTTTATTGGTTCCATATTTATTAGCAGCTTTAAGGCTTTTATCATAATACGTATTGGCCAAAGCATATTTTTTAAGATAACTGTAACCTCCCCCTATAATATTATAGGTTCGGGCTTTTGCTTTGTAAAAGTTAAATTGCTTTGCCAGAACCAAAGCTTCTTTTCCCAAAGTAATTGATTTAGCCGGATTTACAGTCCAATAGGCAATAGCAAGTTCATTTAATTGCAATATCTTTTCACTTCCTTTTGCCTGAGAAAGTTTTTGTTGCAGGCTGTCAATAATATTGTTCCGGGAGAACATTTGTAAAGAAAGTAATAAAAAACAGAATGTAAAGAGTCTTCTCATGTTGTTATTTTTTTAAATTACAGGTCTTATTGAATGACAATTTTTTATTCCTATGACATAATAAATTGATATTTAAGTTATTATATTTATAGTCGGGTAATGACTTGTTCTTGTTCCTATTACTTAATAATCTGACATTCGGTATCTCAGATAAGTTTTTAACGACAAAAACACCTAAAACATGAACACCAGTTGTGAGAGTAAAAATAGTATTTTAAATGACACGTTTGTCAAAATTTTTAGTTTTTACTATTGATACCTTCTTCCATTGCATTGGTTTCGCCATTTAAAAAGTAGTTCAGTATTTCCTGTTCTTTGGTCTCCACAAGGATTTTAAAGTTGAGTATTTAATCAATTCCGGCATATAGTGTGTCTTCATGCCATTGGTGGCAGCCTTTCTTTTAATCAAGGGGATTTCAAATCCCCCATCCCTAAACATTCGGATTGCAAATCCGAATGAGCCAAAGAGCCAAATTCATCTTGTAATAACTACCTTTGCAAAAATTATTCTAAACGATGAAAAGATGATTCGATTAAGCGTAAACATCAATAAAATAGCCACGTTGCGCAATGCCCGCGGTGGCAACCTTCCCGATGTGCAACAAGTAGCAGTTGACTGCCAACGTTTTGGTGCACAGGGCATCACCATACACCCCCGCCCGGATGAACGGCATATCCGTTACAAAGATGTGGAATTGTTGCGGCCATTGGTTACCACCGAATTTAATATCGAAGGCAACCCCATCCCAAAATTTATCGACCTGGTTTTGAAATACAAACCCGACCAGGTAACGCTGGTGCCGGACGACCCCGGCCAACTCACCTCCGACCACGGCTGGGACACCAAAAAGCACAAAAATTTCCTCACCGATGTCATTGGCCGTTTTAAGGAAGCCGGCATCCGCACCTCCATTTTTGTAGACCCCGATGTGGAAATGATGGAACATGCGGTGGCCACCGGTACCGATCGCGTGGAACTGTACACCGAAGGTTATGCCGCCGGTTTTAAAACCGACCCCGAAAAAACCATCCGTCCGTTTGTGGAAGCGGCCGAAAAAGCCCGCGCAGTGGGACTGGAACTCAATGCCGGCCACGACCTGAACCTGGAAAACCTGCACTTTTTCGCGCAAAATATTCCCTGGGCCAAAGAAGTCAGTATTGGGCACGCCCTTATAGCCGACGCGCTCTATTTTGGGCTGCAAAATACCATTCAACTTTATCTTCGTGCGTTACGTGTCGATGGATAAAACTTTGCTTTCATCCCTTCTCCTTTTACTTTATCAATGTTAATTGTTGAGGAGCGGGGCATGCTCAACCTTTCAAAGTCGGACAGGAATTGAAAAGTTGGGCAAAACAAGAAGACTGTTTCATTTTCAACGCCACCTTTCAGGTCCTGGATGACCTGAAAGGAGAGCCACCACCTGCCGAGATTTATCTGCCCGACCAGCCTGGGGAAATACCTCCGCGTTGCAAACGCGGAGGAGTTGGTTGGTTGGAGGTGTCCCGCAACAGCCAGGACTGCCACCTCCATAGTTCGCCAGGGGCAGGACAGCTCAAATCATAGCCTGTGAATTTATTCGCAGGCGCGGGAAAAAACAAAAATTCGTGCAATTTGTATAATTCGTTGGTAAAAAAACCCTTGGTGAAACTTTGTGAATATCCTTGGTGGGACTTGGTGGTTTTCCGTTTCCGGGAACCTTTTCTCCCTGCCATTTTGCCAGCGGCATAATCTTTGTTTAAGAGGCTGCAAAAAAGCAAACTATGAGCAAATTCAATGATATTATTCAAGGAGATAAACCGGTATTGATAGACTTTTCGGCCGAGTGGTGCCAGCCGTGCCGGATGATGCCGCCCATTTTGAAACAGGTAAAACAGCAGTTGGGCGACCGTATCCGGATTTTGAAGGTGGATGTGGACAAAAACCCGGCCATTGCCCGGAAATACATGATCCAAAATGTGCCCACACTGATGGTCTTTAAAAATGGAGAGGTGAAATTTCGTCAGACGGGCGTTATCCAGGCACAGCAAATTATTGGGATTGTGCAACAGTTTCTGTAATTTTGCCGTTTTATTACGTTTAATTCTGAGAGGCATTAAGGCAGGAAAAAGCGCAAGTGCCTCGTGAGAATCTAACGAATGAAACGAATAAGACTCTCACGCCTCGCCACTGGCGAGACTCAGAGATGAACGAATGAATAAGAGAAGTCAATGAAAAACAAAATAGCGTTTTCCCCTGTTGGGACCATCCACACCCCTTTTGACGGTAAAGAAAAAATCCCGCGCCAGGGACGTTTTGGAGAAAATAATGACGGTGTGGTAGAAATCTTTCCCGAATTTACCGAAGGCCTCAACGGGCTGGAAAGTTTCAGCCACATCTACCTGATTTTTCATTTTCACCAGTCCAACGGGTACATGCTCACCCAGATTACCCCGCGTCATCATCAGGTAAAAGGTGTCTTTGCCATTCGCAGTCCGCGGCGGCCCAACGGCATTGGCATGACCATTGTCCGGCTAAAAAAGATTGAAGGTAATAAAATCTATTTCTCCGGTGCCGATATGATTGATGGGACACCATTGCTGGACATCAAACCTTATACCACCGATATCGACAGTTATCCTGAAGCTGACAACGGATGGCTGAAGACGTTGCCACAACAACAAAATGACCAAAACATCCCGAAATAACGCTTGTAATTTCCAATTTTAAGCACCGCACACTTCAAGATAACACTTTCAGAATCAGGCTAGTAGTACATTGGCCGTAAAACACCGCCAATCATCTTGGCCACACGGATTACCTGGATAGCGTAACCAAATTCGTTGTCATACCATACGTATATAACGATACTTTTTTTATCCTTTGATATCTTGGTTGCAGGGCTGTCGAAAATGGAAGTTGCCGTTTCTCCCACAAAGTCAGAGGAAACGGCATCGTTGGAGGTGGAATATTTGATTTGACGTACCAGATTGCCTTCCAGTGAAGCTTTACGCATAAGCTCGTTCACCTCCTCAACCGATGTCTCCCGTTTTAGTGTGAGCGACATAATCACGAGTGAAACATTGGGTGTGGGCACCCGGATGGCATTTCCGGTCAGTTTACCTGCAAGGCTGGGAACAGCTTTGGTTACCGCTTGTGCAGCCCCAGTTTCGGTAATGACCATGTTGATGGGTGCTGAACGCCCCCGGCGATATTTTTTATGGTAGTTATCCAAAAGGTTCTGGTCGTTGGTGTAGGAGTGCACCGTCTCGAGGTGCCCTTTTTCGATGCCAAAAGTTTTTTCAATCAGATACAAAACCGGACTGGAAGCGTTGGTAGTACACGATGCGGCAGAAAATATGCGTTCGGTTTTTACTTCTACGCCTTTGTCATTTACGCCATAGACAATGTTGGGAATATCGCCTTTCCCGGGTGCGGTGAGCAGCACTTTGTCCACGCCTTTGGCTTTCAGATGACGGCTAAGGCCTGCCCTATCGCGAAAAACGCCGGTGTTATCAATCAAAATCGCATTGTTGATGCCATATTCCGTATAGTCGATGTCCTCCGGATTTTGTGCAGCGAGCATCAGCACTTTATGGCCATTGATGTAAATAGTTTTTTCCTCCAGGTTCTCAATAGCTACCCCCCTGAAAGGGCCGTGAACAGAATCGTGGCGAAAAAGGGAAGCCCTTTTAATTATGTGTATGTCATCATTTCCGCGCGTAACAATGGCCCGTACCCGCAGCTGGCTCCCGTTGCCCTGAATGATAAGCTGACGGGCCAAAAGCCGGCCTATACGCCCAAAGCCATACAGGATAACATCGCGTGGCTTGAAAGTCCTGATATTGGATGACTTCAGGTGTTTCAGTTTAATGTTAATAAAGTCGTCTTCATCAAGAAAATTCTTCCGTTCTTCAATCCATTCGCGGTTAAGCCGGCCAATATCAATACGCGACTGGCCAATATCCGAATGTAAAATGGCTTTGGCCAGTTTCAGCGAATCTTTAATGTGCAGGGGCCGGTCAATAATATTCTCGGCATAAGAATGCTTGTACAGGATGACACTGGCACTACGGTCGATCAGCTGGTCGCGAAAGAGGGCCAGCTCGATTGACTTGTCATAAAAAAGTTTGTAAACAACACTGATAAATTCATTGGCCAGTTTTTCCTGATACGACCAATCGTCCAGGGACTTTTCATAGTTCCCGTTCATGTTTTTTTGGGGGGTCATTGTCCATTGATTTTTAAAAGGTGAGTATTCAATTAAAGAGATAAACTGTCGGACAAATATAAAAAAAAGAGGAAAGTCCGGGTTATGGATTTTCCTCTTTAGAAATCTTAAAAATAAAAATATGTTTACTGGCCGAGATAGGCTTTCAGCAACCGGCTGCGTGAAGTATGCCGCAGGCGGCGAATGGCTTTTTCTTTAATCTGCCGCACCCGCTCACGTGTCAGGTCAAATTTGGCCCCGATTTCTTCCAGTGTGAGGCCGTGGTTTTTTCCAATCCCGTAATAGAGGTTGATGACATCCCGCTCTTTTTCGCTCAAAGTAGAAAGCGAACGTTGAATTTCATGCCGTAGCGATTGCTGCATAAGTTCTTCATCGGTACCTTTGGAATCGGAAGGTGCCATCATGTCTATCAGTTTGGTGTCTTCGTCAGGGATAATGGGGGCATCCATGGAAACAGACCGTGTGGAGATTTTCATGGCAGTATCGATTTTTTGTTCCGAAACATCCATCTCTTTTGCAATCTCCCGTGCAGAAGGCCGACGTTCAAACTTTTGTTCCAGCTGTGTGCTCACTTTTCTGATTTTATTCAGGGAGCCTACCTGGTTCAGCGGCAGCCTTACAATCCTTGACTGTTCGGCCAACGCCTGTAAAATGGACTGGCGAATCCACCATACGGCATACGAAATGAATTTGAAACCGCGGGTTTCGTCAAACCGGCGTGCTGCCTTAATCAGCCCCACATTTCCTTCATTAATCAAATCAGGAAGGCTAAGGCCCTGGTTTTGATATTGTTTGGCCACAGAAACAACAAAACGGAGATTGGCTTTGGTTAGTTTCTCCAGTGCTTCATTGTCCCCTGCTTTTATCCGGCGCGCAAGCTGCACTTCTTCATCTGCTGTAATAAGTTCCTCCCGCCCTATCTCCTGCAGGTATTTGTCGAGAGAAGCAGTGTTTCTGTTAGTGATCGACTTAACTATTTTTAGCTGTCTCATAATAATTTAGTTCGTTTTAGTTTTTAATTTACGTGATTACTTGTGAAAAGTTTCGCAATTTATTTAAAAAAATTCTAAACTACACCCTTTTACGGCACAAATTCAAAAGATATTCTCATACCATTGGGATATATTCCACTTACTTTCACCGTATTGCCCTTACTCTCCGAGAGGGCTTCATCAATTTGCCTGCGGCTGTTTACCTCCTGGTCGTTCACTTCTGTGATAATAAACCCTTCCGCAATGCCGCCCCTTTGCAAGATACCCTCTTTCACACTGACAACTTTTAAACCATGGTCAATGTTCAGGTTTGCCAGGTCATTTTCAGAAGCTGTTTTCAGCATAGCCCCGAGGCTGCTGTTGAAAAAAGCTTTTTGGGCTTTCATAAGGCTGGTGGTACCGTTTCTGTTTTGCAGTAATACGGAAACCATTTTTTCTTTATCGTTTCGGACCAGATTGACCTGTATTTTGTCGCCGGGACTGTACTGCCCGATAATGCCCATTAATTCTGAAACATTTTTTACGGGATGGCTGTTGATATCGGTGATAATATCTCCTTTTTTCACACCGGCTTTATCCGCACCACTGCCATCGACTACCATGGCCACATAAACGCCATTCAGGTTATGTAAATTCATTTTCTTTGCAAAATCAGCATCAATATCCCTGATTTGAACGCCAAGGTAAGCCCGCTGAATCTGCCCGTAATTCATAAGGTCGTTCACCACCTTGCGCACCAGGTTAACAGGAATGGCAAACGAATACCCTTCGTAAGCACCTGTTTGTGAGGCAATAGCTGCATTTATCCCGATAAGCTGACCGGCAGTATTTACCAGTGCACCACCGCTGTTACCGGGATTTACGGCCGCATCGGTCTGGATAAAAGACTCAATAGCAGATTTTCCCCCGAGGATATGGATATCGCGTGCTTTTGCACTGATAATTCCGGCTGTTACCGTAGAGGTAAGATTGAACGGATTCCCCACGGCAAGTACCCACTGGCCCACTTTCAGGTTATCGGAATTTCCATAAGTCAGATAAGGCAGGTCTTTGGCATCCACCTTGATCAATGCCAAATCCGTTGAAGGCGAGGTGCCGATAATTTTGGCTTCCATCTCCTTTTTGTTGTTGAAGGTAACGGTTATTTTGTTGGCCCCGGCCACCACATGGTTGTTGGTTACGATGTATCCGTTGGGAGAGATGACGACCCCCGAGCCAAAAGCAATAAGTTCCTGCTGTGGTTGCCCGTAAAGGTAGCCACGCAACGAGCCGAAAAAGTTGTCGTAATAACGCGGTTTAACGCCAATCACCGTCTTGATGTGCACAACGGCATTAACGGTTTTTGCTGCAGCTGTCGTAAAATCTGTATTCTGGGGCAATCTGTAGTCTGCCTGAACGACCGGCATTTTTTGAATATGATTTACTATTACCGATTTTGTCCTGACCGGATAACGGTCTTTCGCAACAAAGAAAGCAACCGCCAAAACAAATAATGTTCCGGCCACTGCCCCTGCGAAACTTTTCACGATTGTTTTCATTTGTATTTGTATTTGTTATCAATGCATCTGTTATCTTTGTCTGGTTTTTTAAGATAAAACGCCCACACAGGGATTTCATTTCCCGGGAGATGTTAATCTTTGTTAATCAGGCAAATTCATAAAAAATATACCCGCAAAAACCTCTCCAAAACGAGGTACCTGACTTGATTTTTAACAATTATTAATGGCTATGACGATACGGTTTTTTAAATTTCAGGCAAACGGAAATGATTTTATTTTAATAGATAACAGGGGAAATGGTTTTCAGGCAAACCGGGAAACCGTTGCCCGTTTGTGCCATCGCCAGTTGGGTATTGGTGCCGATGGGCTTATGTTGCTGGACATGTCCGGTGATTATGATTTTGAGATGCACTATTTCAATTCCGATGGCAGCTTCGGGGAAATGTGCGGGAATGGCGGGCGCAGTATCGCAGCAATGGCCTATATGCAGGGAATTGCCGGAAGAAAAATGCGGTTTGCTGCCGGAGATGGAATACACGAGGCACAGGTAAAAGGGGCAGATACCACCGGCCGGGTATTTGATATCTCTTTGAAAATGCAAAATGTACAAGAGATACAGCCACAGGAAGAAGGCTTTTTCTTAAATACGGGCGTCCCCCATCTGGTACAGTTTGTTCCTGACATTGAAGCGGTTGATGTTGCCGCATCAGGCCGAAAGTTGAGAAACGATGGGCGTTTTGCACCCGAAGGCACCAATGTGGATTTTGTGGAGGTGAGAGAGGACAGCCTTTTTGTCAGGACATACGAACGCGGCGTGGAAAGAGAAACGCTTTCGTGTGGAACGGGCGTTACAGCCTCGGTACTGGCTGCCTCCCTGAAAACCGGACGAGAGATTTATTCTGTTCATACACCCGGGGGAGATTTTCAGGTCCATTTCAGGAAAGCAGGAAACAGTTTTGAGGATATTTGGCTTCGCGGGCCGGCAGAATGGGTTTTTCAGGGGGAAATATCTGTTTAGCGTACCCTGAGTTTTGTACCGGTGGAAGCCTGATAATGCCGTGGCAGGTTATTTCTTTCTAACAGGCTGCCCAGCCTGATTCCATATAGCTGAGATATCTTCCACAAAGTCTCGCCTTGTTTCACAATATGGTATTTGTACCCTTTTTCTGCTTTGGAAGCTTTCTTTTCAAGATAAAGCAAATCGCCCGGATGCAGGATGTCCGTTTTTTTCAGGTCGTTGTACCTTATCAATTTACGCATCCCTATTTCAAATTCTGCAGCCACTCTTTTAAATGTATCTCCCCGTTTGACAACTATCAGCCGGCGATGGTTATTCTCCAGCACCGGACGTCCGTACATGCTGGCCCTGACTTTTACAAACGAAGCAATTACCGGTGTCTGGTACATTTTAGCTTTCCTGCTTTTCCGGCTTTCTTTGGGTTTTTCAACCGTCCTTTTGGAGGTCCCGCCCCCTCTGTCGTATTTATCCAGATGGTATTCCTTGATATAATGAATCAGCAACTGGGGATATTTGGGGTTGGTGGCATATCCGGCCCGTTTCAATCCATAGGCCCATTTTTTATAGTCTGTTATGGGATACCGGAAAAGGAAAGCGTAACGCTCTCCCGTTGTCAAAAAGTGGGAATGGTCACGGTAAGAAGCTTCCGGATTTTTGTATTTCCGGAAACACTCATGACGCTTGTCATCATTCATGTAAACCCTTTTCCCATGCCATCCCTTGTGGCATTTAATGCCAAAATGGTTATTGGCTTTTCGCGCCAGCTTGCCATTGCCACTGCCCGACTCCAGAATACCCTGGGCCAATGTGATAGAAGCAGGAATTTTGTAGGTTTTCATATCTTTTATGGCAATATCTTTGTATTTGTTGATATACTCGCGGGTGGTCATCCTGCCCGACTGCCCGAAAGCATCGGGTAGCAAGCCAACCATTATCAACAGAATAGATAAAAGACGTAAATGGGGTTCCCACTTTTTCATCAACACAAAAATATATGAAAGCAACTTGCCATTAACTATTTTTTAAAGCATTTGTTCACAAAAAAATGTTAAACAACAACGATTGATTTTTCATTTTAAAAAAATTAAATATTCATTTCAAGAACTGAACGAAATTGTGTTGTGTTATCTTATATCCTCTCAAAACAAGCCATTCACCGGGCCGGTACAAAATATCTCATATCAGGGCCTCAATACAACTCCAACATTCTTTTTCCCATCAATTTTAATAGTCAGCGGTTTGGGGAACCGGATATGGCGAAGTGTTTCATTCTCAAATACAGCCTTTTGGCTATCCAAAAATTCCAGGTTAAAAACACCATCGTCCAAATAAGGATTGATGGTGAAATAGCCCACACGAAAAGAGGTCAGGTTTTGAAAGAAATGGGTTCCCTGGCTTGGGTCGATGCGGTAATTTTCGAGACCGGATTCGACAATGAGCCGTGTTCCCGAAATCTGGGACCACTTGACCGGAATACCGAGCCACGGATCGGATGACCCCCACCTGCCCGGGCCAATAAGGATATAGTTTTTATTCTTCTCTATAAATTTCTTGTTCAGCTCGCTAATCATTTCAGCCGTTTTACGGTTGTTAGCGGCATCAAAAGTTTGCGGCTTCACGTAGATTATGTCCCGCACATCGTTTACCACTCCGTTGCCAAGGGCAGAATAAGAGAGGATAAGAAGTTTTTTCTGGTTGATTTTGGAAAGGCTCAAATGGACACTTTGTTCTTTGCTGGCAATGGGCCTGATTTGCAGGAGAAAGAATTTTATTTTTTCTCCTTTTTTAACATTCAAATCCACAACAAACTCGATTTCAACAGGTTTGTCCATCTCTCTGGCACCAAGGTACAATGTTTTTTGTAAAATCTCGGCCAGGGGGAACAGGTTGTGTTTAAGAATAGGGTTAAAGGTTATGAGCTTCTTCCCATCGTAGTTATAGCCATCGCGGACCACGTTGTTTTGTAAATCGAAAGTACTGGCAATTTTCCGGATGGAGCCATCCTTTTCGGCATTTTTTATGGAAAGTTTTACCAGATTGATGCTGTCATCCGTGCTGGGGATAAATTTCTCCGGCCGCAGGTCAAGGGCAAAGAAATATTTTTGTGTTTCGCGCAAAGCAGCATCCGGTGTGGCGGTTTGCATAATCTTTTGGGGATATCTCGGCGAAAAACGAAGTGAAAGGCCGCCATCCACAATAAATTTCCCCAAACCAAGTGCAATGTTAGCCGTGCCATCATGGGGTTTTTCAGGCGGAATGGGATAATAATCGAGTGAACGGGCCACTCCGGAAAGGGTAGGATAAAAATAGTTTCCATATTGTTTTCCGCACACCTCCTGCAAAACCACAGCCATTTTTTCCTCATCGATAACATTGGACGTAGCCTGCATATAAGCTTTGCTGTCGGCAAAAAAAGCAGAAGCATACACGCTTTTTATGGCCTGGTTCAGCATTTCAAATTTCTTGTCCAGGTTCTTTTCCGTTGAAGGAATCATATAAGTATTGTAGATTCCGGCAAAAGGCTGATAATGACTATCTTCCAACAAACTTGAAGAGCGCACGGCCAACGGTTGGTTCACCAGCGAAGCAATGGTAAACAAATCTTCCTGAACTGATTCGGGAAGTTTTGCATCCAAAAAAAACTGCAATATCTGTTCGTCAGAATGTTCTGCCGAGAGGGCAACGGGATAAAGGTCGTTGCTGTCCATAAACTCATCGAAAATATCGGTACCCAACACAACCGTTTTGGGGATAGAGATGTCAATATTGTCGTAAAGATGATGCAACTCGTTTCGGTTGATGAGGGAATCCAGAAATGCCAGACCCCTCGCTTTCCCGCCGATAGAGCCTTGTCCGATACGTGAAATGGAGAAATACTCATCGAAAGTGGTCCGGTCAAATTGGGAAATGACCCCCCGCGATTTGGTAATACGAAAGCTGCTGATAGAGTTAAAAATAAAATACCGGATATCGTTTACGTTCTTAAAGTCATCTGTGGTGAAAGATTTGAAAAGCCGTGCAAGAGAAAACAAAGCCCTGGCGCGCAACCATTTGGAGAGATGGTCGCGTTCGATATGATACCGTAATGATTCTTTGGGGATCTGAAAAATCTTCTCCTGCAAATCCTTCAGGTTCCGGGCACGGCCCACCTCCCTGTCTGTAGCCGGATCTTTAAAAATAAAATCACCAAATCCGAAATAGTATTTGATAAACCTTCTCAGGTCATAAGACAGCCTGGAAGAATTTTTATCAATAAACCCTACTCCCAGATCACTGGCCCTCTGTTTGTTGCCCGGATCAGAAGACTGAAGCAACAGGGGCAAAAACCGGTTTTCTTTTTTGATACGCCGGAACAGGCGCAGGCCGGCTTCCGGGTCTTTTACCCCTTTTCGGGGATAACTGATATCAGAAATAACGCCCAACAGGTTGTTTTTATACTTTCTGTAAAGGTGCATCCCCTCTTCATAATCGGTGGCCAGCAGAATTTTCGGACGGCCGCGTGCCTTCATCATTTTTTGGTGCTCATTAAGCCCTTCCGTAACAAAAGCTTTCGACTGTTTAAAAATAATCTTATAAATATTGGGCAGATAGCTGGAATAAAAGCGGACATTGTCTTCCACAAGAATAATGGTCTGCACATCAACAACCTTTACGTCATGCTCCACGTTCATCCGGTCTTCAATCAGCTTGATAATCGCCATCAAAAGATCGGTATTTCCCAGCCAGCTAAACACATAATCAATATTGCTTAAATCCAGTTTTTCGATTTTCAGACTTACTTCCCTCGAAAAAGGAGAAAGGGCAATCACCGGGACCAGGGGGTACTCTGCTTTCACCGCAGCAGCCAGCCTGAAAGTGCCTTTGTTGTCAAAACTAAGCATGGAAATCACCAAATCAACCGTTTCCTCCTGTAGTATTTTCATGGCCTCGCGCAGAGAGGTAGCCTGAATAAAACGGGGAGGGTAACGCAGGTTCAGCGATACGTATTCATTGAAAATCTGTTCTTCAATACGTCCATCCTCCTCAAGGATAAAAGCATCATAAACACTGGAAACAAGAAGGATATTATAAATACGTTTCCGCATCAACAATTCAAATGAAACTTCATTGAAAAAGTATTTGGGCGAAAACATTTTTGTCTCTTTCGAAATCATTACCGTAACTGTTTTTCAGCAAAGATAAGGGAGTTTTGGGAATGATGAAGGTGGAAGGATGAATGTGGAATGTGGAAAGAAGCCATCCATTTGTACAACCAGGGACAACACCTTAACCCGGAGATAAACAAAACAGAAAAAAAGTTATTTTTGCTTCTCAAACCGATTGTTATGCCCCAGGATATTCAGGAGATTTTTTTTCGGAAAATTAAGCCGTTAAATTTTGAGCGGACGATAGGCCTTTTCGGTGCTACGACCATTGGTGTGGGCGCATTGATGGGGGCAGGCATCTATGTGTTGGTCGGGGCCGCTGCCGGTGTGGCCGGCCCTTCGGTAATCCTGACCTATTTTATCACCGGCGTACTCGCTTTTGTAACGACCCTCATGTATGCCGAGTTGGGACGGATTATCCCCCGTTCTGGTGGTGGCTACACCTATTCTTATAAGATTTTGGGCAGTGTGGGCGGTTTTACATCCGGATGGTTTCTCGCCCTTGGCAGTATGTTTGCCTGCGGCCTTTATGCCATTGGTTTTGCCGATTATGCCATTTCCATTACGGGAATCCATATCCCCGATTTTGAAGCCAAACTGATAGCCATTGGCATCACACTGCTGCTTGGGTTACTGAATATTTTGTCATCGGGAAAGAAAAAGTTCAACCTGCAAAACTGGATTATCTGGGGAAATGTAGGCGTTTTGTTGCTGCTCATTGTTTTCTCATTTTTCCATGGCAATGTGCAGAATATCCATCCGGTTTTCCCGAAAGGTTTCAACGGAACGCTGGCAGCCATATCCCTGATTTACATCTCTTTCTTTGGATACCAGCTGATAGCCAACAACGCAGATGAAATCAAAGAACCTGAAAAAACAGTTCCCAAAGCCATGAAACTTTCCATGCTCATCAGCATGGGGATTAACCTGCTTATTGCTGTTGCAGCTGTGTTGACGGTTCCGTGGCATGCGCTTGCCACAAGTCATGCCCCGCTGGTACTGGTTGCCAACAAAAGCTTTGGCGGAAAGGGCTGGCTTCTGATTTCGATTGGGGGCATCATGGCTTCGCTCGGGGCGTTGAGCAGTACGATGGTATCGCAGAGCAGGCAAATTTTTGAAATGGGCAAAGACAAGTTTTTTCCTGATTTTTTGGGGAAGCTCAATGCGAAAACCAAAAAGCCCAATACCGCCCTTATTATCGGGGCCGCCCTGGTAGGCCTTATCCTGCTTTCTGCCGAAATGACATTTATTGCCAAAGCGGCCAACTTCTGCCTGTTGGTTTCCATGCTGCCTGTCTCACTGGCACTCAGAAAGATATACCGGAAGAACCCGGAAATGAAACCAAAGGCAAAATGGAAAAATATCCTGCCCGAACTCACCCTGGTTATTAATCTCGGACTTCTGCTGACGCAGGGTATTGTATCGCTTGCCTTTGGCCAGCAGCTATTGGTCTTGGGTGCCCTCGTTTATCTTTTTTATTCGCGTAAGCGCGAAAAACGGCATAGAGAGGGGCTTAATATCATTCTCGAAGAGGAAAAAGAATTTTCTTTTTTCAGCAAAAACACGGTATTGGTCCCCATGTCGAACCCCGAAACGCAAAAAGAGCTGCTCATGCTTTCCAATACCCTGATGGCCAAACAGGGAGGGAAATTAATTGTGTTGGCTGTGAAAGATGTACCCGAAGGAAAAGACTTTTACGAAGCACTGTCAGGGGCCAACGAAACGTTGGAGGTGATAAAACGCGGGGTGGAGCTGGCCAAACTGAACAACATAAAAATGACCCCGGTAATCCGTGCATCACACGATGTGGCCCGCGGAATTGTTCAGGCCGGAGAGAGCGAGAACAGCAACCTCATCATCATGGGTTTCCCGCGCCGGAAAACACCCGGAAAGCCGAGCATCCTCAGCCAGGTGATGAAAATGTCGGTAACAGACATCGTTGTCCTCAACCTGAAAACCCCGGTAGGAAAATTTAACCCCCGCAAAATTGCCTTGTATGTGAGGAGTTCAACAGACCTCAATTTGATGCTCAACTGTGCCACGGCCGTGGCCGAAAAAAGAAATGCACGCATTTTCATACTTAAATTCCTGCCGGTAAAATATTCCAAAAGGCAAAAACAAAGGGCAGACCGCCTGATTGTAGAAGCCATTGAAAATTTTAATTCAAGTGCTTTGTACGATATTTCCCTGATTCCGACAGACCATCCCAAAGAAGAGGTGCTGAAATATTCTTCCAGGGTCGATTTGCTGATTATCAGTTCCGAACGTGGGATGAAATCGGCAAAATCCATTGAAGAAAGTAACGCTTTCCGTATTTCGGAACAAGCCGACTGCTCGGTGCTTATGGTAAAAAGTGTCAACAGGATGAAAAAACTGGTGGCCAAACTATAAACCTGAATTCGAGATAAGCTGTTTTTGAACAATATCGGCGGCAGCCCCTGTCCATTGTTCATTGCTGTTCAGGCCCTTTACCAAAACCAGCTTTTCCCCGCCCAAATCTTCAAATAGTTTCCCGTATCCGATTTCTATTTCCACCAGTGTCTCCAGACAATCGGCCACAAACGATGGGACCGTAACAAGAATCTTTTTTGCCCCTTTTGCCGCCAAGTTTTTAATCAGTTCATCGGTAAAAGGGCTAAGCCACCTGTTGGAAAAACGCGACTGAAACCCGACGGAATATTGCGACGCTTCCAACCCCAGTTTCCCGGCAAGCAGGCGGGTTGTTTCGTAGCAGGTTGCTTTGTAACAGTTGGTTCCGTGTGCCGGCATGTATCTGTCGCAAGGGCATTCGCCGGAACGGACCTCCGGATGGATTTTGTTTACCTGGCGCAAGGGCAGCCCGTGATAAGAAAAAATAACATGGTCGAATGCTTCCGGATGACAGGCGGCAATATTTTGGGCGAATGCCTCCAAAAATCCGGGATGGTCATAAAATTGACTTATAAAATGAACCTGGCGAAACAAGTTTCCCCTATGCACCTCCTTTTTTACAAATTCCATGACTGTCCCTGTTGTGGAAGAAGCATATTGCGGAAACAATGGAAAAACAACCAACTCATCAAATCCAAGGCTTTTGATTTGCCACAGCCTCCTTCCCAGGGAGGGGTTGCCATACCGCATGGCCGTAAAGACCTGAAAATCTTTTCCGAGCTTGTTTTGCAATCCGGCAGCAAAATTCCCGGAATGGAACAACAGCGGAGAGCCTTCGGCAGTCCACAGTTGCCGGTACAGTTTTGTGGATTTCGGCGCACGAAACGGAACAATAACAAGGTTTACCAATATCTTTCGCAGAAGCCGGGGCATATCCATAACATACTTGTCATTTAAAAACTGCGACAAAAAACGGCGGACATCTTTTACTTCGGCTTTGTCAGGCGTTCCCACATTGACAAGCAACACGGCTTTTTGTTTTTTCTGCATAACGGATGGGGCTAATGCACCTGTTGTCTCCCAATGTTTAGCATCAGAGAAACGTTTTACAGTAGCAAAGATAGAAAAATAGCCGGCAGCAAACAGATGCTTCCCCAAACAAAAAAGGCCGTGAAATTTCACGGCCTTTTTCAAGATAAACTGTTTATAAATTAAACGAGTCCCTGGGCAAGCATGGCATCGGCAACTTTTACAAAACCACCGATATTTGCCCCTTCCACATAATTGACAAAATCACCCTCGGTACCGTATTTTACACAGGTAGCGTGGATGTCTTTCATAATCTGATGGAGACGGCTGTCTACTTCTTCACTCGTCCAGCTGAGGCGCAGGGAGTTCTGGCTCATTTCAAGGCCGGAAACGGCAACACCACCGGCATTGGCTGCTTTGCCGGGGGCAAAGAGGATTTTATGTTCCAAAAACACCGTAACGGCTTCGGGCGTAGAAGGCATATTGGCCCCTTCGCTAACGGCAATACAGCCATTGGCCACAAGGGTACGGGCATCTTCTTCGCTAATTTCATTCTGTGTGGCACAAGGCATGGCCACGTCACATTTCACGCCCCACGGACGTTCGCCTGCATGGTATTCAACGCCATATTTATCAGCATATTCTTTGATACGGCCGCGTTTTACATTTTTCAGGTTGAGGACAAAAGCAAGCTTATCGGCATCAATTCCGTCAGGATCATGGATATATCCTGATGAATCGGAAAGTGTAACCACTTTCCCGCCGAGCTGGGTAACTTTTTCGGTAGCATACTGTGCAACATTTCCGGAACCGGAGATGACCACGGTCTTGCCTTCAAAAGTTTCGCCTTTGGTAGCCAGCATTTCGTTGGCAAAATAGGTTGCCCCGTAACCGGTAGCTTCAGGACGGATTAATGAACCTCCCCATTCGAGGCCTTTTCCGGTAAGGACACCGGTAAATTCGTTCCGCAACCTTTTGTACTGTCCGAACAGGAAGCCTATTTCACGGCCCCCCACACCAATATCACCGGCGGGGACATCGGTGTTCGGTCCGATATGACGTTGCAGCTCAGTCATAAAGCTCTGGCAAAAACGCATAACTTCATTATCTGATTTCCCTTTGGGATCAAAATCGGAGCCCCCTTTACCTCCGCCCATGGGCAGGGTTGTCAATGAGTTTTTGAGGACCTGTTCAAAGGCAAGAAACTTCAGAATGCCCAGGTTAACGGTAGGATGAAAACGTAAGCCGCCTTTGTAGGGGCCAATGGCACTGTTCATTTCAATACGGAAGCCACGGTTAATCTGAACGTTTCCTTTGTCGTCCAGCCAGGGAACACGAAACATGAGTACACGTTCCGGCTCAATCATCCTGTCAAGGATTTTGGCTTCTTTGTATTGCGGATTTTCTTCGATAAACGGAACCAGTGATTCCACTACTTCGTGAACGGCCTGATGAAATTCTACTTCACCCGGATTTTTTGCAATGACCTTAGCCATAAAATCATTGACTTGTTGTTCGTAATTTGCCATTTTTTATTGTTTTAAGGTTAAACATTATTTGAATCTGAGTCCGAAATTACCCAAAAAGCCTTAGCAGTGAATCATTCACAATATTATTTGGTAGATTTCCGTAGTAATTTAAGGGAATTACGTATTGATTGGTATGGTTTTGTATGCCCGGGGAAGGTACATCCCGTTTAGGCCGGCATGCAACAAAAAAAGCCATCCCGATAAGGATGGCTTCTGAAATAACTTGTCTGACAATATATTAACCTGCTAAATAATCGGATATTGCTTGAATATCTCCGCTGACCGCATAAGAATATCCACGTACTGGGCACGACGATAGGCAAACGGCTCTTTCACATTTTTCATGGAGAGTTTTCCCCTGAACGCATCGACAGTGTCGTATTGTTTGTTGGCCATCCATATCTCCATGTCTTCCAGAATCTTTTGAATTTGTTGCGGCCCGTTTTTATAGATGGTGCTCACCACCTGAACGACATCCGCACCGGCCAAAATCATTTTAATAACATCTTCGGCATCAAATATTCCCGTGTTGGCACACACATTACAGTGAAGCTGGCCATACAACATACCCGAATAGCGCAGAGCCATCCGGTTGTCCTGTTTGCTGCTCAGGTTATAGTTGAAACTCATTTTTTCACTGTCAATGTTTATGTCGGGCTGAAACAACCGGTTAAAAAGCACAAGGCCATCAACCCCTTTTTTGTCCATCTCTTTAAACACATAAAGCGGATTGGTATAAAATGAGCTTAGCTTAACACTAACAGGAATTTGAACCGCCTCTTTGACCCCTTTTATAACATCCAGTTCTTCGTTGAGGATGGCACTCCCCTGCATATCAAATTCACGGGGATTGTTATAGAAATTGAGTTCCAACGCATCGGCACCTGCCTCTTCCAGTTTTTTTGCCCATTCGTACCACGTATCATCAAAAACGGCATTCAGGCTGGCAATAAGCGGAATATTAATGGCGCTGCGCGCTTCTTTGAAATGCATCAAAAACTCTTCAGGCCCGGCTTCATAAACATCCTGTGGGAAAAGCGAGGTCATCTCGTGGTTCCTGTCGGCATACTCTCCCATATCTTCCTCCATCTGAAGCTGTTCGAGGTTAACCTGTTCTTCAAAAAGTGATTTGTACACAATGGCAGCCGCACCAGCCTGTTCCAGCGACTGAAGCATCTTTATTTCGGTAACGAGGTTGCTGGCACCGACGATAACGGGGTTTTTTAATTCTAATCCAAGGTATTTAGTTGTAAGGTCCATAATAAATTTATTTAAACGTTTTTTCTTTGTTGGGAGTAAAAATAGGCAAAAAAGCAGTTCGTTAAAAACATGCTAATCTAAAATCATTTTAAATTGGAAAATTATATCTGTTATCATAAACCTAATTAAGGGTTTACTACAGATAAAAATCGTATTTTTGCAATCGCCTTAAAAAAGCAACAGTTTAAAATTTAAGTATTTGGCATTTAGTTAAGTATGATAATTTAAACTTTCAGAAAGGTTAGAATTTAATGAAATAAAGTAACTTTTAAAATTTAGATAAATGAGCGGAAAGAAAAAATTTATTACTTGTGACGGAAACTACGCTGCTGCCCATATCGCTTACATGTTTAGCGAAGTAGCTGCTATTTATCCTATCACACCTTCGTCAACCATGGCAGAATATGTGGACCAATGGGCTGCATTCGGCCAAAAAAATATTTTCGGGGAAACTGTCAAAGTTGTTGAAATGCAGTCGGAAGGTGGTGCTTCCGGTGCCGTACACGGCTCCTTGCAATCAGGTGCCCTGACCACAACTTTTACCGCCTCTCAGGGATTGTTGCTGATGATCCCCAATATGTACAAGATTTCCGGTGAGCTGTTGCCGGCAGTATTTCACGTAAGTGCACGCAGCCTGGCCGCACAGGCACTTTCCATTTTTGGCGACCACAGCGATGTGATGGCAACCCGTAATACAGGTTTTGCCATGCTGGCCACCGGGAGTGTTCAGGAAATTAACGACCTGGCAGGCATAGCCCATTTTGTGGCCCTGCGTTCCAGAATTCCTTTTGTCCACTTTTTTGATGGTTTCCGTACTTCTCACGAAATTCAGAAAATTGAATATTTTGAAGTAGAAGACCTGAAACACCTGTTTCCTTTCGAAGACCTGAAAAAATTCAGGGACAATGCTTTGAACCCCGAACATCCGGTTACCAGGGGCTCTGCCCAGAATCCTGATATTTATTTTCAGGCCCGTGAAGCCGGTAACCGGTTTTACACGCCTATTCCTGACATGGTGGAAGAATACATGCAGGAAATTACCAAACTCACCGGCCGCGAGTACCATCCATTCACTTATTACGGTGCAGAAGATGCCGAAAACATCGTAGTTGCCATGGGATCGGTAACCGAAACCATCCGCGAAACCATCGATTATCTTACCGCCAAAGGGGAAAAAGTCGGTTTGGTTACCGTGCATTTGTACCGTCCGTTCTCCACGGATTATTTAATGAAAGCCATTCCGAAGACAGTAAAAAATATTGCTGTCCTCGACCGTACCAAAGAACCGGGTGCCAATGGTGAGCCATTATATCTCGACATTAAAGAGGCTTTCTATGGCTTGGAAAACGAACCTGTTGTTGTTGGTGGCCGTTATGGACTCAGCTCCAAAGACACCACTCCGGCGCAAATTGTTTCGGTGTTCAACAACCTGAAACAACCGGAGCCTAAAAATCATTTTACACTTGGAATTGTAGATGACCTTACTTTCACCTCACTTCCACTGCTTCCGGAAATAAGTATTTCCGACAAGGGAACGGTTGAAGCCAAATTTTACGGGCTGGGGGCTGACGGAACAGTTGGTGCCAACAAAAATTCCATTAAAATTATTGGTGAAACGACCGAGAAATATGCACAGGCCTATTTTGCCTACGACTCTAAGAAATCCGGTGGCATCACCATCTCGCACCTTCGTTTTGGCGACAAGCCCATCCGCTCGACCTACATGGTTGGAACTCCCGACTTTGTTGCCTGCCACGTTCCGGCTTATCTTGGAAAATACGACATGCTGAAAGGCCTCAAAGATGGCGGCACTTTCCTGCTGAACAGTATTTGGGATGAGGAAGAAACCAAACGCCGGCTGCCTGATGACATGAAAAAATACATGGCCGACCACAAGATTAATTTCTATACCATTAACGCCACCAAAATTGCCAATGAAATCGGTTTGGGAAGCCGGACCAATACGATTATGCAATCGGCTTTCTTTAAGGTTTCAGAGGTAATTCCTTACGACCAGGCTGTGGAAAAAATGAAATCGTTTATCCACAAGACCTATGGCCGTAAAGGGGATGAGATTGTTGAAATGAATTACCGTGCCGTCGATGAGGGTGGCGATGTAACGAAAATCGAAATCCCTGAAGAATGGTCAAATATTGAGGTAAAAAAACAAAAACAAGCCGATGGCGATGTTCCTGCTTTCATTCGTGAAGTAGCCCGCCCCATTGATCACCTGAAAGGCGATGACCTGCCGGTAAGTGCTTTCAAAGGACGTGAAGATGGTACATTCCCTGCCGGGACAGCGGCTTACGAAAAACGGGGAGTTGCCGTGGATATTCCTGAATGGATTGGCGACAATTGTATTCAGTGTAACCAGTGCGCTTACGTTTGTCCCCACGCTGCCATCCGTCCGTTCCTGGTGAACGAGAAAGAAGAAAAGAATGCCCCTGAAGACATGCTTTTCCTCGAAACCAAAGGCAAACTGAAACCTTTGAAATACCGTATTCAGGTCAGCGTCATGGATTGTACCGGTTGTGGAAGTTGTGCCGACGTTTGTCCTTCTCCGGAGAAATCGCTGGTAATGAAAGCGTTCGAGACACAGAAACAAGAAGCCGAAAACTGGGATTATTTGATTAAAAATGTTACGGACAAAACTGCTGACGGAACAGTCAACAAATTTATCAGTGTGAAGAACAGTCAGTTCTCCCAGCCACTCTTTGAATTTTCAGGAGCTTGTGCCGGTTGTGGCGAAACACCTTACATAAAAGCTGCCACACAGTTGTATGGCGACCGCATGATGATTGCCAACGCAACGGGATGTTCTTCCATTTACGGTGCTTCGGCCCCTGCTACTCCTTATACGGTAAACGCAGAAGGAAAAGGTCCGGCCTGGGCAAACTCCTTATTTGAAGACAATGCCGAGTACGGCCTGGGAATGGCTACCGGAATTCGCAAAATGCGCGATCGTATTGAACGTTTTATGGAAGAAGCCCTCAAAGCCGGTACAACCGAGGAAAGAAAAGAAGCTTTTGAGGCATGGATAGCTGCCAAAGATAATGGCGAAGAATCCAAGACTGCTTCCGCAAAAGTAGCAGAATTACTCAAGGGGGCCGATGATGAAACAGCCAAAAACATCATGGAACTGGAGCAATACCTTGTCAAAAAATCCATGTGGATTATTGGTGGAGATGGCTGGGCCTATGACATTGGATACGGCGGACTGGACCATGTGCTGGCATCCGGCGAAGATGTCAACCTGCTGGTACTTGATACAGAGGTCTATTCCAATACAGGCGGACAGGCTTCCAAATCGAGCCAGACTGCTGCCGTTGCCAAATTTGCCACTGCCGGTAAAGAAATCCGCAAAAAAGACCTCGGGGCCATCTACATGACTTACGGTTATGTGTATGTTGCTTCGGTAGCCATGGGAGCTAACCAAAGCCAGTTCTTCAAAGCTTTGAAAGAAGCTGAGGCTTACCCGGGACCGTCCATTATCATTGCCTACTCACCTTGTATTGCACACGGCCTGCGTAATGGCATGGCCCGTTCACAACACGAAGAGAAGCTGGCTGTTGAAGCTGGTTACTGGACAATGTACCGCTACAATCCGTTACTGGAACTCGAAGGCAAAAACCCACTTCAGCTTGATTCCAAAGAACCTGATTTTGAAAAATTAAAAGAATTTCACGATCTGGAAGTGCGTTTTACCTCGCTGAAAAAGGCTTTCCCCGAAAGGGCAAAAGAACTTCAGGAAGTAGCGCTCAAAAATGCCAAATGGCGTTATAATTTTTACAAACGCCAGGCTGATATCGATTATTCATCCGAAGATTAATTTTTTCGGATATTAAAAAAAGGCCGTTGCTGAAAAGTAACGGCTTTTTTAATGTCATGTGTTTGCCTGCAATGTTATTTCTTACATTTGTAAAAAATTATTGATATGGATGGATTATACGGTTCCTCAAGATTTCCGAAAATTACCACCCACGTGCTTCAGGAGATGAAGCTGAAAGGGGAGAAAATTGCCATGCTCACCGGCTACGATTATTCCATGGCCCGGTTGCTGGATGAGGCGGGCATCGATGTTATCCTTGTGGGCGACTCCGCTTCCAATGTGATGGCCGGCCATGTTACCACATTGCCCATTACCCTCGACCAGATGATTTACCATGCCTCCTCGGTGATGCGTGCCGTAAAACGGGCACTCGTGGTAGTTGACCTGCCTTTTGGCACTTATCAGGGGAACTCCAAAGAAGCCCTGCATTCGGCTATCCGTATCATGAAAGAGTCCGGTGCCAACGCGGTTAAATTGGAAGGTGGTGCCGAAGTGGTGGAATCCATCGACCGTATCCTGACTGCCGGCATCCCCGTACTCGGACATCTGGGCCTTACGCCACAATCCATCAACAAATTTGGTACTTATGTGGTCCGTGCCAAAGAAAAGGAAGAAGCCGCCAAGCTGCTCCGCGATGCAAAATTACTGGAAGAATCCGGTTGCTTTGGTATCGTACTGGAAAAAATCCCTGCCGACCTTGCCGCGAAAGTTACGGCATCCGTGAAAATTCCCACCATCGGAATTGGTGCCGGCCATGCCGTGGATGGGCAGGTGCTGGTGTTGCATGACATGCTGGGCATCAACCAGGAGTTCTCTCCCCGTTTCCTACGCCGTTATCACAACCTCCACGATGAAATTATCAAAGCCTTCCTGGCTTATATTCAGGATGTGAAGGCTGTTGACTTCCCCAACGACAAAGAGCAGTATTGATTTTCTCTTTTAGCCGGTTTTATGAACGATAAACTTCCGCTGGAAAAGCGTATCTTATTTGAAGACAATCACCTGATTGTGGTGAACAAGTTACCTTCGGAAATCGTCCAGGGCGACAAAACCGGCGATGAACCGCTGAGTGAAGCCCTGAAGAAGTACCTCAAAGAAAAATACCGTAAACCGGGAAATGTTTTTCTTGGTGTTATTCACCGGCTGGACAGGCCGGTGAGCGGTGTAGTGGTTTTTGCCAAAACGGGAAAAGCACTCAGCCGCATGAACGAGCTGGTGAAACAACGGGATATGCAGAAAACCTATTGGGCCGTAGTGAAAAACAGGCCGCCGCAAAAAAAGGGGATGTTGGTACATTATCTTCGGCGCGACCAGAAAAAAAACAAATCCTTTGTGGGCCGGAAACCGGGAAAAGAGGCCAAAGAAGCTATCCTGAATTACGAATTGGTGGCATCGGGCGAACATTATCATCTACTGGAAATAGATTTACTCACCGGGCGGCATCACCAGATCAGGGCACAGCTTGCCGCCATTGGTTGCCCCATAAAAGGGGATTTGAAATACGGTTTCCCGCGCAGTAACCCGGATGCTTCCATAAGCCTCCATGCACGTAAAGTCTCGTTTGTCCATCCGGTGAAAAAAGAGAAACTGGAGATTACCGCTGACCCGCCACACAATGTACTGTGGGATTATTTTCTGAAGGAAATAAATGCCAAATAAAAAGTATTTTTTGGGGGAAATAAAAAGTCAATTTACCGTTATTTGTAAAAAACCCATTTAATTTCTGAGAACCTTGAAAGATTACACCAAAAAACGTACTTACTCTCCAGCTGAAGAACGGCTGAACATCTGGTCGCACGGACTGGGCTTTTTGCTGGCCATTCCTGCCACGGTTTTCCTCATTCTGAAAGCATCGCTGCACGGCGATGCCTGGCAAATAGTCAGTGTCAGTATTTACGGGGCCAGCATGATGACACTGTACCTGGCCTCTACGCTATACCATTCAGCCAAAGATCCGGAAAAACGACACAAGCTCAACATTTTTGACCACGCCTCTATTTACCTGCTCATTGCCGGGACTTATACACCGTTTTTACTGGTAACCCTGCGCGGGCCATGGGGTTGGAGTTTGTTTGGCGTTATATGGGCAGCAGCTGTTGGCGGCATTATTTTCAAAATCTTTTATACAGGCAAGTTTGATGTGGTTTCCACCGTTGCCTATGTTTTAATGGGTTCCATCGTACTGGTGGCCATAAAACCGCTGGTGGCCAATCTTTCCTTACCCGGTCTTTACTGGTTACTGGCCGGAGGTGTAAGTTATATTATTGGTGCCGTTTTGTATTTACAGCGAAAAATGCCTTTTCACCATGCCATTTTTCATGTGTTTGTACTGGGCGGCAGTGTCTGCCATTACATTGCCATTTACAGCTATGTGTTAAAGTGATTTATCGGGGCACCGCAAGACAGTATTATTTTTTCAAAATTTTTCCGCTGAACTTTTCTCCCCTGAAAACGGCCCGGTAAAAATAGACGCCGTTTTGCAGGTATTGCAGATTAATCCTGGCATGGTTGGCCACTTTTTCCGACAACACTTTCCGCCCCTGTACATCAAACAGCTCAAACGTAAAATTTCGTACATCCTGCCGGGGCAGGGTTACCGTTATGTAACCGGAAGCAGGATTGGGCTGGATTTCCAGATGTTGCTCTTCCGTTTTCCGTACCCCGGTAACATCAAATTTCGAATAAAAAAGGGCTATCTTTTCGCTTTTTGTCCACGAACCGATTTTGGCGTCCCAGTCGTAATCAATAGACGAAGTCCACATGTGGACAAAATACATTCTGAAATCGGCCGGCGATGGTATAAAGCTTTCAGCAGGGTCAAAACTGTCATTGGTTTTTTCCGATTGGGCAGCTGATTTATCAGATGAATGGCCACCCCTCCTGCCCAGGTCTGAGAGGATATAAGCAGGTAAGACCAAATCGGAAAAGCTGTACGTATTATCATATTTTAGTTCAGATTTTTCAGAATTGCTCCATTGCCCTGCCGATTCATTCCAATCGAAATCGGTTTCTGTTGCAAAATTTCCATCCGTATCATATTGTATTTCGGTTTTGGATTGGTTAGTCCACTCACCACTTCCTTTTTCAGAATGTGCGGAATAATCAATTTCCTGAACAAACCGGCCCTGATTATCGTAAGAATAAACATATTTATTATCGTCAGACCATGCACCTGAATTGCTATCCCAGTAACTGTAAACATCTCCGGTAAGCTTCCCGTCCGAAAAACTGTACTCATCTTTGCCATCGGCAACCCATTGGCCCGAATCCCAGTCATAATCTGTTATTGTGGCGATACTCCCCTTGTCATCATACGACCAGGTTGTCTTTTCATTTTTCGTCCATACGGCTGATGTTTTGTTAATGGTTTGGTTTGTAGAATTATAATAATCCACTTTCTCAGCCAAGCGGCCTGAACTGTCATAAGTAAAAACATCCTTTTGGTCTTCCAGCCATTGGAGGCTGTCCGTGTCGTAATATAATGCCACAACCCGGTCCAGCTTTCCATTAGAATAGGTAAAGACTTCCTGAACATCAGGCTCCAAGTTGCCCAAAGAATCCGGTGCAAACAAGAAAAGGCTGTCCATCTTTCCCGTGGTATTGTAGGAAAAAGTAAATTTAACGTCCATTTCCCATCCTCCTGCATCTGCAATTTCCCAGTAAGTATAATCAATCAGGTTTCCAAGGGCATCATAATGAAAAGTCAATTTTTCATTATCCTCCGGATCATCCGTGTCACTCACAACAATGCTGTCCAGTTTTTGCTTTTGCCGGGTAAGGATATTTTTAAAATGATAATCCTGTGATGGCAGGTAAATATGGTGTGCCCCGGTGCCAAAAAAACGCTTGATACCGGTAATTGAACGACTTGTGAAATGGGTATCAGAAGTGGTTTGCCCGAAAGAAAAGGCAAAAATAAAAAATGAAAAAACAACAGACAGAACAGTAATTTTTTTCATAATGACTAAAATTTAAATGGTTAGAATTTTTTTAAAAATATATATTAATACTTCAAATTAATACTTCAAACAAAAATATAAAAATGGGGGCAGAATATCAAAGGAACTGTTATATTTTTTTGTTCTTAAAATTCAGGACATTGCGTTCCTCACCGGCTTCCCACTCAGTCTGTATTTCAGGAAGTTTCTCCTGAAGTTTTTTCAGGCTGTCCGCAATGGCGGCATCGTTCATCATAATACAGACAAACTGTTTTCTTACCCGTTTTATGTTTGGCCCGAAAACTTTGGAGACAAGTACCTGAACTCCCTCCCTCTTCAACAACCGGCCAATGCCTTTGGCCTTTTCAGGGTCGGCATGCTTTTTTTCTTCGGGGGCCGTGTTTTCAACACGTTTCAGGAAAACAGTATCTTTTTCCGAGATTTTATAAAAATCAAAAAACGGGCATCTCCCGAATGTTTGTCCACAAAAGTTTTTCCATCATTGGTTGAGAAAGCTGTTATTATTTCCATAAATTTTCTTTTTGGACAAAGATAAAATTTTTGCAGCAAAACCATCAATTGGACAAGCCCCGAAACCCGAGGCGTACTTTCTTCCCACAAAAGCCCATAGTTTGTTTCAATACAAACAGTAGCCAATGGCTATTTTATCCTCATTATTTTCTCCACGCCTTTCACCAGTTTTATTTTGTGTACCAGCTGGTCGAGGTGCTCGTGGTTTCTAATCATCAAACTGACACGGCCCTCAAATTTCTTCCCTTTGGTGGTAAAATTTATGGAGCGCATGTTCACACGCAAATCACCCGTAATGGCTTTGGTAACAGCCTCCACAATGCCCAGTTCATCGCTCCCGACGATTTTCAGGTTAATACGGTAAAAAGGTTTGTCTTCCGACCCCATCCATTTTACATCCACAATGCGGTAAGGGTACCGTTCGGACAACCGTTTGGCATTGGGACAATTGCGCCGGTGAATGGAGATGCCGCCAAGTGTTGTAACAAAACCGAAAATATCATCGCCCGGGATGGGATTACAGCATTTGGCAAACCGGTAGTTGATGTTTTTTACATGGTTGCCAATGTAAAGGATGTCTTCCGGTTTATCCGGATTATCTCCCGCTTTGGAAAGGGATTTTGTCTCTTCCCCTTGTGGTGCAGCCTCTTCCGATTTTTCTTTCAGGTAGTCGTTGAGGACCGATTTAACAAGTGTCAGGTCAATTTTATCGGTTGCCAGCAGATAGTACAAATCGATGGCCGAATCCATTTTAAAATACTTCACCAGGACATTTATCAAGTCATCGGCACTTTTCAGTTTCCAGTTTTTAAATTTCCGCAGCAAAAGGTCTTTCCCTGTTTCGGCTTCTTTGAATTTTTGTTCTTTCAGCTGGCGTTTTATGTGGTTACGGGCTTTTGTGGTACGGACAAAGCTGACCCAGTCGGCTTTTGGCTTTTGATTTTTGGCCGTAACCACCTCTACCCTGTCGCCATTTTTCAACACATAACGTATGGGTTTTAGCTTGTTGTTGACACGTGCGCCACTACACTGGTTTCCAACTTTGGTATGGATATCGTAAGCAAAGTCGAGGACTGTGGAGCCTGCCGGAAGCCGTTTCAAGTCGCCGAGCGGGGTAAAAATATAGACATACTCTTTGGATTTCTGCGACTGGTAAGCATATTCGGCACCAATGGCTTCGGGATGTTCAAGCACATCACGCACCTGTAACAGCCAATCGTCCACATCTTTGGATTTCATTAGCCCTTTGTACGCCCAATGGGCAGCCTGTCCTTTTTCGGCAATCTGGTCCATGCGTACAGTCCTGATTTGAACTTCCACCCATTTTTTGTTTGATCCCATAACCGTTGTGTGCAACGATTCATAGCCCGATGCCTTGGGGGTGGAAATCCAGTCGCGCAGCCGCTTGGGGTTAGGCTGATAAATATTGGTAACGATGGAGTAAGCCATCCAGCAATCTTCTTTTTCCTTTTTTGGGTTTTTGCTGTTGATGATAATCCGGATGGCGAAAATGTCATAAATCTGTTCAAAATCCACATTCTGCCGTTTCATCTTTTCCCAAATGGAAGAGACCGATTTGGTACGCCATTTTATTTCAAAATCAAAGCCGGCGGCGATAAGTTCGTGTTCCACAGGCCGGATAAAATCTTTGATATAAACTTCCCGTTTGCTTTTTGTTGCCTGGATTTTTTCTGAAATACTGTCATAGATGTCAGGGTTCTCAAAGCGCATCAGGTCATTTTCCATCTCGCTTTTTATGTGGTAAAGGCCCAGGCGGTGGGCAATCGGGATATAGATATATTTTATTTCGTTAAAAAATTTCTTTTTTTGCTTTCCGGTGAGCAGTTCGGGTTTTCTTACATCGTGCAGGCGGTGGGCCATACGGATCAAGATCACCCGGATGTCATTTACCAGAGAGAGGAACATGTTCCGAAAAGCATCCGACTGAAAAGATATCCGCTCTGTTTGCAGCGAGGATATCTTTTTGAACCCCTGAATAATTTCCAGCACATTCGGGCCAAAGTCCCTCACTATTTTTTCGCTTATCTGCTCATCGTCAGTATCCACGGAATGAAGCAGGGCACAAACAGCGGAAGTAGGGCCCAGGCTGATTTCTTTCATGGCAATGAGGGCCACATCAATATGATGCAAAATCAACGGTGAACCGTCCGGCATCTTTTTTCCATCGTAGGCTTTTGAAGCCATGTTAAAGGCTTTCTGTACCTCACGATGGGATGTTGCATCCCCTTTTGCATCCAGCCAGTCAAACAACTCTTCCAGTTTCTCTCGAACCAATTTATTTTTCATTCGCTTTCTTCACTGTTCCGGTGAGGGAGGTCATTTAGTCATGCAGGTATTTACATTTACTTATCTTTTTCGGTTGGCCCTGTTCCGATTCCGGGATCTTCTGCAATGGAATCGCGCATTTTTGTATCGGCCTGAATATTTTTATAGCGGTAATAGTCCATAATGCCGAGATTTCCCGAGCGGAAAGCTTCGGCAATGGCCATGGGGATTTCTGCTTCGGCCTGTATCACATTGGCTTTGGCTTCCTGCGCTTTGGCTTTCATTTCCTGTTCGCTGGCTACTGCCATGGCCCGGCGTTCTTCGGCTTTGGCCTGTGCAATATTTTTATCGGCATTGGCCTGGTCCATCTGCAAAACAGCACCAATATTTTTACCAATATCAATGTCGGCAATATCGATGGAGAGTATTTCAAAAGCCGTTCCCGAATCCAGCCCTTTCTCAAGGACTACCCGTGAGATACTGTCAGGATTTTCCAAAACCGCTTTGTGTGAATGAGCTGAGCCAATGGACGATACAATCCCTTCGCCCACACGGGCCAACACAGTTTCTTCTCCGGCACCGCCCACCAGTTGCCTGATGCTGGCGCGAACCGTAACCCTTGCCGTAGCAATCAGCTGTATCCCATCCTTGGCTACAGCGGTTACCCTTTTTGTGTCAATAACTTTAGGATTGACAGACATCTGTACAGCCTCCAGCACATCGCGGCCTGCCAAATCAATGGCCGTAGCGGTTTTAAAATTCAGGTCAATATTGGCTTTGTCAGCCGAAATCAATGCGTTAACGACTTGCCGAACCCTTCCCCCTGCAAGATAGTGGGCTTCCAGGTCATCCCGTTTAAGATGAAGTCCCGCTTTGGTGGCAGTAATCAGGCTCCTCACAATGATTCCAGGTGGAACTTTGCGCCAGCGCATAAGGACCAACTGAATAAGGGAAATGCGGACCCCGGAGACAAATGCGGTAAACCACAACCCCACAGGAATAAAATAGAGTAAAACCCAAAGGATAAAAATAGCACCGACGGCTGCCGCAAAAATGATATAAGTACTTGCCATAATATTAGGTTGTTATTTGTTTGATAAATATTTTATTTTCAAATATTCTGACAATCTCCACCGGTGTTCCGGTATTCAGATAATCAGTTCCCGCATCGACCTCCACATGGTGGTTGCCAAAAACAGCTTTTCCCATGGGTGCACAACGGGAGATGGTCTCGCCGCGCATTCCAACCTTCAGGCCCATGTCATCCAGTGTACGCACTTTGCCCGTAACAGAAGTTTTTAATTGGGCCCTTTTCCAGGTTTTTGAACGCAGCATAACCGCCATGCCCGAGGCACTGACCAGAACAGTGATGATTAGGGTAATATTTCCGGCAGCCGTGCCCTCCCTGGAATAGGCCAGCCACACACCTTCGGCCATAAGCAGAAATCCGAGGATACCCGTAATCCCTACGCCCGGGATAACCATAATCTCCAACGCCAGCAGGGCAAGCCCCACCAGAATTAAAATAACAACAACAGCCCACATACGCTTATTGTATTTCTACTGTTAACTGTTTTAGGACCATTGCCTTGTAACACGGTTTAAGTTCCTCCAAAGTTCCGTTTTTTATTGAACATTTTCCTTTGAAATGGGCGATGAGGGCGCAATTTTCAGCTTGATGCGGGTTGTGGCCGCAAACTTCTATTAATGTCTCTATCACAAAATCAAAAGTGTTTACATCATCATTAAAGAGAATGAGTTTCCTGCCCACATTGCCCTGCAAGTCAGTTCCGGAATCAGGCAACTTTTTTTCTTTGGTTGTCATATTTTATCAAATGATGTTTGTACAAATGTAATGAAAAATAAAATGTAGCAGACAAAAAATTCCTAATCTTTGTTAACCGGATGCCTTATTCGTACCGGAGTGCACTGGCCGGTGTTATGCGCATGATATAAAATGAAGGGACTATGAGCATGAGCAAACAAAGAAAAAAAGTACCCGCATTGAGCAACAGAAAGTTTACAACAGATAATGAGACAGGGACATACGAAACATAATAATTAACAGGATTCAAATGGAACAGATGAAAATAATATTGGGCAAAATAGAAAAGCAGGCCGAGGAGGTTGCCCCACAACATGCCGCGTCCAACAATATAGGCAGCTTTGTAAAGAAAAATTTTCTGAATTGTGCGGTTGTTGCTTCCCAGTGTTTTTAAAATGCCTACCATGCCGGTCCGTTCGATAATAAGAATAAACAGGGTGGAAATCATGGTGATCCCTGCCACAAGGATCATAAGTACCAGAATGACCACCACATTGGTGTCCAGCAGGTCAAGCCAATTGAATATTTCGGGGTAAGCATCATAAATGGTGTTGATATTCAGGTTGTAAGGGATACTGTTATAAATATTTTGTGCTATGGCCTTCAGCTTCTTAAAGTCGCGGACCTGTATTTCCACACATCCCACCTGGCCGGGTTTCCACCCGTTGAGGTGTTGTATCTGCCGAAGGTCGCCAATGAGGAAACGGTTGTCAAATTCTTCGATGCCGGTGTTGTAAATCCCGCTGATGACAAGCTTGCGCCCCAGTGCTGCCGTGGCCTCTTTTCCAATAAACCAGATACGAACGGCATCGCCGGGTTTTAGCCTGAGTTTTGTGGCCAGTTTTTGTGAAATCAGGATTTGCCTGCCCGGTTTACTTTCTTTAAAATCAGGAATATGTCCCGCTACCAGGTTTTCTTTCAAAAACTGCCAGTTATAGTTCCTGCCCACCCCTTTGAGTATGACACCCTGAATCTGGTCCGCTGTTTTCAGCACGCCCCCTTTTTGTGCCGTAAACTGGAGGTGCGTGATTTCGGGATTGTCGCGAAGCTTTTCCAGAAATTTTGTCCCGGTGGCTACCGGACTTTCCTCCAGTGATTCGTTGCGCGTAAATGCCACCACTTCCATCGGGGCCGAGAAACCCACCACCTTGTTGCGGATAGAGTTTTTAAAACCTATGACAATGGCCACCGAAACAATCATCAGTGCCAGCCCCAGGGCAATGCTCACAACAGCAATACGGATGATGGGACGTGCATACTCTTCCGTACGTCCCGGGGCAATGTGTTTCGCAATGAAATAGGCAACGTTCAAAACTGATTTTTTTTACAAAATTATCATTTCCTTTATTACAACGACAGACTTTCATACATTTGTCTCACTTAAAATCATACATCTCATGAAAAGAATTTTATCCCTGTTTGTCCTCATGCTTTTTGGCATAACGTCCTGCACCGCACAGCACCGGCATCCGGTATTGACAAATTATAAACAAATTGTTACCGGCGACGAGCAAACGGCTGTTTATTTTCCAATGTTGCAGGGGAAAAAGATTGCGGTAGTGGCAAACCAAAGTGCTATTATCGGAAAAACGAACCTGGTGGATTCACTTTTGTCCGCAGGAATACAGGTTGTCCGTATTTTCAGCCCGGAGCATGGTTTCAGGGGAAACAAAAGTGCAGGTGCCCATATTAACAATGGCGTGGATGCCGAAACAGGCCTGCCCATTGTCTCCCTGTACGGAAAGCACAGAAAGCCCACTGTGGAAGATTTAAAAGGGGTGGATATGGTACTCTTTGATTTGCAGGATGTGGGCACCCGGTTTTATACTTATATCTCCACCATGACATTGGTTATGCAGGCCTGTGCCGAAAACCACATACCCATGATTGTACTTGACCGCCCCAACCCCAACGGTTTTTACGTAGATGGACCGGTGTTAATACCCAAGCTCAAATCGTTCGTCGGGATGCACCCCGTGCCGATTGTTTATGGGATGACCATTGGCGAATATGCCCGCATGGTCAACGGGGAACACTGGCTTCAGAATGGCGTAACCTGTAACCTGACCGTTATCCCCATGAAGAAATATACCCGAAATATGATAGTGAAACTTCCCGTGAAGCCTTCTCCGAACCTTCCCGACTGGCAAGCGGTGTATCTTTATCCTTCACTCTGTCTTTTGGAAGGGACAGTGGTGAGCGTGGGACGCGGAACCGACAAACCATTTCAGGTCTACGGCTATCCGGGGATGAAAGGCGGGTATGTCTTTACGCCGCGAAGCATTCCGGGTGCCAGCCTGCATCCCAAGTTTCAGGGCAAAACCTGCCGGGGAGAAGATTTGACGGCTTTCGCCGAAAATTATCCACACAACCCGCCCCGTATAGAGTTGAAATGGTTGCTGTCGGCTTATCACCAGCTTAAAGCGATGGGTGTCCATCCGTTTTTCAGGGGCTCTTTTGACCGGTTGGCCGGCACCGACAGCCTGCGGTTGCAGCTCGAAAAAGGATATACCGAAAAACAAATCCGCCAAAGCTGGCAGAAAGGTTTGAAGAAATTCAAAAAGATAAGGGAAAAATACCTTCTCTACCGATAATTTATTTGCTTTTATTTTATTTCCCGGTAAGGGAATAAAGCATTTCAATCTCCTGCGGCCAGAGATTGGGATCCGGTGTCTCCAGTATCAGCGGCATATCATCAAAACGCGGATCGTTCATAATGCGGCGGAAGAGGTTGATGCCGATGAAACCTTTCCCGATGCTGTCATGACGGTCCACACGCGTGGCCAGCTCTTTTTTCGAGTCGTTCAGGTGCATACCTTTTAAATACCGAAACCCAACAATAGCATCAAAATCGGCAAATGTCTTGTCATAACCGGCATCTGTTTTGATATCGTAGCCCGAAGTGTAGGTATGGCAGGTGTCAATGCATACGCCCACGCGGCTTTTATCTTCCACACGGTCGATGATATAAGCCAAATGCTCAAAACGAAAGCCAAGGTTGGAACCCTGCCCTGACGTGTTTTCAATGACGGCCGTTACGCCCTGCGTTTTATCCAGTGCAAGGTTGATGGAATCGGCAATGGTTTGTAAACAAACTTCTTCCGTAATCTTTTTCAGATGCGAACCCGGATGAAAGTTCAGCCGGTCAAGCCCCAGTTGTTCACAGCGTTGCAACTCATCCAGAAAAGCTGTCCGCGATTTTTCCAAAGGTTCTTTCTCAGGATGGCCGAGGTTTATCAGGTAACTGTCGTGTGGCAGGATTTGATAAGGCTCATAGCCGTATTTTTCACAGTTTTCACGAAAAAGGGCAATACTCCTTCCACTCAACGGCTTGGAAAACCACTGCCGCTGGTTTTTGGTAAAAAGGGCAAACGCTTTTGCCCCGATGGCCTGTGCGTTGACCGGGGCATTCTCTACACCTCCGGAAGCACTGACATGGGCACCGACATATTTCATGGTTTTTGAGTTTTTTAATTACAGTGTTAATAATTTGTCCTTCCCGGATAAACTTTCAAGGCTTCTGCCAGCACTTTCACCGAGCTTTTCAGGTCTTCCACTTTCAGCACATAGCTAATACGGACTTCGTCTTTTCCCTTGCCGGGCGTAGAATAAAATCCGGAGGCTGGTGCCAGCATAACCGTTTGGTTTTCGAATTCAAAATCTTCCAGTAGCCAGCGGCAGAATTTATCCGAATCGTCAATGGGCAGCCGGGCCACCACATAAAAAGCGCCGGATGGATTGGGGCAGAAAGCCCCTTCAATCTTATTAAGTCCTTCTACCACAGCATTCCGGCGGGCAATGTACTCTTTGATGACGGCATCAAAATATTCCCCAGGCGTATCTACGGCCGCTTCGGCGGCAACCTGCCCGAAAGTTGGCGGGCTGAGCCGGGCCTGTGCAAACTTCAACGCGGTGGACATGACCTCTTTGTTGCGTGAAACCAGCCATCCAATACGTACGCCACATGCACTGTACCGTTTTGATACCGAATCAATTAAGATTACATTTTCATCAATACCATCGAGGTACATGGCCGAATAGTGCGTTTTGCCATCGTAGGTAAACTCGCGGTAAACTTCGTCTGCAATCAGGTACAAATCATATTTTTTTACCAGATCGCGCAGTGTTTCCATCTCCTCTTTGGAGTAAAGATAGCCGGTAGGGTTGTTGGGATTACAAATCAGAATGGCTTTGGTTTTGTCCGTAATGGCCTGCTCAAAAGCTTCCATGGGGGGCAGTGCGAACCCACTTTCAATATCCGACACGATAGGTTTCACCCGAATCCCGGCATTGGTGGCAAAACCGTTGTAGTTGGCATAAAAAGGTTCGGGAATAATGACCTCATCCTCCGGGTCCATAATACTCTGGAAAGCAAACAGCAAGGCTTCGGAAGCACCGGTTCCCACAATAATCTGGTCGGCGGTAACCTCTATGTTTACCGTTTTATAATAATCTGTGAGACGCTGGCGTAGCGAAAGCATCCCGGCAGAATGGCTGTATTCAATCACCTTATGGCCGTAGTTGCGGACGGCATTCAAAGCTACTTCCGGCGTTTCAATATCGGGTTGTCCAATGTTGAGGTGATAAACTTTCCGGCCTTTTTTCTTGGCCTCGTCAGCAAAAGGTACCAGTTTGCGAATGGGCGATTCGGGCATCTGTTGCCCTTTTAATGAAATTTTTGGCATGATATTTTTTGTTAGTTATTTTCGAATAGGTGTTCCTGCATCATTGGCCTGTTTTACCGGTAACATAGGTTTCGGACGGGGAACCACTTCACCCTGAATATGAAGCACAACCGGTTTATCCGCATTGGAATAAACGGTAACCGTTTTGTTAAACCTCCCAATGATATGCGTATTGTATGTTACGCTGATAACTCCCGAATCGCCGGGAAGTATCGGTGCTTTGGGCCAGGTGGGGACAGTGCAACCGCAGGAAGAACGGGGCCGCGACAAAAGTAACGGTTCGTTGCCGGTATTCACAAATTTGAAATTATGGGTTCCCTCCGAGCTGTAATAGATTTTGTTGAAATTATGGGCCGTTTGATCAAATTTCAAAGCGGCACGAACTGAATTTGTTGTTTTTTGCTGGCCCTGGGCCTGAAACATAAAAAATACAAACCCCAATAAAATAATTATCTTTTTCATAGCAGATGACCTGTTTTTTATCTTACAAAATTAACAATAATCGTTTATCAGGAGTCTATGAGTGCCAGTTCTTAAAAGGATTTTTTGTCAGCATGGAATTATAGTACCGTTTGTCGCCGGTAACCTCCTCTCCCAGCCAATCGGGTTTGTCAAAAGAGAAATTTTCGTCGGGGAGTTCAATCTCCGCAACAGTAAGCCCTTCGTTTTCACCATGAAACTCATCTACTTCAAAAACCAGGTTGTTACCGGATGGAACAATCTGGCGGATTTTGTCTATCACCCCGGGTTCACACAAACGGAGCAACTCTCCGGCTTCTTCTGCCGTTATTTGCTTTTCCCATTCATACCGGCTGGTACCGCTATCGTTCATCCGGCCTTTTATCGTCAGATAACCCCGTCCATCCCTGATGCGGACCCTGACTGTCCTTTCCGGCACCGACGACAAATATCCCTGAATAACCCTTTCTGCTTTGGTAACAAAAGGTTTATAGTTGCTTTTTACCAAAAACTTCCGCTCAATTTCCTGTGGCATAACGTTAAATTTTTACAAAAATAGCGTAATATCGATGAACAATCTATCGGGTTATAACCTGAGTTATTCGGGTCAGGTTGCCAAAACCAAAATGAACCTGAAAAAATATTTGCATAATCATTTAATTTTTTAATTTTGCAGCCTCAAAACGGCGAGGTAGCTCAGTTGGTTAGAGCGTCGGATTCATAACCCGGAGGTCCTGAGTTCAATTCTCAGTCTCGCTACAATAGAAAGCCAGAAAAACAGTCTGGCTTTTTTTGTTGGGATTGTTTTGGAGGATTCATATCCGCCTGAGGCGGACCTGAGTTCAATTCCCAGTCTCGCTATAAAAAGGGGCTGTTCAAAAAGGGAGTTTCACGCAAAGTGCGCAAAACTTTTAAAACTATTTTTTTGAACACCTCCTTTTTTTGTAATTCCCCAAAAAGACTCGGTAAAGCCGGTTTTCCATTGCCCATTTCTGTCCATCCCGAGGAGAACTCTTTTCGGAGGGCAAAAAATGCTACTTTTTCCTTACTTTTGAATTTTTCAGAAAAACTATGACAAAAAAAATCATCTTTCTGTTTTTCAGCTTGTTCCTGTTTCTTTTTTCAGCCGGGGGCTTTGCCCAAACCAAAGCAAGCTACCCGTTTGTGCCACACGAAGACCTAAAACTGCACGTCTATTACAACCTGGGGCCTATCTGGGTATATGCAGGTTATGCAGACTTGATATCAGACACTACGACCTACAACGGCGTACCTGCCATACATTTTGTGGCTTCCGGTTTTTCACTGAAAAAATACGCTTTTATTTTTACGATGGAAGACCATTACCAGGCCATAGTATCACAAAAAGGTTTTAAGCCCTTGTTTTATGAGAAAAACACACTGGAGGGCGGCTATTACATCCACAATATTTACAATTTTCATTGGGACAAACACACTGTTAATGTTCATACTGAGGCCACACGGCATCCTGCAAAAGACACCATCCTTTCGTTGAGAAAGTCCATTTACGATGTCCTCAGTGCCACTTACTACCTGCGTATCCTGAACACGGATTCCATAGCCATTGGCGACACGATACCCGTCCCATTAATTGTAGATGGGAAAAAGACAACGTATTACATCGTTTATGCAGGCAAAGGGGAAATGAAATACAAAAAGGATGTCATAGACTGTGATGTGTACAAAGCAGTTATCCTGAACAGTACATTTTTCTCCGATACTGATCCATTAATCGTTTACGTTACCACCGACAAGCACCGCTATCCCATTTATGTGGAAGCCAATATCATTGTCGGCTCCGTAAAAGTGTTTTTACTGCCATATCTTGAATACAAACACAGATTTAAGGCACCCAAACACCGATGAAAAAATTTCAGGTCCATATCCTTGCGTTTATCTCCATGTTGTTCTGGGGGATGTCGTACATATGGTCTAAAATTGTCTTTGAAGTCTATTCTCCGCTGACAACCATCTATTTCCGGTTGCTCATTTCATTTGTGGTGCTTTTCCTTTTTGGATATGTTACCGGCCGGTTGAAACCGGTTCAAAAGGAAGACCGCCTGCTTTTCCTCGGAAGTGCTTTTTTAAACCCGTTTCTCTATTTTGTGGGCGAGAATTACGGGCTAAGCCTTGTGCCGGCTTCCCTGAGTTCCATCATCGTGGCCACCATCCCGCTTTTTGCGCCTTTTGCCGCCTATTATTTTTATAAAGAGCGGCTGAAACCGGTAAATATTGTGGGACTGCTGGTCTCATTCGGCGGGCTGTTGCTGATTATCATAAACAAAGATTTTGGTTTGAATGCCAATCCGTGGGGGATTGCCTTGCTGTTCCTGGCCGTCTTTTCGGCTGTTTTTTATGTGGTGGCTTTGAAAAAGCTAAGCTTTAAATACAACCCCGTAACCATTATCACCTGGCAAAATATGCTGGGTTCACTATTCTTCCTGCCGTTTTTTCTTTTTATCGACGGGCCGGCTTTCGCTACCATCCGTCCGGGGATGGCAACCATTGCCTCCCTGTTGATGCTCGGCATTTTTGCCTCTTCGGTGGCGTACGTCCTTTACACCTATGTGGTGAAATATCTTGGCGTGATAAAATCAAGTTTATACACGAACCTGATACCTGTTTTTACCATTATTTTCGCCTTTTATCTGCTTGGCGAACAGTTTACCACAAGAAAACTTATCGGGATGTCTGTGGTCATTATCGGCATTATTTTAGCTGAAACCGGAAAAACAGAACCTTCAAAATAATTTAAAAACTAAGCCTGTGAAAACAAAAGTTATTGTTCTGGGAGCCGGCCTTATCGGGAAACCGCTGGCCATCGATTTGGCAAAAGATAAAAATTTCGATGTTACTGTCGCCGATAAAAGCTGGCAGCGACTTGAAAATATTTACGAAATTGAACTGGGCAAAAAGCATCTGGATCTGATGGAAACCGATGAGCTAAAAAAGCTTTTGAAACCTTTTGATTTGGTGGTAAATGCCGTTCCCGGATTTATGGGGTACAATACGTTGAAAACCGTGATAAAATCCGGAAAGGACTGCGTGGACATTGCTTTTTACCCGGAAGATGTTTTCGGTTTGTCGGAATTGGCCCGGGCCAAAGAAGTGCGTGTTATCTCGGATATGGGCGTGGCACCTGGCATGAGTAACCTGCTGGCCGGTTTTGCCGCCTCCAAAATGGACGAAGTGGACAAACTGGATATCTTTGTGGGTGGATTGCCGGTGGTCAGGAAGCTTCCGTGGGAATACAAAGCGGTTTTCTCGCCCACCGATGTCATTGAAGAATACACCCGCCCGGCACGCCTGGTGGAAAACGGGAAAATTGTAACCAAACCACCGTTGACAGAAATTGAATTGCTGGAATTTGAAGGGGTTGGGACGCTGGAAGCTTTTAACAGCGATGGCTTGCGCTCGCTTATGTTTACGCTGAAAGCCAAAAACATGCGGGAGAAAACATTGCGTTATCCCAGTTATGCCGAAAAAATTAAATTGCTGGCCGAAAATGGTTTTTTTGATACGGAAAAAATAGATTTTCGCGGACAGGCCGTCTCTCCACTGGAAATGACCAGCAAATTGCTGTTCAAACAATGGCAGCTGGAAGCGGGCGAAGAAGACCTGACCGTAATGAAAATTGTGGTGGAAGGGAAAAAAGCCGGAAAAAACCTGCGTTATGTCTTTGATTTGTTTGACCGCTATGATACGGAAACCAACACCCACAGCATGGCCCGGACAACGGCTTACGCTGCTTCACAGGCTGTCCGGCTGATGGCTTCGGGATTGCATTCGCAAAAGGGGATTGTGGTACCGGAGCTGCTGGGCAAAGATGAAAAAATTGTCAGTTTCATGCTCACAGGGCTGGCCGAAAGAAACGTGGTTTACAAAACCGATATTTCATGAAGAAAGTGGTTCTACTGCCATTTTAGCGGGTAAATTATTATTGTAGTGTCCAATGTACATTTTTTAAGAAAAGTCAGAAGACCGAAGACGGAAGTTTTTTTCATTCATAGCAATAGCAAACCAATCTGATAACCTGAATTCGAAAAGCAATTTTCTTCTGACTTCCGGCTTCCGGCAATAATAATTACACAACCCTACCGCCGGTTCGATTCTTCAAAAGGCAACCGGTTCAGGATGGAACGGCCGAGCGTGATCTCATCGGTATATTCCAACTCATTTCCTACGGCCACACCACGCGAAATGGTGGTGATGCGCAGCCCAAACGGCGATAAAAGTTTGTAAATATAATAACCGGTGGTGTCGCCCTCCACGGTAGCCGGCAAAGCCAGGATTATCTCTTTAATATCTTCCGTACGAATACGTTCTGTGAGGTGCATCAGGTTCAGGTCGTTGGGGCCAATGCCTTCCATGGGATTGATAATGCCGCCCAGCACGTGGTACAACCCGTTAAACTGGGACGTGTTTTCCACGGCGAGTACATCGCGTGTGTCTTCCACCACACAAACCGTTTGCTCATCGCGTTTGGGATTGCTGCATATCTCACAGTATTCCGTATCGGAAATATTGTTGCAACGCTTACAAAACATGATGTCTTCCCGCATTTTTACCAAAGCTTCGGCGAGATGTTGCGATACCGAAATGTCTTCCCGCAGCAAATGTAAAGCCAGCCGAAGGGCCGTCCGCTTGCCGATGCCCGGCAGCCGCGACAATTCTTTTACTGCCGATTCCAATAATTTTGAAGAATATTCGTTCAATTGATGCTATTTTTGTCAGGCGATAAAATTAAAACATTTCAACCAAGCAGCAGCAAGAAATGAAGAAACTATTGATAATGGTGTTTTTCTCAGTGATATCGTTATCCCTGGTAAAAGCCCAAAACCATACCGACAACCGGGGCCTGCGACAGGGAAAGTGGATAGGTGCCTACAGTAACGGAACCATCCGGTACAGAGGACAGTTCTACAACGGAAAGCCTTATGGCACTTTCATTTACTATTATCCTTCAGGGATATTAAAAGCTACAATGACCTATGCCGATAGCGGACGGACAGCCCATCTGAAATCCTATCAGCTAAATGGAAAACTTATGGCAGAAGGTAAATTTATCGGGCACAAAAAAGACAGTACCTGGCTCTATTACAGCGAAACAGATGGCAAACTTGTATTGGAAGAAAATTACAAGGATGGAATAAAACAGGGGGTTACCATCATTTTCTATCCGGAAACAGGGAGGCCTTCCGAGCTGACCGACTACAAAAACGGGCACAAAAACGGGCGTTGGATCAAATATTTTCCCGATGGAAAAGTATCTACCTCAGGAACCTACGTAAACGACACGTTGCAGGGAGACTTTCGCGTGTATGACATCAATGGCACGCTGATTGTTCGCGGGCAATATAAAAACGCTCTGCAGGACGGGGTATGGCTAACTTATGATACGCTTGGAAATTTACAGAGCAAGGAGGTCTTTCATAATGGCTTTGTAGAAAGTAAAAAGAAATCAAAAACAACTTTGCAAGAATAAAATCCGGCTCATGGGGATTTTTTTTACTTTTGCGAAAGACAAAAATTTAAAGGGTTGGTTTTACTATTTTTTGATTTGGGCTCAGGAGAAATTTTCCTGATTGTATTGGCTATCTTTCTCGTTTTCGGACCGGGAAAAATTCCTGAATTGGCACGGGGCCTGGGGAAATTTATCAATGAGATAAAACGGGCCTCAGAAGATGTAAAAACCGAAATTACCCGGGAAGCTGACCGAATCGAACGCAATAAAAAACGGGATGATTACCTAAAACAAAAAGAGGCAGAAGAAAAGCAAACAACAGTTAAAGAGGAGGGGGAAACAGAAAAAGCTCAACCGAAACCGAAAACACGTACCAAACCGAAGACAACGGCTTCCACAAAAAAAACAGGTGTAAAAACCAGTCCTGACAAGGCCAAAACAGCCGCTAAAAAGCCTGCTTCCACCACCCGTAAGGCACAAAAGAAAAAGACGGCAGCCAGCAAAACGTCCACAAAGCCCAAACCAAAGGCCGGGACCAAAACGGCCTCCGGCACAAAGAAAAAATTAAAAAAAGATGAACCGAAACCGGAAAACGAAACGGCCAATCATCAGGTAAAAATAAAACCGGCAGAAAAATCGGTAAGCACCAAAAGATAATGGCCCAATGGCAGAAATTAACAGCATCCAAACAAAAAAAGCGTAAGACCGGGAAAAACAAAACCATGAAAAAACCACACACCAAATATATTCTGTTTTTTCTTGTGGCATTATTGCCCCTGTTTTCTTTTGCCCAGAAAAAAAGTCCGGCACATGCCGCAGACGAACTGTTTGCCCGTCAGCAGTACTACGCAGCCATCGACAAGTATAAGAAAGCTTACACAAAAATAAAAAACAACCGTGAAGAGAAAAACCGTATCTCTTACCGGCTGGCCGATTGCTATCGTTTTACGGAAAATTACAGACGGGCCGAGGCTGTTTACAGAAGACTGGTGCGGTATGGCTGGGCAAAAAACCATCCCGATATTTTGCTTCACCTGGCCGATGTGTTGAAAATTGATGGGAAATACGATGATGCCATTACACAATACAAGGCTTACGCTGAAAGGGTTCCCGACGACCCAAGGGGAAAGCTGGGTGCCGAATCAGCGGCAAAAATCCAGCATTGGATAGACAACCCTTCCAAGTACAAGGTTACCGATGTAAAAAAACTCAATTCGCGTGAAGCGGATTTTGCCCCGGCTTTCATCTCAGACAATTACAACGAGATTGTCTTTACCTCCACCCGGGATGGCGTTACCGGAAAAGCCAAAGATAAATGGACAGGACAGAATTTCAGCGACCTGTTTACCGCGCGCCAGGACAGGAAAGGCGAATGGGGCACACCGGTACTGCTGGACAAAAACAAGCACATCAACACCACCGCCAACGAAGGGGCAGCACAAGCCAACAGCCGTTTCAATACGCTCTATTTTACACGTTGCCCGCAGATTCCTGACAAAAAAATGGGATGTCAGATTTATACCTCCCGGCGTATTGGCCGAACCTGGGGGCAGGCACACCGGCTGGTTATCCACGGCGTGGACACAACGCAAACCGTAGGGCAACCAACGCTGAGCAGCGATGGCCTGGCCATCTATTTTTCATCGAGCCGCAAAGGTGGTTTCGGGGGAAAAGACCTTTGGGTCTCCGTACGTACCAGCAAAGGTGTTGCATTCGGCCCGCCGGTCAATCTTGGGGCCATCATCAACACCAAAGGCGATGAAATGTTTCCTTTCCTGCGTGGGGACACGGCCCTCTATTTTGCCTCTAACGGGCACGGGGGCATGGGCGGCCTGGATATATTTGAAAGCAAAATCGATTCTTCCGGTCATTGGGGAAAACCGGTTAACCTGAAATACCCCATTAACTCTACCTACGATGATTTCGGCCTTATTTTTCATCCCACAGAATCGTGGGGCTACCTTAGCTCTAACCGCAAAGGAGGCCGCGGAAAAGAAGATATTTACTATTTCATTCAGCCTCCCCTGGAATTTACCCTTTCGGGAACCGTTACCGACAACCGTACGCTGTTTGGCGTTTCAAATGCAACGGTTCAACTAATTGGTTCAAACGGACTTACCGTAAAGACGATTACCAACAACAAAGGCTTTTACTCTTTCGGCAAAAGCCAGATAAAACCCCGTACGACATACGAAGTAAAGGTTAGCAAAGAGAATTATTTCAACAACATCGGGAGGTTTACCACAGCCGGAGTAGAGTTCAGTAAAGATTTCAAAAAAGATATTGTGCTTAAACCTATTTCGCAAAAACCCATTGTATTGCCCGACATACTTTATGATTTGAACAAATGGAACCTGAAGCCACAATACCAGGATTCGTTGCAGGGCCTGATCCAGACACTACGTGACAACCCAAATCTGGTTATCGAACTCGGCTCACATACCGACTCGCGCGACACCAAAGAATACAACGATATCCTGTCTCAGAAACGGGCCCGTTCGGCAGTAGATTACCTCATTATGCGCGGAATTGATCCCAAAAGGCTTGTGGCCAAAGGCTATGGCGAGAGGATACCGCGGACACTGCAAAAAAATATTGTAAAAGATGGCTTCCTCTTTAAAAAAGGGACTACACTGGATGATGCATTTATAAACTCACTTCAAAGCAAAGCGGAAAAAGAAGCAGCTTTCGCCCTGAACCGGCGAACGGAATTCAGGGTATTGCGTAAAGATTTTGTTCCTAAATCCACCAATGTGGCCCTTGATACTGCTGCCGTCCATATTGCCATCAATCCACACGAAAACAGTGCCTCTTTCATAGCGGACAAGAAGACAGGGCTTTACATAACAAACTGTCTGATCAATGGTTATGCCGAATCTTTTGTGTATGAGCGAAACAGCAGCGGAATGATTTCCCTGAAAAAAGCACTCGAATTGCTCAACGATGGCGTAATCAGTAAGGAGAACTTTGAAGGAAATGCCTCGGAAATCCTGAAAAACAACACCATTGCCGATCATGCAGTAATCCATTTTGACCAGATTAGGATTGCCAACAAAACGGCACAAAATATCCGTGTCATCGTTAACTACCGGCTCAATTTTGGTATTGTCTTTGGCGATTTCATCCTAAGGAAGTTTGGGAAATATCATTTCGACACGCAGAAACACGAGCTTATTTTTGATGAAAAATAAAAATCCGGAACCATCACGTTACGAAGGCAGGGGCGTCTCCTCTTCCAAAGAAGATGTCCACGCAGCCATCAAAAATTTGGACAAAGGATTGTACCCCAACGCTTTTTGTAAAGTAATCCCGGATATCCTGGGAAATGACAAAGCTTATTGTAACATTATGCATGCCGATGGTGCAGGGACAAAATCGGCGTTGGCTTACATGTACTGGAAAGAGACAGGCGACCTGAGTGTCTGGGAAGGCATTGCACAGGATGCGGTTGTGATGAATACGGATGATCTGCTTTGCGTGGGCGTTACCGACAACATCCTGCTTTCGTCCACCATTGGCCGCAACAAAAACCGCCTGCCCGCCGAAGTGGTTTCGGCCCTGATTAATGGTACGGAAAAATTCCTGGAAAAGATGCGAAAATGGGGCGTGGAAATCTACCTTACGGGAGGCGAAACAGCCGACGTGGGCGATTTGGTACGTACGGTCATCGTGGATTCCACCGTTACCGCCCGCATAAAACGTTCTGAAATTATTGAAAACAGGATGCACCCAGGCGATGTGATTGTGGGGCTCTCTTCTTACGGACAGACAACTTACGAAGAGTGTTACAATGGCGGTATGGGCAGCAACGGCCTCACTTCTGCACGCCACGATGTTTTTGAACATGCCCTGGCAAGGGCTTTTCCGGAAAGTTACGATCCGCTTGTACCGAATAAGCTGGTTTACACCGGAAAGCTGAAACTTACCGGCCCTTCACCGGTAGCGGGCATCGATGTGGGAAAACTGGTACTCTCCCCTACCCGTACTTACGCACCCGTGATTAAGGCCTTGTTCAAAGAATACAAAAAGCAAATCCACGGTATGGTTCATTGCAGTGGAGGCGCACAGACAAAAGTGCTACATTTTGTTGACAAACTGCATGTTATCAAAGACAATCTTTTCCCCGTGCCGCCACTTTTTGAGATGATTCATCATCAATCCGGCACCCCATGGAGAGAGATGTACCAGGTTTTCAATATGGGACATCGCATGGAATTGTATGTTCCCGAAGAAATTGCCCCTTCTTTGATAGCCATTGCCGAAAGTTTTCATTTGGAAGCAAGGGTAGTCGGCCATTTAGAAAAATCAGTTGAAAAAAAACTGACCATCCGCTCCCCGCATGGGATATTTGTTTACTAACCTGCGTTCGCGATAAGACTTTATTACGGTTATCGATAGTTTTTCCACAGGCGATTCGAATTGACCCAGCTGGTCGGGATATGTTATCCCGGCCCAAAAAGGGTTTGCGGATTTGAAATCCGGGAAAGAACGGATTGAAAATCCTTAAGCCCATAACATTCGGATTACTCCGAAGGAGTACCATAGCACAAATCCGAATGAGCTACTTGGTATTAAATCATTGTGCTTTCAACTTTTCAGGTCCTGGACGACCTGAAAAGTTAACATAATCCTTGGTGCCCCTCCGTGTAATCCCTCGTTTCCTTTGTGGTAAAAAACCATTTATAAACAGATGCCTATCCCAAAAAGCACCGAAAACAACAGCGTGGAGAGTGCCAGCCGTTTCAAGTAGGGGTCAAGCAGGGCTTTGTCCCCTGTTTTGAAGATTCGTACCAAATCACGAATAAACAACGGGACAGTGAGCACAAAAAGTAAATTCCAAACAGAATGAAAATCCAGCAAAACATAAACCGCAGCAAAAATCAGGGCAAAACTGACAAGCAAAGCGTGATAAGCCCTTGCCCTGGCGTAACCCATCCGGGAGGCAATGGTATGTTTTCCTGAAGTACGGTCGTTGTCCATATCGCGCATATTATTGAGGTTCAGCACCCCGGCACTTAAAAAACCCATGGATGTGGCCGGCAGCAACAGCCGCCATTGAAACTGCAAGCTGTTGAGATAGTAAGTTCCCACCACCGCCACCAGGCCGAAAAAGACAAACACAAAAAAGTCGCCAAGGCCTTTATAACCATAGGCATGGGTGCCGGTAGTATATTTTATGGCGGCGGCAATGGCAGCTAGCCCTATCACAAGAAACAACAGGGCAGTAACAACATATGTCCCCAAAGCCACATAGAGCAAGGCCAGTCCGGAAACAAAAGAGAGCAACGAAAAAAGGATAATGGCCGATTTCATTTGCCGCGGTGTAATTTGTCCGCTTTGCACGGTCCGCTCCGGCCCTACCCTTTCGGTATTGTCCGTTCCTTTGAGGGCATCGCCATAGTCATTGGCCAGGTTTGATAAAATCTGCAGAAACAGCGTAGTCAGTAAAGCCAGCCCGATGATCCAACCGCGATACAAACCATCAGCGACAGCAAGAAAGCTGCCTGTGAGGATGGTGGACACGGCCAGCGGCAGCGTCCGCAAGCGGAAAGCTTCAACCCATATGGAAAACCGGGAACGTTCTGTCGTCATTTACAAATCATTGAAAGAATAATTCCTGTTATGGGAATTTTGGATATTTATGAAAATCGGGTTCCCGTTTTTCGAGAAAAGCATTTTTCCCTTCCTGCGCCTCATCGGTCATGTAATAGAGTAAAGTGGCGTTGCCTGCAAATTCCTGCAACCCGATTTGTCCGTCCAGCTCGGCATTCAGCCCCAGCTTAATCATACGCAGGGCCATGGGGCTGCGTTTGTGCATGGTTAGGCACCAGTCCACGGTTTCGTCTTCCAGTTTTTCCAACGGAACCACTTTGTTGACCATTCCCATTTCTAATGCTTCCTGTGCCGTGTACTGTCTGTTGAGGAACCAGATTTCGCGGGCTTTTTTCTGCCCGACTATGCTGGCCAGGTAGGAGGAACCCAGCCCGGCATCGAAACTGCCCACTTTGGGGCCTGTCTGGCCAAACCGGGCATTTTCGGAAGCAATCGTCAGGTCGCAAACCACATGCAGCACATGGCCGCCGCCAATGGCAAAACCGTTCACCATGGCAATTACCGGTTTGGGGATACTCCGGATTTTGCGTTGCACATCCAACACGTTCAGGCGCGGAATACCATCCTTGCCAATGTAACCGCCTTTGCCTTTCACATTCTGGTCGCCACCGGCACAAAAAGCCTTGTCGCCTTCGCCTGTGAGCACCACGCTGTAAAGGGTCATGTCTTCACGGCAAATGTCCATGGCCACAGCCATTTCTAAAGTTGTAGTCGGCGTAAAAGCATTATAATATCTTGGCCTGTTGATGGTTATCTTTGCAATATGGTTCCAGCGTTCGAATTTTATTTCTTCAAAATCACGGATTTTCTTCCATTCCCTTTTGCTCATAACATACTATTTATTGTCCCCGCAAAGGTACATGAAATTTTTTCAGTTTCACGGAAGGGGAAATGGCCATTGGGATAGCCAGGCTATTTCTTCATTTTATTTTTCACTACGGAAGTAGCGGCTTTGACAGAAAACCGTGCCAGTTGTTCCAAAACGAAAGCGAGGTTGTCCATGGGAATCATACTTACCGTTTCGGTAATGGGGATAACTTTATGCAGGCGCAGGTTGGCACGCATAATCCAATCCATGGTAAACTCGTTGCGCATCCAGTATTTACTGTCTTCGCCCATGGCATTCAGCCACTTCACACCACCATCCCATTTGCCTTTGCTTTTAATAAAATAAAGCGAGAACGCACCGATAATTTTCTGAAAATTCATGGTTTCCTGGTTACGCAGCGATTGGGCTATTTTGGAAAGTGTTTTCTGGTCCAGCCTGTTTTTTTTCATGGCTTTGGCAACTCCTTTGGCAAAGACCTGATACTGTTTCAGAATCTCATTAAAGCCCATGCCACAGCCATCAGGGTTGAGCATGCCGGATGCCCCGAAGAAAATAACGTTATCCAAAGCGTACTTTTTTAAAGAGCCTGAGACAATGGTTCCACCCAGGTTCTGTATCTTTTTCCCTTCGGGTTCCAGTTCCTTGATGGTTTTCTCAAAAATATCCTTCAACTCAGCCGGATTGCCCATGGTGTTGCTTCGGCCCTGAAAAACATAAATATTTGTGATGGTACCGGAATGGGGATGAAGCCCCACATAGGTATTGTCTTTGTCGTTCAACGGATAGTATTCCAACACATACGGTTTCTCGTGCTTTTTGTGTTCAATCATTCCACCCCATATCACCCAGGCATCATGCCGTTTGATGAGGTTGTGTTTCTCCACAATGGGCGAACCGGAACCCATGGCATCGATAAGCAGCCGGGCAAAGTATTCCCCCTCGCTGGTTTTCACCACCACGCCGTCTTCTTTGTATGCATAATCACGAAAAGTTTCCTGCCGTACCTCCGCACCGTTGGCTTTGGCACGTTCAAGCCATATTTGCAGCACCTTGTTATGGTCCAAAGTAACGGCCTCATCCATCATGTCGTGTTCCTGCGTGGGCGAAGTAAAACGGATACGGTCGAACCGGGCGACAACGGCTTCTTCAATATCATATTTCTTGACCCGGTCGGCATAACTGTACCACGTAGAAGAAGTCGTTCCGGGTTTCCGCCGTTCAATAATAAGAATTTTAAATTTCTTACTCAGTTCAACAGCAGCTGTCAAACCGCCCGGCCCGGCACCGGCAATAATGATATCGTATTTATTCATTTTCTGATCTTTCTTAAAAAATTTTACGCCAATCGCCATACGGCGTATGGTTTATTCAAAAACAGACAAAGTAATAATTAATTAAATATCAGGCAATTCAAAATGATATTCCGTCTTTATAGTTTTATGCAAAGAAAAGAATAATTTCCATTCAATTAAAATTCCCCGAATTAAAGGCTTCATAAGTCTAAAATTCATAGATTTGCCAAAAACGAGGTAAATGATACCGACATTATACAAATCGGCACTTCACCCGCGGGAAGTCAGGGCCCTTTTGAGTTTAAAGATTAAAGGCCAGAGATTTGCGGTTCCTAAAGAACCGCTGAATACGCTGGCTATGACATTGAATGATGAGGACTTTTGTTGTGCAGCGTTAAGCAAAGTTTCCCGTTCATTTGCTGTTGTCATCCAACAACTGAGCGAAAACCTGAGAAATGGGGTTTGTGTCTTTTACCTCGTACTCCGGGCACTGGATACCATTGAAGATGACATGCGTTTTCCACAAGCCGAGAAACTCGAATTGCTGCGTAACTTTTATAAAAAAAGCTACGACGAAGATTTTACTTTGCAAAATATTGGCGACCAGGAAGATTACCGGGTACTATTGGCCCATTATGACAAAGTCATCCGGTTTTTTAAGGGACTGGACAAAGGTTACCGCGATGTGATTGTGGACATTACAAAAAAAATGGGCAACGGCATGGCCGATTTTGCAGAAAAAGAGGTAGTAACCATTGAAGATTACAACCTTTACTGTCACTATGTGGCCGGATTGGTGGGAATAGGACTTTCCGAACTGTTTTCCGCTTCAGGATTGGAAAGCCCCGGTTTAAAAAGCCAGCATGACCTTTCCAATTCCATGGGGCTGTTCCTGCAAAAGACCAACATTATCCGTGATTATCATGAAGACCTTTTTTCCGACCGTACTTTCTGGCCCAAAGAGATTTGGGGAAAATATGCCGATAAACTTACTTTTTTTACGGAGAATCCACATGCCCCCAAATCGCTGGATTGCCTGAACGAGATGGTAATGAATGCACTGGGGCATCTCCCTGACGTAGTAGATTATCTGAGGTTACTTAAAGACAAGAGCATTTTCCGGTTTGCCGCCATCCCGCAGGTAATGGCCATTGCCACCCTCGCAGCTGTTTTTAACAACCCGAAAGTTTTTACCGGTGTAGTTAAAGTACGCAAAGGACTGGCCGCCAGGTTAATCCTTTATGACCTGTCGTTGGATGACACCCTGAAATATTTTAAAAAATACAGCCGCGTGTTTCTGCGGAAATCACCGGCAGGAAGTGAACTTCATAAACAACTTTTGGCCTGGTCGAAAACGCTGGACCAAAAGATCAAAGAGGGCTGATTTCGGATATTCTTAGCAGTTTTTTTTGCGTGCTTTGCGAAAAAATTTTGCGACCTTTGCGTGAAACACTCTGCTCTATATCCTTTTAACGAATTTGTGCTGACGGCAGAAATAAATACGCAAACTCATGTACAAATACATTTTTCTGGTACTTCTGCTTACTGGCACTATCGCTGTGCAGGCACAGGACAAAGGCGGCATGTCGCTGGAGGCCGGCACCGCCTGCTACTACCCGTTTTTCGGCGGTAACACAAAAAACCATTTCAACTACGGTTTTTCCCTGCTGGTTTCCAAACGCTTTCGCAACGTAAAAGTAAGCACCGGCATCGATTATGCCACGAAAAGTTATTATTACGACGTAAATCCTACGGGCATTAACCCCCTGACCAAAAAGGAGTACGACATGCAGTACCTCGACTTTCCGTTTCTGGTGAACATAACGGTGGCCCATCTGTCCAAAAGAGCCGGATTGGGATTGCTTACCGGGCTGGTGCTGAACAAGGTCGTGGGTTACCAAATCATTTCCACCTATGCCAACAATCCGGTCAGCGAAGATAACCTGAAAATACCGGCAACCCTGGGACTTACCTTCCGGTTGGGGGCTGCTTTTTCCCTCCCGCTGGGCAACCGTTTCCGGCTGAACCTGACGCCTTTTGGCGACATCAAACTGGTGATGAACGGCAACCAGGACAGCGGCAGCGACCCTTATGCCGGCAGCTACCGCAACCTGCCCGACACCCGGTTTACTCTGGGCTTTCAGGCAGGGGTGGAATATTTATTCAGATAACGAATTGTTTTTAATGAACCGCTTCAGGCCTTGCTTCACAGTAATCTTTCATCGGATTAGAAATCCACTTTCTCTTTAACATTCGGATTGCAAATCCGAATGAACTTTTGGTAAGCAAATGAATTGCGGTCTTTGCGCTTTCTTTGCGGTTTTGGCGTGAACCCTCCAAAACTACCTTTTTATTAACGCTTCAAATTTGGTTGTCTGAAGCAATACAGGATAGCCGACACTTGAGAAAAAAAACTATTTTCGTACCATAAACATTGAAAATTTGGTACACGAAAAAAAAATACTTCGCCTGAACATGCAGGCTTTTGATGCCTCCTGGCACCTGAAGTATGCCTACACCCATTTGAAAGAAAACTGGTCGCCGGCACCATGGAAAAAGGAACTGATGTATTTTGTCATCGACTGGTTATCCGGTTCCGATGAAATAATAGCACAGACTTCCGGTTCAACGGGCCAGCCGAAGAAAATCAGGCTGCAAAAGAAATTTATGGAGGTTAGTGCGCGCATGACGCTGAATTTTTTCGGGTTGACACCCGGCGACAAGGTGCTGTTATGCCTTCCTATCCGGTACATTGCTGCCAAAATGATGCTTGTTCGGGCGTTTGTCGGGAAACTGGATTTATACTCTGTTGAGCCAAAGCTGTATCCATACAGCGAGTGGACACCGGAGCTGGATTTTGCCGCCATGACACCGGCACAGGCTAAGAAACTGCTGGAAACAGGAGAAGGAACAGTTTTTATGAACCGTATAAAAAAACTGTTGCTGGGTGGTTCGGCACTTCCGTCTTTGCTGGAAGAGAAACTGCAAACCTTGAAAACACAGGTATGGCACAGCTACGGCATGACGGAAACGATGTCGCACATTGCTTTGCGGAAAGTAAATGGCAGGGATAGAACGGATGGGTTTGTCCCGTTGCCCGGCATTTTATTGAGCCAAAACAGCGAGGGTTGTCTGCGTATCACCGCCCCGCATCTCGGTATCGACAATATGGAGACACATGATGTGGTTGAACGCTCCGGCGATGGCAGTTTTCGTGTGTTGGGCAGGACCGACAATGTTATCAACAGTGGTGGGGTGAAGCTGTTTCCCGAACAAATTGAACAAAAACTCGCAAAGTGGATTTCAGCTCCTTTTTATCTCGTTGCACAGCCGGATAATTTGCTTGGCGAAAGGCCGTTATTACGGATTGAGTCGGACCCGTGGCCTGAATCCCGAGTAGAAGAGTTACGGCAGCAGATAAAATTACATCTCGAAAAGTTTGAGGTTCCGAAAGAAATCCTTTTTGTAAAAACATTCCGGCGAACGGATTCGGGGAAGGTTGTCAGGGAGAGATGAAATTGGCAGGTCAGGGGAAACAGGTCCAGCCAGACACTTGAACCGGTTGGCTCATCGATTATTTTTTGCAGTTGAGCTTGTAGATAAAAAACAGTGAGGAAAGTACCAACAGCATAAACAGGGCAAAAAACGGCAGGAACCCGAAGTGTTTTATGATCCAGCCACCAGCCAGCGGGAAAAGTGCGGGAAGTATGCTCCCTGCCCCGGCAATACCGGTGTAAAGTGTACGGTTTTTGGTACCGGAAATCTCAACCAAAATTCCATTTCTGGTAATGCTGTAAGCGGTAAAAATAACCCCTCCAACAAAGAAAATAACAGCCAGTGCCGGCAAATGAAAGGGTAAAAGCATGAGCAACGGTAGCAAAAAGGCCAGGATAGCTCCTCCGTAAAGCAGGTAACGGTATTTGTATTTCCCGGCAAGAAAAAATAAGGTAAAAGCAGCGAGAACGCTTCCAATAATTTTCACCAATAGAAACCATCCGGTTGTCCCGCCCGGGGTGTGGTATATTTCTTTTCCGTACAAAATAATAAAAGGCAACAACGTGATGCTTATGCCCATGGTATTGATAAAACCGAGGAAGTATTTTAACCTGGGATTTTGTTTGATTTCTATTTTAATGAGCTCCATAAAATGGCGAGGACTTCGTACCGTCAATTTGGAGGGTACCACTTCGCGTAGATGCCAAAACCCCATTGATGCCATAAGCAGTGCGCCAAAAGCAATGAAATACATGATGGCATAGTTACGGGGATAACCCATGGTGGTTAGTACATGCTTGGCGGCAAGTGCTGCCATAAACAAGATAACACCATTGATGGCTTGCCGCAGTGAGAAAAAAGGCTTTCGTAGTTCAGGTAAAACCGATTTTCCCAAAATATCCATGTAGCTCACATTGGCAAAAGCACCACTGAACGAAAAAATAGTAATCAGCAGAAAAATAAGCCAAATAATGAGCCCGGGCTGCAACAATGCTGAGAAATAAAGCATAAGCCCCATACCCAACAGTGCCAGAATACGCATATTAATCCCCAGCAGGAGGAATCCTTTTTTGTAATGGTAGTTACTGATAAATGGCGCAAAAATAAGCTGGGTAATGCTGGCACCTCCCAACATGATGGCCGTCATAATCCCAATCTGTACTGCTGTACCGCCCGCATCGACCAGCATGGAAGGAATGACGGTGTCCGTATCCATAAACGGTCGCGACAAGGCCAGAAATGCTGCATGCCACAGCAGGGAGTAAAAATTACGTTTCGATATTTTCGGCGTTAACGTCATCCTCTTTTATTGGGTTGCAAATATATTGAACTTCAGGCAGGTTGTGCTTCCGGTAACAATAATTTTTCTTTGGCAAAAAACCTTTTTGTAATGACCTCAAATGTTAAAAAATAATAATCTCTTCCTTTTTCTGTAATTTTTTTTAATTTTGTACGTCTGATTGATTCTATTGCCATAGTCACTGGTCAGGTGTTCATCAATGTAAATCATCAAATGCTGACAATATGAAAAAAATATTTATTCAAACCATTATCCTGCTTTCCGTATTTTTTATGAGTGGATGCGCCGCTACCTATAAAGCCATTAACCCGAGGCAACTTTATTATACGGCACACACTTCCCGTGATAGTATTCTCATTTCATATAAATACAATGTTTTACAGGAAAAGGGAAATAAAAAACTGGCGAAAAAAGAGTTGAAAAGGGGGGTGCAGGTCATCGCTATTAAGCTGACGAATAAAACTGACCGGACAATCAATGTGCACGATGACCTTATTTTCTATGCCGGAGATACGCCCATTTATCCCATGCAGCCTGTGGATGTGAAAAACAAAGTCAGGCAAAGCGTTTTTTCTTATTTGCCGTATTTGCTGCTTTCCTTTACCTCTGTAATTTTTTCCAATGGTTATTCTTCCGTTGCCGTTCCTGTGGGTATCGTTATCGGGCCGGGCATTACCGCCGGAAATATGGCTGTGGCTGCAACGGCCAATAAAAGGTTTTTGAGCGAGCTGAACGAATACAATATCCTGGATAGAAATATCAGGCCCGGAGATACTGATTTTGGCATTATCGGTGTGCAGAACTCTAATTTCGGGCCGATTTCCGTACGGCTGAAAAATGAAAAATAAATTATGAAATTCACACAAAAGCTGGTTCACGGAAAGCTCATTAAACGGTACAAACGTTTTCTGGCCGATGTGGAGCTGGACGATGGGACCGTGGTAACGGCGCATTGTACCAACTCGGGTACGATGAAAACCTGCCTCGAAACGGGTGCGCCGGTTTATCTTACCCCGGTGGACGATCCCAAACGAAAAACAAAATTTACCTGGGAAATGATTTTCATGAACGGAGGATGGATTGGCATCAATACTTCTGTCCCCAACCTGCTGGCTTTTGAAGCTATCCGTGATGGGAAAATTGAAAAGCTTTCCGGATATACTTTCGTGAAAAGAGAGGTAGCTTTCGGCGACAGCCGGTTTGACATCTACGCGGAGAACGAGCAGGAAAAATGTTTCGTGGAGGTAAAAAACGTAACCATGAAAGCAGGAGATTTTGCACGTTTCCCGGATGCTGTTACCACCCGCGGCAGGAAACATCTGGAAACGTTGATGCAGGTAAAAAAGCAAGGCATACGTGCCGTAATGCTGTATGTAATACAACGTATGGATGTGGAAAAATTCGGTACAGCCAACAATATCGACCCGGGTTATGCCCAGACGTTGCAAAAAGCTCATGCTGTCGGTGTGGAGATTATCCCCGTACAGGCATCGGTTTCCCCCGAAGGCATAGAGATAGTACGGGAATTACCTTTTGAAATTTAAACCTTTCCTAACCGCTCTGCTTTACAGGTTATAAAGGAATGTTTCCGTGCTTTTTCGGTGGATTGCTTTCCGATTTGTTGGATAACATTTCCAGTGCCTGAATCAGCTTCTTCCGGGTATTGCGGGGATAAATTATCTCATCGATGTAACCCACCTCGGCAGCTTTGAAAGGACTGGCAAAATTATCGCGATACTCCTGAACTTTCTCTTTTCTGGCTTCGATATCCAGGTTTTTGAAAATGATATTCACCGCACCTTCGGGTCCCATTACGGCAATTTCAGCCGTGGGATAAGCAAAGTTCACATCTGTGCCGATATGTTTGGACGACATCACATCATAAGCCCCTCCGTAAGCCTTGCGGGTAATCACCGTAATTTTCGGGACGGTAGCTTCGGCAAAAGCGTACAACAACTTGGCACCGTGCTTGATAATGCCGCCAAATTCCTGTGTGGTTCCCGGAAGGAAACCGGGGACATCTTCAAAGGTAATCAACGGGATATTAAAAGCATCGCAGAAACGGACAAAACGTGCGGCTTTGGTGGAACTGGCAATGTCGAGCACTCCGGCCAGCACCTTGGGCTGGTTGGCCACAATTCCCACCGACTGTCCGTTGATACGGGCAAAACCTACAATGATATTTTGTGCATAATGAGGCTGTACCTCCAGAAAATGGCCGCTGTCTACCACCGCCAAAATAATCTCCTTCATGTCGTAAGGTTTGTTGGGATCGGTGGGGACGATGTCATCCAATTTTGGGTTGATGCGGTCGGGGTCGTCGGTACAGGGTTTGCGTGGCGGGTCTTCCATGTTGTTCAGCGGAAGGAACCCCATCAGCTCACGGATCATCATCATGGCCTGGTCATCATCCTCGGCGGTAAAATGGGCCACGCCGCTTTTTTTGTTGTGGGTCATGGCACCACCCAGCTCCTCTTTGGTAACTTCTTCGTGGGTAACGGTTTTGATTACTTCCGGGCCAGTAACAAACATGTACGATGACTCTTTGACCATCAGGATAAAATCGGTGATGGCCGGTGAATAGACAGCTCCCCCGGCGCAGGGGCCCAGCACGGCAGAGATTTGCGGAATAACACCTGAACTGCGTACGTTGCGGTAAAAGATGTCAGCATAACCGGCCAGGCTTTCCACACCTTCCTGGATACGGGCACCACCCGAATCGTTCAGCCCGATAACCGGAGCTCCCATCTTCATGGCGAGGTCCATAATTTTGGTAATTTTGTTGGCGTTGGCACGGCTCAGCGAACCTCCGAAAACGGTAAAATCCTGGGCAAAGACATACATCAGCCGTCCGTCAATTTTTCCATAACCGGTTACCACGCCATCGCCCAGGATTTTATTCTCGGCCATGCTGAAATCGGTGGCTGTGTGGGTAACAAATTTGTCTATTTCCACAAAACTTCCGGGATCCAAAAGGACTTCAATCCGCTCGCGGGCTGTTTTGCGCCCGGCTTTGTGCTGTTTGTCAATACGGGTTTGTCCGCCACCCAGCTCGGCTTTTTTATGTTTCTCTTCTAAGACTTTTATTTTTGATTCTAATGACATTTTCAATGCTTTTAAAATGATGATTAAAAAATCTAAATTTATTCAAATGTAACCAGCGGCTGGTCGCCATCGATGTTGTCGCCCTCTTTCACAAGAATTTCTTTCACGGTGCGGTCTTTCACCACTTTGTATTCGCTCTCCATTTTCATGGCCGAGACGATAATAACTGTTTCGCCCCCTTTCAGTTTCTGGCCTTCTTCCACCAGAATTTTCACCACCTGTCCGGGCATGGGAGTTGAAATAAAGTTGGCATCTTCCTCCTCACCCCCTTTTCGGCTTCTTGCATAACGGCTTTCTGCATCAACAATCTCTACTTCAATTTTTTCATCGGTGGTGTCCACAATATACTTTTTAGGGCTCCGGGCATTCAACTCAAAATTAAAATTTTCTCCCTGATAAAGTACCGAATAAATACCGGGTTCCACCTCCATAAGGTCCAGGTCATAAGTTTTTTCACCTATCCTGGCTTGTATCTTGTTGCCTTCGCGGCTGAGGATTTCAATCTTACGGTCTTCTCCGTTTATGTTTACTTCGTACGACATATCTTTTACGTTTGCAATAGGTTATAATCTGGTAACGGCTTTTTTTCTGCCAAAAGCTTTCCATTGACTGGCAGGGGCCTTACCGTTGGAGGCCGGTTTTGCCCGCTCCTGTTTCTTAAGAAAATCAACAAATGCCGTGATGGCAGCCAAATCTGAGCACTCCTCCGAACAACTGTCTTTGGATTTTAAAGCCTCCGTATGGTTTTGGATAAAATGGGTGGTGTAACCTCCTTTTTTAAAATCGGGCACATCCATAATCCGGCTTAAAAACGGAATGGAAGTCTTCACACCGGAAATTTTGTAAGACCCCAGCGCACGTTTCATCCGTCCAATGGCTTCCTCACGGTTGTTGCCCCAAACGACCAGTTTCGATATCATGGGATCGTAATAGATGGGGATTTCATAACCGTTGTAGGCATAGGTATCGTGGCGAACGCCTGCACCAAGCGGAAAATGAATGTGGTTAATTTTTCCGGGACTGGGCATAAAATTGTTGTCGGTGTCTTCGGCATATATGCGCGTTTCGATGGCGTGGCCGTGCTGCGACAGGTCTTCCTGCCGGTAACGCAGTTTTTCCCCGTTGGCGATGTTGATTTGTTCACGCACCAGATCCACGCCCACCACCTGCTCCGTAATGGGATGTTCTACCTGCAGGCGTGTGTTCATCTCCAGAAAATAGTAGTTCAGCTGGTCATCGGTGATAAACTCGATGGTGCCGGCGCCGGCATAATTTACCGCTTTGGCGGCAGCTACGGCATGGCGGCCCATCTCTTCACGTACTTCCGGTGTCATAATGGGAGAGGGCGTCTCCTCCACCACTTTCTGATGGCGGCGTTGTACCGAGCATTCCCTTTCAAAAAGGTGGATGCAATTCCCATGCTGGTCAGCAAGAATCTGAAACTCAATATGATGCGGTGAGTTGATATATTTTTCGATGTAAACGGCATCATTCCCGAAAGCAGCCAGTGCTTCCGATTTGGCGGCCTTTACCGAAGAGAGGATGTCTTCTTCTTTTTCCACGAGGCGCATCCCTTTACCACCACCGCCGGCACTGGCTTTGACCATCACAGGCAGCCCGATTTCCACAATGGTTTTTACTGCTTCATCTAAATCCACAATGGGCTCTGTTGTCCCGGGAACTACCGGAACGCCGGCTGCCAACATGGTTTTGCGGGCAGTAATTTTATCCCCCATCGTGTTGATGGCATGGGCATCAGGCCCGATAAAAATAATGCCTTCTTTTTTACAACGTTCGGAAAACGCAGCATTCTCCGATAAAAATCCATAACCGGGATGGATGGCATCTGCACCCGACTTTTTGGCTGTTTCAATGATTTTCTCCAGGTCCAGATAGCTCTGGTTGGAGGGTGCGGGGCCAATGCAGTAGGCTTCATCGGCATAACGTACATGCAACGAGTTGCGGTCTGCCTCAGAATAAACCGCTACGGAAAGAATTCCCATTTCGCGGCAGCTGTTCATCACCCTGATGGCAATCTCTCCCCGGTTGGCAATTAAAATCTTTTTAATCATTCAGAAATATTTAACAGATTTATTCTCAATAATTTAGGTTAAGAACGCGCTTTTTTAGCGTGGGTAAAGATAATAAATATGGGAAAAAACGGAAATGTCAGGTGTTAATTTTACCTTCCGTAGTTTCAACCCACAAATGCGACAAATCAGGTTACTAAACTAAAGAAAATATCTTTAGGGGATTTGAACCCCAGTTTTTCTCTTGGTCTTCGGTTTATTTTATGTTGAACATCAGCAATATATCTATCGTCAAAGTTTTCAAATTCA
>WGCY01000025.1 GCA_015493525.1 Bacteroidales bacterium
AAAAAAGGTGAATGCCAAAGATGAGTTTACCCGCCAAAACAAGCTGGTGCGTTACGCAACACAAAAAGGTTTTCAGCCTGAGTTGATATGGAAAGTGCTGCGCGGGGAAGCCTGAACCTGGCAGGGAAAAACTTTAAACAGTTTGAAACTACGTTTTGTTAAAAAAAACAAACTTTTTTGAACAAACCATAAAAAAGTATATTTTTGTGTAATGAAGTTAGCTTATCTTAAGAGCGTAAATAAGATAAAAGTCTTTCCCACAACCGCTCAGGCGGATTCCTCAACAGTATGATGTTCAATTATGTCGTAGTCTGGTTTTTAAAAAAATTCAAAAAATTAACCCAAAAAATTACAAAATGAAAAAAATATTACGGTACTTTTACATTCCTTTCTTTGCAGGGCTGCTGTTTCTGGCTTCCTGTAATCCCAATACGGATGATAACAACCCAAAACCCGGGGCAGGTAGTGCAGATTTTACCAGCTATGTTGCGGTAGGTAATTCACTTACGGCAGGTTATGCCGATGGTGCTTTGTATACTTCGGGACAAAAAGTAGGATGGGCCAATCTTTTGTCGCAACAATTACAAGCTGTTGGGATGAAAACACGGTTTTCAATTCCGCTGATGCCAACGGAAGATGGTGTGGGCGCTTCCGAAGGATCGACCGGAATACCGGTTTTAAGGACAAAGTTTGTATTAGGTTATACAACAGATTGTTTGGGAAATAAAACCCTGGGGCCGGTTCCGGCTAATCCTAGTACTTCACAGGCCCTTCTTTATTATTACCTGATTACATCGGTAGCCCAGGCAGGGCCTTACCATAATCTCGGGATTCCGGGGATTCGGGTTACGGACCTGTTTAAAACAAACCTGGCTAAAACAAACCCGTTTTTCACACGGATAGCCTATCACCCCACTGATACGCTTGAAACTTATGCCGCAAAAGTGAAACCTACATTTTTCAGTTTGTGGATAGGCAACAACGATGTGCTGGGTTATGCCGCTTCGGGGGGCATTAACTACATCACGCCAATGGATGGTGCTGCCGGCACGGGTTTTAAGGCCAGTATGGAAGCTGAAGTAAAATACCTTACCGGGCTGACCACGGAAGGTATTATTGCCGATATTCCGGACATTACTTCGGTTCCCTATTTTAACACCATTCCTTACAATGCCATTGTACTGACCAAACAGGCACAGGCCGACCAGCTGAATGCGGCTTATACACCTTATAATAACCTGATGACCGCTTTGGGGTTGCCTTACCGGATAAAATTTAAAGTCGGGGCCAATCCCATGGTTATTGCAGACAAAGGGATGCCCTTGCCTGACAGCCTCTCTAATTTGAAAATCAGACAAATGAAAAGTGATGAACTGGTGATTCTGGAAATGCCCACAGACTCCCTGAAATGTGCCGGATGGGGAACGCAAAAACCGGTTCCCGACCAGTTTATCCTTACGGAAAGTGAAATTAAGACAGTAACGGCAGCCACCGATGCTTTTAATTCCGTTATGGCCGATCTGGCTAAGCAATATAACCTGGCTTTTGTGGATTTCAACGCCATTATGAAAAATATTGATAAAAACGGCGGCGTTACGGTAGATGGCATAAAATTTACCACCAAGTACATTACCGGAAACCTGTTCGGATTGGATGGTATTCATCTTGCTCCGCGAGGCAATGCCCTGGTAGCCAATTATTTTATTGATGCCATTAACAAGAAATACGGCTCACAGATTCCGAAACTTACGGTAAGTGATTATCCGCCACTCAAAATGCCGGCAAAATAGCAGTTTCAACTTCAACAATAAAAAAGGGGGCTTTTGCCCCCTTTTTTCATTCAAAATTATTAACCTAAATTACCTATGAAAATTCTTACTATTGTTTAGCAAGAGAGTTTCCTTTTTTAAATTAGCCCAACATTTTGGCTATCAAATCCACCACGCGCGAAGAGTATCCCCACTCGTTGTCATACCATGAAAGTACTTTCACGGTTTTTCCCTGTACCATCAGGGAAGAAGCATCATAAACGGAAGAGTGGCTGTTGTGAATCACGTCCACCGAAACGATGGGGTCTTCGCAATATTCCAGAATGCCTTTCATGGGGCCTTCGGCAGCTTCTTTCATGGCAGCGTTGATTTCGTCTGCGGAAGCTTCGGTTTTCAGGTTGGCTACCAGGTCAACCAGCGAACCGGTGGGCGTGGGGACCCTTACGGAGATACCATCCAGTTTTCCGTTCAGGGCGGGAATAACTTTCCCAACCGCTTTGGCAGCACCTGTAGTGGTCGGAATCTGAGAAACAGCAGCCGAGCGTGCCCTTCTTAAATCAGAATGGGGTGCATCGAGAATGCGTTGGTCGTTGGTATAAGAGTGGATGGTTGTCATCAGTGCATTTTCAATACCAAACCTGTCGTTCAGCACTTTGGCAATGGGGGCCAGGCAGTTGGTAGTACAACTGGCGTTGGAAACACATTCGTCCTCATCGCGCAGGTCGTTGTCGTTTACGCCAAGGACAATCATGTTGTCAATTTCGTCTTTGGCAGGAACGGTGAGGACAACTTTTTTGGCACCGTTTTTCAGGTGATCGCCGTATCCCCCTTTGTTGCTTTCTTTCTGACGGAAAATTCCGGTTGACTCAACAACAACATCCGGTGTTTGTGCCCATTTTATCTCCAATGGAGAACGTTCGGCAGTAATCGGAATGGTTATCCCGTTGACAATCAAAGCACCGTCATCGTGCTGAACAGTTCCGTTGAATTTTCCCTGCGTGGAATCATATTTCAACAAATGGGCAAGTGTTTTGGTGTCGGTAATATCGTTGACACCGATAATTTCCATATTATCTCTTTCAAAGGCGATTTTGAAGACATTTCTCCCGATGCGCCCAAATCCGTTGATACCAATTTTAATTTTTGTCATGGCTTTAGTTTTTTTAATTTAATTCATTTCTGAGTTTTAATAATAAGCTTTACATTTGTAAAATGTCCATTGAGGATGCAAAAATACCAATAAAAAGAGTAAAAGATTACAACACATTTTCTCGCTATGGAAAAAAAATTCGTCTCAAAAGCCCTCGAAGCCAATCTTGCCGAAACACGTTACCGCAACATAAAAATACCTGCTGATTATCAGGAGTTTATAAATCTGTCAAAAAAGTACTACGGAATTCATAAACGTGCAAACGATTGCATAATCGAATACCAGCATCCTTTCAGCAACAAAAAATTTGTTGTTGAGGAGCTGAGGAAGATTCTCATGGCCGATTATTGGTTTTATGTCGCACTGGAAGAGCCTGAAAAAGCCTTTCGGGTACCTTTGCAGTTGCTGGGAAACCTGTTGAACGACAAACAAACGGATGCTTCCCTTAAAACATTTATTCTTCGTACGTTACTTGAGTTTACACAGAAAATCTACAAAGAGAAAAATGATTTCCATAACCTGTTGGAAAACTGTTGTAATACGTTGCAGGAAAGTTTTGGGGAAAACAAGGAATGTTATATCGAATCATCCCGCTATTTTAAGCGGTATATGAAAGAGGTGGCGGCCGATGAGCGTTTTGCCCCAAAAGTTCTGGAATTGACCCGTAAAATTTATGCGGCCGTTATCCGTTTCTGGGAAGACGACAGCCGTGTGGAAGAGTGGATAGGGCAGAAAAAGGATGTCCTGAAAGTGGACCGCTCCGTTTTGGAAAACGAAATTGGCAAAGCCGGTTTTGAAAAACTGCGTGCTGCCCTGAAAAATATGAAAAGCTGGCAGGAAATGGTGGATGTTATGCCCGATTTTGACCAGATTGGCGAGCGTTTTTCAAATGCCATCGAACTTTTCCCCAGTTTTATCGAGCGGTTTTATTACATTTTCTATCTGCTCAGGCTGAAAGGTATGCGCGACCAGAAAGAGAGGCTTATTTGGCGGCTCAACAAAATGCTGGTGCAAACAATGAAAGAGATAGAAGAGCAGGATGTTACAGATTTTATCAACCACCTGTTTGACCATCTCGAAGAGCTGAAGGGCAAACATACTTCTGCTGTTCTCGACATCCTGCTGACGGTGGGGAAAAAAGTAATTGACATCGACCGGTCTGACGAGCGGCTGCTTATTTCCCATCTGGAGAACAAATTGATCCATTTTGGTTTTGAAACGCCCGGAATGGTTTATGTGAACGAAGACTGGCAGCTGCATGTCAACGAAAACCACATCAAAAACATACGGATATGGCTTGAGTTGATAGAATATTCCCAGTCGGAAATGGAGAACCTGCTTTCGGCCCTGATTGTCAACCTGAAACTGGGCGGTATTTTTATCAGCGACACAGACCTCTTCCAGCGCGAAATTACCAAGATCTTAAATTCCAATATTGCCCCGTTTTATAAAAAGGTAAAACAGCTGACAAGAATTTTCCCGGTTTACTTTAATGAAATAGGTGCCGAGGGCGAAATCAGGAAAGTAACGACCACCATGGATGAAATCTCGCACCGCGAGGACAAACTTATCCATTTTCTGCGCAAGCAGGTGCATACCGAAAGCAACAACACGCTGATTGATTTGACTTACCGGATATTTCTTTTTTGGTATGATGGGAACCTGAAAAACCTCAAGGATGCACTGCCGCAGAATGTGTACAACAGCATCAATAAGAAAAGCCGCTGGTACGCACCGGTCCACAAAATGGTACGGAAACTCTGTTCCCTGAGCGGTTTGGCCCCGCGTGAAGTTTTGTCGCTCGAAGAACCAGAATTTGAAGCGTTGCTGGCACAACTTTCGGACAAAAACGACAAAGACATGGAACGCCTGCGTGATATTCGGACACTCTATGCCTTTCTCAAAGAGAAGTATTCCTTTGAAACTGTGGATATTATAAATCTGCTGAAACGTTATTCGTATATTCCCGACAAGGAGATAGAACAACTGAGGGTAGCTCTTGAAAAAGAGGATATTGAGAGTTCGCTAAAATTGATTTATGGCTTTATGAACCACTTGAAAGCCATTATCTTCAACCCGAAGCCAAGTCAGAGCTGGGAAAATATTTACCACAAACGCCACATCGCCATTGGTATCCCGTCGATGTATGGGGTGTACCGGGAACCGAAATTTGAAGCCCTCGGGCTTACCTTCCGGTTAGAAAAAGTCGCTACCCGGCTTATGGAAAAAGTGGTGGAAAACATCAACCTGAACTATATTTCCGGCAAAACCTTGCGCAATATCTACGTTATCCTCAACTATTTCAAAGAAGGGCTTGAACTGGATGGTATTACCAACCAGAGCTTTAACTCCAACCTGCTCATGCTGAAATACAGCTTGGTATCCCAGAGTTTTTCCTTTGACCAGTACATTAATATTTTTCAGTTTGTGGCCGACAATGTGAAAAAAACACTGATAAAATACTTCCTGAAGACTTACGAGTTTCCGTTGAACATTGTCATTCCCCAGTTGTTTGACAAAGAGCACAAGAAGAACAAAAAAATGAGGCACGAACTCATTAATAAGGTATCAGAAGAGTTTTACCGCGATGCCATAGCGGAAGCATTTTTGATGCAGCCGTTGGACAATTTTGTGTTGCGGATTCTGGAATCGCTGCGCGATATGGCCGACAACCTGCCGCCCGACATGATAAAAGAGGTGATGTCGTACAACTCGGATTTGATTATTGCCCGCCTGGCACATGCCAATCCCGATTTGGACAACCAGGTGTTTCTCGGGTCCAAAGCGTACCATTTAAAGATTTTGCGCATGGCCGGGTTCCCAGTACCCCCGGGGTTTGTGATTACAACGGAAGTCTTTCGCCGCCATACGGCCATTGTGGGCCATGCCGAGTTGCGCAAAGAGATGAACGACATGCTCCGGCAGCATTTGGGCAAGGTGGAGAAAGTGGCCGGCAAACAGTTTGGAAACCCCAAAAGGCCCTTGTTGCTGTCGGTTCGTTCCGGTACGGCCATTTCCATGCCGGGGGCCATGGATACCATCCTGAATGTGGGAATGAACGATGAGATTACGGAAAGCCTGAGCCGGCAACCCGGGTTTGAATGGTCGGCATGGGATTCCTACCGCCGGCTGTTGCAAAGCTGGGGCATGGCTTTTGGGCTTACCCGCGATGAGTTTGACGAAATAATGAACGATTTCAAGGAGAAAACCAAGATTAACCAAAAGGGAAATTTCACGCCGGCTATCATGCGCGATATTGCTTATGCATACAAGGAAAAACTGGAGAAATCGCACATCCGTTTTGAAGAAGATGTCTTTGAGCAGCTTATGATTACCGTTAACCTTGTGTTTGAATCGTGGTCTTCCAAACGTGCCATTGTCTATCGCGAGCATTTGCAGATTGCCGATGAATGGGGCACCGCCGTGATTATCCAGCAGATGATTTTTGGAAACAAAAAAAGCAGTTCGGGCAGTGGCGTAGTCTTTACGCAAAATCCCAAAAGTACCCGCCAGGGGGTTCATCTTTATGGCGATTTTACTTTCCAAAGCCAGGGAGAAGACATTGTGGCCGGACTTGTAAAGCCTTATCCCGTCAGCAAATCACAAAAAACGGGAAACAGGGAAGGGATGATCTCTCTTGAAGAAAAGTACCCCAAATTATACAAAAGGCTTCATGGCATTGCCGAAGAGCTGACGGAGAACCTCGGTTATAACCCGCAGGAGATTGAGTTTACTTTTGAGTCGGAAAACCCGGAGGATTTGTACATTTTGCAAATCCGCGACATGGATATGTCTCCCTTTCAAAGCATCAAACGTTTTAAAACGCCTGTGGACAAAATGAAACTCTCCGGCAGGGGAATCGGCATTGGCGGAGGTGCCCTCAACGGGCGGGTGGCCATCGATATGGCCGACATCAACCTTATCCACAAGAAGTTTCCGGATGAGGCGGTTGTCCTGCTCCGGCCCGACACTGTCCCCGATGACATCGGAATGATTTTTGAAACCGATGCCCTGCTTACCGCAAAAGGCGGGGCTACTTCACATGCAGCAGTAACGGCCGTACGGCTGAGCAAGACCTCTGTGGTAAACTGTACCGGCCTTATTGTGGACGAAGAAAAGAAAATCTGTCAGCTAAACAATGAGGTTTTCCACGTAGGCGATGAGATTGCCATCGATGGCCTTCTCGGAAATGTGTACAGGGGCCATTATCCCATTCAGCAGGGAAACGACCTCGTCGAATTCAGGTTTTGATATACCGCCCCTACCGATATTTTCGTACTTTTGCATTTCATGGAAAACATAAGAAATTTTTGCATTATCGCTCATATTGACCACGGTAAGAGCACGTTAGCCGATAGGCTTTTGGAATTTACCGGCACTGTGTCAAAACGTGATGCCCAGGCGCAGGTGCTGGACGATATGGACCTGGAACGGGAACGGGGCATCACCATAAAAAGTCATGCCATCCAAATGGATTACGAACAGGACAACAAAAAATATGTCCTGAACCTGATTGATACCCCCGGCCATGTGGACTTTTCTTATGAGGTTTCGCGCTCCATTGCCGCTTGCGAAGGGGCATTGCTTGTGGTGGATGCCACGCAGGGCATTCAGGCACAGACCATCTCCAACCTTTATCTTGCCATCGAACATGACCTGGAAATTATCCCGGTGCTGAACAAAATGGATCTGGACAATGCCATGCCCGACGAGGTGAAAGACCAGATTGTGGACATGCTGGGATGCGATGAGGAAGATATCCTCGAAGCCAGTGGCAAAACCGGCTATGGCGTGGACAAGATTCTGGAAACCATCGTCAGCCAGGTACCTTCTCCAAAAGGAGACCCGGAAGCACCGCTACAGGCACTGATTTTTGACTCTGTTTTTAACCCCTTTCGGGGAATCATCGCTTACTTCCGGATATTTAATGGCGAGATAAAAAAAGGCGACCTCGTTAAATTTGTGAATACGGGCAAAGAATATAACGCTGATGAAATTGGTGTGCTCCGTTTAAAACAGGAACCCCGGAAAGTATTGCGCACCGGTGATGTGGGTTATATCATTTCAGGAATTAAAACTTCCAAAGAGGTGAAAGTGGGCGATACCATTACCCATGTGGAAAACCCCTGTACTACGATAATCGGTGGCTTTGAAGATGTGAAACCCATGGTTTTTGCCGGCATTTATCCCACCGATGCCGATGACTACGAAGAGCTGCGGACAGCCATTGAAAAACTACAACTTAACGATGCTTCCCTCACCTTTGAGCCGGAATCATCGCTGGCACTGGGATTTGGTTTCCGGTGCGGTTTCCTCGGCCTGTTGCACATGGAAATTATCCAGGAACGGCTCGACCGCGAGTTTGACATGAGCGTGATTACCACCATGCCCAACGTTTCGTACCGGGTGGTTACCAACAAAAAGGAAACCGTTGAAGTGCACAATCCCTCCGGACTTCCCGAACAAACCTATATCGACCACATCGAAGAGCCTTTTATCAGGGCGCAAATTATAACCCGTACAGAATATATTGGCCCGCTTATTAAACTTTGTCTTGACAAAAGGGGTGAGCTGAAGAACCAGGTTTATCTGACCACCAGCCGTGTGGAGCTGACCGTGGATATGCCGCTTGGTGAAATTGTGTTCGACTTTTACGACAAGCTGAAAAGCATCTCAAAGGGCTATGCCTCCTTCGATTACCATATCTCCGGTTACCGCCCTGCCAAACTGGTAAAGCTGGATATCCTGCTCAACGGCGAGCCGGTGGATGCCCTTTCCACGCTGACCCATCAGGACAATGCTTATGGCCTTGGGCGCAGGATTTGTGTCAAGTTGAAAGACCTGATTCCGCGACAGCAGTTCGACATTGCCGTTCAGGCTGCCATTGGTGCCAAAATCATTGCCCGCGAAACCATCAAAGCTGTCCGCAAGGATGTTACGGCCAAATGTTATGGCGGCGACATTACGCGGAAGCGGAAACTGTTGGAGAAACAGAAAAAAGGGAAAAAACGCATGCGCCAGGTGGGCAATGTGGAAGTCCCGCAGCAGGCATTCCTTGTGGTGCTGAGGCTGAATGACTAAGGAAGTGCGTTGGCAATGACGGCTTGGGCTAGCCTTTTTGAGCAGCCCCATAATTCGTTGATAAAAGCCAACGAATTACACAAATTACACGAATTCCATCTCGCCGCAGGTGAGTTAAGATGCATGTTATTGCCATTGAATAATCAAATAGTAGAAAAGGAATAAGGATTTGCTGGTTTGATTTATATAGCACTATGGAATAATGGGTTAACTTTATACAACTTCAATAGTTTTAAAAACCTCTTGTACAATTAAATGAACGAAAAGAATATTTATGAAAACAAAATTATTAATTATGGCAATGACAGTATTTATACTGTTTAGCTGTAACAATCCAAACAAAAAAAGTGCAAATAACAGCACACAAACTGACAGTACACAAACCATATACTATGGCGGAGACATTATCACCATGGAAGGGGATAAACCCGAATATGCCGGGGCAGTAGTTCGCCAAAACAATAAAATTGTATTTGTAGGAAAAAAGAACGAAGCAGAAAAGCAATATCCTAATGCAGTACAATATGATTTAAAAGGCAAAACAATGTTGCCCGGATTTATTGAACCCCATTTGCACCCGCTTATTGCAGCCGTTGTACTATCCGGAGATATTATTGCACCCCACGACTGGAATGTGCCTGAAGGACTAAAAAAAGGAGCGGGCACCCATAAAGAATTTATCAGGAGATTGAAGGAATCTATTGCTAAAAACGGAAAAAAAGACGAAATCCTTTTTATTTGGGGCTATCATCAGCTGTGGCATGGCAAATTAAACAGAAAAATCCTTAACGAACTTGCTCCTGATGTGCCGGTAGTCGTTTTACACCGTTCTTTTCATGAGGCATATTTTAACGACAAGGCCATTGAGCTGGTGAACTTAAAAGAAGCTGATTATAAAAAGAACCCGCAAGTAGATTGGGATGATGGACATTTTTTTGAAGGTGGCTGGATGGCGATGGCCCCCAAACTGAGTATGTATATGCTTAACCCTAAAAAATATGCAAAAGGCCTGGAAGATATGACTTTGCTTATGGAAAAGAACGGAATTACAACCATTGACGAACCCGGTTTCCCGAATGTGGATTTCGACATGGAGTACAACTTGTTAAAAGCAGAAATGGATAAAAATCCTCCTTACGAGGTCTATAATATCTTGAATGGAACGCAACTCACCAATATGAAGGGAAGTATCGAAAAGGCCACGGAATTTATGGAATCGGCACCCGCTAAATACAATACAGATAATATCAAGATATTGCCAAAGCAGGTGAAGCTATTTGCCGATGGGGCTATTTATTCTTTGGCCATGCAAATGAAAGAACCTTATACCGATGGATTTAAAGGCCAGTGGATGACACCGCTTGCTTTATTCGAAAAGCAAATGAATTACTATTGGGACAGAGGCTATAAAATTCATATTCATGCCAATGGCGATTTGGGAATTCAGCACTGCATTGATATTACCCGTAAAATGATGGAACGAAATCCACGAAAAGATCATCATTTAACACTGCATCATTTAGGCTATTTTACTGCCGATCAGGCTGATGAAATGAAAGCGTTGGGAATCGAGACTTCTGTAAATCCGTATTATTTATGGGCTTTGTCCGATAAATACGCGAAGTATGGATTGGGTCCGAAGAGGGCGAGAAATTTGGTGGATATGAAGTTATTGGTTGACAGAGGTATCCCCATGTCGTTCCATTCCGATTTTGCCATGGCGCCGGCAGAACCTTTAACGCTTGTGTGGACCGCTGTAAACCGTGTTACCAGCGAAGGGACAAGAATTACACAAGACCAAAGGATTGATGTGTTTACAGCGATGAAAGCCATAACCATTGCTGCTGCCCATACCCTTGAACTAGACAATAAAATAGGTTCCATTAAGGTGGGTAAAGATGCCAATTTTACGATCCTCGCAGAGAATCCTTTTAAGGTTGCCCCGATGCACATCAAAGATATTTTTGTGGTAGGCTCGATTTATCACGGGAGGATTCACCTAAACAAACAACCAAGACAATTGGCAGGTGGATGGAGTAAAACGGAAGTAACCCCCGAAGTTGAGAAAGCGGTACATTTTGTTCTGCAACAAATGAATACCGCTGCAAAATTAGATAAAATTGTATCGGTTAAAATGCAAATCGTAAAGGGAAGGAACTATGCTATCGATTTTCAATTGGACAATGGTGAAGTATGGAATACTGTTGTTTATGTTGGTTTGGATGGCAGTATGAAAATGACTAAAACAGCAACTTTAAAAAAAGAAGTAATTTAATAACAATAATTTAATAAAGGAGAAAAACAATGAAAAAAGTAAGTATTAAAGCAATGATTGTAGCAATGGCAATAATGCTATTTGCAGGAAGTGCAGCAGACGCCTGTACGGGCATTATGTTAAAAACCAAAGATGGCAAAACGGTTTCGGGCAGGACACTGGAATTCGGGGTAGAAGTATCCACCTCGCTCATTGCAGTTCCAACGAATTATCAGTTCGTTGGAAAGACAGATAATGGTGCCGGGCTAAAATATAAAAGTAAATATGCTATGACGGGCATAATTACTTTTAAGGATATGAATATTGCCGATGGAATGAACAGTGCGGGGTTGTCTTGCGGTGCCTTTTATTTCCCGACCTTTGCAGGATACACCCCTTTAACAAAAGAAAATCAAAGCAAAGCCCTGTCGCCAGTTGATTTTAACAATTGGATTTTGGCACAATTCGCCACTGTTGATGAAGTAAAAAAAGCCATAGAAAATAATAAAGTGGTCATTGTGCCCACCGTATTGGAAGGCTGGGGCGAAACCGCACCGCCTTTTCATTATGTAGTTTATGACAAATCAGGTAAAAGCATTGTCATTGAGCCTATTAAAGGCAAATTAGTGGTATATGACAACCCCATAGGCGTTATGACCAATTCGCCAACTTTTGATTGGCATATGACCAATTTAAGGAACTACACCAATTTAAAAGCAGAGAATGTAAATTCAATGACGATTAATGGTGTAACTTTTAAATCATTGGGCCAGGGTTCGGGAATGAAAGGAATTCCCGGCGACTTTACGCCCCCTTCACGCTTTGTCAGGGCAACAGCATTTATTGTAACGGCAATACCTGTAAAAACGACTTATGAAGCCATCGGAGAAGTGTTTCATATTTTAAATAATTTTGACATTCCAAAAGGTTTCTCACGTGAAGTTGTTGATGGAACTGTTTATGCCGATTATACCCAGTTAACTTGTGCCAGAGATCCTCAAACGTTAAAATACTATTACAAAACCTATAACAATCAAACCATTAAAGAATTTGATTTGAATGATTTTGATGCGAACGCAAAGAATATTTTGATTATAAATACCAACAAGGGTTCACAAACGGTGATTAATGTAACCAAAGAACTGAAACCAATTAAATAAATAATGAGATTTGATATTTTTCTAAATAAAAAATATTGGATAACATTATCTTTTATCATTATCCTGATTTATCCTCTATATTCGCAAGAAACCATTGAGGATAATTGGGATAATGAATTATGGGTTGGAACTCGGTTTTCTTGGGGAAAAAATAAACTGAAATACTCAGGTGAGTTTCAAACCAGGTTTAACAACGATTATAAAGAGTTGGAAAATTGGTATATAGAAGGTGCCGTTCGTTATTTAATGTCGCCACATATTGAAATTGTTGCTGATGCAAGAAATTCAGTTTCTTTATCGGGAAATTCTTTTAGGCCGGGATTAGCTGTTATTGCAAAAGCAAAAAAGAATAAGTTCTATTTTATCAATCAATTAAAATTTCAATCCGATAATGTTTTCAAAGACAATATCTCTTATGCCCTTCGTGAGATTGTATATATTAATTATGCTATAAATACGAGATGGATGCCTTATATTGGCGGTGGCGTTTTCTTTAGAGATAGTAAGAATTTTCATGGTCTGCAAGTAATCAGAGCTGGTGTTGGAGTTTATTATAATTTTAATCCTCTGCATTCGGTAAGTATAAACTATTTTGTAGGGCAGAGAAATATAGGCTCAGGATATACATACTCAGGGATATTTTTAGTTCAGCTAACCATAAAATTTAGCAACAATTTTATTTACATGCCTGCTCGGTTTATTAATTTCTAAGGTTGTGTTTTATGATAGTTAAAAAATACTTATAATGATAATACCTGCTGCTGAGTAGTAACGATAACTTAAAAAATAATCGTTTTATAATCCCAAACTACGCATAAACCAATTGTTATAACTTCTTCGGTAGGATATACAAATACCCGTGTAACAATTTATCCCCTATCTTCGTCATAGATTAATGACAGCAACTTTACCCTTTGCATGAACATAAGTGAATACAACCGTTGTGTGGATGAGGTGGCCGACGGGCTTTACCGTTTTCTGTTGAAGAACACGAAAGAGCACGAATTGGCGCAGGACCTGGTGCAGGAGGCTTTTATGCGGTTGTGGGAACGGCACAAAGAGGTGCAGGCCGGAAAAGGAAAATCGTGGCTTTTTACCACGGCCTACCGGGCCATGATTGACCATTTCAGGAAGTTTAACCGTATGGAAACGCTGGAGGGCGATAAGCACAAGCCGGAGAGTGCGGACAATGGCTATTCAGACCTGAAAGAGGTGCTGAACAAAGCGGTGGAACAATTGCCGGAAATGCAACGGTCGGTAATTCTGTTGCGTGATTACGAAGGCTATTCGTACCGTGAAATCGGACAGATTACAGGGCTGGGCGAAAGCCAGGTGAAAGTCTATATTTTCAGGGCGCGCCTGTTTTTGAAAAAGTTTATCGGGAAACCGGAGGTGGTACTTTGAGAAAATTAAATATCTATGAAGAATAAATTTGATAATCGATTTGTCCCATTTCAGGCTCAACATAATTACCTGTGGTTATCCGGAAACCAAAACCAGCGTCATTGCGATGAGCAAAGAGTGGGCTTGTGTGTGGGAGCGAAGAAGCAATCTCAACAATCCCTGGAGCTAAAAGATTGCTTCGTCAGCCATTCCGCAAAATCTGCCTGGTTTCCTCGCAATGACGGGTTGGATTAAGGATTAGTTTGAAAAAAGAAAATGAATATCAATATCAACAGCGAAAATTACGAACGGTTCATCGTCGATTACTATGATGGACAACTCTCCCCGGCAGAGGGGCAGATGCTGTTGCGTTTTTTGGAAAAGTATCCGGAACTGAAAGAAGCATTTGACCGTTTTGCGGATGCGCCTGTCCTTGAAAAAGAAGAAACTGTTTTTCCCGAAAAAGCCGCTTTAATACAACGCGAAATCAAACCGGTGGGTGCCATAAAGGAGGAGAATTACGCTGAATACTTTGTCCTGGCACAGGATGGGGAACTGCCGGAAAAAGCACAACGGCAGTTACAGCTCTTCCTGACGGAAAACCCGTTTTTAAAAGAAGCATACGACCGGCTTGCCCTGGCCCGGCTCTCACCGGATGAAGCCATCGTTTTTGAAAACAAAGCGCAACTGAAAAAACGGGTTGTGGCCTTTTGGCTTCCGTATGCCACCGGTATTGCTGCTGCCGTGCTTTTGTTGTTTTTTGGGTTACGGTTCCTGTTTCCCGGTGCCGGGAATCCGCTTGCTACCAAACCGGCACTGGCCGTTCATTCCCTTATGGAAAAAACTGTCCGGATGGCCCTTGCCGGAGATACAGCATATAAAGTGAAAATGAAAACGATGCCGGGGCAACCAAAGAATCCCCGCCCGGTATTACAAAATGAGAAACAGAAACCAACAAAAGTACTTTTGATGCCCATGCAACGTTCCAAACCGGTGAAGTTGCTGGCATCCGCCACGATTTATCCTGAAATCAACCGGCAGGAAGATTATTTTCCGCTGTTGTTCCCCAAAACTTTTGTACAACAGGAATATTTGGCACTTTCATCGCCTGTGGTTGTCGAGAAACCGGTGCACAGCAGCTTTTTACGAAATACCATCGGCAAGCCTTTTTCACAGCTGGCGGCCGTTTTTGCCGTTCAAAAAAAGAAACGGAAAGCTGCGGGCACCCGCGACAAAGGGTTTGTAAAAGTTCTCCAGGGGGGTGTGGAGGCCATAAATGCCCTGACTGACAACGATGTTGTTATGGTAAAAACTTATGATGCCAACGGGCACCTCATCGATTATCAGTTGCTCAGTGATAACTTCAGGATTAACAGGCCGGTAAAGAGTAGCCGGTAAACCGTTAGTGCTTTAATAAGGATATTTTTGTTCTATTCGGCAAGAGATTCCAAAATTCAAATTTCCAATAATCCGTGTGTTTCCGGGAGTATAATTCCAAAAAATCAACCTTTCAGCTCGAATAAGAGCTGAAAGGTTAAATTATTGATAACCTGTATTTTGTGTTCCTTTGTGTTGCCCTCCGTGTCCTTTGTGGTAGAAAAGTTAGGCGTTGAAAAGGTTGGGCGTTGAAAAAACACATTTTCTTTTAAAAATCCCTTGTGCTCCTTTGTGTTGTCCTCCGTGTCCTTTGTGGTAAAAAAGTTAGGCGTTAGGCATTGAAAAGGTTGGGCGTTGAAAAAACACATTTTCTTTTTAAAATCCCTTGTGTTCCTTTGTGTTGCCCTTCGTGTCCTTTGTGGTAGAAAAGTTAGGCGTTAGGCATTGAAAAGGTTGGGCGTTGAAAAAACACATTTTCTTTTTAAAATCCATTGTGCTCCTTTGTGTTGTCCTCCGTGTCCTTTGTGGTAAAAAAGTTAGGCGTTAGGCGTTGAAAAGGTTGGGCGTTGAAAAAACACATTTTCTTTTAAAAATCCCTTGTGTTCCTTTGTGTTGCCCTTCGTGTCCTTTGTGGTAACCCCCAAAAAGCTACAAACCCAAACTAATGGCCACCAGCTCGGCAATGTCGTAGTTTTTCACCTCTTCCTCTTTATTTTTGTACTTGATGCCGTCGGTGAGCATGGTCATACAGAAGGGACAGGCGGTACAGATAATGTCGGCACCTGTTTCGAGGGCCTGTTCCGTACGGTCGATAAAGACTTCTTTTTCGCCTTTTTCGGCTTCCTTGAACATTTGTCCGCCACCGGCACCGCAACACATGGCGAAGCTCCGGTTCTTTTCCATTTCCACTTTTACCGAAGGAATGGCCTGCAACACTTCGCGCGGGGCATCATATTCCTTGTTGGCACGGCCCAGGTAACACGGATCGTGATAGGTGATGGTGCTGCCGGCAAACTTGTCGCTGTCGATTTTGATTTTCCCTTCGTCAAGGAATTTCTTCAGAAACTGCGTGTGGTGCATTAGCTCATATTTTCCACCTAAGTCAGGATATTCGTTTTTCAACGTATTGAAATCGTGCGGGTCGCAGGTAACGATTTTCTTTACTTCATAACCATTCAGCACTTCGATGTTGGTCAATGCCTGCATCTGGAACAGCATTTCGTTCCCGGCACGGCGGGCCACATCACCGCTGTCCGACTCTTCGGTACCCAGCACGGCAAAGTCCACTTTCAGATAATTCAAAATCTTCACGAAAGCCTGCATTACCTTCTTGTAACGGTCGTCGAAAGCACCGGCAGAGCCCACCCAAAGCAGGTACTCCGGTTTTTTGTTGTCGGCAACCTTGTCCGCCATCACGGGAACCTCCAGCCCTTCGGCCCACAACAGACGGTCGTCTTGCGAAAACTGCCAGGGGGCACCGTTATTTTCAATGTTGGCAAAAACCGTGTTCAGTCCCGAGGGAGCTTTCGATTCTTCCATGACCAGGTAACGGCGGGCTTCCAAAATAATGGAAGGCTGGTTGATTTCGATGGGACATTCCTGTGCACAGGCATTACACATGGTACAAGCCCACAGCTCTTCTTCGGTGAGGTAATCGAACACGAGATGCTTCCCGTCATCGTAAGCTTTTCCTTCTTTCAGGAGCCCCGGGCCTTTTTCTTTCATGCGGGCGCGGGTGTCCATCATCACTTTTCGCGGTGAGAGCAGTTTTCCGGTAATGTTGGCCGGACAAACCGAGGTACACCTGCCGCATTCGGTACAGGCCAGCGAATTGAAATAGCTGTTCCATTTCAGGTCGTCCACATCCAGGGCACCAAAACGTTCCGGTTCGCCCTCTTCTTCCGGTTCTTCGAATGTGGCGTTGGGGTCCAGCATCATCTTCACCTCTTTGGTGATGTTAGGCATATTCTCGATATATCCAAACGGTACCAGCCTGCTGATAAACACGTTCGGCACAGACATAAACACATGGAAATGCTTGGAATAGGGTAATATGTTGGCAAAAATGAAGATTAGAACAATATGGAACCACCAGTTAAACTGATACCAAAACCAGGCTTGTTCCGGCGTAACATAGGCAAACAGCGGAGCCCACAGATACCTGGCAATCGGATATACGCCGGCCATGGGTTCTCCTGTTTTGCTTGCCCACAAATAGTAGAAAGTATTCATTCCCATGAGCGACACCATAAGGAAAAAGATGATGGTCAGTGCCAAAAGGGCATCGTATTCCGAAACCGGTTTCATCTCCACACCCGAGAACCGTTTCACATGGAAAATAACCCGGCGGGCAATGAAAATAATCATGGCGATGGCAATGATAAGGGCAAAAATATCACCTCCACCCATGAGAAAGTTATAAAACCATCCCAGGCATCCAAATATTTTTTCCGTTCCGAAAAGGCCGTCAATCACCATCTCGATACTACCGAAAATGATAATCATAAAACCCCAGAACACGGAGGCATGTACCAGCCCAATGACAGGCCTGCGGAAAATTTTTGTCTGGAATCCGGCAATTTTTATGGTTTTCCACAGCCGCAACCATAGATGTTGAAGCGGATTCTTTTTGGTAAATTTAAAATACCGGAAATACCGCTGGATGCTGTAAGCAAAAACGCCCAGCGTGATGAGCAATACAATCGAAAAGACAATCTGTTTTACCATGATGTTGTGTTTTAATTTTTTCTCAAAAAACGGAAGTACAATTTTACGGCATTTTTAATTAAGAATGAATATAAATATTACGCATGCGTACTAATTTATAGATTCACGGAAATAATTTGCTCTGTCCTTCCGCACATAACGCCTGTAATCTTTAATTTTTACGGCATTTTAAATCAGATCAGGCTTGAAAAGCCATGCAGCCTTTTTGATTTTCCGGTTTATTAATTAAAAAAATAAAAATATTTGCTAAATACTTGACATTTCTTAATATTATTTGTAAACTTGAAAGCTAAAAAATTTATTGTTAACCAATAAACAGATTTGCCATGAAAAGATTTATTCTGTTATTTTTTATGGGTGCTTTTGTTTATTCGATGAACGCCCAAGATGTCATTTACACCCTTAGTACTACGCGCAACGGAAGAATGTTGTCCATCGATTCCGTTTTAGTAGAAAACCTGAACAACCAAACAGAGATTTTGTTTGGCAACCTTCCGCCCGATTTGCCAGAATACAACATCAACCTTACCCAAAAGGCTTTTTGGGGTGCTACCGGTATTAAAAAACAGGCAGCGAACAAAGGTTTTTTTGTCGGGCGAAACATCCCGGGTTCACTGGTCATTGTTTGTAACGAACCTCAGGCAGTACAGGCTGATATATCGGTTTTTAATGCTGCCGGGCAAAAAATTTACACTTTAGCGAACAGTACTTTGGCAAAGGGGCAGGCCATTCAGGTCCGGGTGGGAAAACCGGGTATTTATGTGGTGGCATTAAAAACCGGTTCTGGCACGCAGGCTTTCAAAATTATTGGCTCTCCGGAGCCCGGTTCACGGCGGGTACAGGTATCTGTTTCCGGTCAACAGCCCCTCCCGGCGCAACGGTTTAAGTCGGAAGATGCGGCCCGTGATGACGGTTTTAGTTTCACAGCCGGCGACACACTGCGGTTTACCATTTACAACAAACGTTATTATGCCGCCCCGCTAACAGTGGAAGTTAACGGGTCGGATTCGCTGGTTTTTCCCTTAAAAGGCGAAAAAGGCACATTTACCGATACCCGTGATGGGCGGGTTTACAAAACCATTCAAATCGGTAAACAAACCTGGATGGCCGAAAACCTGGCGTGGGATACAGGCGACAGTAGTAGCTGGGCCTACGACAATGACCCCAAAAACATTCCAGCCCACGGCCGGCTTTATACGTGGAAAGCAGCCAAGAGTGCCTGCCCCAGTGGCTGGCATTTGCCAAAAAAAGCCGAATGGGACACATTGCTGGTTTTTATGGGTATGACCCCTGCCCAGGTTCAAAATATTGGTTATGTTAAAACAGATGTGGCCAAAAAGCTGAAAAGCGTGAGAGACTGGTTTAAAAAAGAGAACGGAACGGATGCAGTAGGGTTTCGTGCTTATCCGGGAGGGGAATATATTGCTACAAAGAACGAATTTCTGTTTTTGACCAGGGGCGCGTACTGGTGGACTGCTACGGAATACAAGGACGCCCCCCAATACGCCTGGTTCCGCGCAATATTCGATTACAACATTTACCTTTCCGGTACCCTTAAAGGTGAAGGTTACAGCGTTCGTTGTATAGAAGATGTTACAAAATAGGTTGATTGGCCGAAAAGGATTTTAGTGTTCCCGGAAGAAACCTGCCGAAATCAGACAGGTGATTTTTTCCGGCCATAGGCATTATTTAACCCCGGTCTAAAATAGGTTTGAAAGTCCTGTTTTGTGAAAATTTATCACAAACAATCCTTATTTTTGCGATACGGACAAAAATTAAAAGACAATGCAGCTTCCCAAAGTTTATCAACCCAAAAACCATATCCGGATCGTTACCGCCGCTTCCCTCTTTGACGGGCACGATGCCGCCATCAACGTCATGCGCAGGATTATCCAGGCCACAGGTGCCGAGGTAATCCATCTCGGCCACAACCGTTCGGTACACAACATTGTCAACACGGCCATTCAGGAAGATGTGCAGGCCATTGCCATCACCTCGTACCAGGGCGGCCACATGGAGTTTTTCAAATACATGTACGACATGTTGCAGGAAAAAGGTTGCGGCCACATTAAAATTTTCGGCGGCGGCGGCGGTGTCATCCTTCCCGACGAAGTGGAGGAATTACAGGCTTACGGCATTGCCCGTATCTATTCGCCCGACGATGGCATGCGTATGGGATTGCAGGGCATGATCAACGATTTGATGGAGAAATCTGATTTTCCTACCGGGAAAGATGTTCAGGTTACCCTGGATGCTATTAAAAACCGTGATGAAGTAGCCATTGCGCGGCTTATTTCGGCAGCTGAAAACGACCGTGAGAAAGTGGCCGGACTGTTGGATGCCTGCCGCGAAGAGGGCGAAAAGCATCATTCTCCCGTCCTTGGCATTACGGGAACGGGCGGTTCGGGAAAATCCTCGCTGGTAGATGAAATTGTCCGCCGGTTTCTGAATGACTTCGCAGACAAAACGCTGGCCATCATTTCGGTGGACCCGTCCAAACGCAAGTCGGGTGGCGCGTTGCTGGGCGACCGCATCCGCATGAACAGCATCGACAACCCGCGGGTGTATATGCGTTCGCTGGCCACGCGACAGTCCAACCTCTCCATCTCAAAATATGTGAAAGATGCCGAAACCATTGCCCAGGCTGCCGGCTTCGATGTGGTCATCCTGGAGACTTCGGGTATCGGACAATCCGACACGGCCATTGTGGACCACAGCGATATTTCGCTTTATGTGATGACGCCTGAATATGGTGCTGCCAGCCAGTTGGAAAAAATTGACATGCTGGATTATGCCGACCTTATTTCACTGAATAAATTTGACAAACGCGGCGCACTGGATGCTTTGCGCGATGTGAAAAAGCAGTACCAGCGAAACCATCAGCGTTTTGATGAACCGCTGGACGAAATGCCTGTCTTCGGTACCATTGCTTCCCAGTTTAACGACCCGGGAGTAAACGAACTATATAAACGTATTCTATTAGAAATCAGCAATAAAACAAAAGATGATTTTCATTCTGTGGTTAAAACTATTGAATTGAACACGGAGAAAATTCATATTATTCCGCCCAACAGGGTACGCTATTTATCGGAGATTTCGGATACGGTGCGTGGTTACAACCGCTGGGTTGAGCAGCAGGCCAATGTGGCCCGGCGGCTTTTCAGCCTGAAGCAGGCGATAAAAGAGATGCATGCTTCCGGAGAAGAAGAGAGTGCCGGCCGGCTGCAGGCAGCTTACGATAAGCTGCTGCTGGAGATAGACCCGAAAAATATGCGGCTTCTGGAGCTTTGGGACGAGAAAAAGGAAAAATATGCCAACGACTATTTTCTTTTTAAGGTCAGGGACAAAGAGCTTAAAATCACCACTTATACCGAATCACTTTCGCACACCAAGCTCCCTAAAGTGAGCATGCCGCAGTTTGTCAGCTGGGGCGAAATTCTGCGCTGGATTCTGAAAGAAAATGTCCCCGGCGAATTTCCTTTTGCTGCCGGTGTCTTTCCTTTCAAACGCGAAGGCGAAGACCCCACCCGTATGTTTGCCGGCGAGGGCGGCCCCGAACGTACCAACCGCAGGTTCCATTATGTTTCGCACGGCATGGCTGCCAAGCGGCTCTCCACCGCTTTCGACTCGGTAACGCTCTACGGCCAGGACCCGGACAGAAGACCGGATATCTACGGAAAAATAGGGAACTCAGGGGTTTCTGTGGCCTGCCTCGATGATGCCAAGAAACTCTATTCGGGTTTTAACCTCGCCGACCCCAAGACTTCGGTCTCCATGACCATCAACGGGCCGGCACCCACCATGGTGGCCTATTTTATGAATGCGGCCATCGACCAGCAATGTGAGTTGTATATTCGTGAAAACGGACTGGAAAAACAGGTGGAACAGATTATTGATAAGATTTACAAAGAGCGGGGAACCCAACGTCCGCGTTACCAGGGAGAACTTCCCGAAGGCAACAATGGCCTGGGGTTGATGCTGCTTGGCGTAACGGGCGATATGGTCCTGCCCAAAGACATTTACGAACGCATCAAAGCGGATACCATCAGCAAGGTGCGGGGAACCGTGCAGGCCGATATCCTGAAAGAAGACCAGGCGCAGAACACCTGTATTTTCTCCACCGATTTTTCCCTGAAACTCATGGGCGACATTCAGGAATATTTTATCAACCACAACGTCCGAAACTTTTACAGTGTTTCCATTTCGGGGTACCACATCGCCGAAGCCGGTGCCAATCCTATATCACAGCTGGCTTTTACGCTGGCCAACGGGTTCACTTACGTGGAGTATTACAAAGCCCGCGGCATGGACATTAACAAATTTGCCCCCAACCTCTCTTTCTTTTTCTCCAATGGCGAAGACCCGGAATATGCCGTCATAGGCCGTGTGGCCCGGCTGATTTGGGCGAAAGCCATGAAACTGAAATATGGTGCCAACGAGCGGGCACAGAAACTGAAATACCACATCCAGACTTCCGGTCGCTCGTTGCATGCGCAGGAAATTGATTTTAACGACATCCGCACCACCTTGCAGGCTTTGTATGCCATTTATGACAACTGTAACTCCCTGCATACCAATGCGTACGATGAAGCCATCACGACTCCGACGGAAGAATCCGTCCGGCGTGCCATCGCCATACAGCTTATCATAAACCACGAGCTGGGGCTGGCCAAAAATCAGAATCCGTTGCAGGGTTCCTTTATCATTGAAGAGCTGACCGATTTGGTAGAGGAAGCCATTTTGTCGGAATTTGACCGGATTACCGAGCGTGGCGGCGTGCTGGGGGCCATGGAAACCATGTACCAGCGCAGCAAAATCCAGGAAGAGTCGCTTTACTATGAAACCATGAAACACAGTGGCAAGCTGCCCATCATCGGCGTGAATACTTTCCTGACGGAAAAAGGTTCGCATACGGTGATTCCGGGAGAAGTAATCCGTGCCACGGAAGAAGAGAAAAAATATCAGATTGACATGCTGGAACAACTGCAAAAGACCTGGGAAAAAGAGACCAAAGAGGAGCTTGAAACTTTGCGAAAGGCCGTTATCCATAACGAAAATATCTTTGAACGCCTCATGGAAGCGGCCAAATATGCCTCCATCGGACAGATTACCAACACGTTGTTTGGGGTCGGCGGGCAGTACCGGAGAAATATGTAAACAGGCCGGCACGGAAATACCGGTTGTTTTTGTACTTTTAACCGCTAATAAAAAATGAACGCCATGCTGACGAAATGCATTTTGATTATCTATCCGGAAATTTACGAAACAAAAGTGGCCATTTTCCGGAACAACGACCCTGTTTTTCTGAAAACCATCCGGCATACCGATGAAGAATTGCAGCAATTCAAATCTATTCCCGAACAAACGGAGTTTCGAAAGAAATGTATTCTTGATGAGCTGAACCGTAACGATCTTGATTTGAGCAATATTGAAATTATCATGGGCCGCAGCGGCATGGTAAAACCTGTGGCCCAGGGCGTTTATGAGATAAACAAGGCGATGGTCAGGGACCTGACCGTGGGCGTTATGGGAATGCATGAGACCAATCTCGGCGGATTGATAGCACAGGCCATTGCCGAAGAATGGGGCAGAAAAGCTTACATGGCCAATCCGGTGGTGGTGGATGAACTCTCTGACGTGGCACGTGTTACAGGCCATCCAAAGTTTGAAAGAAAGTCTATTTTTCACGCTTTAAACCACAAACATGTCGCCTGTAAATATGCCAAGACCATCAACAAAAACTATGACGATTTAAACCTGATTATTTGCCACATTGGTAGTGGCGGCATTTCCATTGGTGCGCATCAGCACGGGCAGGTGGTAGATGTGAACCAGGCATTTGATGGCGGCGGGCCTTTTTCCATTCGCCGGACGGGGACACTTCCCGTGGGGCAGCTTGTACACTATTGTTTCAACAGCGGGCTTACCGAAGCTGAGATTATGGAGATGATTACGTCCAAAGGCGGTTATTACGCTTATCTCGGCACCGACAATATCGAAAAAATCAACCGGCTGATTGCCGAAGGCGATGAAAAAGCCCGTTTTATCTCCAATGCGCTGGCTTATGCCGTGTCCAAAGAGATTGCTTCGCATTACGCCACCCTCGAAGGGAAAGTGGATGCCATTATCCTTACCGGGATGATTTTTGACAGCGAAACTTTTCTCGACAATGTCAAACGGCGTATCAGCGGCATTGCCCCCATTGCGCTCTATCCATCGGTCAACGACTTTGAAGCTTTGGCACGCTACGGCATTATGATCCTGAAAGGCGAAGTGCCGGTGAAAGAGTACGAATAAACTATTTCCTGAAATGACGGGCCAACACTTTGGCATTTCCCAGTGGCAAAGTATCCGCTTTGATAATTCTCCAGAAATTGGCCGAACCCGGGCCGCGGTCGGTGTTGGTGAGGACAATCAATGTTTTGTGATGCTTCATGTCGCGGATGTTAAACGAGCGAAAGCCTTTCCACCAGCCGAAATGGTACACGGTACTGTCCATGCCGCCACGGATACGCCATCCGAAACCATAATTATCGTGCCGCCGCCAATAGTGCGGGCTTCCCGGAACAAAAGCTTCCCGTAAAATGGAATCGGGCAACAGGGAGAATGTGTCCCAGGAGCGGTCAAACTTATACAAATCGCCTACGGAACAATAGATATTCTTGTCGCCCAGCACACCGTTCAGATAATCGTTGGTCATTCTGAGCCATCGCCATCCGCGATGATAATATCCTGGCACCCCGCGGTTTACGTAGAGCGGAACGGTGGAATCATGGCGCATGGTGTAAACAAAGGAAGAACCCATTCCCAACGGTTTAAAAATATTTTTCCGGATAAAATCTTCAAAATGCATGCCTGTAACAGCTTCTACCACGTTGGCGAGCAGTGCATAATTGGTATTGCAATAATGAAAACCGTGGTTGGGCTTAAAGTACATTGCCGGTTTGTATTTTTCGAGAAGCTCCAGCATGGTAGTGTTACTCAGTGGAATATGCTTGTTTTTCCACTCTTTTTGTGCCAGGCTCATGTAGCGGGGCAGGCCGGTGCGATGGTTCATTAGCAGCCTCAGCGTAATGCCTTCATAAGGGAACCCCGGCAGGTATTTCCGGATATCGGTGTCGTAGTTCACTTTCCCCTCCTGCTTCAGCATCATAATGGCCAGGGCCGAAAACATTTTTGAACCCGAAGCCAGCTGAAAAGCATCATCTTTCTGTAACGGATTTCTGTGGCGGCGTACATTTCGAAAACCATAAGCTTTTTCCAGAATAATCCTGCCTTTCTCGGCATAAAGGATCACGCCGTTAAAACCGGTCAGCCTGCGCAAACGCCGGAAAGTTTTGTCCAGTACCTGTGCTTTGTGTGCTATTATCAGGCTGTCGCGTGAGCGGTAAGGAATGACCGTCCGGATTGAACCGTTTCTTCTTTTCGCCTGATGCGGTCTTGTCTGATGGCCACACGACGCCATCCAAAATAAAACAAAGGATAGAAACAGGGCACCAAAAAAATTCAGCGTTTTTCTCATATTGAAGTGCAAAACTATAAAAATCACCCATTGCTCCCTAAAATTTTAACTTTTGTTTTTAGTCGTAGTTTCAACCCACAAATGCGACAAATCAGGTTACTAAACTAAAGAAAATATCTTTAGGGGATTTGAACCCCAGTTTTTCTCTTGGTCTTCGGTTTATTTTATGTTGAACATCAGCAATATATCTATCGTCAAAGTTTTCAAATTCA
>WGCY01000026.1 GCA_015493525.1 Bacteroidales bacterium
AATTTGAAAACTTTGACGATAGATATATTGCTGATGTTCAACATAAAATAAACCGAAGACCAAGAGAAAAACTGGGGTTCAAATCCCCTAAAGATATTTTCTTTAGTTTAGTAACCTGATTTGTCGCATTTGTGGGTTGAAACTACGTTCTCAGCTTTTTGATACACACATTTAGATAGTTTAATGATTTACATTAACTTTGTCGCCACAGTTTACACAACCGGCACATCATGGCAAAAACAAAAAAAACCATCAACCGCGAGATTTCCTGGCTGCATTTTAATGGCAGGGTCTTACAGGAAGCCATGGACAGGAACAACCCGCTGATAGAGCGGTTGCGTTTTCTTGGGATATTTTCTAACAACCGCGACGAATTTTTCAGGGTACGCATTGCCACACTCCGCAGGCTGATTGAAATGGAAAAGACCCGTGACCAGAACCTCGGGTTTGCGCCCAAAAGAATTTTGAAAGAAGCCATGGACCTCGTGGCCTCTCAGGAAAAAAAGTACAACGAGACATTTGCAGAGATAAAAGACCAGCTGCGGGACAACCAAATCTATTTTGTTGATGAAACAGAACTCGACGAAGGACAAAGCGAGTTTGTGAAACAGTTTTTCAGGGAACACCTTCGCCCTTTTTTGTTCCCCATCATGCTGAAAAATTTAAAAAGCCCCGAATTTCTTCGCGATAAATTTATCTATCTCGCTGTGGTGCTGCACGATTCAAAGAATAGGTGGCCGGATGATTATGCCCTGATTATGGTTCCCACCCACCGGTTTTCACGTTTTCTGTTGCTGCCCGACATGGGGGGAAGGAAATTTATCATCATGCTGGAGGATGTCATCCGCTTTGGGCTGAAAGAGCTTTTTAAATCTTTCGATTTTGACACTTTTACTGCTTTTACCATAAAATTCACGCGCGATGCCGAGCTGGACATCGACAACGATTTCTCAAAAAGTTTCTACGAGCTGATGAGCGAGAGCCTTGAACAGAGGAAAAGAGGACTTCCCGTCCGGTTTGTTTACGACAACAAAATCCCGGAGATTCTTCTAAAACAACTGCTGAAAAGGTTAAAAATATCGGACGACGACAGCCTGCGCGGTGGCGGACGGTACCATAATTTCCGTGATTTTATCGGGTTCCCCAATCTCGGTAACAGCAACTTGATTTATCCGGAGATGAAACCTTTGCCCCACCCGTTGCTGCAAGAAAGCACCAATATATTAAAAATTATCCGGCAGCAGGACCTCATGTTGCATTATCCCTACCAGTCGTTTCAATATCTCGTGGACCTGCTCCGCGAAGCCTCCATTGACCCGCAGGTCAGGGCCATAAAAATGACTTTCTACCGCGCGGCCCAAAACTCCAATGTCATCAATGCGCTGATTAATGCGGCCCGTAACGGGAAAAAAGTTACCGTATTTCTGGAGATACAGGCACGTTTTGATGAAAAAGCAAATATTTACTGGGCAGGCAGGCTGAAAGATGAGGGCGTAAAAATCATCAAAAACCTGCCCGGATATAAAGTACATGCCAAGCTTATGCTCATTCGCCGCAAGGAAAAAGGCGAAAACATCTACTATTCCCATATCAGTACGGGCAACTTCAACGAATCCACGGCAAGGATTTATGCCGACGACGGACTGTTTACCGCCAACAAAGAAATTGGGAAAGAGGTCAATATGCTGTTCCATTTGCTGGAATCGCCTTATACGCCGCCACGGTTCAAACATTTTCTGGTGGCACCTTATTATATGCGCCGAAACATCATCAGGCTGCTGAACAACGAGATAAAAAATGCAAAAGCAGGAGGCGAAGCATGGATTATTATTAAGCTGAACAGCCTTGTGGACAGTAAGTTAATTCGTAAACTAAGCCAGGCTTCCAATGCAGGGGTAAAGGTTCAGATTATCTGCAGGGGCATTTGTGTTTTGGTTCCCGGAATTCCCGGTTTTAGCGAAAACATTGAAATAATGGGTGTTGTGGACAAGTTTCTGGAACACTCGCGGATTATGGTTTTTGCCAACAACGGTTCCCCGCTTTACTATATCTCATCGGCAGACTGGATGATACGTAACTTCGACCATCGTTTTGAAGTAGCTTGCCCCATTTATGATAAAAATATTCAGGATGAAATTATGCTTATCCTGAAAACCCAGCTCAGCGACAACGTAAAAGCAAGGATTATCAACAGTGAACCCATCAACCAGTATAAACTTGCTGCAAAAGGAGAAAAACCCATCCGGTCACAATTTGTCCTGTACGATTATTTTAAGGAAACTTCTACTTGAAAAAAGTACATCTTATACTACAAGAGGGTTATCCATAAAAGTCTCGAAGGGCCTTCACAAAGGGACGAGAGAGCAAGGGGGCGAAAGGGACGAGGAGACGAAGAGACGAGAGAGCGAGGGGACGAAGGGACGAAGGGACGAAGAGAAAAAGGGACGAAGGGACAGTACAGCCAGGACTCCCGCACAGTCCGCCAGGGGCAGGACAGCTCAAATCGGAGCCTGTGAATTTATTTGCAGGCGGGACAAAAACAAAAATTCGTGTAATTCGTGCAATTCGTTGGGAAAAAACCTTGGTGGGACTTAGTGAATATCCCTTGTGGGACTTGGTGGTTTTCCGTTTCCAATTGCCTCAGGGCTGAACGGGTAAAGGGTTTTGCCCCTGCAAAAAAATAAAAACAAAAAATATTGGTCAATTCAAAGAATGTTACTATTTTTGCACCCCAAATTAAAGAAACAATTTTACTATGTATTTATCTGTAGAAAAGAAAAAAGAAATTTTCGCAAAGTACGGTAAGGATGATCAGGATACAGGATCGGCAGAAGGCCAGATTGCACTGTTTACCTACCGTATTAAACATCTCACCGAGCATTTGAAACGCAACAAAAAAGATGTGTTTACACAACGCTCGCTCGTTCGCATGGTTGGAAAACGCAGAAAGCTGCTGGATTATCTTAAAGAAAAAGATATTGAAAGGTACCGTGCCATTATCAAACAACTTGGGCTGAGAAAGTAGATATGCCCTATTTCACAAAAAAAGGCAATTATCTGATTGCCTTTTTTTGTGTTTATGCAGACGACGGAAATAGCCGTTTCAAAAAAGTTGTTATTTAAATTGCAACCTAAAAAATACTCAAACTAACAGCTTAAAAAACAATATTTTAGACTACCTGCAACCATTCATTAAAGAAATAAAAATTAGAAAAAATATTATGTCAGCACAAGCTATCACAAAAACATTTCAAATGGCAGATGGAACAACCATCTCCATAGAAACCGGCAAACTTGCCAAACAAGCAGACGGGTCAGCCGTAGTAAAGATGGGGAATACCATGCTTCTCGCCACAGTTGTCGCCGCTCAGGACGCAAAAGAAAACGTGGATTTCATGCCACTTTCCGTAGATTACAAAGAACAATATGCCGCCACCGGCAAATTCCCCGGCGGTTTCTTTAAACGCGAAGGCCGTCCTTCCGAATATGAGATCCTTATCTCCCGGTTGGTTGACCGCGCACTTCGTCCCCTGTTTCCTGAGAATTTCCATGCAGAAACCCAGGTCATTATCCAATTGATTTCCGGTGGCGATGATGTAGCCCCTGATGCCCTCGCAGCCCTGGCCGCTTCTTCGGCACTGGCGGTTTCGGATATCCCGTTCAACGGCCCCATCTCAGAAGTAAGGGTGGCTTATATTGACAATCAATTTGTTATCAATCCGGGCATCAGCCAAATGGAAGAAGCCAAACTCGAACTTATGGTAGCTGCCAGCGAAGACAACATTATGATGGTGGAAGGCGAGATGAAAGAAGTCTCCGAGAGCCTGATGCTCGAAGCCATAAAAGCAGCACACGAAGCCATCAAGATTCAGTGCCGTGCACAGAAAGAGCTGACTGCCATGGTGGAAAAAGCACAGACAAAACGCGAGTACTGCCACGAAACCAACGACGAAGAGCTGAAAGCACAGGTGAAAGAAGCTACTTTCCAGAAATGTTACGAACTGGCCTTGCAGGGGAACCCTGATAAAAATGCCCGTTCGGAAGGATTTAAAGCCATTCGCGATGCTTTTATCGAAACACTTTCGGAAGAAGAACAGGCCGAAAAAACCGACATGGTAAAACGTTATTTTCATGACGTGGAGAAAGAAGCCCTCCGCCAGGCATTGCTGAACGAAAGAGTCCGCATGGATGGCCGGAAATTAGATGAAATCCGCCCCATCTGGAGCGAAGTGAACTATCTACCATCAGCCCATGGTTCCGCTGTTTTTACCCGTGGTGAAACACAGGCCATGGTAACCTGCACACTGGGAAACAAAATGAATGAGCAGATGATTGACGGTGCCGTATTTGACGGCAGCAACAAATTTATCCTGCATTATAATTTCCCCGGATTTTCTACCGGTGAAGTACGCCGCTTCGGCAGCCCGGGCCGACGTGAAATTGGCCACGGCAACCTCGCCATGCGTGCACTCAAATATGTTCTTCCCGAAGGCGACGACAACCCATATACCATTCGTATCGTCTCTAACATCCTCGAATCCAACGGATCATCCTCCATGGCAACAGTCTGCGGCGGGACCCTTTCGCTGATGGATGCCGGTGTAAAAATTAAAAAACCGGTGGCCGGAATTGCCATGGGCCTGATTACCGATACCGAAACGAAGAAATACGCTGTCCTTTCCGACATTCTCGGCGATGAAGACCACTTCGGCGACATGGACTTTAAAGTAACCGGGACCAGGGATGGCATCACCGCCTGCCAAATGGACATTAAAGTAGATGGACTGCCTTACGATGTGCTGGCAGAAGCCCTGGAACAGGCCCGCCTCGGAAGGCTTCATATTTTGGGCGAAATGGCCAAAACCATTACCGAACCACGCAGCGATTACAAAGAAAATGTTCCCCGTATCGAACGTATGCTGATTTCCAAAGAATTCATTGGTGCCGTAATCGGCCCCGGTGGAAAAGTTATTCAGGAGATGCAACGTGAAACCGGTGCCACCATCGTGATTGAAGAAGTGGGCAACAACGGCGTTATCGATATCGTTTCTCCCGACAAAGCTTCCATCGAAGCAGCCAAAGCACGTATCAAAGGCATTGTGGCCGTTCCGGAAGTAGGTGAAATTTACGAAGGGACCATCAAAAGCATTGTTCCTTTTGGTGCCTTTGTGGAAATTCTTCCCGGCAAGGAAGGATTGCTCCATATTTCTGAAATTGACTGGAAACGGATTGAAAAAGTTGAAAGTGTATTGCACGAAGGCGAAAAAGTTAAAGTAAAACTTATCGGTGTGGATGAGCGCAACGGCAAGATGAAACTTTCGCGTAAAGCATTGATTAAAAGGCCTGAAAGAAATTAATTTTCAGGAACGAAACTTTTCATCAAAATAAACGTAGTCAATAAACCAAAACATAAGGAGAAAGTATGAGGCAGCTTAAAATTACCAAGCAGGTAACCAACCGTGAAACCGCTTCCCTGGACAAATATTTGCAGGAAATCGGGAAGGTTGATTTGATTACAGCAGAGCAGGAAGTTGAACTGGCAAGAAGGATCAAACAGGGAGATAAAACGGCTTTGGAAGAACTTACCAAAGCCAACCTGCGGTTTGTGGTTTCTGTATCAAAGCAATACCAGAATCAGGGATTAAGCCTCCCCGACCTGATTAACGAAGGAAACCTCGGCCTCATCAAAGCAGCACAACGTTTTGACGAAACCCGTGGTTTCAAATTTATTTCGTACGCTGTATGGTGGATTCGCCAGTCCATTCTTCAGGCTCTCGCCGAACAATCGCGTATTGTGCGCCTTCCGCTAAACAAAATCGGCTCTATCAACAAAATTAACAAAGCCACGGCCAAGCTGGAGCAGAAATACGAGCGCGAACCCGATTACAAAGAGATTGCCGGAATCCTGGACATGACTGTCAACGAGGTGAAAGAATCCAAACGAAATGCCGGAAGGCACGTCTCCATGGATGCCCCTTTAATTCAGGACGAAGACAACAACATGTACGACGTGCTGAAAAGTGAAGAGTCAATAACACCCGAAACAGGCTTGCTTTATGAATCCCTGCGTAAGGAGATAGACCGTGCCATTTCCACACTTACCCAGCGCGAAGCGGATGTTGTCCGTCTCTATTTCGGCCTCAATGGCGGCCATCCCATGACATTGGAGGAAATAGGTGAGAAATTTGACCTTACCCGCGAACGTGTCCGCCAGATTAAGGAAAAAGCCATCCGGCGGTTAAAACAGACCTCACGGAGTAAGATACTAAAATCTTATCTGTAAAATATCAAAAAAAGCATCTCGTTGAGATGCTTTTTTTATGTCTTTTTCAGAACGGAATACCGAATTTTTCAGCCAGCTGCTTTAGCCCATTCAATGTCTTATCGCCCAGGGAAATACCTTTTTCCAAATTCACTTTTTCTGCCACCCGCTCGGGGTCGCCGGGGATGATAATCCGTTCCTGTCCCGCCACCGGTACTGCCTTCCGGAAAGTACGTATCCACCCGTCCATACCGGCTTTAAAAGCTTCTGCCGTTTGAAAAGCATCGATACGCATGGCACCGAAAAAATGGCCAATGCCCCGGTCTTCCGCACCGGTTTTGTTTTCCACATAGCCCAACGTCGGCACTACGGTAGGGCCGAAATTGGCACCCGAAAAAACAGCTGAGAAGATATCCACAATTGCCGTCAGGCAAAAGCCTTTGTGCCCACCGTGTGCCACATCGCCGCCAAGGGTACGCAAAGCACCACCGTTTCTAAGAATAGAAGAGTCCGTTGTAGGGTTTCCTTTCGCATCCTGCAACAGGCCGTCAGGCGCATCTTTTCCTTCGCCCTCAAACACGTCCACTTTGCCACGCGACACGGGTGAAGTAGCGAAATCGGCCACGAAGGGCGGCTCCTCCCCTGCCGGAACGGCTACCGCAATGGGATTGGTACCCAGCATGCCATTTTTAGAGAATGTGGGGGCCACCAGCGGATTGGCGTTGGTCATGGCTATCCCTATCATGTTGTTTTCCAGTGCTTTCATGGCGTAATAGCCGGCAATGCCAAAATGGTAAGAGTTGCGCACCGCCACCCAGCCCGTTCCGGCCGTTTTAGCTTTCTCAATGGCCAGCTTCATGGCTTTGGGTGCTGTTACAAGTCCCAGCCCCTTTCCGCCATCCACCAGTGCCGTGGAAGGTGTTTCATGTACCACGGTGAACTTCGGCGTTACCGTAATGCGTTTATTTTCCCAAAGGCGGACATACTCCGGAAGCCGTACAAGGCCATGTGTGGAGATATTGCGCAACTCTGCCCGCATCAGGATATTGGCAGCCTGCCGCGCTTCCTCAACGGAAAGCCCCATTTTTTCAAAAACTGTTTGTGTGAAATTAAAAAGAACCTGATAATCGTACATATCGAAATTTTCGGCAAAGATGCAAACTTATTTTTGATTAGACAGGGAGGGGGAAAAGGGAAAAGGTAAAAGATAAAAGGCAAAAGATAAAAGACAAAAGATAAAAGGTAAAAGGATTCCAAATCATTTCAAAATAAAGTTTATTTATTTTGTACATAATTATATACAATTTTATATTATATTTGTACATTCGGTTATACAAAATATCATGACTAAACTACTGAACAATACGCCCCAGAATTTGCAAGATTACCAACTGGTATTACTCAAGAATGTCGAGAACAAATTTTACCGAAGTATCTATAATTCTATTGATTGGGATACGAGGATGATAAGTATGAAAGGCCCTCGTGGCGCGGGCAAAACAACACTCATGCTTCAGCGGTTAAAATATCATGCAGATAAAAATCAGAATCCGTTGTATCTTTCAATGGAGCATCCGCATTTTTACAATCAGGGGTCGCTGTTCGAAACAGTGCAGGAATATTATCAATACGGAGGCCGCTATTTGTTTATTGATGAAATACACAAATATGAAAACTGGTCGCGTGAGCTGAAAATTATTTATGATGGATTCCCAGATCTTAAGGTAGTTTTCAGTGCTTCATCGGCACTTGAAATTTATCAGGGCGAAGCCGACCTGAGCCGCAGGGTAATCACTTATAATTTCCCAGGCATGTCGTTTCGGGAATATCTGAAGCTGATACACAAACTGGATTTTGATATATTCTCCCTGGAAGATATTCTGAAAAACCATCGCGATATTTCTATGAAAATAAGCCTTCATGCCCAGGTTCTACCCTTGTTCGGCCATTACCTGAAAGAAGGCTATTTACCATTGATACACAACACCAAGCCGAAAACTTACGCTTTACATTTAATTCAAATAATCAATACAACACTCATCCAGGATTTGCAATTATCAAAAAAACTTAGTGCCGGGGCTGTTAACAAGCTGAAAAGGCTACTCAGTATTATCGCCGAATCTGTTCCCTTTGAACCTAACATATCTTCCATAGCGAACAAAGCCGGAATTCACAGGAAAACAGTATATGAGTTTCTCACCTATCTTGAACAGGCGAGAATCTTAAACAGTATCCGTAAAAACCCAAAAGGGATAACGGCACTTCAAAAACCACATAAAATATATTTTGAAAACCCAAATTTAAATTTTGCATTGCAGGAAAACCCTGAAATCGGAACCATTCGCGAAACATTTTTTCTTAACCAACTGCGCAATGCCGGACACAAACTTACCCTCCCCGATTCAACTTACGATTTTCTCGTTGACAACAAGTATGTTATGGAAGTAGGGGGCAAAAATAAAACGGTAAAAGACAACCATGTTTTTATTGCTGCAGACGGAATAGAATCTGGTTGGAAGAACAAAATTCCACTGTGGCTGTTCGGTTTTCTTTATTAACAGGATAAAAAAGATAAAAGGTAAAAGGAAAAAGGAAAAAGATAAAAGGCAAAGTTGGGAAGTGGCGAAGTTGGGACGTTGAGAAATTGCGAAGTGGCGATATGGAGAAAATCCCCTTTACATCTCTCAGTCTCTCCATCCCATAGTCTCTCAGTCTCTTAGTCTCTCCGTCCCCCAGTCTCTCCATCCCAGCGTCTCAGCGCAAAAAACCTAAAACCCGGATAACCCGCCGGAAAGCTTTTTCTCTATCTCCATTTTGCTGTTCAACAGGTACAGGGTTGGCGTACCAAACACATTATAAGTCTCCACAAGGGGATCGTGCCATTTTCCCGATGCCCATACATGATGCCACTGTGGGAAAAGTTCCCTTCCCAGCTTCAGGCTGCTGCTGTCGCTGTCAATACAAACGGCAACCACTGCTGTTCCTTTTTTGTTTTTGAGCTGCCGGTAAAAACCCGGGATAAACTTCTTGCAATGGCCGCACCAATCGGCCCAGAAAACCACATAAATGCTGTCTGCTTTCAAATGGTACAAATCCATTTTCTTTCCCTTCTCCACCCAATGAATGTCGGGAGCTTTCCTGCCGCGGGCCATACGTTTGTACCCCGCCAGGCGTTTCTGCACATTGATGTCGTTTCCCGAACAACCGCTCAGGTAGGTAGTATCGATGTAAAGCATCATGTCTTCCCTGCCACGTTCGTTCATTTGCCGCCACACAAACTGCAAAGCCCGGGATTTGTGGTTTTCGGGAATCCAGTCCGTTGAGCTGAAAAGCAGGTCAATGGTGGTTTGCATGTCCGCCGAACCATAATCCAGCCAGCCTTTAATCACCGGGCCGTAAAACGGGCTACGGTACAAAATTGTATCAAACCGGGGCACCCGCATCAGGCTGTCAAAAGTGTGGTAATCCACTGCTGTGCGCACCGCCGGATGCTTTAGCCTGTAAAATACCTGGCTTATCCCCAAAACGCCTGCGGTTATATTGTTTGGAGCAGGGTCGTTGAGCAAATGGTCGATGCCCGATTGCCAAAAGCGGATCCGCCGGTGCACATATCCCATAAAAGCAGCCGTTTTGTATGGATAATCTGCAGCGATTTTTTTATAGGAAGTTAAATAGTGTTGTTTGTGTTCCAGCTTTTCCATCAGCTGGCTGCAACCGGCGTTGAGGCTGTCGCTGAAATGTGCCGTTATGTTGTGCTTTTTGCCGGACAACAGGGAAAGTGTTACACGCTTCCGCCCGGGGAGGTGGATGACCCAATGGTTGTACAACAGGTATCCTTTTTCTTTCACGCTGACCTCACTGATGCCATAATCCGGGTTATGGCCGGGATCGGTCTCCCCAAAATAAAAATTGTTCATTTGCACCCGTGCATCTTTGGGCCAATAGCCCCTGAGGATTACGCGGGTATGGGGAAAAGATACTTTCAGTTTTACCGATGTATCGGGAGGCAGGGCAGCGAGCCTTTTCCGTTCGGCCATGCGTGCTTTAAGCAATGCCTGTTGTTTCTTCTCTGCCGCCGCTTTTTGTTTGGCTTTGGGTGCCCTGAGCCATTTCAGGAAATCGATGGCGTTGTTGGTGGCATAACCGATTTTACCACCCGGCATCAGGACGACAAAAGCGGGTGCGTTGCTGAAACGGGCACTGTCGGCCTTGTTCAGGTTGATGTAGGCAAACTCACCTGAGATGTTTTTGCCTATGCCCGAAATAGCCTTGTCGCCAAGCTCCCCGCGGTTGCGCGCAACAATAAACGGAATGGCAGCATTATCGTCAAGGGCTGCACGGATGGAGGATATGAGAAAAACCAGATCGAAATTGGTACGGCGTATGTTAAAAGCCATAAAACGCCACGATTTATCTAATTTGGAAAGTTTGAAAAGGGGCAGCCCGTTCTTTTCATAAACCGTATAGTCTTCTGAAAACCTGACAGGTACCGGCTTCTTCTCCGCCTGTTGGTATAGCGGGGCAAAATGGGCATAAAAAGGCTCCGCCATGCTGATGATGCCACGACCGGCATACTGCACGGCATACCTGTCCACCACCTTTCTTTTCTGTTCGATGGTTGCCTTGCCACCGTAAGCCGACTGTATTATTTTCTCAGCAGCCCTTTCGGCATATTTCAACAAGGTTTTTTCAGAAGTAATACCACTGCCCCCTTCGAGACTGTTAACAATGCAAGTGGCTATCGCTCCGGCAGTTTTCGGGTTTTGCTCTGTATATTGCGGATAGTTTGCCGAGAGCAAAATAAGGCTGTCCTGCCAGGCCAACAGTTCTTTAATATTATGGGCATCATAAGCCAGTGAGATGAACCGCTTCACGGCAAACCGAACATAGACGCTGTCCGGTACATTTTGTCTCAGGCTGTCGGCAAACCGGCGGTAACGAAGCCTGACGCGGCCCATCTCGCGCAGGATGGCCACACTGTCGGCAGGCATGGCCGCTTTGGCCCTTTCCAGCACGGAAAGTGCCTTTTCAACATCATGATGAACGCTGGAGAAATCTGCCGGGGTATGTTTTGCCGTACATTGGGCCAGGGACAACACCACCAAAACCAACAACCACCGTATGCTTTTTTTCATTGTCTATTATTCACTAAAAAAAGCCACCCCGCAAACAGGAGGTGGCATCATTATTCAAAAACCTGTGAGACAATTTCTTAGTCTTTAATGCAACGGACAGATGCTCCCCTGCAACGTGTAAAATTATTATCATCTATATTTACATAAGCAGCACTAGAATAAATACGCATATATTCTGTATAATCTACGCCATTATCTACGCGTGTTGTACATGTCCAATAAAAGCCCATATTACCAACCTCTTGTAAAGACCCATCAGATTTTTCCCGATATCCGGCATCTGTTATTTTGAGTGGAGAAGCAAAAGCACCATCATCATTTCTCTGTGACCACGAACTTGCTTCATTATTCCACTCATCCCGTGTAGGTATCCTAAAGCCGCTAGGGCAGGGATTATTGGTTCCGCTTACGCCTTGCCACAAGTCATTATTTTGTGTTTCAAGCCAATCATGTTGGCTACTGGTGTTTACAATAAACTTTCCATACCATGCATTTTCTTGACTCGTCTTAAAGTTGGTGGCTTGTGTTGAATAAGTAGTACTATTTCGTTTCTGATGGCCATCGGCACCACGCCCCCACTGGTACAAATCGCCGTAGGCATTTGCATCAGTTTTGCTGGTAGCCACTTCAGAAGCTCCCAGGTTCATGGCCATCCATGTCCCTCCACCACTACCGGTTACTGTCTGCTCTATTGTTTCCGAGCCATATTGCACCATCCGCCAATCAAGGGAAGAAACATCATAGACATAAATCTTATGGTCTGTGGTACAATAAACCATCAACCCGTCAGCCGGGCTGGCTATTGCCTCTATCTGGTTGGTTGTCATTCTCGGGACCAACATCCCTTTGGTGGAACTTTTCACTTCAAGCATGGCCGAAGAGGCGGGGCTTGAATTGTCCGTGCTAATGGCCACCTGTGCCCAAGCACTAAGGGCAAAGGTTACCAGCAGGGCAAACAAAACAGTTAATTTTTTCATTGTATTATTTTTTATTCATTTATATTTCAGTATCTGGTTTCTCCTCATCGTTCAGGGCAAGAACTTTCCGCGTACCGTAAGCAGCCGTCAGGCCAAGGAGGATAAAAACACCACCACCTATGGGGGCACCGGAACCGCCTGTCTGGTTTTGGCCGGTGTTATCTCCCGTTCCACCACCTCCCGGGGGATCCGGCACCTGGGCCAATACTGTTCCCGAATAGGCCAGCATCAAAAGAACAAATGTTGCCACCGGCAATATCTTTTTTATCCTGCGTCCTAATTTTGTCATAATACTATTTTTTCTGTGCAGAAAAGCAAATAAAATACCATGCCGCCCTGCTGTTAAATAATTATTGTAAATATACTTTTGAGATTTTTATCTTATTTTTTCCGTTTACAACCCTGACAATCAAATACGTGTGACTTAAATCAATGGGGATACGGATGATGGTTGCATTTTGAACCGTACGGTTATAAACTGTCCTGCCCATAAGGTCGTAAATGGCTATCCGGCTTGTGCCCTGTGGCAAAGTCCCTTTGGTATGTACATAAACAGCCTTGTTGTAGGCGTAAATATTCATGTTTCCGTTACCGGTTTCGGGGTTGTCGATACCGGTAATTTTTCCAATATGCAAAAGAAACCGGTTGGGATTGTCCTTTTTGGTCCCATTAAAAGTGTAGATACTGTCGCTGGCAAAATCATGGAATATGCCCGTTTTCAGGTCTTCGAGTTCCACATCTGTTCCATCCATGTTCAAAATATGGCCAATGAAAACCTGTTTGCCATCGACACCCGGGACAAAGCTTACCTGTACAACCCGTGCTTCCCCGTTAAGGGGTGCCAGATGGTCAATACTCAGGGCATCTTTCACGGAATCTTCCCTGATATACAACTGCGGGGCTTTTTTGCTGCCAAACATCTTGCTGGCATCATAGCCGTTGTCGAACCCGTTGGTCCCGTTTTTGCCAAAAGTTACCCAAACATTGTCGCTGCTGCTGTCTTCTTTCACATCGAGGATAAAGTGGCTCCTTTTTGCTTTTACACCGGTACTTTTAAAGTAGGTCGATGAACTTCCTACACGCCTCGTTGCAGGAACGGTCAATTCAGGGGAGGCTCCGGTAACATGGACAAAAAATGCCTGTCCCATGGGAATCGTGCTAAAATTACCATTACCACCTGCGGTTTCAACTTTATAGTTCATCGCATCCCCATCCCACACCCAAACACTCTGTTCCATATGGGTAAAAGTCCAGTTATGGATTCCGTCATTGGGAATATTTATGGGGGCAGCATAAGGATTTCCCACAAGGTTGTAACTGGTATCGTTCGCATAGACCAACGGGACAGCCGAAGAACCGGTCAGGTCAAAATCTGAAGCAGTGAGTGTTCCTGTAAAAGAAACGGTTTCATCATCGTTTTCGATGTAATAGTCAAACCCTTCGCCAACCTGAAGCTGTTGGGTGAGGTCAGTAAGGTAATCCCATTTACCACCGGTTACATCTCTGCGTGCCAGCCAGGTACGCGGATTCTCATCAAAGTAAAAATTATGTACCGTGGCCCCGGTAACAGGAATGGAAACCTGGTGCCACTTTCCGTGTGTAACATAACGATAAATAGTTCCTTTGGGACTGCCCGAGCCAAACACAAACGAGCCATCCCCTGTAAGGGAAGAGTGGACAATTATTCCGGAGGCAGCACTACTGCTCACGCTTCCATCCGCAACCACATTGCCGTAAATATTTAACACGCCAGTGGCTGCAACATTTATACCGCCGGCAGTATTCAAATCGGTATGGGACAACACCTTGACCTGCGTACCTGCGGTAATGGTAAAGTGCTGCGCATTAACCGGTACATACAGGAAAAGCAAAAACGTTATTCCCAGTAAAAACAGCATATATTTTTTCATGTCTTATTAATTTATTTAGTTCTTTTGCAAAATTACTCTATTTAATTTAAAAAGTCAAATATTTGGCCATTAAATATTTAAACCCATAAGATATTGTGTAAAAGTAAATTACCTGTGTCATTTTGTTGTTTTTCGGTTAACAACAAATTATAAAACACTTTTAGGACAATGTTTTTATCCATTTTACAAAACAAAAATGTTGCCATTGCCTATTGATTAGCGTCCAGGAATCTTTAGTATTGGGAAGATCTTAATCTTTGATGCAACGGATACTCATACCATCGCCCCGGTAGGCATCATCCGTGTCAAAGTTAAGGCTTGCATTATCAAAATCAAGTATAAAAACCTTACTGTCGTTTTGGTTAATGGTGCTGCTCCAGTAATTACCTTCGGATCCGGGATTGGTGATGGTTCCATCCCGATATCGCCATCCGGCATCCGGCATCTTAAGGGGAGAGGCATAAGCCCCTGCATCATTTTGGGGGTCCCATGTGTTAGCCTCATTTTGCCATTCGGTATGGGTAGGAAGCCTGAACCCGGACGGGCAGGGGTTGTTGGTTCCATTCACGCCCTGCCACAGGTTATCATCCGATGTCTGGAGCCAGTCATAATTTCCAGTGTCATACGTTATAAATTTCCCATCCCAGGAGTTTCCTGCATTGGGGGCCGAAGTTGTGGCTTGCGAAGTATAAGTATCACTATTTCTTTTTTCATGGCCTTCCTCAGCCCGCCCCCACTGGTATAGGTCGCCATAACTATCTACATCGGCTAAACTATCAGCTACCTTGGAAGCCCCGAGGTTGCGGTCCATCCAGATTTTCCCCCCGGCAGAGGTAACCGTGCCAATAACCTTTACAGAGAATGAACAGGTTCCTGCACCATTGCTTCCGGTAGCGGTAAAGTTATCCGTTTCGCCGGCAGAAGGTGTTCCGCTGCCATCGAGGGTTACCTGCTGCGTACCGGTGGATGTAAAAGTGCCACCGCCGGCAAAACGATATCCGTTCACTGTGTTGGTGGTAATGCTCCAGTCGCCCGTTACCGTAACATCTACATCGAGGGTAACATTGTTGCTTGCATCAAGCGTAACACCGCTGGTATAATCGCCATGTACCGCTAGGGTAGAACACGACATGGTAAATGCGCCCGGAGGGGTTACCGTTCCCGTAGCATATTCCAATTCCCGCCATACCCCTTTGGCCGTAATGTAAATATAAAATTTACCATCATCCGTGTCGAAAACCATCAGGCCGTTGGCCGGACTGCTCAACGCCTCTATCTGGACACGTGTCATACGCGGCACAAACATACCCCTTGTGGTACTTGACACATCGAGGATGGCCGAAGATTGCGCTGCAGAGCCATCCGTATTTATGGCTATCTGGGCAGTGGCACTGACCATAATCAACAATAATCCTGAAATTAATATGATAATCTTTCTCATTTCTTTGTATCTATTGATTTTGTGTCTTCAACTATAAAAATTTTATTGATCTTTTATGCAGCGGACACTTACCCCGTATGCCCGATAATCATTCTCAGTGTAAGCATCACCGCTCTCAATTCCTATATCATCTGCATTAGAACTATATACCGTACTACTCCAATAGAAGCCGTATGTTCCGTTACCATTAAGTGAGCCATCATAATAGTCTCGATATCCGGCAACCGTCAGCTTAAGAGGAGAGCCGAAAGCACCATCCGAGTCATTGGAAGACCAACTTTGCCGCTCATTATCCAGTTCCGTTATAGTGGGCAACCGGAAGCCGGCAGGACAGGGATTGTTTGTTCCATTCACGCCTTGCCACAGGTTGTCATCCTGTGTACTCAGCCAATCGCTTGAATTAGTAATAAATTTTCCATCCCAGGAATGTCCCGCATTGGGAGCCGAAGTCGTGGCTTGTGAAGTATAAGTATCACTATTTCTTTTCTCATGGCCCTCGGTAGCGCGTCCCCACTGGTACAAATCGCCGTAAGCATTGGCATCGGTTTTGCTTGTGGCCACCTCGGAGGCCCCCAGGTTACGGTCAAGCCAGATGCGGTTATTGGCACCGGTAACCGTACCCATCACCGTTACAGAAAACGTACAGGTTCCGCCACTGTTGTCCGCCGTAGCCGTAAAAGTGTCCGTTTGTCCGGCAGCAGGTGTACCGCTGCCGTTGAGGGTTACCTGTTGTGTACCCGTACCGGTAAAAGTACCGCTGCCACTAAAGCTGTATCCGTTTACCGTATTGGTGGTAATGCTCCAGGTACCCTGCGTGGTAACGTTGGCATGCATGGTTACTGTATTGCTGCTGTTCAGTGCACTACCGGATACGTACATACCATTTACCACATTTCCGGAGCAGGAGCCTCCTGTCCCAATGGTATAAACTGCTTTTGTACTGATACTTCCGGATGTTTCATATTCCACCTCTTTCCAGGCATGCGTAGCGGTAACATAGATGTAGAGTTTCCCATCATCCGTGTTGAAAGCCATAAGCCCGTTTACCGTTGTATTGGATGAGATATTATCCGCTAAATCGGACATTTGCGCACGGGTCATACGGGGAAT
>WGCY01000027.1 GCA_015493525.1 Bacteroidales bacterium
AATTTGAAAACTTTGACGATAGATATATTGCTGATGTTCAACATAAAATAAACCGAAGACCAAGAGAAAAACTGGGGTTCAAATCCCCTAAAGATATTTTCTTTAGTTTAGTAACCTGATTTGTCGCATTTGTGGGTTGAAACTACGTTCTGCCTTTTCTGTTTTTTTCAGCATATTTCTATGGCTTTGTATATTTGCAGTGCATAAACTGACCGGATAACTTCAGAAATGAGAAATCGAATTATTTTCGCCTTGTTTTTTTTACTGTATCTTACGGGCAATCAGTCCGTAGAAGCGCAAAATAGTAATAAAAACAGGCTCATTCGACTGGAAGTCCCCAACGGGACCGCTGAAAATTTTCATTTGGCACCCATGCGCCAAAACGGACTCCTGGTGTTTTATGAAACCAATAAATTGAATGCGGATGGGACCCGTCTTTGGTATTTTGCCTTGTTTGATGCCGAAATGAAACAGAAGTGGTTGCATCAGGTGGCCCTTTCCGACAAACTTTATTTTGTCGGCCAGAAACTGTCGGGCGGGGCGGTTTATCTGGTTTTCAAAAACTCAGCCAGGATAAAAAAGGGGACAGGTTATTACGACATCCTGGTCTATAATATTAAAAAACAAACTTTTAGAAGTGTCAAAGGCAGCCTCCCCCTGAAAGTAGAGATAGCGGGCTTTGCCGTTCAGGACAAAGAACTGGCCCTGGGATTGAACCTGGGAGACCACAAAGCGGATTTGCTGGTTGTGAATACCATATCGGGAAATATCAAAGCCTCCCACTTGAATGACCTGCAGGATGTTGCTGTGGATGGTGTTTTTCGTAACGGTTCAAATAAAACATTTGTGGTGGTGGCTTCCAGCCGTGATGCCAAGAGTGCCGTGAAACATGTGATTTACAGCTTTCATACCAATGGCTCCCCTGCAGGGAAAGTGGATATCACCTATTTTGAACCTATGACCCGGCTGGATAATTTTGTCCTTGCCGATGCCTCGGGACAACAGATGAAATTTTTCGGAGCTTACCATTTGATGACAAGAGGCGGTTTTGTTTCCGGGAACAACGCAGGGGATGACCCCAATACGGAAGGGCTTTTTTATTTAAGTATTGAAAATGGAAAACAAAAAGCCCTGCGGTATTTTAGTTTCATGGATTTTAAAAATATACAGGGGACGTTTTTACAGAGTGATTTTCATAAAGCCAAAATAAAAAAATCAAAAACTTCCAACGAACTACCCGGAACTGTTTCGCTGTTGAACATTACCCGCCCCGAAATTTATCATCAAAACAAGGGATACGTGGTTGCTGTCAATGCGTATGTTGCTTATTACAAGACGGAAAGCCACATGGATTATGATTTTTACGGGAACATTTACCCGACCGATTACCGTGTTTTTGCCGGCTACCGTTTTTATGATGTCATCCTTGCGGGATTTACCGGCGATGGCAAAATAATCTGGGACAATGACTTCCCCATGAACAATATTTTAAGTTATAAAATTGAAAACAAAGCCTTGGTTTATCCTGATTCATCAGCCATAACACTGGCTTATGTAACCGCCGGACAGATTGTTACACAGGATATTAGCGGCAGCAGAAAACTTGACCCGCTGGAAAAAGTTAATATTGCAAGCCGTTACACCCGCGACCGGCCCGCAGGTGGCGGAACAAATAAAATAATTCACTGGTATGGAAATTATTTTTTGGTTTACGGATACCAGCAGTTGAAAAACAGGGCCTTGCAAAACCAGCCCCTGCGGACGGTTTTTTATATTAACAAAGTGGCATTTCAGTAGAAAAAATTTTTCGGAGTAAGAAAAAAAGAGTTGAAAGATAGAAATGATTAAGAATCAAATTTGGTTAACGAAAAGCTATCTCGTTTATTTGGCGAAAGCCAAAACAAGGTACAAAGTACATTCTCCTTTTGTTTTTGATTTGGTGGAAAAAGTACTAAAAGACAAGACGAAATATCCGGAGTACCGGAAAATAGAAACCTACAAAAAAAATATCAGCAAAAGTAAAACGGTCATAGAAACCGTTGATTTTGGTGCACGGGCCAGGGGCCAACAGTATGCCGTTTCCATGAAAAAGGTGGGGGATATTGTGCGGCAACGTTCGCAGCAAAGAAACCAGGCACGTCTCCTTTTTCGCCTCAGCCGGTATTTTCGTCCGCAAAATATCCTTGAGTTCGGTACGGCTGCCGGAATTAGTACTGCCTACATCAAATCCCCTGTACCGGAAAGTAAAATGATTTCCATGGAGGGATGTGCCAACCTGGCCGATGTTGCGGCCACCAACCTCAAAAAAATGAAGATAAAGAACCTGGAGATAAGCATCGGAGATTTTGATGTTATCCTCCCGAAGGTACTTCAGCAGTTTAAAAAACTGGATTTTGTCTTTTTCGATGGCAACCACCGGAAAGGACCTACGCTGGATTATTTCAACCGTTGCCTTGAGTTGGCGCACGAGGGTACACTCTTTATTTTTGATGACATTCATTGGTCGAAAGGGATGGAAGAGGCATGGAATACCATCAAAAAAGATGAGCGGTTAAGTATAAGTATTGACGTTTTTTGGTTTGGACTGGCCTTTTTCAGAAAAGGGGTCGAAAAACAGGACTTTATTTTAAAATATTGATAAAAAAGGCTTTTCGGAATGAAAAGCCTTTTGTCTCCCCGGTAGGGCTCGAACCTACGACCCGCTGATTAAGAGTCAGCTGCTCTGCCAACTGAGCTACGGAGAGATTTTATTATTTTTTAAGAATGCAAAATTACTATTTTTCGCCAATTGTATATAAGATTTCAAGGAAAATTTATCTTTAATGCTTTTCCGGTGCTTGGTGCAATATATCTACCGGATTAGAAGCCGGTTTATTGGCTTTTTGCATTGTCCTGATGCCCGGCACGGTTGCCTTTACGTGGCATTGACCTGTTTTTCATGAAGCGCATGCGACGGTGCTCCATCATTTCGAGCCGTTGTATTTGTTGGGATGACAAAAACGGTTTCAGGTCGTGATGCAGGTTTTTCATAAGTTGACGCTGCTGCTGGTGAAAAAGCATCATGTTTTCCCTGTTCTTTTGGCCATACTCTTCCAGTACCGGTTTCATTTTCTTCATCTGCTCCGATGTGGGGCGCAACACCCTTTTTAGTTCATAGCGAAACCCCTGGTTGGTATAATATTTTTGCATGCGGTTTACCCGGCTGTGTATCAGCCTCCCGCTCACCAAAAACCCCAAAACAAAACCAATGAGTAATACGGCCACAAAAGCCAGTGTGTATTTTAATTTTGTATTCATAACAGTTGCTTATGTTTAAAAAATAGTGAGCAAACCCAAATCAGGTGCATAGCCATTGATGCCCAGCAGACTCTCGATATTCAGGCTGCCATCCATGAAATAGACGGTAACAAGTACCAAAATGATGGCCGCGATGCCCGAAAATGCCACCGTACGGAAAACAGAGAGAAAAGTAAAACCCTTTTCACCGGCAATACGCTGCATGAGCCGTTCGGTAAAATCCTGTGTAAAATCCATTTCAAAATCTGAGAGTTTTGTCCGCATGTTGTCCAATTCTTTCTTTTCGGCCCGCAGGGCTTCCGAATGCAACAAGGCTGCTTTTAACTTTCTGTTTTCTTCTTCGCTCAGCGGCGCATCATACGAACGCAACAACAATTTTTTCACATCTTCCATTTCTTTATTCCTCCAGTTTTTGCAATATCGGTTTCAGTTTTTCCTGTGCCCTAGCCAGCCTTGACAAAACAGTTCCCAGTGGTAATTTTAATATTTGTGCGGTCTCTTTGGTAGAGAACCCCTGCATAATTCGCAAGACAACAACTGCTCTGAATTTTGTATCTAATTGTGCCAAAGCTTTTTCTACCAATTCCGTGTCGTCGTGGCTGCGGTACGAATGTTTGTCTGCAATAATATTTTCATGTTTTTCTTCGAGGCTGAGCCATCGGTGTGATTTTCTTTTTTTTAATTCATTGAGCGACAAATTTATGGCAATCCTCGTAAGGTATGTTCCCAAAGCTGCATCGCCTTTGTACTGATGCATGGAGCGATAAAACCGCAGAAATGTCTCCTGTCCTACATCATCGGCATCGGTGCGGTTGCCCAACATCCCGGCAATAATTTTTGCCACCATAGTCCGGTATTTAACCACAATTTCCTCAAAAGCTTTTTGGTCTCCTGATATTGCGGCATTCACCAGGGATATGTCATCTGCATATTTACCTGTTACTTTTTCCAAATAGCTTTTGTTTTATGATGGACAACAACGACAACCATTTTATTCCCGTCCCGGTTGTTTTTTGCACAACCGGTGTTACAGAAATAGGGCAACACCGGATCTTAAAGAAGTTTGGTTATTTTATTAAAAAGCAGATGGGTGCAGAATTGACAAACAGTTGTTTAATAAATACCTATTTCTTTTCCGGCTGCATATATTTTGTCGATGGCTTCATCAATCTGGGGAATGCTGTGAGTGGCCATAAGGGCAAAACGCAACAGTGAATCTTCGGGCCTAACGGCAGGCGTAATGACAGGATTAATAAAAACCCCTTTTTCCAGTAAGATTTTTGAAATGATAAACGCTTTGGTATTGTCGCGGATATAAATAGGAATAATGGGTGTTTCAGAATCACCTATGTCCATTCCCAGTTCGGTAAACCTTTTTTTGGCATGGTGTGTATTTTCCCAAAGTTTTTCAACCAGTCCGTTTTTGCTTTCGATAATGTCCAGTGCGGCTATAACGCTGGCGGCAGAAGCAGGGGGGAGGCTGGCACTGAAAATCAGTGAGCGGGCGTTGTGTTGCAGGTAATTGATAAGGCCTTTGCTTCCGGCAATAAATCCCCCAATAGAAGCAAGCGACTTGCTAAAAGTGCCGACAATCATTTCCACTTCTCCATCCAGTCCGAAATGATTGACCGTACCCTTTCCGTTATCGCCCAGAACGCCAATTCCATGGGCATCATCAATCATAACCGAAGTGTTGTATTTTTTGGCAAGTTGTGCGATTTTATCCACGTGGGCAACATCTCCTTCCATGCTGAAAAGCCCATCGGTAACAATCAATTTGAGCGAACCGTTTTTATTTTCATCCAGGTTTTTCAAAACTTTTTCCAACGATTCCATGTCGTTATGGCGGTATTTCAGGATACGGCCAAAGGAAAGGCGGGTGGCATCGATAATGGAGGCATGGCTTTGCTCGTCGATAATGGCTGTGTCATTTCGTCCTACAACGGTGGGGACAGCCCCGAGGTTGGATTGAAAACCGGTGGAAAAGACAAGAGCGGCTTCCTTATTGACAAAACGTGCCAGCCGGTGCTCTAGCTCTACGTGGATGTCAAGCGTACCATTCAAGAAGCGGGAACCTGCTGTTCCGGTCCCATATTTTTTAATAGCGGCTATGGCGGCTTCTTTTACTTTCGGATGGCTTGTCAGCCCGAGATAACTATTTGACCCAAACATAGATACTTTACGCCCTGCCATTTGAACTTCCGCATCCTGGCCCGATTCTATCACCCTGAAAAAAGGATAAAGTCCCTGGTCTTTGTATTCCTGCGGTTGGGTAAAATTCTCCGCCCGTTTTTCTAAATCACTCATGTCGTCATCGTTAAGTTTATGTTGCTGCTTAAAACAGTCAGCTACACCGCGTTGCAAATCTATTTAAAAATAGTTAATAAGTAGCTTGTTTGTATAAAAAACAACGGTTATTATTTGTTAACGGTTGTAAATCAATAGGTTTTATTATTTAAAATGGGATATGCCGCGAAAGTATCCAAATTGTGTGTATTGAGGAGATAAATTACCTTGATGATTGAAATTGCTTTAAAAACCGCAAATCATTTTCAAAAAACAACCGCAAGTCGTTTACCTGGTATTTTAGCATGGTAATGCGTTCAATGCCCATACCAAAAGCGAACCCGGTATACTTTTTATTATCGATATGGCAAGCCTCCAGTACGTTGGGGTCAACCATGCCGCAACCCAGGATTTCAACCCATCCGGTATATTTACAAATGTTACATCCCTTGCCACCACAAATGTTACAAGAGATATCCATTTCTGCCGAAGGTTCGGTAAACGGGAAATAGGAAGGCCGGAACCGGATTTTGGTGTGTTCGCCAAAAAGCTCGCGGGCAAAATAGAAAAGTGTCTGCTTCAGGTCGGTAAACGATACATCTTCGTCCACATAAAGCCCTTCCACCTGATGAAAAATACAGTGTGCACGGGCAGAGATAGCTTCGTTACGGAAAACCCTTCCAGGTGAAATAGTCCGAATCGGGGGCTGCGATTTTTCCATTACGCGTACCTGTACGGATGAAGTATGTGTTCGCAAAGCCAGATCAGGGTCTTTTTCAATGAAAAAAGTGTCCTGCATGTCGCGGGCAGGATGTTCTTCGGGGAAGTTCAATGCCGTAAAATTATGAAAGTCATCTTCTATTTCAGGCCCTTCCGAAACGGAAAAACCAATTCTCGAGAAAATATCTATAATTTCATTCCGTACAATGGACAAAGGATGGCGTGTACCCAACGGACTCCCCGCCGGCAGGCTCAGGTCGAAGTTACTGCTTTGTGCGGTAGATTTTTCGTCCAACTGATTTTTTAGCGTAACGATTTTATTTTGAATAGCCTGTTTCAGCGTATTTATCAGCTGGCCCATTTCGCGGCGTTCTTCCGGGGGCACTGTTTTAAATTCGGCAAAAAGTGCCGGGATAGTTCCTTTTTTTCCTAAAAATTGAATCCTGAATGCCTCCAGTTGCTCCAGATTTTCTGCCGAAAAGGTTTTCACTTCGTGCAACAGGGCGTTTATTTTATTTTTCATACCGGTAATGGTTCGGTTATTTTAAAATATCAATGGTCATAGTAACGGGTTCAAGGGGCTTGTCGTGGGGGCCTGTTTTTACCGAAGCAATTTTGTTCAGTACATCGAAACCCGAAACCAATTCTCCAAAAACCGTATATCCGCCGTCTAAATGGGGCGTTCCCCCCAGCGTTTCATACACCTCTCGCTCTTCTTTGGTAAAGACATGGCCGGTGCTTGCACTGACGGCGTTGAGATAAGTACTGTCCACTACCTGTCCCTGTACAATATAAAATTGCGATCCGCTGGAACGTTTTTCGGGATTGACATTATCGCCCATTCGGGCAGCAGCCAGGGCCCCTTTTTTATGAAAATGGTTGGGCCGGATTTCTGCCGGAAGTGTATATCCCGGATCTGTTCGTCCGTCTTTGTTTGCACCACCCTGAACCATAAAGTTTTGGATAACGCGATGAAAGGTAGAGCCATTGTACCATCCTTCTTTAACAAGTTTGATAAAATTGTCGCGATATGCCGGGGTATCATTGTACAATACAGCCATCATATCTCCGAATTTTGTATGGATAACCACAACGGTTTCCGGTTTATTTGTCTGAGCCATAAGTGATAAGCTAAGGAATAATTCGAGTATTAAAATGAGTTTTTTCATTTAAAAATACAATTTTTCAGCAGGCACAAATTTAGGAAAAAGAAACATACATAAAACAAAGGAAGTATTTCCCCAAAAAGGCGGTTACTTTTCCTGTTCCTCACGTGCTTTGAGAAAACATTGGCGGCAAAGTGGTTCATAGATATCCGTTTCGCCCAGTACAACAAGGTTGTCATCTTTTACTGTCCGGTGTGAATAGTTGGCGAGATTTCCACAGCGAATGCAGATGGCATGTACTTTGGTAACGTACTCGGCTATGGCCATAAGCTTGGGAATGGGGCCAAAGGGTTTACCGAGATAATCCATGTCGAGGCCGGCAACAATGACCCGTTTTCCGTTCATGGCCAATTCGTTGCATACCGATACAAGCTCTTCGCCAAAAAACTGGGCTTCATCAATACCTACTACTTCAAAGTCCTGGGCATAAAACAAAATTTGCGTTGCATTTTCTACCGGTGTGGAAGATACTGTTTTGGCATCATGCGAAACCACATCCGAATCGTCGTAACGCGTGTCCACCGCCGGTTTAAAGATTTCAACCTTCTGCTTCGCAATACGTGCCCTGTTCAGCCGCCGGATAAGTTCCTCGGTTTTTCCGGAGAACATGGAGCCGCATACTACTTCTATCCAACCTGCACGCACTGAATTGTTTCGGTCTTTTTCAAGAAACATGGATGAATTGTTAATTTTCTTACTATTTTTGAAAGGACAAATTTAACCAAATCTGCTTAGCACAGGCCTGTTGTGGAAAGTGTTTTTTGAGTTTTTACAAATGGTTCTGCACTGTGCCGGGCAGAGCGGCTTTAAACTGATAAATTGGATATTATGAATGGACCATCATCATTAAACGAAATAAAAACCACGCTGAAAAATCTCCTTTGGTATGCCGAAAGCCTGGAAAATGAGGGGCAGCTGGTTCATCAAATCGATAAAGACCTTTTGTTGGAAAAGATTCGTTCGCTGTATGCGCAGATGAGGGCACTGGATACTTCTGACGAGGAGAAAGGCCTAAAAAATACGGTAACGGAGAATGATATCCCTGATATTGAAAATACAACCGAAACTATTGTGGAGGAAAAAGAGATAATCCCTGAAAGGCAAAAAGTTGAAAATCAGAAAATACCAGTTACTGAACCGGAAGAACCCATTTTGGAACCGAAAGAGAAGATTGAAGCAGGGGAATCTTCGAAAACGGTAGAAAATACGGATGAACCGGTAGTTAAAAAGGCTTTACATACAGAAAAGCCTGAAAAGATAAAGGAACCTGATGAGAAGTCCAAAACAACACTGGACCTTTTTTCTGCTGCTCCGCCCGAAACGCTGGGTGAAACGCTTAAGCCTTCCGGAGACCGGGCCATAGCCGACAGCCCGCAAATAAACGGCATCAGTGATTTGCGGGAAGCCATTGGCATCAATGATAAATTTTTGTTTATTAATGAGCTCTTCAACGGCGATTTGGAACGGTACAATAAGGTTGTTGATGAGCTGAATGATTTTTCAAATCTCCTTGGGGCACAGACGTATATCTCTGAATTACAGGTGCAGTATCAGTGGGACGAAGAGAGCCCTGCCTATCAAAAGTTGAATAATTTGTTGGAAAGAAAATTTGCCTGAAAATTTTATGGAAATGGCCAGATTATATCTTGTTCCCACCCCCATCGGCAACATGGAAGACATTACCCTGCGGGCGTTGCGTATTTTGAAAGAAGTTTCCCTGATACTGGCCGAAGATACCCGTACTACGGGTAATCTGTTGAAACACTATGAAATACAAAACCGTTTACAGGCTTACCATATCCATAATGAACACAAAGTAGTGGAAAACATTATCGAACGTTTGGCCCGGGGAGAGGAGATGGCCCTGGTGAGCGATGCCGGCACCCCTTCGGTTTCCGATCCGGGCTTTTTGTTGGTACGCGAATGTGTGAAAAATGGTATTCCGGTGGAGACCCTGCCGGGAGCTACGGCTTTTGTCCCGGCGTTGGTCAATTCAGGCTTTCCTTCCGACCGCTTTTTTTTTGAAGGCTTCCTGCCCCACAAAAAAGGGCGACAAACCCGGCTTAAAGCACTTGCAAAACTGGAACACACCCTGATTATTTACGCATCGCCGCACCGGCTGGTAAAAACCCTGGAGCAGCTCATTGAATTTCTCGGGGCCGAACGTCCTGTTGCCGTTTCCCGCGAGCTTACCAAAATCCACGAAGAAACCATCCGCGGAACGCTGACCGAGGTTCACGATTTTTACAAAGACAAAACCGTAAAAGGAGAAATTGTGATTGTGGTGGGGCAGGTGGGCGATCTATAATAAATTTCTACTCATTAACCGGTGAAATTGTCCGTTTATGCCCAAAAATAGTATATTTGCAATTTGTAAATATAAATTATAAATATTATGTCAACTTTCACCAGTACACTTCCGGATGAAATATTAAAACAGTTGGGCGAACAGGCAAAAAAGCTGTCGCTTCCAAAAAACAAAATCATTGAACGGGCACTGGCCATTTATCTCGACCAGCTCAAAAAAGCGGAATATATCCGGTCGTACCGGCAAGCGGCAGCAGATACCGATATTCTGACACTGGCTGAAGAAGGGATGGAAGATTATTTTGAACAATTGGACAAATGAAACAGCGGGAAATCTGGTATGCCGATTTAAATCCTGCCAAAGGCAGAGAACAGGCGGGTTACAGGCCGGTAGTCATTGTCAGCGGAAATGTGCTCAACAAGTACCTCGATATCGTTATCGCCTGTCCGCTCACCACCAAAATCAAAAACTATAAAGGAAACCTTGTTTTGCAGCCATCCGAACAAAACGGCCTGGCCCAACCCTCTGAAATACTGGTTTTTCACATTCACTCCCTTTCAAAAAACAGGCTGGTAAAAAAACTGGGGACAATTACCCAAAACCAATTGAATGAAATCAAGCAGGGACTGGACGATATTCTGAAATACTAATCATCATTCCCCTTCAATGTAAAAATGCCATCCGCAGTACCACGTTTCAGGGTGTTTGTCTGGCGGGCAGCCGATGATGCGGGTTTTGATGCGCGGGTCGATGGTTTCGGCAAAGGTCGTATATTCGATAATACCTCCTGTTTTGCAGGGATAGTCCTGTAAGCCCTTTCTCTTGCGGGCAACCTGAACACGGCATTCGTTCATGTAAAAATCGATGCTGGTTTCCGTTTCGTTGGCAAACGACTGCACATTTACCGTACCATAGAGGCGATAGGCCATGGCTTTTTTCAATCCGGCAATACCCGCTTTTTCGGGAAGGCCCAGTATTTTTTTTATGCGAAGGGCTTCGTAAGGCGAAAAGTGGCTCCAGGCAGCATCGTTACATTTTTTTGCCAGTGCCATGCCTTCCGAAAACTCTACAGCCTGAAACCAGACCCCGTCATTGGCCAGCCAGTTTACGGCCACCGCTTCGCGCAATGCATCTATCTTTTCTTCGCTCATTTCCAGCAACGGTTTTGGCAAACCCTCTTCTAACTCAAACCCTGCCACTTTCGATAACCGTTTCATTTGGATGGCAAAGCTTTTTTGCCAGGCCTCTTCCATAATGTCGGCAGCCCGCTCTTTTCCAAATGTTTCTGCCACTTCGTGGTACCACATTCCGTAATGTACAAACATGCGTTGCAAGAAATCAAAAGTCAGTTTGACCTTCCCTTTTTTATCCAAATCCAATTTTTCCATCGCTCTAATCTTAAAATATTTAATTGCTCCGCTTGTGCCATCCTGTCATATTTGCATCACGCCGAACACGGTTTACCATCCAACAGCAAAACTACTAAAATCCATAAATCTTTCCGTGCAGCGTTCAAAGTGGATTTTCATAACTTTGCAGAAAAATAAATAGCCATGAATACACTTTATCCGTTAAAATTCCAGCCCGTTTTTAAGGATAAGATATGGGGCGGACGAAAGATTAAAGATGTCCTCGGTATGGATTTTGGGAAACTGCCCAATTGTGGTGAGGTTTGGGTGGTTTCGGGAGTAGAAGGCAATCCCACGCTGGTAAAAAACGGTTTTCTGGCCGGCAACGAGCTGAATGAGCTGGTGAGCGTGTACATGGGCGATTTGGTCGGGGATGATGTGTATGACAAATTTGGTGATGAGTTTCCGTTACTCATTAAATACATCGATGCCAACGACTGGCTTTCCATTCAGGTGCACCCCGATGATGAATTGGCTGCCAAACGCAAGGTTGGCCATGGGAAAACGGAAATGTGGTATATCATTGAAGCCGGGAAAGAGGCGGAACTTATCAGTGGCTTTCGCCAAAAGGTTGACAAGGAGACTTATCAGAAATACCTGGACCAAGGCCGTTTAAAAGAGATTCTCAATTTTGAAAAAGTGGAAAAAGGCGATGTCTTTTTCATCCCTGCCGGACGGGTCCATTCCCTCGGTCCCGACATTTTGCTGGCCGAAATTCAACAGACTTCCGACACGACCTACCGTATTTACGACTGGGACCGCATTGATGCCAGCGGCATGAAACGTGAACTGCATACCAAAGAGGCACTGGATGCCATCGATTTTGAAGTGGCCGATAACTACAAAACCCGTTACAAACCCGAAAAGAATAAAACAATTCCATTGGTCAGGTGTCCGCAGTTTACCACTAATCTGCTGGAATACGACCAGGCCATGAGCAAGGATTTTGAAGAGATTGATTCTTTTATCATTTATATGGGCGTGGAAGGCTCTTCCGTGCTGAAATGGGAAGGCGGTGAAGAAAAGATTGCCCCCGGCGAGGCAGTGGTTATCCCCAATGTCATCAACAACATAGAACTCCGGCCGGAAGGCAAAGCCAAACTCCTTGAAGTTTATCTCACTTGACAAAGGATTGATTATGGCTTCAAAATGTTTTTCCACAGAGAAAAAAGAAACGCTTTATACCCGTCTTTACCGCAGGGGGTTCAACCTGTTTCCGGCTTACCATTGTTCGGGGGGGAGAGTCCGGTTTATTGCCGGCGACTGGAAAGAAATTCATGTTTCCATAAAGTTGAAACTCAGTACCCGCAATTATGTGGGAACGGTTTTTGGCGGAAGTTCTTTTGGCTCCCTCGACCCCATGTACATGATTATGCTCATAAAAACGCTGGGGCCGGATTATGTGGTGTGGGACAAAGCGGCAACAGTTAAATTCCTCCGGCCCATTAGCAAAAAAGTATGTGCCCGGTTTGTTATTTCCGATGAACTTATAGCCGGCATCAAGGATAAAGTGTCCAAAGAAAAAGAGACTACCCTCACCCTGCCGGTATGGTTTGAAGACAACGAAGGGAAAAAGTATGTGGAAATGGACAAGAAACTTTATGTTGCCGACAAAAATTATTATAAGGAAAAGCGGAAGCGGAAAAAGAACCTCCCGCAAAAGCACCAGGGCGCAAAAAATCAGGTCTAATTAATGTGTCGGGATGGATTGTTTTTTACAGGGCGATACTTCTTGTTTCGCTTGCAATATTCTGATTAACAATAGTTAAATCGCCAGATCGAATTACTTACCTTTCCGGCCTTTCAGGTCTTGTCCGACCTGAAAGGGCAACCAAAAGGCCGAAATAAAAATTTCAGTCGTTAATTTAAACCGGCTTCCATCGGATTGGAAGTAAAGAAGTCGTGTAAGTATTTGTTTACTTCTTCCGGATTAAAATATTTCGGGTCAAATTCTTCTTCCCCCATCCATTCAAACATCTCTTTGTGTTGCGGATGCTTCGGATTACTTAAAATGTCGAGCAACTCGTAATATCCCCATATTCCACCGCAGTCTTCGGGCGGACAATTCAATTTGCCCTTTACACAAACCGGATAATTTGTTTTTTCATCCGCCGGCAAATTTTTTTCCAGAACTACATCATGTTCCCAACCATCGCCAAAATCGTATTCATACACTATTTTATCCTTTTCTTTTTTCAGTAGGTCAGACACTTTTATTCCTTTGTAGTCTACGTTATTTCCCATGTCCCAAAAGTCATCCTCCTCCATTTTTTCGGCGTAATAAGTCCGGTTTTTAATGAACTGATGCAAATGGGCATTTTCCCATCCCATTACAATCTGAATAATGTAATGCAGGTCGGACAAAGAGGTGTTGGATGTCATTAAAACCCGTCTCCAAATGGGAGGTTTCGATCCTTTTAAGGAAATCCTGATTTGATAAATTGATTTCTTCATGGCTTGTTTTTTAAATTTTATACCCCGTCCAAGTTTTTCCAAATTGTATTAGATGCCAGTAATCATTTCCTCTTCCAGCTGTCCCGCAGTGGCACTGTGCGGTTAAATATAAGGTGTTCCGGTGAGCTTTCTTTGTCCACACAGAAATACCCCAGCCGTTGAAACTGCACCTTATCTCCCTGTTTTGCATCTTTCAGTGAAGGCTCCAGCATACAGTTTTGCAGGACTTTCAACGAATCGGGGTTCAGGAACTCTTTGAAATCCCGGTCTTTGTGCCCTGCCGGGTCCTCATCAAGAAAAAGGCGGTCATAAAGGCGCACTTCGGCATTCAGGGCATGTTGTACGGAAACCCAGTGCAGCGTTCCTTTCACTTTGCGTTGTACACCGCTGCCGCTTTTCGTTTCGGGGTCGTAAGTGCAGTAAATCTCGGTGATTTGGCCGTTTTCATCTTTTTTGTAATCTTCACATTTGATGATGTAAGCCCCTTTCAGACGTACTTCGCGGCCGGGGCCAAGGCGGAAAAACTTCCGTGGCGGCTCTTCCATAAAGTCATCCTGCTCAATGTACAGCTCCCGTGAAAAAGGTACCTGCCGGGTTCCGGCAGCATCATCTTCCGGATTGTTAATCAGCGTTAGCATCTCTTCTTTGCCCTCCGGATAGTTGGTGATGATGACTTTCACCGGGTTCAGGACACCAAAAACACGCGGTGTGATTTTGTTCAAATGTTCACGTACACTGAATTCCAGCAGTCCGACATCGATCACGTTATCGCGTTTGGCAATACCGATACGGTCGGCAAACTCACGAATGGATTCCGGGGTATAGCCCCTTCGGCGCAATCCGGAAATGGTCGGCATGCGCGGATCATCCCAGCCGGTAACCAGGTTTTCTTCCACCAGTTTCAGTAGCTTGCGCTTGCTCATTACGGTATAGCTCAGGTTCAGGCGGGCAAATTCAATCTGCCGCGGGCGTGGCCTGCCTTCTTCGGCAAGCTGGTCCAGAAACCAGTCGTACAAAGGCCGGTGAATTTCAAATTCCAACGTACACAACGAGTGTGTGATACCTTCGATATAGTCGGATTGCCCATGGGCAAAATCATACATGGGATAGATACTCCATTTGTTTCCCGTACGGTGATGTTCGGCATGTAAGACGCGGTACATGATGGGGTCGCGCAGGTGCATGTTGGGCGAGCTCATGTCAATTTTGGCACGTAACACCATAGAACCGTCCGGCACTTCCCCGTTTCTCATCTTTTCAAAAAGCAACAGGTTTTCTTCCACCGGCCGGTTACGGTAGGGACTTTCTGTTCCGGGGCGTGTAGGCACGCCTTTCTGCCGGCTGATTTCTTCCTGCGATTGTTCGTCCACATAAGCTTTTCCCTGTTTTATCAGCTGCACTGCCCATGTGTAAAGTTGGTCAAAGTAGTTTGAAGCAAACAGTTCGTTCTCCCACTGAAAGCCCAGCCAACGGATGTCTTCTTTGATGGAATCGACATATTCTGTTTCCTCTTTTGTGGGATTGGTATCATCGAAACGCAAGTTGCACAATCCGTTGTACTTCTCTGCCAGCCCAAAGTTCAGGCAAATGGACTTGGCATGGCCAATGTGCAGATAGCCGTTGGGTTCCGGTGGAAAACGAAAATGTACTTCCCCATTATTTTTATTGTTCTGAAGGTCTTCCTCAATGATGGTTTCAATAAAATTGAGCGATCGTGTATTGTTTTCCGCCGGTTCCATATTTATAAAAGGTTAAATCCAATTGAATTTTAAACCGCAAAAGTACAGAGAAAAAGTACAGAATCAAGAATTTTTTTGGGGCTGAAAAAAGAAGTTACAAAAGGTTATTTTCTTTGTTGTTAATCAGTTTTAGGGCATCCTCATCGGTGCCGAGCATGGCGGCAACAGGCCGGGTGCTTTCACTGTTTTCCAGAATAATTTTCAGCGTCATGGTCAGGGGAACGGAAAGAAACATGCCCACTATGCCCAGGACAAATCCCCAGACAATCAACGAGAGGAAAACTACGAGCGTTGAAAGCCCCATACCTTTTCCCATAACGCGGGGCTCCACAAGATAGCCAATAAACATATTGACAGCAGCAAAAGCGGCCAAAGTCCATATTGCAGATCCAAAACCCAGTTGAATCCAGGCAAAAAGTATGGCAGGAATAGCGGCAATGATGGATCCTATATTGGGAATATAGTTCAGTAAAAAGGCAATCAGCCCCCACAGCACGGCATACTCCACTCCAATAATCCAGAGTGTCAGGCTAATTAAAACGCCTGTCGATAAACTTGTGAATGTTTTAATGACAAGATAATGCCGGATATTTTTTTCAATCCTGAAAAGGTTCTTCATGGTTTTTCCCGAAGAAGTTGCCCCAAAAACCTTAGATTTCAGCGCAATACTGTTCATCTCAAGTAAAATAAAAAGGACAATGAAAAAGATTAAAGCCGTATTGCTCATTACGTTTCCGAGCTGTCCGAGTGTGGAAGCAGTAAAATCAAGTATCTTGGCAGGGTCGAACATTTTTGACATTCGGTCGCCCGAAATGTTCATCCCATAGTGGTTAAATTCCTGGTTTATGGAGGAGACAATGCCGCTCAGCCGGTTTTCATATTTCCCCAAATGAGCAGTAAAACTACTGACAGAACCTCCTATGATACCACTTAAACCCGAAATTACCAGTAAGATTCCAAGCAAGACAATAGTAACAGAAAGGACATGGGGTACTTTCTTTTTGTCTAACCAGTAAACCGGATGAACACCGATAATGCTCACGAAAATAGCGAGCAACATGAGCGTAATAAACGACTCCGCCATCATCATCCCTGCAATGACAATAACCACTGCAGCAGAAAACAACGCTGCCCGAAAAATACGGTCGTTAATAAAAATATGTTTTTGCATGAGGTTTTATAAATTGCTGGTCAAAGATAAACAATGTTTCTTTGAAAGAGAAGAACGAATAAAAATATTGTCCTTTTCTTTTTCCCCGCAGCACGGACATAAAAAAAGTGCTCCTAACATGGAAGCACTTTTTAAAATAAGGCGTTTTTGTTTAATACCGGTAAAAATCAGGTTTAAACGGCCCTTCGACTTTAATACCCAGATATTCAGCCTGTTCGGGAGAAAGTTTTGTCAGCTTTACGCCCAGCTGGTCGAGGTGCAGGCGGGCTACTTCCTCATCAAGATATTTCGGCAGACGGTAAACGTCCACGTCATAATGGTCGCGGTGTTCCCACAAATCCATTTGTGCCAGCGTTTGGTTGGTAAATGAGTTGCTCATCACAAATGAAGGATGGCCGGTGGCACAGCCGAGGTTTACCAAACGGCCTTCGGCCAGGAGGTAGATGCAATGTCCATCGGGGAAAACGTATTTGTCCACCTGCGGTTTAACATTGATTTTTTTAATTCCGGGATAATTTTCCAGTTTGGAAACCTGAATTTCGTTGTCGAAATGGCCAATATTACAGACGATGGATTCGTCCTTCATGGCAGCCATGTGGTCGATGGTGATAATGTCGCGGTTTCCGGTGGTGGTAACAAAAATGTTTCCTTCTTTGACTGCTTCTTCCATGGTGGTAACTTCATAACCTTCCATGGAGGCCTGCAAAGCGCAGATGGGATCAATTTCAGTAACGATTACGCGGGCACCGTAGGATTTCATGGATTTGGACGAGCCTTTTCCCACATCGCCGTATCCGGCAACGACCACCACTTTTCCGGCAATCATAACATCGGTGGCACGTTTGATACCGTCGGCCAGTGACTCACGACATCCGTAAAGGTTGTCAAATTTTGATTTGGTTACCGAGTCGTTCACGTTGATGGCCGGGACCAAAAGTTCTCCCCTTTCTTTCATTTGGTAGAGACGGTGAACGCCGGTGGTAGTTTCTTCCGAAACACCTTTCCACTCTTTTACAATGTTATGCCATCTGTTGGGGTTCTCTGCCAGCACAGATTTCAGCAGTCCAAGAATTTCTTCTTCTTCCTCACTTTCGGCTTTCACATCGATGGTTGAAGGGTCGTTTTCTGCTGCGTAACCTTTATGAATCAGCAAGGTAGCATCGCCGCCATCGTCCACAATCAGGTTAGGGCCTTTGCCGCCGGGGAATGACAATGCCTGGTTGGTGCACCACCAGTATTCTTTCAATGTCTCACCTTTCCAGGCAAAAACAGGAACACCTTCCGGGTTCTCCGGTGTTCCCTTGCCTACAACCACAGCGGCAGCGGCATGATCCTGCGTTGAGAAAATGTTACAACTGGCCCAGCGCACATCGGCACCCAGTTCCACCAGCGTTTCTATCAAAACGGCTGTTTGAATGGTCATGTGCAGCGAACCGGTGATACGTGCACCTTTCAGTGGTTTTTTCTCGCCATATTTTTTGCGCAGGGCCATCAGCCCGGGCATCTCTTTTTCTGCAATATTCAATTCTTTGCGTCCCCAATCATTCAGGTGAAGGTCGGCAACTTTAAACTGTAATTTGTTTTTTGTTTCTGTTTCTAACATGGTCTTATAATGTTTTCTGTATAAGTGGCTGCAAAATTAATCATTTTTTGATACTGAATTTCGGGCTGAAAGCCCAACTTATTGTAACTTGCGGGCAGTGCCCGGGGAGATGATATACTGATGGCCATCGCCCTGAAAGGGCAGGTTAATCTTTCCACAAATATCTTTCATCGTATTCAATTCCGTATTCCTTTTATCTTTATCCATCGGCTGCTGTGGCGTTATATCTCTTCCATTATCTTTGCAAGAGCAATATTTTTGGAGAATTGTATTTGATATGAAAAACCGCGTGTAAATACAACTTTGATAACGATTGCGGTATGCATTACGAGCCATTGTTAGCTACTGCCATTTTATTCATTCAATCGTATTTCAATGTCCATACGTTGATGTAGAATTCTGATGATTTCAATTTTTTCGTTCTTTCTGTTAATTTTATAGAAAATGAAATGTGATTTTATTCGAGAACGAAAATATCCTTTTCTCACTTTACTATAATCTTTTCCGGATTTTGGGTTTTCAGCGAGATATTCTATTTCATCCATTATCAAGTTGAAATATCTGTCAGCCTGTTCTGTCGACCATTTCTCAATTGTGTAAAGCCAAATATTTTCAATATCCCGACTTGCTTCTTGACTGATTTTATATTTCATTATTCAGCTAAATATTCTTGATGAAGGTTTTTTAAAAAAGAGGTTCGGTCAAAATCTTTTATAAAGCCCGATTTTTCTCCTTTTTTCAGCTCTTTTATAAGTTCATCCTTTTTAGATTCTTCGTATTCAAGTATTCTCAAAGCAGTTCTCACAACTTCACTTGCAGAAGAATATTTTCCCGATTTAACTTGATGATTGATGAAATTATTGAAATAATCTCCTAACAAAATTGATGTATTTTTCGCCATGACTTAAAATTTGATACAAAAATACCAATTCTTGGTAGAATTTCAAAATTAATTCTCAGAATTCTTTCGAACTGATTGTAGCTAACAAATTTCTAATTTCCCTGTCGTCCTCAATTGCCTCCGGGCTAAACGATGGATAAAGCCCCGTGCTTGTTTAGATTTTTTCTATCTTTGCCTCATAATTCAAATCCCTCCTTTTCTGTGAGGCATTTTGATTTATAAAGAAGGGTGGAGAGATTAGGCTCTGTGAAGCTCTGGCAACCTTTCCGGCAACGGACGGAAAAAGGTGCCAATACCTAACCTGTTTGCCTTTGGCAGATGGGAAATGATAAATTAAATGACGTTCGATGAAAAAACAAAAAGTATCCGTCTTATAAAATTGTAAATAGTATCTTTATGGAACTGTTTGCTTTTTGACCGATGATTTTTCACCGGAGGATGAATATTAAAACCATTATCAAAATGACCAAAACAAAACCTGATATAAGAGAAGAGCTGAAAAAACGGGTGTTGGTACTTGATGGTGCCATGGGCACCATGATTCAGCGTTATCATCTCGAAGAAAAAGATTATCACGGCGAGCAATTTAAAGATGTAAAACAACTGCTCAAAGGCGATAACGACCTGCTGAACATCACGCAACCGCAAATCATTCGCGAAATCCATGAGCAGTATCTTGAAGCAGGTGCCGACATACTGGAAACCAACACCTTCAACGGTACGCGTATTTCGCAAAGCGATTACAACCTGGAGGATTTTGTTTACGAAATGAACCTGAACGCGGCAAAACTGGCACGCGCTGCCGCGGATAAATACACCGAAAAAACGCCCGAAAAGCCGCGGTTTGTGGCCGGCTCCATGGGGCCGACCAACAAAACCGCTTCCATGTCGCCCAAAGTGAACGACCCGGGTTTCCGTAATGTAAGTTTCGATGACCTGATGGAAGATTATTATGCACAGGCATCGGCTTTGCTCGAAGGCGGGGCGGATGTGCTGCTGGTGGAAACCATTTTCGATACGCTCAATGCCAAAGCAGCCCTTTTCGCCATTGAAAAAATCATGGAAGAAAAAGGAGAGAAGATTCCTGTGATGGTTTCCGGGACCATTACCGATAACAGCGGACGGACACTTTCGGGACAGACATTAGAAGCTTTTTTCACCTCCATAAAACACATCGAGTTGCTCAGCGTTGGGCTTAACTGCTCCATGGGTGCCGAACAAATCCGTCCTTATCTTGCTGAATTATCCCGTATTGCCCCTTTCCCGGTCAGCGTGTATCCCAATGCGGGGCTGCCCAACCAGTTTGGAGAGTACGATGAAACACCACACAAAATGGCCGGCCACATCAAAGAATTTCTCGACAACCGTTATGCCAATATCGTGGGAGGATGTTGTGGTACCACACCCGAACATATCCGCGAAATGGTAAAGCTGGCTGAAAAGGCGGAACAACGTCAGGTTCCACGTAGAAAACATGTAACCGAATTGAGCGGGCTGGAGCCTGTAATTATTGAAAAAGACAAAAACTTTGTGAACATTGGCGAACGTACCAATGTGAGTGGCTCCCGGCGTTTTGCCCGTCTTATCCGCGAAGGGAAATACGAAGAAGCCCTTTCGGTAGCCCGCGATCAGGTGGAAAACGGCGCACAGATCCTGGATGTAAATATGGATGATGGCATGCTGGATGCCAAAAAGGAGATGGTCCGTTTTCTGAACATGCTGGCTTCCGAACCGGAGATTTCCCGGCTGCCGGTTATGATTGATTCTTCCAAATGGGAAGTGCTCGAGGCTGGACTGAAATGTATTCAGGGAAAGGGAATTGTCAACTCCATCAGCCTGAAAAACGGAGAAGAAGAGTTCCTCGGCCATGCCCGGAAAATCAGAGATTATGGTGCGGCGGCAGTGGTCATGGCTTTTGATGAAAACGGCCAGGCAGACACCTACGAAAAACGTATCGCCGTTTGCCAAAGGGCTTATAACCTGCTGACACAAAAGGTTAATTTTCCTCCCGAGGATATCATTTTTGACCCCAATATTCTCGCCATCGGCACCGGTATGGCGGAGCACAACCACTATGCTGTCGATTACATCAACGCCACCAAATGGATTAAGGAAAACCTGCCTTATGCCAAGGTGAGTGGTGGTGTGAGCAACCTCTCTTTTGCCTTTCGCGGGAATAACCCGGTGCGCGAAGCCCTCAACTCCGTGTTTTTGTATCATGCCATCAAAGCCGGTATGGACATGGGTATTGTGAACCCGGGCATGTTGCAGATTTACGATGAGATTCCTGCCGATTTGCGTACACTGGCAGAAGATGTGGTTCTCGACCGGCGCAAAGATGCCACCGAAAGGTTGTTGATGTATGCCGATAAGATGAAAAACCAATCGCAAAAAAAAGAGAAGAAAACGGATGCCTGGCGAAAAGAACCGGTCAATAAACGCCTGGAACATGCACTGATAAAGGGAATTACCGATTATATTGAGCAGGATGTGGAAGAAGCCCGCAAACAGTTTCCAAGGGCATTGAATGTGATAGAGCAACCGCTGATGGCCGGAATGAATGTGGTGGGCGACCTGTTTGGAGCGGGAAAAATGTTCCTGCCGCAGGTGGTGAAGAGTGCCCGCGTAATGAAGCAGGCTGTTTCGTATTTACTACCTTACATTGAAGCCGAGAAGCAGGACGGGGATGCTGCCAATGCGGGAAAAGTCGTGCTGGCAACAGTGAAAGGCGATGTGCACGACATTGGAAAAAATATTGTGGGCGTGGTGCTTTCCTGTAATAATTATGAAGTGATTGACCTGGGCGTGATGGTGCCGGCAGAGAAAATTCTGGAGATTGCCCGGGATGAAAAAGCAGATGTAATCGGCCTCAGCGGACTTATCACCCCTTCTCTCGAAGAGATGGTACAGGTGGCTTCCGAAATGAAACGGAAAGGGCTGAAAATACCGTTGCTCATTGGTGGGGCAACTACTTCGGCTATCCATACCGCGGTAAAAATTGCTCCGGGCTATAACCAACCCGTTATCCATGTGCGCGATGCCTCCAAAGTTACCGGCGTGCTTTCAAAACTGTTCTCACCTTCCGAACACAAGCAATATGTGGACGATATTGCTGCTTCATACCAAAAAATGCGGCAGGAACACCTGGGACGGCAGGAAAAGAAAGAATACATCAGCCTGGAGGAAGCATGCGAAAACCGTTTGCAACTTTCATGGAAACCGGAAGATGTGCGTAAACCGAAATTTATCGGAACGAAATATTTTGAAGATTATCCGCTGGAAAAACTGCGGCCTTATATCGACTGGACCTTTTTCTTCCATGCGTGGAAAATTACAGGAAAATATCCCGATATTTTTGATGATCCTGTGAAAGGGGAAGAAGCCCGAAAGATTTTTGACGATGCCCAGGAGATGCTGGACAAGATTATTTCAGAAGGCTGGCTGCAGGCAAAAGGTGTCTTCGGGATTTACCCGGCACAGGCCGTGGGCGATAGTGTGGAAATTTTCTCACCGGAAAACAAAAAGCTGGCCGACTTTCACTTTTTGCGCAACCAGGAGAAAAAAGAAGCTGGCATCCCCAACCTGTCTCTTTCCGATTTCATAGCACCAAAGGAAACGGGGCTGACTGATTATCTTGGCTTTTTTGCCGTTACTACCGGGCTGGGGATTGAAAAACACATCAAAGCTTTTGAAGCTGACAACGATGATTACCAGGCTATTATGCTAAAAGTTATGGCCGACAGGCTGGCCGAAGCATTTGCCGAGCAGCTTCACCAACGTGTACGCAAAGAATTCTGGGGTTATGCTCCAGATGAAAAGCTGGATGTGAAAAAAATCCTGCGCGAAAAATATCAGGGAATTCGCCCGGCACCGGGTTATCCGGCCTGTCCGGAACATTCGGAGAAACGTACCATTTTTGATTTGATGCACGTGGAAGAAAAAACCGGTATCCAGCTGACTGAAAATTATGCCATGTATCCGGCAGCTTCGGTAAGCGGATACTATTTTGCCCATCCACAAGCCCGGTACTTCAACGTGGGAAGGCTCTTGCCCGACCAGCTTGAAGATTATGCACGCAGGAAAGGATTGTCCGTGGAAAAAGTCAAAACATTGTTAAACATGAATATTGTGGAAAACGAATAACATACGAAAAATGAACGAACTGAAAGTTACCGAACATATCGCCAATTCCGATAAGGCACTGTTTTCTTTTGAGCTGTTGCCCCCGTTAAAAGGACAGGATTTTACGGCCATCCAAAAAGCCATTGATCCGCTCATAGAATTTGATCCGGCCTTTATCAACGTTACTTACCATCAGCAGGAGGTGGTTTATGACACGTTGGACAATGGTCTGATGAAAAAACGAACCGTCCGGAAACGTCCCGGAACGGTGGGCATCTCGGCTGCCATAAAATACCGTTATGGTATCCCGGTAGTGCCACACATCATCTGCGGCGGTTTTACCCGCGAAGAGACTGAAAACGCACTGATCGATTTGAATTTTCTGGGTATTAAAAACCTGTTGGTGGTACGGGGCGATCCACCCATGGGGATGAAAACTTTTGTTCCCGAGCCGGAAGGTAATGCCCATTCCCTCGATTTGGTACAGCAAATTTCCGAACTTAATAACGGAAAGTATCTTGAAGAAGATATCAAAAACTTTCGTTCCACTGATTTTTGTATCGGCGTAGCCGGCTATCCCGAAAAACACAGCGAATCGCCCAATTTGGAAAGCGACCTCCACTTTCTGAAAAAAAAGGTGGAAGCAGGTGCCGAATATATTGTTACCCAGATGTTTTTTGATAGTCAGAAATATATTGACTTTGTCAAAAACTGCCGTGCCAAAGGCATTGATGTGCCGATTATTCCGGGATTAAAACCAATTACCACACGTAACCAGATGATTTCATTGCCCCAAACGTTCCATGTGGATTTGCCGGAGATGCTTGTAAAAGAGATGTTGAAATGCAAAACCAACGCGGAAATAAGAGAGGTGGGAATAGAATGGGCCATCCAACAAGCAAAAGAACTGCTGGAATTTGGTGTCCCCGGATTGCATTTTTACACCATGGGCAAGTCGGATAACATCCGGAAAATCGCTGAAGCTGTTTTTATATAAATATATCATTTTCTGCTTGTGTTAAATTTATTTAAATCAGAGCGTTAAATTTATTTAAATTCCTCCCCGGGGCATTTTTTTTGTTGATTTTTGCTTTTATTATAAACCAATAAAAAAGGAGGATAAAAAATGAAATCATTCAAATCTATTTTTGCAGCCATAATTATGGTTGGGTTAATTTCTTTTGGATTAACAGCCTGTAATCAAGCGGCTAATCAAGGAAAAACGACAACGGCAATTTCTCAGAAGGTTGTAAAACCAGATACACTGAACATTTCAAAAGACACGCTGGCTATGCGTGTACAGCAGAAAACAATGCAGGAAATCCAAAAACGGCAGGCCCGGATTGAAAAGGAAGCCATCGAAGTGGTAAAACAAACCAACCAGGCCATGAAATTCATTTACACGGGAAATGCCAAAAAGGCAGAAGCCGCTTTAGGAACAGCACTTGACAGTACAAAGACTTTACTGAAAAAGCATCCCAACGATGACCTTATTCCTGTTGACATAAGCGTGAAAGCTCAGGATTTGATTACCACTATTCCACAGGTAGATCAAACAGTTAAAACAGCGAAAGAGGCGATGACCAAAGGAAATTATCAGGAAGCCGCCGGATTATTGAATAATCTAAAGAGCGAGATCGACATAACAACTGTCAACCTTCCTCTTGGTGGTTATCCCAGCGGACTGAAACAGGCTTTGGGATTGCTAAAGAAAAACAAGACAAACCAGGCACAACAAGTATTGGTGGGCTTAATGAATTCACTGGTCATTAATCAGGCTATCATGCCGTTACCCGTTCTGAGAGCACAGGTAATGATGGATGAAGCACAAATTATGTTTAATGGCAAACAGGATAAAGCCAAGGTTGTAAACCTGTTAAAAAATGCTGATTATCAGCTTAAACTGGCACAGGCACTGGGATACGGACATTTTGACAAAGAATATACGGATATATCCAATGACATTGCCAAAGCAAAAGAATCGGTGAAAAACGGTAGTGCTATCAGCGGAACTTTTGACAAACTGATTAAAAAAACAGAGGCTTTTAAAAATAAGATTGTCAACGATGTAAAAGGGACATCATCCAAAAAGAAATAACAAAACATTGTATTTTGTTACAAAATGAAAAAGCCCCTCTGCAGCGCAGAGGGGCTTTTTCATATCAGCAGTTTTTTCATTTCGGTAAACGTCCCGGTGTGTAAGGTGCTTTTACAGCATCCAGTGCTTTGTCAAGCACTTTTAGCTGCTCGTCTACCTTTTTAATGCGTGCCAGCACATCAGGCATGGCATCTTTTACAATTTTCAGGTTCATCTTTTGCATTTCGGTAGGTGCGGAGGTGGACTGCCACGAAGCATATACAGCTTCATTGAGGCGTTTCATCAACGGCATGGGCTCGGGCGGAACTTCTTCAAAACTTGCCTTGGCCGGTGTGCCGTGGAACAGATAGTTAATCTTTTCGATTTCCTCTTTCACTGCCTGGGCCTGCTCTTTCAGTGCCAGGCTTGCTCCGGGTGTAATCTGAATGGCCTGTTGTACATAAGCTGTTTTGTTTTTCAGGCTGTTCAGGTATTGCTGTGCACCACTCATGGTACGCCACATGGCCGACATTTGAACAAAGAATGCATTGAGGGCTTCCCTGTCTTTATCTGACAAAGTGGTGTTTTTCAGTACTTTAGCATTGAAATCCATGGGGCCGGCCAGCGGTTTCTCTTTCCCGTCGTGGAAAAGCGAAAGAGCCACTGTGTATTTCCCCGGAAGTGCCAGCATTCCATCAGAACCATTTTTCATGGGATTATACTCATCGTTGCGCAGGCGTACCGGCGTGGGGCTTACATAACGCAAATCCCAGTTGACACGATGAATCCCTTTGGTGGCCGGTTTGTAAATTTTACGCACCACCTCTCCCCTGGCATTTTTGATGGTAAAAACAAAGTAGGGGCCGGTTTCATTTTTCTCTTTGTCCAACTCGGCTTTGGTGGGCTGCGGAATGGGTTCACTTTTCTTAAACAGCTCTTTTTCCTTTTTCAAACGCTGTTGTTTCAACGTTTTCGGCACGTCTTTTACATAATAGGTAAAGTTGGCACCGAAGGGCGGATTGGGGGCCTGATAATAAGCCGAGCCTGTTCCGTAGCGGTCATCTTTCTGGATATACATCAAGGCGTCCCTGGCCGGGAAAAGAATGGCTTCCGTATTTTTTAACTTGTCAGCAGAAAGCTGGCGAAGCGCAGAATAGTCATCAAGGATATAAATTCCACGGCCAAAAGTGGCGATGACCAAATCTTTTTCTCGTTTCTGGATGGAGATATCACGCACGGGGATGTCGGGCAGGCCGCTTCCCAGCTTAATCCAGTGCTGACCGCCGTTCAGGCTGAAATAAAATCCGAATTCCGTACCGGCGAAAAGCAGGTTTTTGTTAACCGGATCCTGTGCCACAGTATGAACAGACCCAGATGGGAGGTTTCCGGCAATGGAAGTCCATGTTTTGCCTTTGTCCGTACTTTTCAACAGGTAAGGTTTGAAGTCATCGCTTTTGGTGTTGTTGAAAGAGGCAAAAATGACATTTTCGTCAAAATTGGAAGGAAACACATCACTCACGTACGTGTATTCCGGAACACCGGGAAAAGTGGTTGTTTTCGTCCATGTTTTCCCGTCATCGGTGGTTACCTGAATCACGCCGTCATCCGATCCTGTTACAACAAAACCCTCTTTTAATGGTGATTCGGCCAGCGAGACAATCGTTCCCCATTGCGATGTGGAGATATCTTTGGCTACAGCACCTGCAGGCCAATATTTCCCCATTACTTTAAACTGATTTCTGTCTTCATCGCGGGTGAGGTCACCACTGATTTCGTGCCAGCTGTCGCCGCGGTTGTCGCTTTCAAAAAGCTTGTTGGCACCCATGTAAAGGCGGGTTCCCTGATGGCTGCTCACGATAAAAGGGGCATCCCAGTTCCAGCGAAAAGTTTTTTCTCCGGCTTTGGGCATGGGTTTAATTTTGATGCGTTCGCCCGATTTACGGTCGTAGCGGAAAATGTTTCCATATTGGTAGGCAGAATAAACGATGTCCGGATTATCCGGATCGGCAGCCTGCCAGAATCCATCACCACCCACGGTAACCACCCATTCGGCACTGGTAACGCCACCACGTTTAAGGTTTCTCGATGGGCCGCCGAGGCTGTTGTTGTCCTGTGTGCCGCCGTAAACCCAGTAAAAAGGTTTGGTGTTGTCGGCCCAAACGCGGTAAAATTGTGTTACCGGCAGGGTATTTTTGAACATAAATGTCTTGCCCCCGTTCCAGGTTTCGTACACGCCGCCATCACAGCCGAGGAGCAAGTGGTCGGTATGTTGCGGGTCAATCCAGTAAGCATGGTCATCCACGTGGCGTTTGTTGTTGCCAATGGTTTTCCATGTCTTGCCGCCATCGAGCGTTACCTGGCCGTAAGTATTCACCGAATAAACTTTGTCCGGATTTATCGGATCAGGATATAATTCACTGAAATACTGTCCACTGCTGTAATAATCACTCATTTTTTTGAAGGAAGCTCCCCGGTTGGTGGAGCGAAAGAATCCACCTTTTCCGTTGGAAGCCTGAAACATAACGTAAACGATGTCAGGATTGGCAGGTGAAACGGTAATGCACATACCGCCTTTGTCCACAGCGGGGATGCCGTTGGTCAGCTTGTTCCACGTTTTTCCACCATCAGTTGTTTTGTAATAAGCCGACTCCGGGCCGCCGCCAATTTTGGTAAATTGCCTTCTGCGACGTTGTTCCGCTCCGGCATAAATCACATCCGGGTTACCGGGTTCAAAAACCATATTAGCCACGCCGGTATTTTCCGAGATATTCAACACCTTTTTCCATGTTTTTCCGCCATCAGTTGTTTTGTAGAGGCCACGGTCGCCGCCCGGACCCCAGGCAGAACCCTCGGCAGCCACATAAACCACATCGGAGTTACGTGGGTCAATCAGAATTTTACCAATCTGACGCGAAGCTTTCAGCCCCATGTTTTGCCATGTTTTGCCATCGTTGGTGGTTTTCCAGACACCATTGCCATAGCCCAGTGCCCGCTGGTGATTATTCTCTCCGGTTCCGGCCCAGATAACATGATGGTTGTTGGGATCCATGGCCAGGCAGCCTATGGAATAAGCCCCGTAATGGTCAAAAACCGGTTGGAAAGTAAGGCCGTCGTCGGTGGTTTTCCAAATTCCACCGGAAGCGGCAGCCACATAAAAATGGCTGTGGTTGTTCGGGTCAACGGCAAAATCGGCAATACGTCCTGACGTAAAAGCCGGGCCTATGCTGCGCCATTTCAACCCGCTGAAAACAGAGGCTTTTAACTCGTTTTGTACGGGTGTGGTTTTTTTCTTCTTTGTTTTGGCATTTGCCGGCATACTGCCAAAGGCCACCAGCCACGCCAGCAAGACGAAGAACATCTTATGCGTAAAATGATTTTTCATGGTAAATGATGCTTAAGGTTGGTTGTTATTTTAAAAAGTTAAAAATACGATTTTTTTTAATGGTTGGAGTAGGTTAAACTTCAGGGCATTTTGTCGGAATGGCCCTGGTTACCAAACACATCGCTGAGAATCGTATAGGCTACGACCACACCTACAAAAGCCATACAAAGCCAAAGCCGGCAGCCGCCAAGGTAATATTTTAAACCGGCCAGCAAAATGAGCAACAGCAACGTAAGGCGTCCCAAATTTTTACGGAAGCTATTCGGAACGGACATTTTGAAAAATGGTAACAAGATAAAATCCCGGTTATTTTTTCTTTTTCACATACCGTTTCTTCGGCATATTTTTCGGGTCTTTGGCAATGGCATAACAATCTTCCAACGTCAAAGAAGCGGCATCCATCCCTTTGGGTATTTTATAGTTTTGTTTTTTGATAACAAGATAAGGTCCCCATCGTCCGTTCAGTACCTGTACATCGGGGTCTTTTTCGTAACTCCTGATTAGTTTTTCCCTTTCTGCTTTTCGTTTGTCCTCTATAATCCGGATGGCTTCTTCAAGGGTGAGCGAAGCGGGGTTATACTCTTTTTTTATGGAGAAAAAGAGCTTGTTGTGTTTCACATAAGGGCCGAAACGGCCAATGGCAACAGTAACTTCCTCGTTTTCGTACTGACCGATGCTGCGGGGAAACTCAAAAAGTTTCAGGGCTTCGGCAAGGGTTATCGTCTCCAGGCTTTGTCCCTTTTGCAGTCCGGCAAAACGGGGTTTCTCTTCCGAGTCGGTATCGCCAATCTGGGCAATGGCACCATAACGTCCGATTTTGACATAAACATTCTTTCCGGATTTAGGATCTTTCCCGAGCAGCTTCTCTCCACTGAATTTCCCGGAGTTTTTCATGGTATCCTGAACTTTTTCATGGAACGGCCCATAAAATTCTTTGATAATGTGGTTCCAGGCTTTTTTGCCCTCGGCTATCTCATCAAACTCTTTTTCCACATTAGAAGTAAAATTGTAGTTGATGATATTGTCAAAATGTTGTAGCAGGAAACGGTTTACAAGAACCCCGATATCCGTTGGGAAAAGTTTGGCTTTTTCATTGCCCGTGTTCTCATGTGTATTTTTTTCTTCGATTTTTCCGTCTTTCAGGATAATGTTGCGGATGGTCCGTTTATCTCCCGGCCGGCTCTCTTTTACCACATAACCACGCCTTTGTATTGTGGAAATGGTAGGGGCATAAGTAGAAGGCCGTCCTATTCCCAGCTCTTCCATTTTTCGTACCAGGCTGGCTTCCGTATAACGGGGGAGATGCCTCGTGAATGTTTCTACCGACTTCATCTCCAGTAGATTAAGCGAATCCCCTTTGGCAAGGGGCGGTAACATAGATGTGGCTTGTTTTTCTTCGTTGGTATCTTCGGTGCTTTCGCGATAGACTTTGATAAAACCATCAAACCGGATAACCTCACCATTGGCCACAAACATTTTATCCGCTCCCGATGATTTTATTTTTACATTGGTTTTTTCCAGAATGGCATCGCTCATCTGCGAGGCAATGGCCCTTTTCCAGATAAGTTCATAGAGCCGCTCTTCTTCGCGTGAGCCGCTGATGGAAGGCCTGTTCAGATATGTCGGGCGAATGGCTTCGTGGGCTTCCTGCGCCCCTTTGCTCTTTGTTTTGTATTTTCTGATTTTCACATATTCTTTGCCAAAAAGAGATTCAATTTCTTCTTTGGCTGCGGCAATGGCCTGGCCAGAAAGGTTAACCGAGTCGGTCCTCATATAAGTTATCCGCCCCGATTCGTAAAGTTTTTGGGCCACACGCATGGTGTTGGCAACCGACATGCCCAGCTTTCGCGAAGCCTCCTGTTGCAGGGTAGAAGTGGTAAATGGTGGTGCTGGTGATTTCTTTCCGGGTTTTTTCTCTACGGAGTTGATTTCAAAGGTTTTGTTTACCTGGTTTTCGACAAAGGCCTTGGCTTCTTCAAAAGTTTTGAACCGCTCTGCATATTCTGCGGTAAAAGAAAGTGAATTTTTGTCATCGCTTAACCTGAATTCGGCCAGTGTGCGAAAAGCCGAAGTCGCTTTAAATGCTTTGATTTCTTCTTCTCTTTCCACGATGAGCCTTACGGCTACCGATTGTACCCGTCCGGCCGAAAGGGAAGGCTTTACTTTTCGCCATAACAACGGAGAAAGTTCGTAACCTACCAGCCTGTCAAGTACCCTGCGGGCCTGTTGGGCCGAAACAAGGTTCTTGTCTATACTTCTTGGATTCTCGATGGCATTTAAAATGGCAGACTTTGTAATCTCATGGAATACAATACGTTTGCTCTTTTGTTCATCGAGTTTAAGTGCTTTGAAAAGGTGCCACGAGATGGCTTCCCCCTCACGGTCTTCATCCGAAGCAAGCCAGACTGTCTCTGCCCCTTTGGCCATTTTTTTTAACTCGCTGACGAGCTTTTTCTTGTCCGGGCTGATTTCATATTGCGGTTCAAAATCGTTCTCCACATCTACGCTGAGCTTTTTTGAATCTAAATCCATGACGTGCCCGAGGCTGGATTTAACTGTGTATTCTTTCCCAAGAAAACCTTCGATGGTTTTGGCTTTGGCGGGTGACTCGACAATCACTAAGTTTTTGGCCATAATCTGTTTTTTACGTGTCTGCATTTTTTAAAATGCGCTGCAAAAGTAATAGATTATGATAATCTTCCCCTATACTTCCTGAAATTTCCTTGAATTGTCCCGATGGCACCCTGTCAATTTAAGCCTTCTATGGAAAGACAGCAGATACATTTCCCGAACGCAGGATAACCATAATATTTGCCGGCACTACAAACTTTTTTACCTTTGTTCGTTCATGCAATCCGTGTTCGACACAAATATTACCTACCTGAAAGGCGTTGGCCCGCGAAAGGCGGAACTGCTTGCCAAAGAGTTCGATATCAGGACTTATGGCGACCTGTTGTACCATTTCCCTTTCCGTTATGTGGACAAAAGCCGGATTTATAAAATCAGTGAGATAAATACCGATGCGGCCTGGTTTCTGCTGAAAGGCAAAGTTTCAAATATGAAAGTTGTCGGCGAAAAGCGGGCACGGTTTGTCTCGTTTCTGCTGACGGATGACAGTGGAAGTATTGAGCTACTATGGTTCAGGGGCTTACAATGGATAAAGAAGCGGTTCGGGCCGGGAAAAGAGTACCTTGTCTTTGGTAAACCCTCGGTGTTTAAAAACCATTTTAACATGGTGCACCCGGAGGTGGAAGATGTTACACCGGAAACGGAAACGGTGGCGGGAAACCGGCTCGAAGGGATTTATCATTCCACTGAAAAGCTGAAAACTGTCGGGTTGGGCAGCCGGGGTTTTAGTAAAATTATCCGGACGTTACTGAAAGATACAGCTTCCCAAATTGACGAAAACCTTCCGGATTACCTGCTGGAGAAATATCACCTGATGGGCCATCCGGAAGCCATGGTCAACATCCATTTCCCCAAAAATCCGGCCATCATAAACAAAGCCGTACAACGGCTGAAATTTGAAGAACTGCTGTTTGTCCAGCTGGAGCTGCTGTTGCAAAAAAAAATTCTGAAAGAGAAAGTGGCCGGCCATTTGTTTGAAAAGGTGGGCGATGCTTTCAATACTTTTTATCGTGAGCATCTTCCCTTTGAACTAACGGGTGCCCAGAAACGGGTTATCCGCGAAATCCGTGCCGACCTGCGCAGCGGGAAACAAATGAACCGTCTTTTGCAGGGCGATGTGGGCAGCGGCAAAACGCTGGTGGCACTGATGAGCATGCTTATCGCCATCGACAACGGCTTTCAAACGGCTTTCATGGCACCCACCGAAATATTGGCCACACAACATTTCAATACGCTGAAAAAATTTCTTGGCAACATGAATATCCCGGTGGAACTGCTGACCGGTTCTACCAAAACGGCACAACGCAAGAAAATACACAAAGCTTTGTTAAATCACGCGCTTCCTGTGCTTGTCGGGACACACGCACTCATCGAAGATACGGTGCAGTTTGGCAACCTCGGTTTTGTGGTCATCGACGAGCAGCACCGCTTTGGCGTTGCCCAAAGGGCGAAGTTGTGGAAAAAGAACGCCATCCCGCCGCATATTTTGGTTATGACCGCTACGCCCATTCCGCGTACGCTGGCCATGACGCTTTACGGAAACCTCGATGTGTCGGTGATTGACGAAATGCCCCCCGGAAGAAAGCCGGTCAAGACGCTGCATTTTTTTGAGTCGAAACGGCTGCGGGTGCTGGGGTTTATGCGCGAGCAAATAAAAAAAGGGCGACAGGCTTATGTGGTCTATCCATTGATAAAAGAGTCGGAGAAGTTTGATTTGAAAAACCTGATGGATGGTTACGAAAACATGCTGCGCGATTTCCCGGAGCCGGAATACCATGTGAGCGTGGTGCATGGTAAGATGAAACCCGAAGACAAGGAGTTTGAGATGCAACGTTTTGTGAAAGGAGAGACACACATTATGGTTTCCACTACGGTGATAGAGGTAGGGGTGGATGTGCCGAATGCATCGGTGATGGTAATTGAAAATGCGGAGCGTTTTGGCCTGTCGCAGTTGCATCAGCTACGGGGCCGTGTGGGACGGGGTGCTGACCAGTCGTGGTGCATACTTATGTCGGGCAATAAGCTCTCCAACGAAGGACGGAAAAGGCTGGAAATCATGGTCGCTACCAACGATGGCTTTGAAATTGCCGAAGCCGACCTGAAACTGCGGGGGCCTGGAGACATTCAGGGAACACGACAATCCGGCATGCTTGATTTTCATATTGCCAACCTCGCCAAAGATGGGGAGATGATTGCCCGGACAAGACAAATTGCCCTTGACATTCTGGACGATGACCCCCGTTTGCAAAAACCGGAAAACAGCTTACTTAACCGCGAAATGCGACAGCGGTTCAAAGGCAAAACACTTTGGACAAGGATTTCGTGATGGTTATTGTGTCGAATTCAGGTTGGTGATGTAATCCAGATAATTTTCACGGTTTATCAGGACAAACGAAGCTTGCGGATAAGCTTTTTCCCATTGCCGGGGAGCCTGTCCGGCAACCTTTGGGTTCCATTTTATCTCAAAAGCCTGCAATCCATCCTCAGACTCTTCTATCCAGTCTATTTCCTGCTGACTTTTATGCCTCCAAAAATAGTGGTTCACCTGTTCTCTGTGGTATGACAGGTATTTCATGCGTTCACTGATAAAATAATTTTCCCATAACTTACCGACATCATCCCGTGATTGAATAAATCTGAAGTTTGAAATTATGGCATTTCTGATGCCATTATCAAAAAAATACCATTTCGATTTTTTGGTAATTTCGTTATCAAGATTCCGGCTAAATCCTGTAACCTTCTGAATTATAAATACTTTTGAAAGTAAATCCAAATATCGCCCCACTGTATTTTTGCTTATCTGCAATTCTTTTCCAATACTTTCGAGGGATATTTCCGATCCAATCCGAAAGGCCATTATTTTCAATAAGTTAACAATTTTATCTCTTTTTTTAATGCCTTCAAAAGCAATAATATCTTTCAATAAATAGGCGTTTATCAAGTCTTTTAAATATTCTATTTTTTCTTTTCTGCCTGAAATATGCAACAATTCCGGGTAGCCGCCAAATATAAGCCGCTCTCCAAGGTTTGACTTTGTTGCCGGGTAATCTTCCTTTACCGAGAATTCCATCTGCGCCAGTGGAAATAAGAGATACTCTTTTTTTCGGCCAACTAATGGCTCTCCCACCTGATTATTTAAATCGAAAGAAGAAGAACCTGTTGCCAGAATTTTAAGCCCGGGTATTGTATCTGCCATTAATTTTAGTTTCAGCCCTATTTCGGGAATTGCCTGGGCCTCATCAATTACCAATAATTTCTTGTTCTCAAGCAAACGTCTGTAGTACCCGGTACTCCGGTTTTTTAGTAACTCTGCATGTTCAAAGTCTTCACCATTCAGCAGAAGGTATTCCATACCTGTTTTTTCAATGACCTTTTTTATAAGTTCCGTTTTTCCAACACGCCTGGCTCCATAAATCAGAATTACTTTGTTTTTTGTGGATAAATCTTTAATTACCCTGTCTTCGATAGCTCTTTTTATATATTCCATCATTACAACGTTTAATAAAGTCGTTTTGGACAAAGATACAATAAAATTTATCTTTTCCGTCAATTGACTGACGGAAATGCTATCTTTTCCGTCAGTTGACTGACGGAAATACTTTTTCTGAAGTTTTATTTATCCACAACAGTAAACCACATTTTCCGGCTGTTGCCGTTTTGGTCCACCACGGTAAGCAGGTGGCGGCCCGGGGGCGGGACAAAAGCAAACTGGTGCCGGTTTCGGGTGGTACCGAGGTAGCGGTTGTCGAGGTTCCAGTAAAGTGCCAGATGGGGGTTTTGCAAGGAAACTTCAAAAACCACTTTTTCCTTTTCACCGTTGGCATTGCGCGGGACAAAAATACGGGTTCCGGGCCTCGGATAGATAAAAGCGATGACATGCTGTTCGTCCGGTGGGGTACAACCCGGTTTGTAAGGAGGCAAAAGTTTGTAGGAGGGATGAGTGTGGTGGTAATACCACTCTTCCACGGGGGGCAAAACAAACCAGGAGACTTTTTTCATTTGACTTACCGAAGCACATCGCCCACTGAGGCGGTGTTTCTCTTCCTTATCAGTAAAAATGAGGTGATGATAGGGGCATACTTTTGCCCGGTCGCCGGCCTCAAAAGCCAGGACGGTATCCGTTTCGGGACAAAACCGTGAAGCCCGGAAACCGCTTTGGCGGCACACCACAATCTTTTTCATCTCATCCTCCGGCCGTTGGAATTGTTTTTCGGGTTTCAGGTAATTGAAAACATCAAACAATACCGGCGCAGCATAAGCGGTTCCTGTCAGCCCTTCCCGTCCTTCGCCATCAGCGTTGCCCACCCAGACACCCACAATGTATTCGGGTGTGGAGCCAATGGCCCAGCCATCTTTAAACCCGTAGCTGGTTCCCGTTTTCCAGGCAATGGGGGCTGTGGCGTTGAAATATTCCCATCCCTCTTCCGAATGGGGCCGGTGTACCTGATACAATGCCTGGTACATTTCCCAAACGGCACCGGCATGTACCGGTAAAACAGCCGATTCCTCCGGCTCTTTGGCCGGTTTCTCCTTTTTTATTTGTAATACCAAACTATCATACTCCTGGCCGGTCTGTTTTCCATAAAACCGGTTGTAATTCAGCACGGTTTGCGCCATGCCGGCATAAGCCGAAACAAGTTGCCACAGCGTAGCTTCTCCGCCGCCCAGAATGAGGGAAAGGCCGTAGTGGTCCGCCGGTTTGTTGAAGGTGGTCATCCCCATCTGCCTGAGCAGGTCCATAAACCGCCCGATGCCGTAATCGCGCAAAAGATAGATAGCAGGGACATTGCGTGACCGTGACAAAGCCTTTGAAGCCGGGACTGCCCCTTCAAAAATCTTGTCGTAGTTCTGGGGATGATAGTTCCTGAAATAGCTCGGAATATCGGGAATCAGACTGTTGAACAGGATTTGTCCGTCGTTGATGGCGGCGGCATAAAGGAAAGGTTTCAGGATGCTTCCCGTGCTGCGCGGGGCACGGATCATGTCGTTGGCTTCTCCGTGGTTGCCGGTGCCGGGGGCATTGCCTACGTATGCCAGCACTTCTTTGGTGGCAGGCCGTACCACCAGCACAGCCAGGTTGTTTATCTCATTTTCACTGTATTTTTTGTGGTATTCCGCCACAATGCGGTTTACTTCATGCTGTAAGCCACCGTCCAGTGTGCTGTAGATTATGGTTCCCGATTGATGTTTTTTAAAATATTCCAACAAGTGCGGGGCCTCTCCAGGAAGGGGGTGTGGTTTCAGCGGGATTTTTTCCAGCAGTGCCAGCCGGTATTCGGTGCTGTCCATTTTCCCATTTTCAAAAAGCTGTCGTAGCAACCGGTTTCGTTTTTGCAAAAGCAGGCGGCTGTTTTTACCCGGATGGATAAGTGACGGAGTGTTTGGCAGCACAGCCAGCAAAGCCGCTTCGGCCCAGGTAAGTTCAAAGCGGTTGTGGCCAAAGTAACGCCATACGGCCGCATCCAATCCCACCACATTGCCGCCAAAAGGGGCGTGCGAAGCGTACAGGTTAAAGATTTCCTTTTTTGAATCTTTTGTTTCGAGGGCCGTGGCAAAATAAATTTCAATAAGCTTCTCTGTAAGGGTACGTGGCTTTCCTTTTCGCGACAAGCGGATGACCTGCATGGTAAGCGTACTGCCGCCGCGAACAATTTTTCCGGCTTTGATGTCAGCTATCAACGCCTCAAAAGCAGAGACGGGGTTAAACCCGAAATGATGGTAGAAATGCCGGTCTTCGAATTGCAATACTGCCGCTTTGTATTTCGCCGGCAGCGAGTCGGCTTCCGGAAAACGCCACTGGCCGTCGGCAGCAATACGGGCACCGAATAAATCACCCTGCCGGTCAAATAAAACCGTGGAATAAGGGTCATGAAAAAGGGGCGAAGGCAGGAAAAGCCTGCCACTAAAAGGAATGGCAAGGAACAAAGCCGCCAGGACATCTATAAATAGAATTCGTTTGCGAAGTTTTTGCTTTTTCATTTTCACAACAAATTTACCATTATAAACCACAAAAATTCAAACGCCCTTGGATTTTGGTTATTTCTTGTTCTTTTCCTCCAAGTTTACATGCTCCGTACGCTCTCTTCTCCACGTTTGCAACGTGGAGGTGTCTGCAAATCAGCTTTATAAAAGTTACGATAAATACGACCGCGTTTTAAACGCGGTCGAGGGAAGCGTTTTTTCTTTGCGCCACCGGTGCAAAAAAAACATGTTCGTGTAATTGATGCAATTCGTTGGGGAAAAAAGCTGATGCCACAGGCATCAACAAGCAACAAAGAAATATTTGCCAACGAATTACACTAATTACACGAAGGGTTTTCCGCCGGCGGAAAACAAATAATTCGTTAAAATTATGCAATACTGCTCATTCGGGTTTTTGTCTGCCTTCGGCTGATGCAACCCGAATGTAAAGGATACAAGGATTTACAATCCGTTTTCGGTTGCCCATCCGGAATTGTATCTTGTGGATTAAAAATCCACAAGCCCTTTTGGGTCGCGATTGCAAATCACGACCAGCCTATGGCACTGATCCTCTTCTCCTCCACATTTGTAACGTGGAGGTATCTATAAACCAGTTTTATAGAAGTTAGAATAAATACGACCGCGTTTAAAACGCGGTCGAGGGTTTTTGTCTGCCTTCGGCTGATGCAACCCGAATGTATAGAGCACAAGGATTTACAATCCGGTCCCGGCTTCTATTCAGGAATTGTATCCTGCGGATTAAAAATCCATAAGCCCTTTTGGGTCGCGATTGCAAATCACGACCAGCCTGCTTAGAATAAATCCGTCCGCGTTTTAAACAGCAGCCGAATCTCCAAAAATCCTTATTCCCCCACTTCCACCATACCGCCGCCGGTTACGGCCTGCACGGTGTTGTCATACATGGCACGGCAGCTTACCGGGTTCATAAAATAACGGCCCGGATAAGAGGCGTTGAGCAAAATGTAAAACCGTTTCCGCTGTTTATAGTCCAGCTTGAAGAAAATGTTCACCCGGTCGTCGCGAATGTCGAGGTAATCGTAGGCGGAAGCATTTAGGTTGTTTCCCACATCCAGCAGGCGTGTGTTCAGGATTTCCCAGCCCGAGGGCACCACAAAGCTGAGTGCCAGGTTTTTGTAATTCATCAGCCCGGGGTTCTGCACCTCCACTTTGGCATAAAAATCTTTGCCCTGCGGCAGTTTGTCCACCGTCAGCGTTTTGCCGGCCATATCGTAGTAGGTAACTTTCAGTTGCAGGTTTTGCCGGATGTCAAACGTCTTCCCCGGAAGGGGAATGCCGGAGGTTTCCACGTTCACAAACAGCGTTTGTCCCGACCGGTTTTTAACCGTCAGCGGTTTCCCGGCCAGCGGTTTCAGCTTCTGTACAAAGACCGGCTTTTCGGAATGCTGCGTGGTTTTGGTTTTCCCGTAAGTCCAGGCAAACGTAAAGGGCTGGCGGTTTTGGTCTTTTCCGGTGAAAAGGGCCACAGAATACAACGCATACGCCGTAGTCTGGGTGCTCATCCACTGGTCGCTGCCCAGTGCCCGGGCCACCGCTTTAAAGATTTTGAACGCCGTGGTTTTGTTGCCCAGCAACAGATAGGTTTCCAGCGCCAGGGCTTCGTCGCGTACCTGCGACCCGAAATTCCCACGCCAGTAACGGCTTTCAGCGGGAGTATTCCAGGAAGCCCTGCGCACCAGCTCAAGGGCGGCCGTTTTTTCATTCAGCAGGGCATAAGCTGCCGCCAGCCGCAAAACAGCTTCGTCGGATAAATTCGCCATTTCGCGCATACGGTTCATGGCACTCATCACCGGTTTGCCGGCCAATGCCAGCGTGTAAAGTCGGTAAGCCTGGTTCAGGTCGCCGGGCCTGCGGCCCTGTCTGTCTGGTTTTTCGTTCCAGGCGTTGGCGGCTTTCTGCTGGTACAAAACCCACGCATTCAGCACATCCGAAGGCACATAATAACCGGCTTCTTTGGCCAGCACAAGGAAATTGCCGGCATAGCTGGTACCCCAGTCGCTGATAGTCGAATTGCCCGGCCAATACGAAAACCCGCCGCTGTAAGCCTGCCAGCCCGAAAGCCGTGTAATGGCACTGTTGATGTGTTTTTCGGTTTCCGCCTGCTGTTTCCCCGAAAGGGTAGTCAGCCGGTTCAGGTAAAGCTGCACAAAAGCTTTCGAGACCACCTGCTCCACACATCCGTAAGGATACTGCAACAGGTATTGCAGCCGTTGTTGCAGGTTGATGACCGGTATTTTGGAAACGCTGAAAGTCAGTTGTTCCGCCGAGGCATGGACAACGAATTCGGGTTTTATTTTCACCGATTTTCCCGCCTCCAGAGAGTAACTTTCGGTTTTGTAAACCCGGCTGTTGGGGTTGCGGATGCGGATGGCGATGTCGTAAAAAGCCTTTTCTTTTCCGGAAGAAACCGTAATCTGCGCTTTTCCGATGCCTTCGCGGGAAGCAGTTTTCACCTCCACATAAGCGATTTTCTGGCCCGTATGCTGAAAATCAATTTCCTGCCGGGTGCCCGAAACGGTAAACAAATCGTTAGTAGAGACTGTCAGGTTTACCTTTTTCACCTTGTCGTCCAGGGCAAACACGGTTACCGGCAGTTTGAGCGTTTCGCCCGGCACCAGTGTGCGTGGCATGGAGGCGAGCACCATCAGCGGTTGTTTTACGGGAACGGTTTTTTGGGCGGAGCCATAGGCACCTTTTCCGTTGCCGGCCATTACCATCACGCGTACCGAGCCCAAGTAGTTGGGCATTTTCAGGAAATGGGTTTGCCCTTTGCTGCCTTTGGGCAACGTGAAGGGGCCGAGGAACGTTACCACCGGTTTAAAGCGGTTCAGCTTTTTCCGGCTGAGTTCGCGCACGGCATTGCCCCCGCCAATGGCGAAAACCTGCGAAAGCCGGATGCCGTAAGCCCCGATAACATCGTTGTAAAAATCCCACGTATTCACCGCCAGGGCTTCTTTTTTGTAAAAATAACCGTGCAGCGAAGGGGTCTGGAAATGGGTCAAATCCAGCAACCCTTCATCCACCACGGCCAGCACGTACGTCATGGAACGGTGGTTTGCCTCGCTCACGGTAATCCGGTAGCGGCTGTTGGGTTTGAGCTTGCCAGGCATGGAAATCACCGGTTTCAGGAAGGTTTCCGGGTCGTCCACCATCACCGGCACCACGCCGTACGACCGGATGGGGAGGTCGTTTTGCGTTTGTAAACGGGGCTGGATGACCGAAACGAACAGATAAACATTGGGCGTCATCTCCTTTGTGACTTTAAACCGGATGGTAGTTTCCTTGCCCTGTGTATCCACCCACCAGGTTTTCAGCACCTTGTTGTTTTTTTCGATGCTGATGAGTGCCCGTGCACCGGCCGGCGCCGGAAAACTCACCACCGCCTCTTCGCCGGGCGTGTACCGCGGTTTGTCCGTTGAAAGGCTCAGCAGGGTAGCATCGCCCGCCGAACGGTTTTGCCGGCCGTAGGACGAAGGCCAGTCGAAATAGACAATGGAACCGGTGCTGTGGCCGCTGGCCGGGTCGCTGACGCGGATGTAGTACCTGCCCCATTGGGGATAATCGATTTTAAAATAAAAGGAGCCCGTGCCGTTTTGCGTGCGGATGGTTTTGCTGAAAACGCGGTCTTTGTAATGCCGGCTAATGTAGGAGGCCAGGTTGCCGCTGTTGCTATTGTACCACCAGCTCCAGTCCAGTTTGTAAATTTCCACTTTCAGTCTGCCGGCAGAGACTTTTTGCCCGCGGCTGTTCACGGTAACCACTTTGAATTTCTGGTTTTTGCCGGTTTCGAGATAACCGTTATCGCCCGTTCCGGGTATTTCAAGTCCCACAAAGGTGTTGAACGGAGCGTAAGCAAAGCTTTTCTGGTCGATACTGAACCGGCCGCCGGCTTCAAACACTTTGGCGATGAAGGTCAGCCGCAGCATACCGGGCAGGCCGCTTTTTGCGGGGAGGAACACCTTGCATTGTGCCTTTCCGCTGTTGTCCAATTTTCCGTTAAAAACCTCCTCCTCTTCGGGGCTGAAGCTTTTGGCCGGATCGTCAAAGACATAATTTTTGTATCCTTTAAACGTGGTTTTGGCAGCAGCCAGGCTTTCGGTTTCGCTGGCTTTCAGTCCGGAAGCCACGCCGCCGTGCAGCCAGGTGGCCTGCAACGAAAGCTGTTTGCCACTTTGCGGGGTAAACCGGCCGCCGGGAGCGGTCATTTTGATTTTCAACCGGTTGGGCAAGATGGTTTCCACCCGCAGGTTTTTGGTAAACCGGTTGTTGCCGATTTGCACCACGGCCCGCCACAACCCGGTGGGTGCATCGGGCTGTGTGGCCACTTTAAACACATAAAACCCGTTGACGCCCTGCGTGGACGTTTCGGTATAGACTTTTTTGTCGCGGGCATTGTAAACGGCAAATTTTACTGGAAACCCCGCCGGAAGCATTTTCTGGCGGTCCTGCAAAACAAAGGTCAGGAACAGCGTGTCGCCCGGCCGCCAAACGCCCCGCTCGCCGAAAATCATGCCTTTCAACCCGTTTTCGGCCTTTACGCCGGAGGTGCTGAATTTGCTGTAAGACAATGCGTTGCCGCCCGAAAGTTTCAGGTAGGCAAACTGGTTTTTCCACCGGGCCACCAGCAAATAAGGTTCCTTTTCCAACTGGACAGCGGCCTCCCCTTTGGCGTTGGTAGCTCCCCGGCCCAGTTCCTGGTTTTGGTAGGTATAGAAAGCCAGCTTCACGTTTTTCAACGCTTTCGCGGAAATCAGGTCACGGGCAAAAACGAGGTAGTGATGGCCGTCCGAATTTTTTACGGTCAACCCGATGTCGGTGGCCAGGAAATTTTTGGTTTTAAACCGGTTGGAGGTATAATACGACACATCGCACGGGTCATCCCTTTTCATCCATTTGTAATCTTTGGGATAGTAATAACCGGAAGTGTAATAGGCCGTGCTGTCAGCAAACTGCGCCGCCGTATCGTTTTTGGCACAACCAAGCAGGGCGTACGGCTTGCGAAACCGCAGGCTGATGCGGTAAATGGCACCGGGGTCGGCTTTCACCATTTTGCTCAGGTCGATGGCATACCCTTTCCATTTGTTGTCGGCTTTGTCGCCCGGGCCGGCCAGGGCAATCCGTTTGTGGTAAATGTATTCGCCCACCCGGCGCAATGTCCAACTGTCGCCGCTGGCCAGGTTGTTGTCCTGCAAAAACTGTTTGACGTTGTTGGCATAAATCTTAAAGACCACCACATCCACCGCCCGCAGGTTGATGGCCTCGAAAGGGACAATCCATTTTTTCTTTCCCGGCAGGATGTTCCCTTTTCCCACAAAACGCACCTGCGGCGAGGCCATTTTAAAATAAACCTGCAAGGTGTAGCCTTTGTCAAGGGCATAACCCCGAACACTACGGATGTTTTTCTGCAGGACAAGGTTACGGCTGCCGTTGAGTCGGGTTTTGGGAAACACTTTGATGATGTTGTTTTTCACGCTCAGCGACACCGGAGTGCCGTCCGAAAAATAGACCAGCCCTTTCAGGTCCTGGTCAGGCGAAACGCGGTTGGAAAAGACAAGTTCCAGGTGCAGTTGGGGCGTGGTTACCACATTGTATTGAAGAAAAGTGAAATTTTTCAGCGAGGGAACGGTAAAGGTTTTCACCACGCTGTTTCGGGCGCCCAGTGCTTTGCCGTCCAGCGTTACCACCACCTGTTGCGGCTCATTTGTACGCTCGATGCTGTCCACCGTAAACCGGAAAGTGCGGTTGTCTTCGGCAAAAACCTTCACCGGCAACGGCTTGTCGCCCTGTTTGGCAGACAACGCCTTTTTTACCGCTGCAACATCCGTATTTCCGGAAGCCTGCACGGTTCCCGTAAGGCGGGCCAACGGTTTTTTCCCGAAAAGGTACGGCTCCATATTCCGGATGTTCAGTGCCACTTCCAGCGGAGCGGTTTGAACAGAGAACCGGAAGATGTTGGAAGCGGGATGGTTGAACAGCTTGTCGAGATGAACGGTTACCTCATATTTTTGGCCAAAGGCCAGCGGTTTTTCCGGCTGGAAGACCAAGGTTTTCGGCGAAACCTGAAAAAGTTTCCCTTTCACTTCCGGCTTCAGGGTAACCACCTGATGGCGCGCTTCCTGCGAAAGGCCTTTCAGCAGTTCGGGCACTTTTTTAAAAGTCAGGGTAAGGGGGACATCCGGTTGAAAACGGTTACCTGTGGGAAAGGAGGCCACCAGGTCTTTTTGAACGGCCTGTTCCTGCCGGTTGTTGTGGCACGAGGCAAAAAACAGAATAGTCAGGGCAAACAGTGCCCATTTTGCTGGAAAGCGGAAAGTTTTCATAGCGAAATATTTATAAACCTGAAAAACAGCTATTTTCGGTATTTGTCCTGACAAAGATAGAAAAAATGACGTGATACTTGTGGGCTGAAACTACGGCCTGATAAAAAATAGCGTGTGTATGATGTATTCTAAAGATTTTTTATAATTTTGCCGCCGCATTGCCCGATGGTGTAATTGGCAACACGTCTGACTCTGAATCAGAAGAGTCCAGGTTCGAACCCTGGTCGGGCAACAAAAGCCTCCACGAGAGTGGGGGCTTTGTTGTATACCAGGGTGAGAAGCCTGTCCCGAAACGGCGATAGCCGGCTTCGGGAAACCCTGGTCGGGCAACAAAAGCCTCCACGAGAGTGGGGGCTTTGTTGTATACCAGGGTGAGAAGCCTGTCCCGAAACGGTGATAACCGGCTTCGGGAAACCCTGGTCGGGCAACAAAAGCCTCCACGAGGTGGGGGCTTTGCTGTTAAAAAACCATAAATAATACATTATCAGGACGTTTTATTGAAATCAGCTATTGACTTTTTACAGAAAGAAATGTACCTTTGACGATTGTTCGCAGAAAAATAGATTTTATAAAATAACTTAAAAACAAAAAGTCATGAAAACAAATTTCTCATTGGGTAAAGCAGGGTTCGTAGTTTCAACCCACAAATGCGACAAATCAGGTTACTAAACTAAAGAAAATATCTTTAGGGGATTTGAACCCCAGTTTTTCTCTTGGTCTTCGGTTTATTTTATGTTGAACATCAGCAATATATCTATCGTCAAAGTTTTCAAATTCA
>WGCY01000028.1 GCA_015493525.1 Bacteroidales bacterium
AATCACTAAAATTCTGCTGCTAAGCCAAAAACTATCTATTTTTGTAAATTATTATACACCAAAGGAAAACGTCAATGGACAAACTAACAAAATTTACGCTGAGGTTTAAATGGCCGATTATTGCCCTTTCCGTTTTACTCACAGGTTTCTTTGGCTACGAACTGACCAAAATACAGGTTAACCCAAACATTATTAACTCATTGCCTGCCAACGATTCTGTCGTTTCCCTTTTTAAGGACATCGGAAAACAGTTTGGCGGAAATGAAATAGGCATGGTCATCATCAAATCGGACAATGTCTTTAAACCTTCGGTACTAAAAGATGTACAGCTGGTTACAAAAACACTGACAAACCTAAACGGCATCTCTTCGGTAACAAGCCTGACAAACACCCTCAATTTTGATGCCGTGGGAGACAATTTTGAGGTAAAACCACTTATTAATATGTCGCAGCTTCCGAAAACGCCGGAAGAAACGGACAGCCTGAAACAACGTGTCCTATCCAATAAAATGTACCGGGGAAACCTGGTCTCTGCAGATGGAAAAGCCTGTATCATTATCTTTAAATTTTCTGATGGCAGCAATGTGAGCAATGTAGTTGACAACGTAAACGCAACCATACAAAAACTACCTTTAAAGGAGAAAGCCTATCTCGCGGGCGGCCCTTTTATCACTAACATGGTTTCCGAAATTATCTCCAAAGACCTTATTTATCTTATTCCCATTACATTTCTGGTAATTTCGGTGATACTTTACCTGAGTTTCCATTCGTTTCAGGGAGTCTTTTTGCCCATGCTTTCATCCGGCATGGCCATTATCTGGGCACTGGGCCTTATGCCCCTGATGGGAGTTGACTTGTCGATGGCTTCCAACAACATTCCCATAATCCTCATGGCAATAGGAAGTGCCTATACCATCCATGTACTCAACCGCATCAACCAATGCAGGGAAAAGGATTACCAAAAGGCTATCCATAAAGCATTACGCCATATTTTTATTCCCGTCAGCCTCGCGGCACTGACCACCATGATTGGCTTTGTCTCTTTTGTTTTTGGTGCTTACCTGAGAATGATCCGTGATTTTGGCCTTATCACGGCCATAGGCACTTTCTTCGCCGCTTTGTTGTCACTGTTTTTCATACCGGCCCTTCTGTCGGTTTTCCCCGGAAAGACAAAAAAGAAAATGAAGGAAAAACCCGTAAAGTCTTATCTTAACGACTATGTCCTGATACCCTTAACGACACTTGTCTTCAAACATCCCAAATATATCTTTACCATCTGGATATTGCTTATCCTCATAAGTTTTACCGGTGTTTTTTCCATTCGCCGCAGTGTCGATGTGAGCGACTATTTTAAAAAGTCAAACCCCGAGCACATCGCCGAGAAAATCATGGACAACGAATTTGGCGGTACCAAACCGGTATTTTTGTTGTTTACGGGCAACATGCAAAGCCCCGAAGTGCTGAAGACCATGAAAAAGGCAGAGGAGTACCTGCAAAAAAGCCCTTCCATTACTTCTGCCCAATCCATAGCGGACATTGTTGCCAAACTCAACGGGGCACTGAGCGGGAAATACAAGATTCCTGACAGCCAAGCGGCCATAGGCCAGTTGTGGTTCCTGCTGGATGGAAACGAAAGTATGTCGCAACTGGTAACAGAAGATCTGGACAAAGGCATTGTCATAGCAAAATTTGATGGGAAAGGAAACCATGCCGCTGCCGACTTTACAAAATACATGAAACCTTTCCTGGCCAAAAACAGTAGGCCCGGATGTAAAATCCAAATGACCGGGATGCCGTTTATCAACGCTGAAATGGACCAAAGCCTGCTGAACAGCCAGATTGCCAGCCTGATTATTGCCACTATTTTTGTCATTGGCATTGTAAGCCTCATCTTGTGGTCGTTCACCAAAGGATTGCTCGCCAGTATTCCTATTGCGGTATCGGTAGTCATTTTGTTTGGGGTCATGGGACTTACCAATATTCCGCTGAATATGGGGACCGTCCTGGTAGCCAGCATTGCCATGGGTATCGGTATCGATTACTCTATCCACTTTATCTCCCACTTTAACGATGGGCTAAAATCGGGGCTTTCCATAGAGGAAGCTATTTCGGCTACCATGAAAATGAGCGGAAAAGCCATCCTTATCAATGTCGGCTCAGTATCGGGAGGTTTTCTCGTGCTTGTTTTCTCCAATTTGGTCCCCATGCAATACTTTGGCATTCTCGTAACACTGAGTATGGTGAGTTCGAGCCTCGGGGCACTCACCCTGCTGCCGGTGATTTTAATCATACGAAACAGAAAAAAATTAAAAACAGCGTGAAATGAAAAAAATAAATTATGGCATCTTGCTGCTACTGGCCTTTCTTATGGCCATGCCTTCCATTCTCCGGGCACAAAATGCCAATGCGATTTTACATAAAATGGATATGCAATACGCAACAATTAAAGACAAGGAAGCGGATGTTGTTATGGAGATGATTAACAACAAAACAGGAAAAGTAAAGACACGAAAAGCCGTTTTAAAACAGAAAAGGCCCTATAAAACACTTTTCCGGTTTACGTACCCGCCTTCACAGGCCGGCATTGGGACATTGTCGTTGCCGGGAAACATTGTCTATCTGTACATGCCCGCTTTCGGTAAGCCGAAAAAGATTTCCAATATGGCCAACAGTGGTACTTTTTCACGTTCGGATTTTACGGCAGAGGACATGGGGCCACGCAACTGGGCGAAGAATTATTCAGCTACCATCCTGAGTACCAATGACACAGCTTATGTTTTAAACCTGATACCAAAAGCGAAAAATAATCCGTATTCGAAACTTGTGGTAACCGTTAACAAGCACCATTTTTTCCCGTTGAGGATTGTTTACTACAACGCGCAGGGTAATATTTTGAAAGAAGCGGATTATCAATATGAAAAAAACGGAAACCTGTGGGATGCCCGGGTGGCCAGCATGACCAACTATATGAAAGAACATACCACACGGATCATTAATTCAAAAGTTAAATTGAACCAGGGCCTGACAGACAAGGATTTCACAGTGGAAAAACTTGTCCCCCCCGAAAAAAGAAAAGCCAATTAACCATTCGATTCATAACAGCTAAAAAAATAAGGTCATGACCAAAAGAAAACGTCAATCGGGAGATATCCGCAGAGCACAGATAAAAGCTGCCGTAAAAGAAATTATTTTTTATGATGGGATGCAAAACCTGACCACCAAAAATATTGCCCGGAAAGTCGGTATCAGCGAAGGAACGGTTTTTAAACACTACGTCTCCAAAAATGCCATTATTAAAGATATTCTGGACGATGTACGCAACGACCTTGTGGAGCCATTACAAAAAATCGCCCTTGAAAACGAAAAAGCTTCTGTCAGGTTTGAAAAATATATTTGTTTTCATCTGGACTATCTTACCAAAAATGAAGGAATCACCATTCTGCTTTTTACAGAGGCTTCTTACCAGAATGATGAAATGTTAAAGAAACATTTGGACGAAACCTACCACTTAATGGAACACAATTTTGCCCGGATAATTAACGATGGAATTGCAGAGGAAGTCTGGGATTCAGCGGTTTCGGCGGAGGACCTTTCAAAGCTGTACATGGGCATTCCGGTAGCCCTGAACATTGAGCTGTTGTTGCATGAAGAAAATATAAACACATGGGACTATTGCAAAAGCATGCAAAAATTAATCTACCGTATCCTGAAAAAGTAAGCCGGTAAAAACCAGGGATCTTTTACAGTAAATTTACCTTATGGGGAGAACATGAATAAGAACGCACCTTGGGAGAAAAAGCAAGACAGGAAGAAATTATATTATTTTTTCCCTGTACGGTTACTCTTGGGGTATTTAAAAACCAACCACCTGATTTTGCTTTCGTGGCTGCTTCCGTTTTTATTTGTTTTCAATGCTTTGGGTATTCGTTTCGGTATTCCATCCCTTTTTCTGGCACCGGAATATCTCGGTAAAATCAATGGTTATTCTTTTCTGTTTATGGGCCTGGTAACGGGCAGTTTCATTATGGCCTTTCACCTGTCATCGTATGTGGTCATGGCGCATCGCTATCCTTTTATTGTTACCGTTTCAAAACCATTTTATGTTTACGCCCTGAACAATTCTGTCATTCCCGTTATCTACCTGTTGTCTTACCTCACAGAAAGCTTTCATTATCAAACAGTTTACGAATTTATTCCCGTGGGAAAAGTGTTGTTGAACCTGATGGTTTTTTTGGGCGGAGTACTTATTTTTGTCTATTTTTCTTTCGGTTTTTTTTATTTTATGGTACGTGTATGGCCCCGCCTGTTTTCTGCCGAGGCTGCAAAACTGAAAGAAAAACGATGGTTACGATGGGCAATAAAAATTTCAGAAAGGGACAAGCAGAAAAAACTGGAGGAAGCACCTGCCGAAAATAGCGGAAAATCAAGAGTAGAATGGTACGTCAGCAGTATTTCTTCCGTATCTGATTCGGGCGATTTCAGCCATTTCAGTAAAAATTACCTGACCAGTATTTTTCATCAGCAGCACAAAAACGCCCTCTATTATGTCCTTCTTATCCTGACCTTCATCATTGTCAGGGGGTTGATAAAAGACCAACCGGCCCTGATACTTCCTGCAGGGGCAAGCTTTCTATTGCTGTTCACCCTTATTTTATTGATAACAAGCTTGTTATATATTATCTTCAGGCGATGGACCTTTGTGATGGTGCTGGGATTGCTCTTTGTGGGAAACTTCTTTTCTCCATTTACCATCAACAGTTACAACGACAATGCGTACGGGTTGGATTATTCCAATAAAAAAGCGGTGGTCCATCCCGAAGGGCATGGAAATTACCAGGCCGATTCACTGGCCACCATAAAAATACTAAATCGGTGGGAAGCCAAAAATGCTTTGCCTTCAGGTAAAAAGCCAAAAATGGTCATTGTCTGTTCCAGTGGCGGGGGCATGAAACTGGCCATGTGGGCTTACTATTCACTGGCTTATGCCGATAGTGTAACAAACGGGAGGCTGCTGAAGCACACACAACTGTTTACCGGTGCTTCGGGAGGCATGCTCGGGGCAGCTTTCCTAAGGGAGTTGTATCTTGAAAAACAGCAGGGAAAAATCAAAAAACTATTTTCCGAAAAATATGTTTCCGAAATCACCACAGATATTTTAAACCCTGTTTTTTACAGTTTTTCCATGAGCGACTGGTTTTTCAGGCTCCAGCACTTCCAATACAACGGGCACCGGTATTATAAAGACCGGGCCTATATGTTTGAGCAGACACTCAACCGCAACCTGGGACCGGTTCTTGACAAACCACTCATGGCTTACCGTAAGCCGGAAGAAAACAGTACCATTCCCATGCTCATTCTTACGCCTACCATTATTTCTTCGGGCAGCCGGTTGATTATTTCGCCGGTGGATGTTTCATACCTCACCAAAGTGCCTTACAGCAAAGCGTTGCAAAATATTGAATTTCGGCATAATTACCGGAAATTCGGTGCCGACAGCCTGCGGTTTTTGTCGGCCATCCGTATGAATGCCAGTTTCCCGTATGTCAGTCCCCTGGTGGCCCTGCCGGGAAGGCCACGGCTCACACTTTTTGATGCCGGCCTCAACGATAATTATGGTTTCCTGACGGCCTATGCTTTTGTCATGGAATTCAGAAAATGGATTTTGCAACATACGGCCGGAATTGTCCTTGTCAGGATTGATGAAAACGATTATATCATCTACCATCGCAAAATGACCATTAACGACAGGATTTCAAAGCCTTTGGGGGCACTTTTCAGTGATTGGGAAACCATTCAGGAAAATAACTATTTGCCCGTAATAGGCTCTCTGAAGAAAATACTGAACGGAAAATTTGAAATGGTCAGCTTTCGCTTTGGCTCGGTAAACAAACGGGTATCGCTAAGCTGGCATCTCACAAAACAAGAGATACAGATACTGAAACAGGCCATTTACTCTCCCGAAAATCAACAGCAGGTAAAACGACTGGGCCAACTGTTGAAATAAGGGTTATCCGGATAAAATAGCCAGAACTTTCTATCTTTGTTTCTTTAAAAAAAAATCCCTTTATGCTTATCATTGGAATTACCGGAACACTGGGTGCGGGAAAAGGTACCATCGTGGAATATCTGAAAGAGAAGAAAAATTTCCATCATTATTCTGTTCGCACGTATTTGATTAAAGAAATTGAAAGACAAGGGCTTCCGGTGAACCGCGACAGCATGACTTCGGTGGCCAACCGGCTGCGCAGCGAACATCACCCGGCTTATATTGTAGAAGAACTGTACAAACAAGCCGTCGTGGCCGGTGAAAATGCCGTGATTGAAAGTATCCGCACACCGGGAGAAGTGGATTTTTTGCGAAAACAAGGGAATTTTTATCTCTTCGCCGTGGATGCCGACCCGAAAATCCGCTATGAGCGCATCCGGCAGCGTGCTTCGGAAACAGACCATGTTGATTTTGAAACCTTTCTTGCCAACGAAGCCCGTGAAATGACGGCCACCGATCCCAACAAACAAAACCTGGGGAAATGTATCCAAATGGCCGATTTCCGGTTCGACAACAACGGGGATTTCAAAGCACTTTACAAGGAAGTGGACAGGGTGTTGGCCCGGGGGGCATCTGCCTGAACCCAAACAAAAAAAGCCGCTCAAAAGCGGCTTTTTTTAATCTGTATTGAGGTTTGATTTACATCATTCCGGGCATTCCGCCGCCACCCATAGGAGGCATGGCAGGTGCCGGTGCATTTTCCTCTTTGTGTTCGCTCAGGACACATTCGGTTGTCAGCAACATACCGGCAATAGAAGCAGCATTTTCAAGTGCCACACGGGCCACTTTGGTAGGATCAATGACACCGGCTTTAATCAGGTTTTCGTAAACCTCTGTGCGGGCATTGAAACCGAAATCGCCTTTTCCTTCTTTTACCTTGTTGACCACAACAGAACCTTCCAAGCCTGCATTTTCAACAATCTGGCGAAGCGGTTCTTCCAAAGCGCGGGTAATAATAGCAATACCGGTCGTCTGGTCTTCGTTTTCGCCTTTCATATTTTTGATACCCTCAATAGCACGGATGAAAGCAACACCACCACCGGGAATAATTCCCTCTTCCATGGCAGCACGGGTAGCAGCCAGGGCATCTTCAAAGCGGTCTTTCTTTTCTTTCATCTCCACTTCGCTGGCAGCACCCACATAAATTACGGCAACACCACCGGCCAGTTTGGCAAGGCGTTCCTGTAATTTTTCTTTGTCATAATCGGAAGTTGTGGTTTCAATCTGTGCTTTGATTTGGCTGACACGTGCTTCAATATTTTCTTTGGCACCTTTACCACTGACAATGGTGGTATTTTCTTTGTCAATCGTTACCTTTTCAGCTTCACCCAGCATTTCGAGGGTAGCATCTTCCAGTTTATAGCCTTTTTCTTCGGAGATAACCGTACCACCTGTAAGAATGGCAATATCTTCGAGCATCTCTTTTCTTCTGTCGCCAAAACCCGGAGCTTTTACTGCGGCTACTTTTAAAGAACCACGCAAACGGTTTACCACCAAAGTTGCCAAAGCTTCGCCATCAATATCTTCGGCAATGATAAGCAATGGTTTTCCACTCTGAACTGCTTTTTCCAGAACAGGGAGCAAGTCTTTCATAACAGAAATTTTCTTGTCGTAAATGAGAATGTAAGGAGACTCATAGACTGCCTGCATTTTTTCTGTATCCGTTACAAAGTAAGGGGAGATATAACCCCGGTCAAATTGCATACCTTCTACCACATCCACGTAGGTCTCAATACCTTTTGACTCTTCGATGGTGATAACGCCTTCCTGTTTGACTTTGCCCATGGCTTCGGCAATCAGCTGGCCGATAACATGGTCGTTGTTGGCAGAGACAGCAGCAACCTGTTCAATTTTTTCGCGATGGTCACCAACTTGTTTGGTTTGTTTCTTCAATGATTCTATGACTTCCTGAACAGCTTTTTCCACGCCGCGTTTCAAATCCATAGGATTGGCACCTGCGGTAACGTTCTTGAGCCCTGTACTTACAATAGATTGTGCCAGTACCGTAGCAGTAGTGGTTCCATCACCGGCAAGGTCGTTGGTTTTGGAAGCAACCTCTTTGACCATTTGGGCACCCATGTTTTCAACAGGTTCGCTCAATTCGATTTCTTTGGCCACGGTAACGCCGTCTTTGGTTACCTGCGGGCCGCCGAAAGATTTATCAATGATAACGTTTCTTCCTTTAGGGCCGAGTGTTACTTTTACTGCATCAGCCAATGCATCTACGCCTTTTTTCAGGCCATCCCTTGCTTCGAGATTAAATAAAATGTCTTTTGCCATTTTTCCAAATTTTTATTTGTTATTACTAATTTTCTGATTTTTAAATAATTGCCAGTATATCTGACTGGCTCATAATGAGATAATCATTGTCGTCGATGGTAATTTCGGTTCCTGCATACTTTCCGTAGAGTACTTTGTCCCCTTTTTTGACACGGATGTCATTATCTTTATCCTTGGCGGGAACGGCTACCACGGTACCCTGTTGCGGTTTTTCTTTGGCAGTGTCAGGGATAATGATTCCGCTGGCGGTTTTTTCTTCTGCCCGGGCAGGTTCAATGACAATTCTGTCTCCGAGCGGTTTAATGTTCAATTTATTCATAATTTTTATCTTTTATTCGTTTAAAATTTGAACTTCTTCCCTTGTGTCATATATTATGCCAAAACGCAGGGCAAAAAAAAATGTCAGAATGCTATGACATTCTGACATTTTTATATTGGGCAAACGACTTGTTATTTCTTTTTAGCCGGTTGTTTATTACTTTGGGGTGTCTGGTTCATGGGGGGCGCGTTAAAATCGACAGCCGGTTGTTTTACATTATCGATTTTGTTTTGCAATTCACTGTTTTGGGGATTTTTACTGTTTCCTCGGGGGATAATCATGGTAGCCGTAAGGCTCAGCAGCAACAGGACAACAGCAAGTGTCCAGCTGGCTTTTTCCAGAAAATCGGCAGTCTGGCGGGCACCCATAAACTGGTTTCCACTACCAAAATTAGCAGCCAGTCCGCCACCTTTGGGGTTTTGTACCAAAACAATCAATCCGAGTATCACACAGACAATCAAAATCAGTATAGAAATAAAAACATACATCTTTTTAAGCTTTAAATATTTGCGTTCTTTTTTGCTTTTTCAATAAGGGATGCAAAGTAACTACTTTTTTCCGGAAATTTCAAAATTAATTTTTCGTAAACATGGATGGCTTTTTCGTAGTGTCCCTGATCGTGGTAAATTTTTGCAAGTGTCTCGCTCACAATATTTTCCTCATCTACAACACTCCGCTTCGCATATTCAACGGGATTGTAGAATGTATTTTTAGGTGCAGAAACAGAAGGTTTATTCTTTATAAACGAGTCAATAATTTCCGCTTTCGACAAGGATTTTGATGTAGAAGGCTTTTTCTTTTTGGCTTCAATTTCCCGAATGCGCACTTCAATAATTTTTTTAAGCTCTTCGATGGTATAAGAACGGCCCTCTGTCGCCACAGGTTTTTCAGCAACCGGCTTCTGTCCCGTTTCGGTTGTGTTTTCTTTTTCAGCAAAGGACTTTTTCACCTTTGGCACGGGTTCGTCTTCGGGCCCTTTTTTAGCTGCTTCATCAGGAAGGACAATCCGAACGGCAGAATGGTTCAACCGGTCGATTTGTTTTTTTAAGATACGCCGGCTGCCGGAATAAATAGCCGTTGTTTTTAATTCCGCATCGTACATTATATTTTTGTCAATATACAATTTCAGCGTAAGCAGGGTATGTGCCGAAGAGCAATAGGGAAAATCCCTCACCAACGCCATTAAATCAGCAGGAGAAGCTGTTTTTAGTTCTTCGGGGTTTTGCAAGTAGGCTGTAAAAAGTTCCTGATTCATACTATTTTTTCAAAAATTTAATTACCAGTTTACCATGGCTTTATTAAAGATGTTATCGGTCAGGTCATCAACAATCTTTTTTATCAAATCATTTTTTATGTTGCTAAAATTATCTGTGGCAGAATAATCAACATACTGGGTAAAAGTAGTCTCAAAGTCTTTGGAGGGTTCCAACCTGCTCGAAAAACGTACATTGACGGTAATGGAAAGCCGGTTAAGGGCAGCAGTCTGGTCGGCCTGGATAGCCACGGGATTGGTTGTGTAGCCCGTAATCTCCCCTTCGAGTGCAATATCCCCGTTCTTCTGAACCATCTTCAGGTTGGTTTGTGAAGTAAACCTGTCGCGTAAAGCGTTGGTAAAAACAGCACTGAGGGTAGGTTCAATAATTTTTGCCTTGTTCGTAAAATATTGAATGGACATGGTTTTGGCACCTGCCGGCACAGAAGCACCCGTAAAAGAGTAAACACCGCAGGAAGAAAAAAAGATGCCAAAGAAAGAGAGGAAAGCCACCATCAGAAGCAAGTTCTTTTTATCTTTGAAATAACTTTTGGCAAGGGACATGATATAAAACGCGTCAGGGGTGAATACTTTTTTTCGCAAAGGTAGAAATTCTGAATTAAGAATTCAGAAAGTAGAATTCAGAAAGTAGAAATTAGATTTTAGAAGGTAGAAATTCTAATTTCTACCTTCTAAAATTAACTCTGAAAGAGCATAATTTCAACAAACGCAAGTAACCTATGAAACTAAAATTAATCATTATTTCAACGCTTTTATCAGGATTAATGTGGTTCACTTTTACTTCTTGTGAAAATTCTAATAGCAGGAAAGGCAAAAAGGGGCAAAAAACCATGGTTGATACGGCAACTTTTCGTCCCGGCAGGGTATATGACAGTGTAAAATGTTTCCACAATCCGGCTGAATCGTATGCACTTTACCTGCCCGGTGATTATGTAGCCACAAAGAAATTTCCGGTGATTTTCTTTTTCGATGCCCATGCACGGGGATGGCTGCCGGTGAAAAGGTACAAAGCACTGGCCGACAGTTTCCATTTTATCCTGGCTGTTTCCAATGAGTCAAAAAACGGTCAGCCTTCGCAGGTACGAAACCGTATTATTTACCATTTTATGCAGGACGTGGAACAACGATTCTCCATCAATCCGGACAGAGTTTATACCGGTGGTTTTTCCGGTGGTGCCCGGATAGCTGCCGGCATTGGCCTTTCCAACAAGGATATTGCCGGCGTTATAGGCTGTGCTGCCGGGTTCCCAAAACTGAACCACATGGCCAATACCCGTTTGGCTTATGTGGGGGTCGTGGGGAATACCGACTTTAACTACCTTGAAATGAAACAATTAAATAGCGAACTGGAGGCAGCACGCTGGAACCATTGTCTGTTGATTTTTAATGGACATCACCAGTGGCCTCCCGGGCAAACGATGGGAAAAGCTTTTGCTTTTTTGCAAACGGATGCCATGAGAAAAGGCCTCCTTCCCGTAGATTATCAGTTTTTGAAGCATTTGAAAAACGATTTTGAACAAAAACGAAAACAGGCTATCCGGGAACATAACCCTCTGTTGCAATGGGACATTGACCATAAATTGGTGGCTTTTCTCACGGGCCTTTTGCCCGTAAAGGCTTATGAAAAAGAGATGCAAAAACTTTTACAGAACCCCGCATTGAAAAAACAGCAACGGCAGCAGCAAAACCTGAAAAAGGAAGAGTTAAAATGGCAGCAAATTTATGCCCGGGCCCTCCAAAACAGAGATGCCGGTTGGTGGAAAAACAGCCTCAGGCAGCTTTCCGAAAGAGGGAAAAATGCCAAATCTTCCACCGAAAGGCAAATGACACAACGTTTGAACAACTACCTCAGCCTCATGGCCTATCTGTATGCCGACGCCGGTTTGAAAAATAACCGGCTGGTTGCTGCCAACAAGTTTTTAATGATTTACCAGGAAGTTGATCCCACCAATCCGGAGGTTTACTTTCTGAAAGCACAGCTCAACGCCATGGAAGGGAACACAGAAGCCATTCTTCCATTACTACAAAAAGCAGCAGACAACGGTTTCAAAGACACGAAACGCATGGAGGCCAATATTTACTTTTCGGGCATACGGCAGACTGCCCGGTTTCAAAAAATTCTTCGCCAAATGGCAGAGAACAAACAACATCCTAAGCGATGAACAAAAGGATAAAAAAAGAAGTTACTGTTCAGCAGCAGGCATTTTCATTTCAAAGAACCTGTCGCTTTTACAAAATGCTTTCGTTTTTTTGTTTAAGTCAATAATGTCTAAATATCCCTTGTCTTTTAATTCGTATAAATCTGTTCTGGCTGTTTGGTTGGATACACGAAACCTGTTTTCTATTTCCTTGACCGTAAACAAAATCTCAGGTTCTTCATAAGCCCATTTTAATATTAAAGCTTGTCTTTCGTTTATGCCCTTGATTTTTTGAAAGTGAATATACTGTTTTTTCTCTTCAATTTTTCTTTGAATATATTCCCTCAAACTTTCAAAGGCCAGCTTCATCATTTTTATTTTAAAATTGATAAAGTAGGTAATATCATTTTCGTCTATTTCGCTGTACAGATAGGCTAAAGCATATTGCGTTTTACTTTTGGCAATTAGCCTCGAAATTGACAAATACTCCATTAGCCAGTATCCGTTCTTCAGTAAATACCAGTAAAACAACGCCCTTGCCGTTCTTCCGTTTCCATCTGTAAAAGGGTGGATGTAACCCACCATAAAATGAATGATGCAGGCTTTTATTATCGGGTGTATGAAATGTTCATTGTCGTTGCCATTGAAGAAACCGAACAGGCTATTCATTAAGCCCTCAATTTTCTTGTAGTCTGGCGGGGTGTGGACAATTTCCCCATCAACAACATCTACCACATTTATCTTGTTATGCGTCCGATATTTACCCTCATTTTCCTGATTGTCGAGCGTATGATGTGTAATTAGTTTGTGTATTTCAAATAAGGTTTCTTTTGTTAAAGTTTCGTTTTTCTTTTCGGCAATATGCTTTATCGTCAGAAAATTGTTTACTATCATTTGCTCAGATTTTGTTTTTGGTTTTTTATTTTTTCTGAGCATGTCTTTTGCTTTTTCCCGTGTGGTAACCGCCCCTTCTATTTGACTTGAAGCAATGGCTTCTTCCATTATGGAATTAATTAAATATCTTTTCTTTTCATTTTCGGGTATAATTGATTTTGATTGCAGTTGACCGCCAATATTCAAATCAAAATGGTGTAGTTCTTTTTGTATTTGGTTTGTCAGGTTATAATAAAACGTATAATCTTCAAAAGCGATTTCCTTTGCGTGAATGGTCCTGCTGAATTTCACGGCACTCCACAAAAGTTTCGGGTCAATATTATCAGGTGCTTTAATGTATTTTACTTTGTCCCAATAGAGATATTTATCGTTAATATTGTCGATAATTTCTTTGTATTCATTATTTTGGAACAATTTAAGGCCTTCATTTAACAGGTTATGATCTTTCCAGTTCGGTGCTATTTCAATTTTTTTCATTCATTAAACCTTTCCTGCAAAGATAAGCAAATATTTCCTAATTTTTCAAATATTTGGAAATATTGGGCGTTTTTTATTATCAATGAGAGAAAGAAATAGGTTTGGCAGAAAAAAAGGGGTTGCGAAAAAATCACAACCCCTTGGTTTTGTTTGTGGAGAATATCGGAGTCGAACCGATGACCTCTTGACTGCCAGTCAAACGCTCTAACCAACTGAGCTAATCCCCCAACAAGGGTGCAAAGATAAAAAAATTTCAAAAGTCAAAATCTTTGGATAAAAGATTTTTATGCCCCCTCAAAAACACGGTTTGATAACGTTATTCTTTCCGAAAATTAACGCTTCCGTTTGTATTCGTAATCTTTACGTTCCAGTTCGTACTGCCGTTTAACGGCTTTTTTAAACGCGTTAAACAACCTGGTAACAGCTTTTAAAACCTCTTTGTCTTCTTCGGCCAGCAGTACTTTTTTGCTTTTCAGATTGATGGAAGCACTCACTTTGGCCAGCGAAGAAGATTTATCGAAAATCACTTCCAGTGTAAGGTCTTTATCGTATTTTTTAAAAAGCTGTTCATAAAATTCAACTTTCGATTTAATGAGATCTTCGGCCTGTTTTCGTGCCGCTTCATCTATCTCTTTCAGGTTTTTAATAATTAATTTTACCATAATGTTTCCTTTCGTTTTTTCTGATTTTACCAATTTCCGTTCCATTTTTAAATACTAAAGCCAATATGGAATGGGTAGGTTTTGTTTAAAAAGTAAAAGTAAAATAAAATCATAATAAAAAATCAAAAAGGTGAAATCGTTTTGTATTTTTGAACATTGAAAAACCCCAAAAGTTATGTTTAAGAAAATAACCTCAAGAGACATTCGGTTTTTTTCCTCGGCGTATTTGCCATGTTTGTCGTTGTAATCCTCTTTGAGTGGAACGACTTTGTAACCGGCTTAAAAAGCGGAATGTACCATACCATTAAAATAGAAATAAGCAAGTCTGGCCCGAGTACATTATGAAAATGTTGGCCCGGCTGATTTATAGGAAGATAAAAAACTTATGAAACGTCTTTTTGTGGCGGTAAAAATAACGCCCGATGAACATTTCCTGAAAAATTATAGGGCACTCCGGTATGCATTGCAGCTGGAAAAAATCAGCTGGGTAAAACCGGACAACTTTCACCTCACATTGAAATTTCTGGGAAAGACACCGGAAGAAAAACTGCCCGATATACAGAAAGCTTTGCAGGAAGTGGTTTCAAAACACAAGACTTTTACACTTAAATTGGCTGGTACCGGCATCTTTGGCAGCTCTTACAAACCACGTGTCATTTGGTTTGGCGTGGAAAATGACATGGTTATACGGCAACTGGGGGAAGCGGTCCTGAACCATCTTGACAAAGCAGGTTTTCACCGCGACCGACAAAATTTCGTGCCACACCTCACCATTGGGCGCATCAATAAAATCAATCACAAGAAAATGTTTCAAAAAGCACTGGCAGAACACAGGAATGATTTCCTGCAGGAATCGGTAGTGGATAAGATTATACTTTATGAGAGCCTGCTAAAGCCTTCGGGTGTGGTTTATCGGGTGGCCAGTGAATTTCCTTTGGGATAAACAGAGGGCATAAACGGATGTCCGCACCTGTCGATTGCTATTCGTTGCCTTCGCCATATTTTTCTCGCCATTGTTTGCTAAAAGATTTCCCGGCGAATTTGGGCAACTCGCGGCGCGGACCCCAAACCTTTTCAACAAACATACCGGCCCCAAAGTTTTTCATTTTTCCGCCAAACATGTCCAGTTTCTTCCGTGACAAAAGAAATTTAGTGGAGACCTGAATGCTCTTTTTATCAAAATAAGTGTAAAACCCATTTTTTACGGCATCATCGCGGTTCACGAGCAACAATTGGTGAATGGGAATTTTCACGGGACAAACTTCCGTACATTTTCCGCAGAGGGAAGAGGCAAAACTCAAATGGTTATATTCCTTCAGGCCTTTCAGGTAAGGCGTGATGACAGAGCCAATGGGGCCGCTATAAGTGGTGTCGTAAGTGTGGCCGCCAATGTTTTTATAAACAGGACAGGCATTCAGGCAGGCACCGCACCGGATGCATGACAGGGCCTGGCGTTGACGTTCTTTGGCCAATAATTTTGTCCGCCCGTTGTCCAGTAAGATAACGTACATTTCTTCCGGGCCATCTTTTTCTCCTGCCTTCTTTGGCCCCGTGATAATGGAGTTATAAACCGTCATATTTTGTCCGGTTCCGTGCGAGGCAAGCAGTGGCCAGTAAAGATCCAAATCTTCGAGGCGCGGGACAAGCTTTTCGATACCGGCAATGGCAATGTGAATTTTGGGAAACGACATGGAAAGTATGGCATTTCCTTCGTTTTCGGTAACCGCGACACCGCCTGTATCGGCAATCAGAAAATTGGCACCGCTTATTCCCATATCGGCATGGATAAATTTCTCTCTCAGTAGTTTACGCGTATAAAGTGTCAGCTCTTCCGGGGACAGGTGCTCATCGGTATCGAATTTTTTATGGTACAATTCGGCCACATCTTCTTTGGACATGTGCATGGCCGGGGTAACGATGTGATAAGGTTTTTGTCCGGCCTGCTGTACAATAAACTCTCCCAGGTCGGTTTCTACGGATTCTATGTTTGCCTGTTTCAGAAATTTATTCAAATCAAGCTCCTCGGTGGTCATGGATTTGGATTTTACCACCTTTCTCACTTTATTTTTTCGGGCAATTTTCAAAATTTCATTTACCGCCTCGCGGGCATCGGCAGCCCAGATAACTTTTCCTCCGTTTCTGATAAAATTATCCTCGAACTCAATCAGGTATTTTTCCAGCCCGTTGATTACTTTGTATTTGATAAAACCACCCCTGTCGCGGGCCAAATCAAGGTTAGAGTAAATGGATTTCCCTTTTGCGACAGCAGCATCGTAACGTGAAATATTGAACTTTATCTTTTCGCGATGGACTTTGTCGAAAGCCACTTTTTCGGCTTTTTTAAGAAATATCTTTTTCTCTGCTGAACTTTTCACCGCTGTCCCTCTATTTTATAATTTGACTGATTTTTTCCACCCGCTGCGTGTGCCTGCCACCTTCAAAGGCCGTTTGTAAAAAAGCTTCCACAATTTTCCAGGCTTCGTCAAAAGAGACAAACCTCCCGGGCAGCGACAAAATATTGGCATTGTTGTGCATGCGAATCAGCCGGGCCTGTTCCACATTCCAACACAAACCGGCACGCACACGGGGATATTTATTGGCCGTCATCTGGGCACCATTGCCACTGCCGCACAAGATAATACCCTTTTCAAATTCACCTTCGTTTACAGCGTGTGCCATGGGATGGATAAAATTGGGGTAGTCAACACTATCGCCCGAATTTGTTCCGAAATCTTTTATTTCATATCCCGCATCGCGTAACTTAAAGGCAATAAAATCTTTCATCCAATAACCACCATGGTCTGATGCCAATGCCAAAGTCTGCTTTTTTTCACTCATTGTTCATAACTTTTATCTGACAAAATTACTCAAAAATTCCAGCCGTTATAAAAGAGTTGGTTACGAACATGTTTTAATTTTTGTTAACCGGACTTTCAACGATTAAAAGGCTCATCTTTATATTTTTAAAATTTATCAAACATCATTGTTAATATCTGCGTAAATTTGTTGAATAAAAAATGAAAAATGGAAGGTTATGAACAGCGAAAAATCGAACATTGAAAGGTTACGTTTAAAACCGGGTTCTTTTAAAAATATTTCACGGGGTTATGAACATTCAAAGTGTATAGTTTATCGTAAAACTTATGAAATTTGCAACCTTTCAACAACCTGTTGATAACCCTTGTTATAAATTGATTAATAAATATTTAATTGGTAATAAAACGTCAACAATATGTTCATAAAAGCCTGTTTTCGGCAATAGCAATTTTTTGCCCGTTATTTTATCATCAAAGTTAACAGGCATATAAATAATAATAAGATTTGAAATTTAAATTTCTTAATAAAGAACAAAAAGTTAAAAAAAGAAAAATGGATTATAAGAAAGAGATAAACCGGCTTAAAAAAGAAAAAAATGCGCTGATATTGGCCCATTATTACCAAATAGACGAAATACAGGATATTGCCGATTTTGTGGGAGACAGTTTGGGGCTGGCCCAAAAAGCTGCTGAAGCCGATGCGGATATCATTGTTTTTGCCGGCGTACATTTTATGGCCGAGGTAGCCAAAATTATCAATCCCGCCACCAAGGTCATTCTGCCCGATATGGAAGCCGGTTGTTCTTTGGCCGATTCCTGTCCTTACGATGATTTTGCCGCTTTCAAAGCCCAATATCCCGATCATATGGTCATTTCTTATATCAATACCACCGCTGCCATAAAAACCCTTTCGGATGTTATCTGTACTTCGGGCAATGCGGTAAAACTGGTTGAATCTTTTCCCAAAGATCAGAAAATTATCTTTGCGCCCGACCGCAACCTCGGTGGTTATGTCAACCGTGTTACAGGCCGCAACATGGTTTTGTGGGACGGAACCTGTGAGGTACATGATATTCTGACTGCCGAAGCGGTATTGAAACTGAAAGAAGAAAATCCCGATGCAAAAATTGTGGCCCATCCCGAATGTCAGCAACAGATTTTGGAAATAGCAGATTTTGTGGGTTCTACAACCGGACTACTTAAATTTACACGTTCTGATCCGGCAAAAAAATTTATTGTAGCTACCGAAACGGGTATTTTACATCAGATGTACCGTGAGTCGCCCGACAAAGAATTCCTCGTGGTACCTTCCGACGAAACCTGTTCCTGCAACGATTGTCCATATATGAAACTCAATTCCATGGAAAAGCTATATTTGGCTTTGAAAAATGAATCGCCTGTCATTACACTGGATGAAAAAATTATGGAACAGGCACGCAAACCAATCGAACGTATGCTTGAAATATCCAAGCGGTTAAAAATTATTTAATTGAATTTTTTTATGGGAAAAATATTGCCCAGGATATTGTTTATTTTGTTTTTGATGGTTGCTGTATTTCCCTCTTTTGCACAGCAGAAGCAGGATACGGTTCATCCCAATGGGAAAACTGTTTTTTATTACGAAAATGGAAAAATCTCCAGCGAAGGGGTTATGCGTGATGGCAAACCTGATGGATACTGGAAAAACTATTATGAAAATGGACGGTTGAAATCCGAAGGAAACCGAAAAAATTTTTTACTGGACAGCCTTTGGCGATTTTATGACAACAAAGGGCGTTTGACGGTGGAAATCAATTATAAAAAAGGCAAAAAAAACGGATTTCGGACGACTTTTCAGGGAAACGATGTGGTCAAAGAAAATTTTGTTAACGACGTAAAACAAGGCTACACTTATTATCTTTATCCCAACGGGAAGGTGAAGATGAAAATTCCTTTTACGGATGGCCTCGAAAACGGCACAGCTTACGAATATGCACAAGACGGGCGTATTATTCAAATAATTTCTTATAAAAAAGGATATGTTTACAGCCGCCAGCGCATCAACCGCTACGATGCTAAACATCAGGCAGATGGCCGTTGGATATGGTTTTATCCGGATGGAAAAATACGGCTGTCCGGATTTTTTAACCATGGTTTGAAAAACGGATATTTCAAAACGTATGACGAGGAGGGCAACCTTGTTTCTACGGAAAAATATACCAACGGCGAAAAGGAAAAAAAGGCCGAAGCATTGTCGCAGTTGGAAGTCAGGACAGATTATTATCCGGATGGCAAAATAAAGGTGCAGGCTACTTACAACAAAAGAGGAAATCCCGAAGGTATTTGGCGTGATTATGATAAATCGGGGAAAGTTAAAAAAGCATATATTTTTAGAAACGGGAAAATGATTGCCGAAGGTATTTTTACCGATGCCGGACAGCGTGAAGGTTTTTGGAAAGAGTATTATCTTGATGGCAGCCTTAAAGCTGCCGGGCTTTACACCAAAGACCTGAAAACTGGTTTGTGGAAATATTATTACCGGGATGGTGCCCTTGAAGAAACAGGAAAATATCACGATAATGAACCGGACAGTGTTTGGATGTGGTACTATCCTGACCATAAGCTGTTGCGTACCGAAAACTTTTTTGAAGGACAGGAAGATGGCACTTATGTAGAATATGGCATCCATGGCAAACAAATAACCAAAGGCGAATATGTGGAAGGCAGGAAAGAAGGAAAATGGATTTATTATGTGGGCGATGTAAAAAGAGTGGTTCAATATGCCGATGGACAGTTAAATGGCTGGAGCCGTTATTATTATAGCGATGGAACGCTGTTTTATGAAGGAAAATTTATTGATAATCTCGCCAATGGTGTACACAAATGGTATTGGCCTAACGGCAAATTAAAAGAGACGGGAACCTATAACATGGGACGAAAAAATGGTGATTGGCGAAAATTTGATAAAGAGGGAAACATCATTATCACCATTACTTACCAGCATGGAAAAGAGGTAAAAGTGGATGGTGTGAATATCAATTGATTTGGGGTGCTCAATAATTATTAAAAAAAAACGTTTCATTCTTATGAGAAAATATCTTTTCTTTTTTTCTTTTTTCATTTTCCTTGTTCCTTTGGCCGTGCAGTCCCAAACCGGTATTGGCCAATGGCGCACGCACCTGCCTTATGCCAAAGTAATTGATGTGGCCATAACCCCCGATTTGATTTATGCGGCCACGCCCTATTCCCTTTTTACTTACCGGCTTCAGGATGATAAAATTTCTATTTTCGATAAAGTTAAAGGATTAAACGATCTGGGAATTAATAAAATAGGGTATGACAAAGAATCAAAACAGCTTTTGGTTGCCTACAGTGATGCCAATATCGACCTGGTTGACAACAAAGAAAATGTAACCAATATCCCGGATATTTTTAATAAATATATGTTGGGTGTCAAAACGATTAACAATATTTTTTTCAGGGAGAATTTTGCTTATCTGTCGTGTAGTTTTGGCATTGTGGTACTCAACATGAAAAAACACGAAATCAAAGATACCTACTACATTGGGCCTGATGGCAGTGCTCTCGATGTGCTGGACATGACCGCCAACGATACGGCATTGTTTGCGGCAACAGCCAAAGGTGTTTACTACAGCAGTATCCATGCAACCAATCCGGCCGACTACCGGCAGTGGCATTTGGAGAGGAGGTTACCTGTTCCGCAGCAAACTTACAATTTGATTACGGCTTTTGACGGGAAAATTTATGCAAATTACACTTCCGGCCAATGGGATGGAGATACGTTGTACGCTTTTGACGGTCATCAATGGAATTACTTTTTGTCTTTAAATCACAGCCACCATTTTCAAATGAATGCTGAAAAAAATGCCTTACTGCTGGTCAACCGGTATTGGGTGGAGGCTTATGATAAATCAGGGAAAAAGGTGTTTTATGTGAACAAAGCCGGTACAAAGGGATTTGAACCCCTGGCTGCCCGTGGTGATGTGAAAGAAAATGTTTGGATTGGTACGGTAAACAAAGGGTTACTTAAAACCCAAAACCAAAATAACGGACAGGAGTTAATCCGGCCCAATGGCCCCAATAGTGTTCATGTTTTTGGTTTGGATGCACGTGGAGAAAGCGTTTGGGCCGTTCCCGGTGGTTACCATCCCGATTGGAGCAAAGCTTACATTCATGATGGTGTTTTTTCTTTTGATAATGGACAATGGAAGACATTGGACAAGAGCAACACACCGGCTTTTGATTCCATTAGCGACCCGGTTTGTGTAAAAATAGACCCCAATGATCCGCAAACAGTATATGTGGGAACTTTTCAGGAGGGTGTTATGAAATTTGAAGGCCAAAAACTGTCCAAAATATTTTCGCGATACAACAGCAGTTTACAGCCATGGACAGCCAATCCCACTTTGGTATTGGTGAGTGGCCTGGACTTTGACAGTCATCATAATTTATGGGTGGCCAATTCGGGGGCAACACGGCTGCTTTCGGTTATGAAGGCTAATGGGAAATGGGCTTCCTTCAATCTGGGCCCGGGCCTGGGTGGTATTGATGTTGGTGGACTTATGGTGGACAAAAACAACAATATCTGGATAAAAAAGCGAAACAACGGGATGGTTATCGTGTACAATTACCAGGGAACGGTCGATAACCCATCTGATGATGAAGTGAAAGTGCTTAACGCCTCCCGTGGCAATGGAAATATTCAGGGGAGTACGGTTTATTCGTTTGCTACCGATAATGATGGCCAGGTATGGGTGGGAACGGATAAAGGGATTAATGTGTTTTATTCGCCGGAGGGTATTTTTGAACCAGGTGCCAATTTTGATGCACAGCAAATACTGGTTCCGCGGAATGATGGAAGTGGCCTGGCCGATATCCTGCTTGTTACGGAGACTGTTACTGCTATTGCCGTGGATGGGGGGAACCGAAAATGGGTAGGCACACAACGCGCCGGCATCTTTCTTTTTTCACCCGATGGCCTGAAAGAAATTCATCATTTTACCACTGAAAACAGCCCACTACTTTCAAATCACATTACCGGTATCACCATCGACAAAAACGGGGAGGTGTTTATCGGGACCGGCAAAGGTTTAATTTCCTATCGCGGGTCTGCTACCCCCGGCAATGATGTTTACTCCGATGTGTATGCTTATCCCAATCCCGTGCGGGAGAATTATACCGGGCCCATTGCCATTAAAGGATTGGTTACCAATGCTTCTGTAAAAATTACCGACAGTTATGGCAATTTGGTTTTTGAAACCAAAGCAGAAGGTGGCCAGGCTGTTTGGGATGGCTATACCTTTCATCATGTGCACGTTTCTACCGGAGTATATTTGGTTTTTGTTACCAACAACGACGGAACCGAAAGCATGGTTACCAAAATTCTGGTTGTTCATTAACAATTTCTTTTGCTTTATGATGCTTCAAACAAAAGGAATTGTTTTTCATACGGTTAAATATGGCGACACCTCCCTCATCGTTAAAATACTGACAGAAAAACTCGGGTTGCAATCCTATATTGTAAAAGGGGTACGTAGCAGAAAAGCAAAATTAAAACCTTCGCTTTTTGAACCGCTGACACTGCTTAACATGCAGGTGTCGCATAATCCGAACCGGAGCCTGAACCATATTAAGGAAGCCAATGTGGATATTCCCTGGCTTCATATTCCGTTTTCTATTGAAAAACAGAGTATCTTATTGTTTATCAATGAGATACTTTATAAATGTATTCGCGAGGAACTTCCTGATAGCGAAATGTTTTCATGGATTTACCACAGCCTGATTTGGTTTGACATGGAGGAACAACATTTTGTAAATTTTCATCTTTTTTTCCTTGTTCAATTCAGCCGTTTTCTGGGATTTTATCCCAAAACCACCAAACTTCCCCCTGAAGACATCCGGGGATTTGACTTGCAGGAAGGTGTTTTTTACAGGCATCGCCCGGTACATGCTTACTATATCGAAGGTGTGGAAGTACAAAAATTTCTATCCCTGATACAGGCTTCCGCGAAAACATTGAAAACGTTACGTATTTCAACCAAAGAACGAAGGTTGGTGCTGGATGGCTTGTTGGCTTTTTATCAGTTACATCTTCCCGAATTGGGAAAAATCCGGTCATTGGATGTTCTGCGGGTGGTGATAGGAAAATAAATTTACCGGGTTTTATTTTTTGGTGAGGGCATGAAAAACCAGCAACGGAATGGTGGTCTGGAAAAGTATTTTTTTTGTAATACTCGGCGTGTAAAAGCGGTGGATAAGACTTTGATGCCGGGTAGTCATGGCGACAAGATCAATGTTTTTCTCCTTGATAAAATCTTCTAACCCCAACTGTGGGTCAAGGCATTCCAGCAGGCCGCACTCCAGTTTGCCAATACCCAGCGTATCAGTAATAAAAGTTTTTACTTTGTGCATATAAACCTCCTCCTCTTTTTCAATTTCTTCCGAAACATGAACACAGAAGATATCAGAATCGAATGGCTTAACAAATGATGCCAGCTTGCTCAATGCCCAGAAATCAGAGCTGTCGAGATCCGTGGCATAAAGAACTTTTTTGGGAGATGTAAAATTCCCGGCAGGGAAATCTTTTGGTACGGCAAGAACGGGAATATTTGCTTTCTTAATAATTTTTGAGGTAATGCTGCTAAACGAACGAAAGCCTTCCAACTCGCTGCCCCTCGTACCCATAACAACCAGTCCCGGTTTGTAAATTTTGATGTAGGCCAGGATGGCCGATACGGTATTTCCCTTTACCAAATCGTAAAACACATTTACTCCCCGTATCCTATGCTGCCTCAGGTTGGTTTTAAGCTTTTCTGAAAAAGCTTTCAATTTTTCGGCTGTCTCCTGTTCAGCTTTTAGTCCGATGTCATCAAAACTTATCGTGAAGCCGAGACTTTCCAATTGCGAGAAAGGAACCACCCCCGGATCAAAATAGATATTTAATAATTGCACATCGGCTTTCATTTTTGCGGCAATTTGCAATGCGTACAACGCGGCATTTTCAGCATGTGGCGTAAAATCATAGGGTACTAAAATTCGCCGGGCAATGTGCATATAGTCTATCGCCTGCTGTTTATCTTTGCCATAGGCAGATTTGAATTTCTCCCATACGGGCAGGGCATTTTCCAAGTCTGTCGCCTTGATGATGACATGAACACCCCCGGCCCTTCTTTCATTTGGTTGACATTGGCCATAAAACTTTCAATGCCTTTTTGTTCCAGCTGTGCGCTTAACAGTTGTGCACGCATATACGTCAGGGTGGCCAAAGTGATAAATTCATTTTTCATAACGCCCGATGGTCTAAAAATCATGTAAATATAATAATTTCTGCGAAATATAGCAACTGCTACTATGGATTAACTAATTTTGCAGTCTCATTTTAAGTAAATTATGTCAGTACAAAAAAAATCGCGCAAGCCACAAAAGGGTGGAAAACCATCCTCAAATTCCGGTTCCGGAAAGCCATCTTATAAAAAAACCGGAAACCCAAAGCGGAAAAAGACGGTTTCCCCAAAAACCGGTTCCGGTATCCGCCTGAACAAATATCTTGCCGATGCCGGAGTTGCCTCCCGCCGCGCTGCCGATAAGCTTATTGAGAGTGGGGCTGTTACCCTTAACGGAGAAGTGGTTACACGGCTTGGCACCAAAGTTATGCCGGGCGACAAAGTGCAGTTTGGCGGACAGACTTTGAAACAGGAGCCATTGCGTTATCTTTTGCTCAACAAACCCAAAGGTTTCCTGACGACTTCTGATGATCCTTTTAACCGGCGTACCGTGATGAACCTGGTGGAAAAGGCCTGCCCCGAACGTATTTATCCCGTGGGAAGGCTGGACCGCAACACCATGGGGTTGTTGTTGTTTACCAACGATGGTGAACTGGCCAAAAAATTAATGCACCCCAAATTTATGGTGAAGAAAATTTACCATGTTTTTCTGGACAAAAACCTTACCAAAAACGATATGCTTAGCATTGCCAACGGTGTTGAACTTTCCGATGGAAAAATTGTCCCTGACAGCATTGCTTATGTGGCCGGTGCCGACGATAAAAAACAGATTGGCATAGAACTTCATTCCGGGAAAAACAGGGTGGTCCGTCGTATTTTTGAACATTTCGGGTATCAGGTTGTTAAACTGGACCGTGTGTTTCTTGCCGGCCTTACCAAAAAAGACCTGCCACGCAGTAAATGGCGTTTTCTCACCGAGAAAGAGGTAAATATGTTAAAACGGCTGGGCTAATAACCGGAGTACGAGATAAGACTTACATGCCGTTTTCGGATGGGAAAAAGTTTCCGCTTTTTCTTGTCATCCTGTTCTGACATCCTGCCGATATTCCCTTTTTGCATACCTTTGTTGTTCATAAATGGAAAGCGGAAAATCACATAACAAAGGTGCCCTCAAAGTAAATGCCGGCGTGGAAAAGCCTGATGTTGTCAATCCTTTGCTGAAAAAAAAGACGGCCAGGTTTAAAAAAAACCGTATCAGCCCCGAAGAATATTTCAAAGGAATAAAGGCCGGTAACCGAACTTTGCTCAGCCAGTCTATTACCCTGATTGAAAGTACCCTGCCGGAAGATCGGGAAGCTGCGCGCAAATTAATCCAGTGGTGCCTTCCCCTTTCGGGTAAAGCATTGCGCCTGGGCATTACCGGAGTCCCGGGCGTGGGGAAAAGTACTTTTATAGAGAGTTTCGGGCTGTACCTTATCGAAAAAGGACATAAAGTGGCCGTCCTGGCCATCGACCCAAGCAGCATGCGCAGCCGGGGCAGTATTCTTGGTGACAAAACGCGCATGGAACACTTGGGCAATAGCAACAAGGCTTTTATCCGCCCTTCGGCCAGTGCTGGTACGCTGGGCGGCGTGGCACGCAAAACCCGCGAAGCCATGATTTTGTGCGAAGCGGCAGGCTATGACACTGTTTTTGTGGAAACAGTAGGCGTTGGCCAGTCGGAGACAGCGGTAGCCCAAATGGTTGACTTCTTCCTGTTGCTTATGCTGGCCGGAGGTGGCGACGAGCTGCAGGGCATCAAACGCGGTATCATGGAAATGGCCGACCTGATTGTCATCAACAAAGCCGATGGCGAAAATAAAAACAGGGCCAACCTGGCAAAACGTGAATATGAAAACGCCCTCCACCTATTTCCGCCGCTTCCCAACGGATGGCAGCCCTCTGTTATGACTGCCTCCGCACTCTACAGCGAGAACCTGACGGAGATAGGGGATAAAATTGAAACATTTCTCCGGCTGACAAAAGAGAATGGCTCTTTTGAAAAAAACCGGAAAAACCAGGCTTACCAACTTTTTGAAGAGACCATCCACCAGGCTATCCATGACCATTTCTTTAACCTTCCGGAAATAAAAAAGCGTCTTGTAAAATACAAAACCCAAATCCTGGACCGGCAGCTTTCGCCTTATGAGGCTTCACAAAAACTGTTGGATTTCTATTTCGGTTTATTCTCAAAATAAACCGGACAAAATGAGTTGGTAAATAATGCCTGGCATTTCTTTATCTCGGTTAATTTAGTAATTTAAACCAAAAACCCAAAGTGGTATTACGTTACGGTATCCAAATTCAGGCCTAATAGACAAAATGGTTGGTCAAAACCTCTGTACCCCATATTTGACGTAGCTTTGCAATAAATCAAAACTATGAATAAAAAAAATGCATTTATTGTCAGAGCATAATTACGAGAAAACATGGTGTTAGAAACGGGAAACAACGTTATAAATGTCATGGGTGTGGACGATATTTTTCAGGAGGGGATCATATTAATCCTGAAACAATTTGGGATGAATATACAAATGGCAAACAAACCTACAAACAGTTGTCAGAAAAGTATAAATGCTCTTCCAGAACTATTCAAAGAAAGATTGATTCTTATGTCCTAACCACCGATACAAAACGACCTGGAAAAGT
>WGCY01000029.1 GCA_015493525.1 Bacteroidales bacterium
CGATTTAGGGAGCAAATTAAGAAACTTTTAACCTTTCAGCGAAAGGTGCAGGGATTTTTTCTCTGCCCTTTCCTGAAAAATTATTTTTTCCTTTTTCTTCCTCCCTTTTTCGCAACTATAAGTCGCATTTCTTAATTGAACTTACGCTTTTTTGTTGAAAAAGAATACCAAATAAAAAGCAGTGTCTTTTAAAATTCCGTAATTTAGCCCCACTTAATTCTTATGAAGATACTGTATCAAATAGGCGAGTATGTTATTATGGTGCTTCAGGCTTTCAAAAGGCCTGACAAGGGTTTTGTGTTTCGCCGGCAATTGTTGTACGACTTTAAAAGGCTTGGTGTCGATTCCATAAGCATCATTTCGATTATTTCAATTTTCACGGGGGCAATTATAGCCATTCAGATGGCCTATAATATTGATTCGCCGTTTATTCCCAAATCCACCATCGGATTTTCCACACGTCAAATGCTGGTGCTGGAAATATCGCCCACCATTATCAGCCTTATCCTTGCCGGGAAAGTGGGTTCGCGCATTGCTTCCGAAATCGGTACCATGCGCATAACCGAACAAATTGATGCCCTGCGCGTTATGGGGGTTAACCCACCCAACTATCTTGTCCTGCCTAAAATTGTGGCCGCCATGCTTTATTTTCCGGTATTGATTATTTACTCTATTTTTCTTGGTATTTTGGGTGGCTGGATTATGGGAGCTATTACGGGGCTCATTCCTTCGGCGGATTATATCATTGGTATCCGGTCGTGGTTCGATCCGTTTACGCTGACTTATGCCATGATCAAAACCGTGGTTTTTGCTTTTATCATTACTTCGGTTTCTGCCTACAAAGGCTATACGGTAAAAGGTGGTTCGGTAGAGGTGGGCCAGGCCAGTACGGAAGCCATTGTCATTAGCAGTATTTTAATCATTTTCTTCGACCTGGTACTCACCCAACTCCTGCTCACGTGATAGAAGTAAAAAACATATCGAAAAGCTTTGGCGACCAGCTTATTGTAAAAAATGTCAGTACTGTTTTTGAGGAGGGGAAAACCAACCTGATTATTGGGCAGAGTGGCTCAGGGAAAACAGTTTTAATGAAATGTTGCATAGGCTTGTATGATGTGGACAGCGGAGAGGTGGATTTTCATGGCCGGCGGTTTTCTAATCTTCCCGACAAAAGGAGAAAACATATCCGTCAGGAAATGGGTGTCCTGTTTCAGGGCGGCGCGCTGTTCGACTCATTGACGGTGGAAGAGAACATCATGTTTCCACTCAATATGTTTACCGAAATGACGCAGAAAGAAAAGCTGGAACGGGTAAATTTTGTGTTGGAAAATGTGAACCTATCGGGAAACAACAAAAAATATCCTGCCGAATTAAGCGGTGGAATGATTAAACGTGTGGCCATAGCCCGCGCCATCTCGTTGATGCCCAAATATCTGTTTGCCGACGAACCCAACTCCGGCCTCGACCCGAAAACTGCCGAACGTATTGATGAACTGCTTTCCGGCCTGACCAAAAAATTCAACATGACTACGGTCATTAACACCCACGATATGAATTCAGTGCTTCAGATTGGTGAAAAAATTTGCTTTATCAACAAGGGAAAACTTTGCTGGGAAGGAACCAAAGAAACCATCCTAAAAACAGACAAACAGGCACTGAACGATTTTGTATTTGCTACCGAACTGACCCGCAGAATCAAACGGTAACGCCAACAGATAAACTGGTAAAAACAGATTTTTAGGTATTTTAACCCTTCGGATGTCCGATAAACCTTATCTTTGTCCGACAGATTATGCTATGATTTACATAACAAGAAGAGAACGGTTTAATGCTGCCCATCGCCTGTTCAAAGCAGAATACAGCGATGAGAAAAACCTTCAGGTTTTTGGAAAATGCTCCAACCCAAACTGGCATGGGCACAATTACGAATTGTTTGTAACTGTTAAAGGGGAAGTTAACCCGGAAACCGGATTTTTAGTCAACCTGAAAGCCCTCAGCAAAATAATCAGAAAACAAGTAATCGAAAAAATTGACCACAAAAATATCAACCTCGAAGTTGATTTTATGAACGGAAAAATGGCTTCCACCGAAAACCTCGCCATTGGCATCTGGAACCAGCTGGAAAAAGACATTTCGGAACTTGGGGCTATTCTTCACAGTGTGAAAATTTACGAATCTGAAAATAATTTTGTGGAATATTTCGGATAAACAGACCGAAAGAATATCCCGTACATCAAAATAAAAGTTTATTTAAAAATTCAATACCCATGCTTGATTACGAAAAAATAGAAACCTTTGCACCCGATAAGCTGGAGAAGTTAAAATACCATTATGCAGAAATTTTAAAACTTATCGGTGAAGATATCACCCGCGAAGGATTGGTAAAGACACCGCTGCGTGTGGCAAAATCTATTCAATTTCTCACACAAGGATACGATCATGACCCTAAAGAAATCCTGTTATCAGCAAGGTTCAGGGAAGATTACAAGCAAATGGTCATTGTAAAAGACATCGATATTTTCTCCATGTGCGAACATCACATGATCCCCTTCATTGGGAAAGCACACGTGGCTTATATCCCCAACAAATACATTACCGGCCTGAGCAAAATAGCCCGCGTGGTGGAAGCCTATGCCCGCCGCTTGCAGGTGCAGGAACGGCTGACTACCCAAATCAAGAATGCCATTCAGGAAACATTAGATCCTTTGGGTGTGGCAGTGGTCATTGAGGCACGACATTTGTGTATGGCTATGCGGGGTGTACAGAAACAAAATTCTGTTACCACCACTTCCGATTTTACGGGAGCTTTTGAAAGAAAAGAGACACGCGAAGAGTTTATCCATTTGATTTCTTCGCGGCTGTCTTAATTTTTTGTTGAACATAAAACGATAAGAAAATGAATATCAGTCAATTTGGAAATAACCTTGCCGGCAACAAAACAACCGAAGTGCCGGTAGTGGCCAAAACGTACCTTTCCGGTGTTTTCGGTTGGATGTTTCTTGCTTTAAGTATCACCGCCATCACTTCATGGCTGTTTGCCTCCAGTCCGCAATTGCTTACCCTGTTGTACACGCAAACCGGGATGACCTTTTTGGGCTGGGTTGTATTGTTGGCTCCGTTTGGCTTTGTTATTTGGATGTCAGCACGTTATAACCGAATGTCAGCTTCCAAAATGGCACTTCTGTTTGTGGTTTATTCCATTTTGATGGGCATGAGCCTGAGTTTTATCTTTCTTGCCTATACCAGTGGTTCTATTGCTATTACTTTTCTGGTAACTGCCGGGATGTTTGGGTTTATGGCCATTTTGGGGTACACCACCAAAACCGACCTGACAAAATTCGGTAGTATTATGATTATGGGCGTTGTTGGTCTGGTAATTGCCATGTTGGTGAATATGTTTATGCACAGCAGCGGGCTGGATTATCTCATAAGCTTTATCGGGGTGCTGGTTTTCACCGGACTGACAGCTTATGATGTGCAGAAGCTGAAAAGGATAGGTGCCGGAATGGTGGAAGGTGCCGAAGGCACACGCAAGATGACCATTATGGGCGCGTTGACACTCTATCTCGACTTTATCAATTTATTTCTATTTTTGCTGCGGTTTTTCGGTAACCGCCGGTAAAACTTTATATTTAAAAAAATTATATGACAGCGTACGTATTTCCGGGGCAGGGAGCTCAATTTGTTGGCATGGGATTTGATTTATATGAAAAATCTTCCAAGGCCAAAGATTTGTTTCACAAGGCAAACCATATTCTGAAGTTTGACATTACCGAACTGATGTTTGCCGGTACCGAAGAGGATCTGAAACAAACCAACGTTACCCAGCCGGCTATTTTTTTACATTCTGTCATTTTGGCAAAAATGCTGGGCGATGATTTTAAGCCCGACATGGTGGCGGGCCATTCGCTCGGCGAATTTTCGGCACTGGTAGCCAACGGTACTTTGTCGTTCGAAGATGGCTTGAAACTCGTTGCGAAACGTGCCAATGCCATGCAAAAAGCCTGTGATACAGAACCTTCCACAATGGCTGCTATTCTTGGACTGGAAGATGATGTAGTGGAAAATATCTGTAAAAGCATTCAGGATGTGGTAGTTCCGGCAAACTACAACAGTCCGGGGCAACTTGTGATTTCAGGTAGCCTAAGCGGGGTGGAAAAGGCAATTGAAAAGTGTAAAGAAGCGGGAGCTAAACGTGCCCTCATGCTGAAAGTTGGTGGTGCTTTTCATTCACCTCTCATGGAGTCTGCCCGTATCGAACTGGCTGATGCCATTAACAACACATCATTCCAACAGGGTATTTGTCCTGTTTACCAGAATGTTACCGGGCAGCCGGTAGCCGATTCGGAAATTATTAAAACAAATTTAATTTCTCAGCTTACCTCACCTGTGCGTTGGACACAAATTATGAAAAATATGCTGGCTGATGGTGTCACGGAGGTGGTGGAAGTAGGTCCCGGAAAAGTGTTACAGGGGCTTTTCAAAAAAGTTGACCGGCAGCTTATAACGCGAAGCGCAACGTTGTAAAATTCAGAAATTAGAAAGAATAATTTAGAAGGCAGAAGCTGAAAAGCTGGAAATCAGGTTTTTTTCAGTTACCTTAGATGAAAGAAAACTTTTCCCGTCTGGCGGGCAATGATTCACCATTAATATATTTTCCGGAAGCCGATAATTTCCCGTACTTCACGCAGGGTCTTTTGTGCGTTGGCACGGGCTTTCTCTGCACCCATGTTCATCACTTTCAGGATGTAATCATCGTCCGAGGATAGGGATTTTATCCTTTCGGCAAATGGCTCGGTAAAAGCAATCACGTCTTCGGCCAGTTGTTTTTTCATGTCGCCATAGCGGATGGCGCATTTGTTGTATTGCTCATCAAAATATTCAACCACCTCAGGCCCGGAAACTACTTTCAACAGGGTAAAAAGGTTTTCGATGGGTTCGGGTTTTTTTTGGTTCATTTCTGTGGGGCCTCTGTCGGTAACTGCCCGCATAATTTTTTTACGAATCACTTTCGGGCTATCATTCAGAAAAATAGCATTGCCTTCGCCTTCCGATTTTCCCATTTTTCCCGAACCATCCAGCCCCGGGATTTTCACCAAAGCTTCGCCAAAGTTATAAGCAGAAGGAATGGGAAAAAAGTCCACGCCATACATGTGGTTGAAGCGGCGGGCGTAAGTACGGGTCATTTCCAGGTTTTGTTCCTGGTCTTTCCCCACGGGAACCTTATTCGCCTTTTGGATAATGATGTCGGCAGCCATAAGGGTGGGATAGGTCAGCAGGCCAGCGTTCACATTGTTGGGCTGTTTGCGTGCTTTTTCTTTAAAAGTGGTTACCCGTTCCAGTTCACCAAGATAGGCATTCATGTTCAGGAAAAGATAAAGCTCAGCGGTTTCGGGAATGTCACTTTGCAGGTACAGCGTGGCTTTTTCCGGGTCAAGGCCGGCAGCGAGGTATTCAATAAGTACCTGCCGTACATTTCCCTGCAAATTGTCCGGATGTGGATGCGTTGTCAGCGAATGGTAGTCGGCAATGAAAAAATAGCATTCATTGGTTTCCTGCATTTTCACAAAATTCTTCACCGCACCGAAATAATTTCCCAGGTGCAGATGTCCGGTGGGCCTGATGCCGCTCAGTACGATCTCTTTCTTTTCCATGGGGGCAAAAATAGTAAAAATCAAATGTGTGCAAATGATTTTCAGAAAAGGAAAAAAGCGCATCCGTGTTGCCAACGCAGACGCGACCGGTTGTGTTAATTTTTACCTTTGTACTTTCCGTTTACTTTCAGGCCAAATATAAAATCTGTCAAAATGAAAAAACTGCTACTTTTTGTATTTATCCTGCTGACATTGGGCGTCCAGGCACAGTTCAGCAAATATTTTTACAACAAAACGTTACGGATGGACTACTACCACAGCGGCAACGACACCAGCGAATTTTATACCTTCGATGAGCTGATGGCAGAACCCTATTGGGGCGGTTCGCACGTGAACCTGGTGGACACCATGAATTATGGCAACTATTATGTGAAAGTTTTCAATGTAAAAAACGATTCCCTGCTTTATTCGCGGGGTTATTCCACCCTTTTCAGGGAATGGCAGACTACAGACGAAGCCAAAAAAACCAGCCGTACTTTTTCCGAATCGGTAGTAATCCCTTATCCCAGAGAAAATGTGCGTATTGAACTTTACAGCCGCGATTGGAATGGCGTGTTTCATAAAAAGTTTAGCTATGTGGTGGATACGGGAGACTACTTCATAAAACACGACCGGCGACTGGTTTACCCTTATTTTGATGTGCAGGTGAAAGGTGACCCCGCCCGCAAGGTGGATGTGGTTATTCTGCCCGAAGGGTACACCGAAGCCCAAATGGGGAAATTTATTGAAGACTGCCGGAAATTTGTAAAAGACTTTTTCACTTTTGCACCCTACACCAACAACGAAGACAAATTTAATTTCAGAGCTGTGCTGGCTCCTTCCCGGCAATCAGGAACCGATATCCCGGCAGACAGTATCTGGAGATGTACTCTTTTGAATACCAGTTACTACACTTTCAACAGCAAACGTTACCTGATGACCATGGACGATAAAAGTGTACGCGATCTTGCGGCCAATGCGCCTTATGATCAGATTTACATCCTGGTCAACAGCAAAAAATATGGTGGTGGTGCCATTTTCAACTATTACAATGTGGCGGTCAACAGTAACCAGCAGGCCGCTAAAATCCTGGTTCATGAATTTGGCCATGGTTTTGCCGGGCTGGCCGATGAATATTACAATGACCCAACCGCTTACGGTAAATTCTACAACCTGAATATCGAACCCTGGGAACCCAACATCACCACATTAAAACATTTTGATAAAAAATGGAAGCATTTGGTGAAACCGGGAACCCCAATCCCGACCAAACCCAGAAAAAGGTATCGTAATACCGTCGGTGCTTTTGAAGGCGGAGGCTATGAGCCAAAGGGCATGTACCGACCCATGCAGGATTGCCTGATGAAAACGTTCAAAGGGAATAAGTTCTGCCCGGCATGTCAGGAGGCCATTCAGAAAATGATTGATTTTTATACGAAATAACGAACGGATTGTAAGCCGGTTAATACCAAATCAGGTTCCGGTATTTTTCTGTTTTGTCAGAAGTATTGGGGGAATTCTCCTAAAAACCCGCCTTTTTATTTTTATTTACAATATTGCATTTCAAATGCTAAATTGTATTATCTTTGTTTTATGATTGAAAGACAAATTACAGACAAACTGCTTGAAATTGCTGAAAAATACCCGGTACTGGCCATTACCGGACCGCGGCAATCGGGGAAAACAACGCTTGTAAAAGCACTCTTCCATGATTACGATTACATATCCCTGGGGAACCCGGATACAAGATGGCAGGCGGAGGAGGATCCGAACGGCTTCCTGAAAAGTCATCCGGAAAAATGTATTATTGATGAATTTCAGTATGCTCCCGGGCTGTTGCCAATTATCCGGGAAACAGTAGATAAAGAAAAAACGAAAGGAAGATTTGTTCTTATCGGCGCGCAAAACCATCTTTTGTTGGAGAAAATTTCCCGGATACTAGCAGAACGGACAGAGGTCGTTAATCTGTTGCCACTGAGCCAGACAGAGTTGATTGGCCTGAAGGGCTTTTCACCTGAAAACTACGAAGAAATCGTGTTTAAGGGCTTCTATCCTGCCATGTATGAAGGCACGATAACTCCTGCGGATTTTTATCCTGCTTACATCGAAACGCTGATAAACAGGGATGTCAGGCAAATTCAAAACATCAGGCATTTAAACATATTCACGCATTTTCTGAAATTATGTGCCGGCAGGGCCGGGCAGATTCTTGATTATTCTTCTCTCGCAAGGGATACCGGCGTGAGCGTGAATACAGCCAAACAATGGATAGCCGTACTGGAAGCAAATTACGTTGTATTTCGTTTACAACCCTATCATCAAAGCTTTGGAAAACGGGCGGTTAAGTCTCCCAAATTATACTTTTATGATACGGGTATGGTATCTTACTTATTGGGTATCAATAATGAAGCCCAATTAAGTACCCATTATTTGAAGGGAAATATTTTTGAGAATTTCATCTTTCTGGAATTGTTAAAATACAGGCTTAACAAGGGCCTTTCTTCGAATATTTATTTCTGGCGGGATAACAGTAAAAACGAATTCGTTTGTCTTATCGATGGAACCCCACCGCAAGTCGTTGAAATAAAAGCAGGGAAGACGTTTACCAAAGATTCCATTAAGAAAGTGGAATTCTGGCGGCGGTTAACCGGTAACGACAGCAATACTTTTCATGTTGTTTATGGCGGGGATAATTCTTTTAGGTTTTTAATCAATGTCTATAGTTGGAGAAATCTGCCACAGCTGTTCTCAAATTTACCATCATTTGTTTAGTTTTACAATTTTGCATTTTAAATACAAAATTGTAAAACCTAGAAATAAATTGTTCTTCGGATGGTTTTGTTTCTCATAAACAAACAATCAGTTCTTCACTTCCTGTTTCAGTCCCAGCTCTTTGATACTTATTTCCCGCATCTCCACTTTGCGGATTTTGCCGGTTACTGTTTTTGGAAAGTCATCCACAAACTTAAAATATTTGGGGATTTTATAATGTGCAATGGTACCTTTACAATATTTTATAAGCTCTTTGGAAGTTACTTTTGCATTGTCCAGCACTTTAACCCAGGCCATCACGGCCTCTCCGTATTTTTCATCGGGAACACCAATCACCTGGACGGTACTGATTTTCGGGTAGGACATTAAATAGGTTTCCACTTCTTTGGGGTAAACATTTTCTCCCCCGCGGATAATCATGTCTTTGATGCGCCCCACAATATCGATGTACCCTTCTTCATCCATGGTGGCCAGGTCGCCCGTATGCATCCACCGGGCACTGTCAATGGCCATCCGGGTCTTTTCTTCTTCTTCCCAATAGCCCAGCATTACGCTGTAACCCCGTGTACAGAGTTCTCCTTTTTCGCCCCGTTTTACCACCAGGCCGGTTTCGGGATCAATAATTTTCACCTCCTGGTGGGGATGCACTTGTCCTACCGTACTCACTCGCTTTTCAAAAGGTGTGTCTGAGTTGGTCTGCGTGCTCACGGGACTGGTTTCGGTCATGCCATAGGCAATCTGCATATCGTCCATTTTTGTTACTTCCTGAACTTTTTCCATCAGGCTAACCGGGCAAATGGCCCCGGCCATGATACCTCCGCGCAAACTCGTTACATCATATTTTTTTATTTTGGGGTGTTCCAGTTCCGCATAAAACATGGTAGGAACGCCGTAAAGAATAGTGGCTTTTTCCTTGTCGGTGGTGCGTATGACTGCTTCCGGGTCGAAAGCGCGGCTGGCATAAATGGCCGTGGCACCATGCGAAAGGCAGCCAAGGTTTCCCATGACCATTCCAAAACAATGGTATAAAGGTACGGGAATAATCATGCGGTCTTTCTCCGTTAAATGCAGCGATTCCGTTACAAAGAAACCGTTGTTCAGAATGTTGTGATGGCTAAGGGTAGCCCCTTTTGGAAAGCCGGTGGTGCCGCTGGTGTATTGAATGTTTATGGGTTGGTCGAACGTGAGGGTTTTTGCAATTTCATTCAAAATGCCGGGATCCTGGCCTTTGGCTTTTTCCAGCACCTGTTTCCAGCTAAACATGCCGGGGTCGGGTTTCTTTTTGAGGGTAATTACCGTTGTTAACGAAGGTGATTTGGTGCACTTCAGTTTACCCGGATCGCTGTATTTCAGGTGGGGCACCAGCTCGTTAATCATGTCCGAATAATCGGAATGTTCTGTTTTTTCGTCCGCTACCAAAAATTTACAGCCCGATTGTTTCAGCACATATTCCAGTTCACTTGTCCTGTAACTGGGGTTGATGTTCACTAAAATTGCGCCGAGTTTAGCCGTAGCATATTGCAAAACAGTCCATTCTGCACAGTTAAGGGCCCAAATACCAATACGCTCGCCTTTGCGCAACCCCATGGCATGCAGCCCGAGGGCACATTTATCGACTTCTTTTTTCATCTCACGGTAGGTCCAGCGAATATTTTGATGGACTACGACCAAAGCTTCTGTTTCCGGAAAACGTTCAACGGTTTCATCAAACATTTCACCAATGGTTTTTCCCAATAAAGGAACGTTTCCCGTTCCACTGACATAACTCAAATTCGACATAATACAACAAGTTTAAGACCATTCAAAATGATGGCCTGAAAATTAATAAATCAACAAAACGAAAGCTGTAAATATTCTTTTTCAATCCATTGGTGTAAAATTAGAAAAATATTGGAAAATCAAAATAGTTTACATTTTTTTTGGTTGAAACCAAATATTTTAGCCTGTTTTCCTGTCAAGTACCGGTACAAAACATGCCATTACTGTTTTTCACTTGTATATAATCAGTATATTTACGAGCTAATTAATGTTTCATGAAAAATCGTTGGGTAGTAAAAGAAGCGGCTGATAAAAAGATAGTTAAGCTACTTTCGGAGGAGCTTGGCATCAGCCCGAAGTTAACAAATTTACTGGCTCAACGGGGTGTAACTACTTTTGAAGAGGCCAAATCATTTTTCAGGCCTTCGCTTGACATGCTCCATGATCCTTTCCTGATGAAAGACATGGACAAAGCCGTGAACAGGATTTTACAAGCTGTCTCATCCAATGAGGACATCATGGTTTACGGTGATTATGATGTGGATGGGACCACCGCGGTTTCACTGGTATATTCTTTTTTAAAAAACATTCACAAAAAGGTTGAATTTTATATTCCCGACCGTTATCTCGAAGGCTATGGCATCTCCACCAAAGGAATTGATACGGCAGCCGAACACAATGTAAAGTTAATCATTGCGCTTGATTGTGGCATCAAAGCCATTGACAAGGTAAACTATGCTTTCGAAAAAGGGATTGATTTTATCATTGGCGACCATCACCGTCCGGGCGACAGTATTCCGGCAGCCGTGGCAGTACTTGACCCCAAACGAAATGACTGTCCCTATCCTTTTAAAGAACTTTCCGGGGCCGGCGTTGGATTTAAGCTGGTTCAGGCCCTGGCAAAAAAACTAAAGATAAGCGACGAGAAGACTTTTGAAAGCCTGGATTTACTGGCCATAAGCATTGCTGCCGATATTGTTCCCATAACGGGGGAGAACCGCATTTTGGCCTATTACGGCTTAAAGCAAATCAACAGCTCTCCCCGGCCGGGAGTCTTTTCCATCCTGAAATCATCGGGCTTTGAAAGAATAGCCGACAACGGAAAAGGTAAACAGGTCTTTTCGCGTGAGATTACCATCAGCGATCTGGTCTTTGTTGTGGGACCCCGTATTAATGCCGCCGGACGCATTAAAGATGCTACGGATTCGGTGCGCCTGCTGATTAGCAACCAGGATGAATATGCTGAGAAACTGGGGGGCGAAATCAATATCCTGAATACGACCCGTCGCGATCTGGACACCAATATTACACAGGAAGCCATCGACATAATTGAGGCCAGCGAAAGGCTAAAAAGGAAAAAGACAACCGTGCTCTTCAAAAAAGAGTGGCACAAAGGTGTTATCGGTATCGTCGCTTCCCGGCTGATTGAACATTTCTATAAACCCACTATTGTGCTGACCCATGCAGACGGACTGGTTACCGGCTCGGCACGTTCCGTGAAAGGTTTTGACATTTACGATGCCATCGACTCGTGCAGCCACCTGCTGGAACATTTCGGCGGGCACATGTATGCCGCCGGACTGGCCATGAAACCGGAAAATATGGAGGCTTTTATGACGGCTTTTGAAACCTATGCTGAAGCGCATCTTACCGAAGAAATGATGGTCCCGGAAATAGAAATTGATGAGGTGCTTTACCTGAGTGATATCAACACTAAGTTTTATCGCATACTCAAACAATTTGCCCCCTTTGGCCCGGGAAATATGACCCCCTTGTTTGTGTCGTATCACCTGATTGATACCGGATATGCCAAAGCAGTAGGGAAAAATGGGAATCCCCGGCATTTGAAATTTGAGGCAGTACACAATGATCATTCCGGCAACCCGTTGAAATCCATCGCTTTTAATATGGGAGAATATTGTGAAATGATGAAACAGGGAAAAACTTTCAGCCTTTGCTACCACCTCGATGAAAACACCTGGCAGGGGAATACCTCTTTGCAGTTGCGGGTGAAGGATATCCGATTTGAAGAATAAAGGCTTCCCATGAAGAAAAGGCCTGGCTCTCGGGCAGGACCAGGAAATATAATTTCGACAACATAAAAATTTGATTTATGAACCGTTTAAACCGTATTCTCATTGCTTTGGCCTGCGTCCTGCTGGCTGTTCCGGGCTTTTCGCAGACTTCTGTCAAACCCGCTTTTCAATTAAAAGACCTCCGGAAGCTTGTGCGTATCTCCTCACCGCATATTTCGCCCGACGGAAAACAGATAGCCATCATTGCCACACGTCCTGACTGGGAAAATGATAAAACCAAACAGGAAATTGATTTGGTTCAGGTAGCCGATGGTGCTTTACGCAAACTGACGTTTCAACGGAGAGGTTTGTCCACGCTACGCTGGTCGCCCGATGGAAAACAACTAGCTTTTCTGGCCAAAGACCCGAAAACCAAAAAGGTACAACTTTTCGTAATGCCCATGGACGGCGGCGATGCCATCCGGATTACACATTCCAAAACCGGTGTGGATATCTATGCCTGGAGTCCCGATGGAAAGCGGTTTGCCTACATAGCACAGGACACCATCCCCAACCCAAAAGCCATCAAACACCACGAAGATGCCTTTCGGGTAACCGACAACAACTACATGACACGGGCTGCCGTGCAGCCCTGGCACCTGTGGGTAGTTCCGGCTGATGGTGGCAACGCCAGACAACTCACCAGGGGCCATTGGAGCCTTGGCACCGATCAGGGTTCCCTGTCGGCACCGGCCTGGACAGCCGATGGAAAATCCGTTGTTTTTTGCAAATATCCCGATGTGTGGGAAGGCAACTCGTGGCATTCTGTTCTGGCCTCTGTCGATGTTAAAACCGGAAAAATCAAAACCATTGTCGCTGCAGAAGGTTCCACAAATCCTGTTTTTGCCCCCGGTGGGAAAACGCTGGCATTTATACGTCCGCGCAACGGCGACCAAAACAACGGATTTGCCGTTTATGCCCGTGAAAATGGAAAAGTCAGCGATGCAACGGCTGCGCTGGCGCGAAACATCAACAATTTCGTGTGGCTTCCCAATGGAAAAACCATGCTGCTTATGGCCGAAAAAGGAACCCGTGAGGTGATGTGGCAGCAGCCTTTACAAGGAAAAGCGCAGCTGCTGAATACCGGCAACATACTTCCAGGAAGCAGGGGTGTTTCTGTTTCCAAAAACGGTGTCATTGCTTTCACCGGAAGTACCGCAGCCTATCCGGACGAATTGTATGTGATGAACTCTGTGAACCGGCAGCCGCGGCGGCTGACCAATTTTAACGCTTTTCTGGATTCGCTTTCCCTTGCCAAAAACGAAGGTGTCAACTGGAAACTAAATGGTTTCCAGGAAGATGGCGTGCTGACCTATCCCGTAAATTTTGAAAAAGGGAAAAAATACCCGTTGGTTTTGGTGATTCACGGTGGCCCCGAAGGGGCTTCCACCGTGCGTTTTTCCCCACTGGTGCAACTACTTGCTGCACAGGGATTTTTGGTGTTTCAGCCCAACTATCGCGGTAGCATAAACCTTGGAGATGCTTATCAACATGCTATTTATCGCAACACAGGAAAAGGGCCGGGAGAAGATGTGATGGCCGGGTTGAAAAAAGTGGAGGAAAAAGGAATAGTGGACAAGGCCAACATAGGGGTTACCGGATGGTCTTACGGAGGGTACATGACATCCTGGCTTATCGGCAACTATCCGGATGTGTGGAAAGCAGCTGTCTCCGGTGCAGCCCTCAACGACTGGGTAATGGATTACACCATCGCTTACTACCAAAAGGGCGATTTGTACTTTTTCGGCGGTTCACCGTGGGTGAAAAAATACTGGAAAATCTGGCGCGAACAGTCGCCCATAGCATTTGCCATTAAAGCCAAGGCACCCACCCTGATCATGGGCGATGCCGGCGATCCCAACGTACCCATTGTGAACAGCTACCAAATGTTTCATGCTTTGCGTGATAACGGCGTAACAACCGAATTTTATGTCTATCCTGCCAACACACATTTCCCGCACGACATTGTCCGGACAACCGATATTTACCGGCGTTGGGTGGATTGGATGGTGAAATATCTGAAATAGCAACGAATGAAATATTCTTTATATTTTTGGCCGGAAAAAGCATAGCAAATGAATAAAAAACTTCGTCTTTGGGCTTCTTTTCTTTTTCTCATGGTGGGAATTGCCAGCCTCACATTATATTTTACCTCTGCCGAGAAGACCTATTCCGACCAAACCATTAAGAAGTTGTCGGATAATTTACAGGCACACGTGGTCAACTTTCTTGAGGCCAATCAGGCTGCCACCGACAGTATGAAACAGGATTTCGATACGCTGGACTATGCCCGCCTTTCCAGGGGCTTTTTAAACCGGTATGCACTCAAAAAACTTCAGGACAATCCTGCGATACAGGGAATGATTATTTATGGTGACCGGTTTCATTTCCTGTTTGCACGCGATAAAAATACGTGGACAGCAACTTATGACACGCTATTTAATGATACGCTGACCAATTGGGTACGGCTAAATAATAATTTAAAAGTGGTGGGGCGCTGGACGGATACATACAACTATTTTATTGACCAGGCATCCATTAACCGGACCCGTGCCCTGTTGAAACGTTCGGGCAGGCAATCGTTATGGAAAGTCCTCCTGCACAAAGGGTCTGCGCAAAAAGACTTTATTTTGTCGTCCAATGTTGTCCGGATGAAAAAAGGGGAAAGCCTGGTTTTTGCTTTTGTTTATGAACTACGTCAGCAAACAAAAGCTTTTTTCCCCGTTCTTGAATCGACCCATCCCATTGTGAGCCTGGTTACCCCGCTTGAGCATTTTACCGTACCACTATATTCTACGGACACTTCTGCTGTTGCCACGAGAGGGCCGGTTGTGAAACAGATAAACCTGTTGCTCAGCAACTGGGAAAAGTCAGCGCATCCATCCGGGCGTTCCTATCTGTTCATTCAGGAAGGCCGGAAATACTGGATGCATGTAGCACTTATTCCACATTCGCTGGGGATGCGCGCCGTGGCCTACGCCACCACGGAAAAAGAGCTGAAAGCACTGGGGAAATTTAAGAAAAATCTGTATGGTTATGTTGCACTTTTCTTTTTCGTGGTAGCTTTTCTATTGCTTCTTTCATCGCGAAGAAAGAAAATCCCTTCATCCGGCATGCCAACCTCTCCTGCCACAAAAAAACCACTTACTGAAAATGATCTTTTACTGATGGTTGAAAAAGGGGAAAATGAACAGGCCGAGTTCAAATCATCGTTGCGCTGGGACTACCGGGATCAAAAGGTAAATCCCGTGCTCGAAACGGTTATCCTGAAAAGTATCGCTGCTTTTGCCAATGGCAAAGGAGGGACATTGATTATCGGGGTAAATGATGATGGGGAAATACTGGGGCTGGAACCTGATTTCAACACTTTGAAAAAGAAAGATGCAGATGGCTTTGAGCTGCACCTGCGCCGCCTGATTAAAAATCAATTCGGCATTTCCTTTTCCACGGCACATCTCGGGATAACTTTTCCGGAAGTAAAAGGAAAGACACTTTGCGTTATTCGCATCATGCCATCGCATCATCCGCTCTATTTGAAAACAAAAAACAAAAATGGTAACGAAACGGAGAAATTTTATGTACGCATGGGCAACGCCTCACAGGAAATAGCTTCGTTGCGCGAGATCCATCAATACATACCGACCTAAAGGTCTATTTTAAAAGTGCATCGTAAGTAATTATCTTTGCAAAAAAAAATGCAGGCGGTTCAGGATACTTCTTTACAAGAGCACCTTTCATTCGAATACACAAGTTTTGACAGGATTGTTTTGCGGGGTTATACACAGGGTTTATTTGTGGAAGGTTCGGTAATCAACTTATTGCGCAACCTGGGCTATAGTAACCACAGCAATGGGGTTATGAGACTCCTTACCGACAAGCTAAATTCACACATAAAGAAAACTGCTGAAAAGATTGATGTAAAAATACATTGGTGGGGAGAAACTGAAAAGAAAACATATCATTCAAAAATCGATCTTATCCAAGACCAATATAAAGAGGAGTTGTCAAAGAAAAACAAGAAAAGTAAAGTAATAGCCATAATCAAAGCCGTAGAAAACGTAAGGACTTTTACAAACAGAAATATCAAAACTAAAAAAGGCAAAACATTCACAAAAATGTACTCTGTAAATAAGTTCGTTAGTCAATATTACATCTACATCGATGATGAGGAACTTGGACTTTGTTATTTGAAGATATCATCATACCTGCCTTTTGTAAGCGAGTTTTATTTTAACGGGCACAATTATCTGAAAAAACAATTTGACATGGCCGGTAAAAAGTACACAATGAAGGACAACTCATTTACCAAAGTAGAAGATTTGGAAATGCTCAATAATTTGGTTAAAAATTTTAAGCCAAGCATTGCCCTTAATAGAATTGAACATTGGATGGGTACCTTTTTTAAATTTGATCAGGGACAGAAATCAACCCGTTCAAAACTACTTAAACACAATTGGTTTACATATCAAACAGAAATATCAACAAACCTTGTCTTTAAATCTGCTAAATTTGCAAATGCGTATTTTGACAACATTCTTTCAAAACACCATACTATCGGATTGCCCGATAAGTTGACTGAAATATTCAGTCTTTCACGACAGAAGAACAACGGCAAAACAACGCAGAATAAGTTTAAGACAAAAGCCGTAATAAAACATTGGTTAGAAGGAAATTCTATAAAATGTTACAACAAAAGCGGCTGTTTACTAAGAGTTGAAACTACAATTAACAAACCGGACTTGCCCGGTTTAAAGCTTAAAAAGCCAGCCATCAACCTGATGGCATATTTTTGGTACGGACTCCAAAGTAACAGCCGCTATATTGAAACTATTTCAGATATTGACATTTCTATCCTGGACGAAGAAGTTTATAGAAAATATCAAACCTCCTTCAAAAACGAAAAAGGGGTACAAATCCCTGCACCAGATTTAAGAAAAGAACACCAGGTTGAATTTCTTAAGGCTTTATTGTCGTCAGTCAATCGCTCTTTTGGCTTTAGGAACAAGGATTTAAAGCAAATGTTAACAGAAAACTGGAAAACTGCAAAAATAGCTTATGAATTACGAAAATTAAGGGTAAGGGGCGCAGTAAAAAAGATCCAATCATCTCATTATTATCAACTTACAAAAGAAGGTTACATTTGGGTTTTTTACTCATTTTTCAATTTAAACCATAAGTTAAAGCCTTTGTTGTCTGGAAGTTACAACAATAATGATTTTCCTGGTTCTGACCAACCATCAATTATCGAAGGTGCTTACTCTGATATAAACAAAGCTGTGTCGTTGATTATGTCTGAATTTAAGTTAGTTTCGTAAACAGAAAAAAACGTGAATTTTATTTACGTTTTTGAAAAGTTAAAACATAAAGGACAGGTTTGCCTGACGGTGGTGGGGCTATGCGGTGTGCGGCAGTTTATTGTTTGATTTTTCTATTTACCGGTAACTTTATTTAACGCCTAATAGTCATATTTACAATGATTTGCGGTGTAATAGACAAAATGATTGGTGTTTTTATTAACAATTTTTTTCATCCATATTCATAGATTCTATTTTTGTAGAATCAAGCAAAACGGAAGCAAGCTCTGCTGGGGAGCAACTTGCCAGGGATAGCTTGATGACCGACGAAAACGTCAAGATACAAGATAAAGGTATTCATTTTGAACACCTTTATCTTGATATTTTCAGAGGTCTTTAAACCTTCAAAAACCCATCAATAAATTTCTTTTTGCGTGTCATTGAGAGCCCATTATGATTTCTTAACTTGTTTTTTAAATCTGAAAAGTGACCCTCCAACATGTTCGTTGTATTAGGGATCTTTAGCTCTACGTAATCGTACCAGGTAAATAGCCATGGAAGGTTTTTATTAGACTTCTATAAGCACTTCTTAGACGCTTATGTGTATAAAAAGATTTTCC
>WGCY01000030.1 GCA_015493525.1 Bacteroidales bacterium
CGACTTTTGCAGCTTTTGCCGTTGCCCATCCGGTAAAAACAAGGATAAAAAAACTAAATTCAGACATCAATTCTTCGGAAAATGAATACATCAACTTCGTGAATGAAAATCAAAGTCGGCTCATTTTTACGAGAAAAATTCTGGAATCCGGGCCGGGTAAGCCGGTTTACAAAGAGCATTTTTTCCGGGCTTATCGGAGGGACAACGTCTGGGAACCACCAACAAGAATGCGCTTTTCCTGGGATTCCACACGGAGTATGGGTGCTCTCGGCTTCTCCGTAGATGGTAGAAACATGTATTTTACAGGATGTTACTGGCCGGGTGGCTTTGGAAGCTGTGATATTTACGTGAGCCGGAAAAAGGGAATACAATGGCAGTTCCCAGGACATTTGGATGGCAACGTCAACACCTCCGGATGGGATTCGCAGGCAGTGATTTCGTCCGACGGAAAACGGTTGTTTTTTGCTTCTAAAAGGCCAGGAGGATTCGGAGGCTCAGACATCTGGATGTGTATCCGGCAGAAAAATGGTCGTTGGGGAAGAGCCATGAATCTGGGCGACAGCATAAACACGCCGGGCAATGAAATGGCACCGTTTCTTCATGCCGATAACCATACGCTTTATTTTTCTTCCAACGGGCGCACAGGGATGGGCGGTTACGATCTTTATGTTTCGTGCGAAGACAGTGCCGGGCATTGGTCAAAAGCGACAAATCTTGGCTTTCCGGTCAACACCAAAGCCAACGAAATAAATATTTTTGTAAGTCTGAATGGACAGCATGCCTGGCTTTCTTCTGACCGCGACACGGCAAAAACGGGATTCGATATTTACGCTTTTCCGGTATTCCCCAAAATATGTCCCGGAAAGGTACTTTTTGTAAAAGGCACAGTGCAGGATGCCCGTAACGGCAAAAAGCTGGCAGCGGTCGTTTTGCTCACAAATTTATCCAATGGCAGGACAGTCGATTCGGTAATTTCCGATGCGGTAACCGGACATTTTCTGATGGTATTGCGTGTGGGGACAAATTATGCCTTCAATATTCAAAAGAGAGGATATCTCATTTATTCACAGAATCTTAACCTGAAGGAATTTCCCAATATTGCTTCCGAAAACAAAACTTTTGCCCTGATGCCCATCAGCCGGAATGCGAGAATGCCACTGCACAACATCCGCTTTGACTTTGACCGGGCTACGTTGAAGCCATCGGCTCTCCCGGAGCTGAAAAAACTGGTTGGGTTCCTGAAGGAAAATCCGGCCATAAAGGTTCTCATTGCAGGTTATACCGATAATGTGGGCAGCGACTCCTATAACCTGAAGCTCTCACAGAGGCGGGCGAAAGCGGTGTACAGTTATTTAATTTCCAAAGGTATTCCCGCCCGCCGCCTGCAATACAAAGGTTTTGGAAACACACATCCCCTGTCGGCAAATAATTCGCCTTTGGGCAGGGCCGCTAACCGCAGGACGGAAATTGTGATAAAGTAGGACCTGCACTTGCCCCGTATCATAATAACCTGAAAATCATCCGAAAAGTTATCCTTTGGTCATCCGTTTCAACACAGCCCGGTTTATCCGCCTGGCAATAAAAGGCCCTTCGTAGATAAAACCCGTATAGACCTGCACAAGGTCGGCACCGGCATCTAACATTTGCAAGGCATCTTCAGGCGTAAAAATACCACCGACGCCAATGATGGGGAATACCCGTCCCGATTTCTCCGAAAGGTAACGTACTACTTCCAAAGCCCGCAGTTGCAAAGGTTTGCCGCTCAGTCCTCCCCTGCCGATCTGAAGGACCCTTTTTCCCAAAGTTTGTAATGGCGGCCTGGTAATGGTGGTATTTACAGCCACCACACCTGCAATACCTGTTTCAGACACAAGGTTTATCACATCATCCAGCTGCAGGTTGTTCAGTTCGGGAGAAACTTTTAATAAAATCGGCTTGGGATGAGGCTTTCGCAGATTTACGGCCTGTAACTTAAGAAGAATATCCCGCAAGGCTTCTTTGTCCTGTAAATCCTGTAAATCAGTAACATTGGGACAGCTTACGTTCACCACAAAATAATCTGCCACATCGAAAAGGCCTTCAAAAAGCCGGAGATAATCCTCAGCAGCACGGGCATTGGGTGTCAGTGTATTTTTCCCTAGGTTTGCACCGATGACAAGGTCATTACCTTTTCGTTTTTTCAGCCTGCCGGCTGCTGCGGCCAGCCCATCATTGTTAAAACCCATCCGGTTGACAAGTGCACCATCGGCAGGTAACCGAAAAAGGCGGGGTTTCTCGTTTCCGGCCTGGCTTTCCGGGGTGATGGCACCCACTTCCACAAAACCGAAACCCAAATAGCCCAAGGCATCAAAAAGCTGCGCATTTTTATCAAAACCCGCCGCAACGCCCACCGGGTTCCTGAACTTCAGCCCAAAAACCTCCCGTTGAAGCCTTTTGTCATTTACAGATGTCAACCTGCGGGCCAGCATCTTCATTCCGGGTATCCGGAAAGCAAGCCGCAATGAACTACTGACAAAATGATGAACCTTCTCCGGGTCAAAGCGAAACAGCAACGGCCTGATGAAGGTTTTGTAAAGCATGTCTATTTTTTATCGTCGGAATCCGGCCCTTTTTCGTCTGCTTCCGGTTTTATCTCCGTGTTTTCTTCCGGTTTTTCCTCAGCTTCCCCCTCTTCGCTAAAATCGAGTAATTCATTGTCTAAAAGCATATTATACCACGTGAAAACCTTTTTCATATCAGAGACATAAACACTGTCTTCGTCGTAATTGGGAATGGCTTTCCCAAATAGTTCCTTCAATTGGGCAGAAGACATTTTCTTCGGATTATCCACCTTTTGCGCGCCGGTCATGTCATAAATCATCTTCAATGCATCGTGCAGCGGCAAATCCTCATCGGTTGTGTAAATGCTGATTTCCTGCAACGAGCTGATGCGCTCATGCGAGAAAGCCGGCATCCTCTTCCCGTCCGTCAACGATTCCACCACGAGGTTGTTCTTTGCTTCACCTGCCAGTTTGTACAAACCGGGTTTTCCGGCAATTGACAAAATTTTACTTAAATCCATATTTCAATATTTTTTGCAAAAATAACTTTTTCTTTTTTTCGGCACACCAAATAAGAATTAGCCGAAAAAAATTGAACGGCCATGCGACAAAAGAATTATATTCTATTTTTGCCCTTTCAAAAAAAAACAGGCTTACATGAAAGCAATCAAACAGATTACCGGAACATTCATTCTTCTTGCCCTTTTCATATCAAGCACTGCCGTGGCAGGCAACCGCAAAGACAAAGCACAAACAGCTTACAACCAGGGAAAGTATGAAACGGCCCTTGCCCTGTGGAAGAAAACCATTGCCAAATATGAAAGGCGGGGAAAAGGGGCCCTTTGTACAGTTTATGGAAAAGCAGGCATGGCAGCATTAAAACTTCACAAAGAAGATGAGGCGCGGGATCTTTTGGGAAAAGCCATTTATTCTGCATCGGCCAGCCCGGAAGCTTATACAACGTTGGCCAAGCTTTACCGTAAAATTGACAACCTGTCGCTGGAAATCGATGTCCTGGAAAAATATGTTAAGAAATATCCTTCGGGAAAAGAGATTATTCCCATGCAGGAACGTCTTTTTGCCACTTATGTGGAAAGCGAAAATTGGGAGGAGGCACTCAGCCTGTGGGAAAAACTTCCGGCAACTTACAAAAACGAACCCTCAAACAAAACAGCCCTTTTAAAAGCCAATATTGCGCTGAATAAAAAGGAGGCCTGTAACAAACTTGCAACTGAAATACTGAAATCAGACCCAAAAAACACAACGGCACTTGACTGGGAAGCCAAAAGATATTTCTGGCGGGGCGAAAACCGCTATCAGTCGGAATTAAAAGCCTATAACAAAAACAAAACCCGCAGTCAGTATGCCCGGTTACTGGAAGCATTTAAAGTGGTTACTGTTGATTTTAAGAAATCTTTGGGTTATTTCCGGAAGCTTTATGCCCTGCAGCCCTCTTCCGATAATGCGCTTTTTCTGGGCAATATCTATGCACGTCTCAGCACGCCATCCAAGGCAAAATATTACCATAACCTTGCCAAAAAGCTAAAGGATGAAGGAAAATAAGCTACGATTATTCGGTAACCATTCTATGATTCGATAATTGGTCATTCGGTTGTCAGGCAATGGTTAGGCAGTTTTCTGGCAACGGTTATTCAGCCGTTAAGCGGTTTACCCTGTCACCTTTCAACCCTCTTACCCTTCAACCCTGTTCCCTCACTTCCTCCCGTACTTTCGCTTCCGGAGCGCAACAACAGCAAAAGCAAAAGCCAGCAACAACATCAACGGTGTCAGCACATTAAACAACTGCCATTGCAGCCGCTGCCGATTGATTTTTGTCTTGTCAAGCAACCGCAATTTAAATTCGCGGGTACGCAACGCGATGAGGCCCGGGCCGTCGGTCAGATAATTCAATGCATTTAAAATAAATTCTTTGTTCCCATAAGTCTGTCTTGTAAACTGGTTATATCCCAATGGCAACGGATAACCATCCGGGATTTTGAGTTGGTTCATAAACACATCCCCATCAGAGACAATAACCATGTCCGTCGGGACACTCTTTTTCCGAAAAGGATAAACGTGGCTTTTCCATCCGGACAGCAACCGGTTTTTAAAATCAGAAGTAAACTTTCCACTTAACAATACGGCCACATCCCTTGCCGGCCCCCTGAAAAATGCAGGTGCCGGTTTCCGGCGCAAAATGGCAAGGCTAATGATTCCCGGAACTTCTTCCACGCCGCTGTAAGGCGAAGATTTTAACAAAATGGTCTTCTTCACCCCTCCAATAGCCAGTGTATCAATACTGCTGGCAAAATTCAGCTCGATACTGTTCAGGTTACGCACCACAGGATGGTTGTTTCGCGGTGTAACAAGAAGATAGTAGTACCAGGGCAGCATCTGTATCTGCGACCGGTTTCCCATCTGTCCTGTGCGCACAGGAATGGGAACAGCGTTCAAATCAAGCACCAGGTTTTTGTTCAGGCGCACGCCATAGGTAAAAAGTTGTGATTGCAACCCGAGGTTTAAATCGATGGAAACCGTTGTTTCCGACTGTTTAATGCTGTCCATACTGGCCAAAACAGGGTCAATCATCCAGAGCACTTTTCCTCCGTACATAATGTATTGGTCCAGCATGAGTTTTTCTTTGTCTGTAAATGGTTTTTGGGGTTTGTCCACAATCAGTGCCCGAAAACGGGGCAAAACGCTGTCGGAAACATCTTTTTTCAGTAATGGGTTGGGCAGGGTGTCAACATTCACCATTTTCAGGTCATAGTTGTCATGCAAGGTATTCATAATATCGGCCACGCGTTTGCCCTCCGGTTCCCCCTGTCCGATGAGATATGCCAGCGATGGTTTTTTCTGTTGTTCCAGCTTGTGAATGGCATTTACAAAGACAAATTCCAGGTTTTCAATGGAATGGTTCAGCACTTCGTCGGGAGGGATATTTCGTTCATTGCTCAGCAGGGATACCGGGACCTCCCGCCCTTTATATTGTAAAACAGCTCCCGGAAATATTGTTTGTTGTTCCATCCCGTTTTTGGTTTTTACCTGCAAATTGGTGGGGACCAGCCCCCTGCTTATTAACTGGCGGTAAAAGCGCACCCTCTTTTTCGGGTTTTCCAGTGCCGATGGGTTTACAAAACGAAACCGTACACGGCCGTTGTAAGCCTGAAGTTCCTGCAACATCTCACGGGTTTCGGCGGCAAGCCTCTTAAACCCGACAGGAAAATCACCTTTCAGATAAACCGTACAGGTCAGCCTTTCGTCCAATTGTTTCAGAATATCCCTGGAAACTTTTGCCAGGGAAAACCGATGGTCAGATGTGAGGTCAATCCGTGAAAAATAAAACGATCCGGCATAATTGGCAACAACGAGGAGAAGGACAACGAGGAGCAGCCGTTTTCTGTATTGTTTTTTAATCTTTTTTGTACGGGGATGCAAAACTTTTTTCATTTCCACTTCCTCCTTCCCAACAGATTCACGCTCAGAAACAAAAACAAAATGTCCAGGCTGAGGAAGTAGAGTACATCACGAGAATCAATCACCCCCCTGCTCATGGAAGAATAATGCGCCTGGATACCGAGGGCATTTATCAGGAGTTCTGCCCCTCCAAAAAAAGAGGCAATAAAAGCAAAGCCCATGTACACAAAAGCACTGATAACCACCGCCATAAGAAACGAAACAATGGGATTATTGGTCAGTGAAGAGGAGAAGAGCCCCATAGCCGTGAAAGCAGACCCAAGAAACAACAGGCCGGTAAACGACCCCCAGAAACCTCCGGAATCAATATCGCCCACCGGAAAACCCAACCGGAAAACAGAGTAATAATAAATCAATGTGGGGAGCAACGACAAAACCACCAGGGTAAATGCGGCAAAATATTTGGCCAGGATGATTTTTGTATCGCTAAGCGGGCGTATCAACAGCAATTCCAGGGTACCGTTACGTTTCTCCTCAGAAATACTGTTCATGGTAACAGCCGGGACCAAAAACAGAAAGACAAATGGGGCAAGGCTGAAAAGTCCGTTCAGATTGGCATAGCCATTGTCAAGGACATTAACACCCGAAGGGAAAACCCATAAAAAAAGCCCGGTTACTGTCAGAAAAATACCAATAACAATCCATCCGGTGATGGCACTTAAAAATCCGAGTATTTCTTTTTTGTACAACGCCCCCATGCGATATTTTTATTTTGGTAACGCAAAAATACGGTTTTTAGGATGTGGCTTCACCAACAAAAAAACATCCCTCCCGAAAAAAGAAAAATAACCCCTTAATCGTGTTTGTGGCTTCTTTTTTTATGGACATACACCACACCGCTCCAAAAAACAGCGACCCAGCCCGCCAAAAAAAGCAATGCACCAATGGAAATCAGAAAAGAAAATCCCCCCATGCTCAGGCCTGTAACCGATGTAGTGGCATTAACATAAACCGGAAAAGAGTAAAGGACAATGCCCGATAAAAACAGGTAAAAAGCAAGGTTTAACAAGGAGCGGGAAACGTAACGGTTAAAAAAGACAATGGCAAGAATGGCCAGCGTATGAAACATTTGCATTTGCAAAGCCGCATTGAAATAAGCCAACTGCACGGGAGAGAGCTTTCCCAATAGCAAATAATTGATAAGCGTCCCGAAAATAACAGTAATGAAACCGGAAATACCGGCAATAATTAGGTAAGTTTTCGTCATTTTATTGTAAGCTTTTCGCAAAAATACAAAAATCAAAATAATGTACCTTTGTCGGCACAAAAATAAAAATTATGACCATTTCTGTTGATATCAGTTATTATCCCCTGAAAGAAGAATTTATTCCTCCCATTAAAAACTTTATTGACCGGCTCCACGCTTACGAGGGACTGACCGTAAAGACCAACGGCATGAGCACGCAGGTTTTTGGTGAATATTTTGAGGTAATGAAAGCCATTACCCACGAAATACACAAAAGTTTTGAGCTGCCCCATTCCGTGTTTATCCTGAAGATTATCAATGCCGACCTGAACCATGTTGTAAAAGAGTAGCCATGGATTTTAGTTATTATTTACAATTGCTCCTGCAAAACATCCAGGATTCTACGTGGATGGAGATTGTGGCGGCAAGCCTGGGTGTCATTAGTGTATGGTATGCCAAAAAAGCCAATATCCTGGTCTATCCCACCGGTATTGTAAGTGTCCTGCTTTACGTTTTTATCTGCTTTAAAGCGCAGCTGTACGCCGATATGGGAATAAATGCATACTATTTCATCTTCAGCGTTTACGGTTGGATTATGTGGTCGCAGAAAAATGAGGACAAAGAGGAGCTGCCGGTAACCTATTCCGACCGAAAAACGTGGCTCATCAGCATAGGTGTTTTTGTGGTTTCCATTTTTGTCATTTGGGGGCTGCTACGGATTTTTAAAGCCGGCGACACGGTTTACTGGTCAACATTTGTCCCTTACACCGACACATTTACCACGGCTGTTGCCATCCTGGGCATGTGGCTTATGGCCGTCAAAAAAGTGGAAAACTGGCTGTTCTGGATTGCGGCCGATGTGGTTTCTGTTCCCTTATATCTTTACAAAGGGCTGGTTTTTACCAGTTTGCAATATTTTATTTTTCTTGTCCTTGCTGTGATGGGATATTTTGAATGGCGTAAACTGGCCAGCGAAAACATAGCCGCTCATGCTTAAACGTATTGCCATCACCGGACCTGAGTCAACGGGCAAATCAAAATTAGCCGCCTGGCTGGCCGGGCATTACCAAGCGTTATGGGTCCCTGAATATGCACGCCAATATCTTGAGAAAAACGGCCCGGATTATACGCCGGAGGATATTGTCGCCATTGCCCGCGGACAACTGGCCAATGAAAATGCCGCAACTGAAAATGCCAGCAGGGTTTTATTTTGCGATACCGACCTGTTGGTAACCAAAATATGGTGCGAAGTAGTTTTTGGCTTTTGCCCCGAATGGATTGAAAAACAATTTCATGCCCATCGTTACGATTTGTATTTACTCTGCTATCCGGATATTCCATGGGAGCCTGACCCTTTGCGGGAAAATCCCAATGACCGTAAAGAACTTTTTGGCCTTTACCTGAAGATATTGGAAGAAAACAACCTGCCTTTCAGGATTATAAAAGAGTTAGGACTGGTTCGTTTTAAAAATGCACGTACCTTTGTGGAAGAAATCCTGAATTCATGAAATCTTCTGCCGGGCCACTGCATATATTAAACCTTACCCGATGGTATCCCAACCGTACCGATTCCATGCCCGGGCTTTTTGTGCAACGCCATGCCGAAGCAGCAGCCCTTTATGCCAGGATAGCACTCGTCTATGCACATGGCGTAGGGGCAAAAGATGCTGTTTCGCTGTACCAGCTTGAATATGAAGAAAAAGCGGATGTGCGCACAGTCCGTATCTACTACCGGCTGCCCCGTAGGCATATCCCGTTTATTTCATCCGGGGTGCGTTTATGGCGGTTTCTCCGTGCCATCGTAAAAGGCATCGAAAGGGTAAAACAGCCCGGTGAGAAATTTGATGTGATACATGTACATGTATTGACACGGCTCGGGGTTATTGCACTGGGCAATAAATGGTTACACGGAACGCCTTACGTCATAACGGAACACTGGACCCGCTATCTGGATTCCAGAAAAGATTTTACCGGATTTTTGAGAAAATACCTCACAAAGGTTGTCGTAAGAAATGCAGCTGTGATGACCACTGTTTCCGAAGACCTGACACGTGCCATGAAAAATTTCCGGCTCCTGCATCCGGATTATCGGGTAATTTACAATGTGGCAGATGACCCTTTTTTTGAAACAGCCGCCAAAACGGTCCGGAAAGAAGCTCCAGCCCAAATAGAATTCATTCATGTAAGCTGTTTTACAGATGCGCATAAAAACATCAGCGGTTTACTTCGGGTGATAAAAAAGCTCTCTGAAACCCGAAACGATTTTCATTTCTCGCTTGTGGGCGATGGAGAAGATTTGGATAAAATGAAAAAATATGCCATCCAGCTCGGTATCCCCAAAAAAATGCTGACCTTTACAGGGCTGCTCGAAGGAAAAATGCTGGCACAGGCCATGGCAGGGGCAGATGCCCTCGTTATTTTCAGCAACTACGAGAACATGCCGGTAGTCATCAACGAAAGCTTTGTGTTGGGAATTCCCGTTTTTTCAACGGATGTGGGTGGGATTTCGGAAATGGTAAATGAAAATAACGGACGGTTGGTCCCCAAAGGAGATGAAACTACCCTGTTAAAATTACTGACAGACTTTCTCGATAAGAAAATTAAATTTCAGAAAGAAGAAATCAGAAACAGGGCAAGAGAAAGATTTTCACGTGAATCTGTGGGAAAAACATTAAATGAAATTTATAAAACCGCAATAAAAAAATAAGAATATGAATCTTAGAAAAGCATCAGAAAGGGCTTTCAAGAGCCTGTTACGTGTCTTTCCCGGACTTTTCGGAATTATGATCCTGATAAGTTTATTCAATACGTTTGTACCGGCCAACTTTTTCAAAATATATTTCCACGGCTCTTTTCTCGGCCCGCTTCTCGGTGCCCTGGCCGGGAGTGTGGCAACCGGAAGCCCTGCCATCAATTATCTTTTTTCGGGCGATTTGATTCACCAGGGGTTTCCTTTGCTGACAGTAACCGCCTTCATGCTGGCATGGGGAACGGTAGGCATTGTCCAGTTGCCGGCCGAGATGCGATATCTGGGAAAAAAGTTTGCTTTGGCCCGTAACCTGAGTGCTTTTGTCTTTTCACTGATAGCAGCTTTTTTAACTATTTTTCTACTAAGCTTATGAGCAGTAAAAAACATCGCAACCAACGGGGAAAAAGAAAATTTTCTTATTTCATAAAAGGCTCCAACCTTTTGTTGGGATTTTCCCTGCTCCTGTTTCTGGAGACTATGCTCCTTGATTATGGCAAAGCACATGAAACCGCAGAAAGATTATACTATTTGGTGAAAGCCATGGTTCCTTTTTTGCTCATTGTCTTCGTGCTCATGGTACTTGTCAACCTCTTTGTCAGAACGACAAAACTGGTAAAATACATGGGTGAAAATTCAGGCATAAAAGGATGGCTGATAGCCCTTGTTGCCGGTAATATTTCCGTTGGCAATATTTATTTTTGGTTTCCCATGCTCAAAGAGATGAAAGACAAGGGGGTAAGGCCGGGCCTGATTGCCTCCTTTTTGTTCAACCGTGGAATAAAGCTAACATGGCTTCCGGTGATGGTGCTTGTTTTTGGAAAAAAATATGTACTGGTATTGTTTGTCGTTACCACTGTCGTTTCCATCCTCCAGGGAATCATTATCGACTTGCTAATGAAAAAAGACAAGCCATCAACAACAGCCCCGGAAATAAAGTAGAAAACAAAAATATCATAGCAACATACGGTTCGTCAACTGTTTAATATTATATTTAAAAGAAGTTTTAGGTTTAATTAAAGAAATGAATCCTGAATTTAAGAACATGAACAGAAGAATGACACAAATAGTATTCCTATTAGTAGCAACAACTTTTATCTCTTGTAATAAAGGGGATATTAATAACAAAAAAGCCGAATGGATAAAGAATGCTTTCATTAGTTTTGAAAGTGGCAACTATCCCAGAATTAAAGCAATTTCCTGGTGGAATGAAAATTGGGAAGACAACGGGAAAATGGTAAGTTTACGGATAGATTCCTCACCGGAAAGCCTCGAAGCATACCGGCAAGGTGTTAAATCCCCTACATTTATTACGAAAGCAAATTTCCAGAATGGTAAATTGGTTGCACCTGTTAGTGGCATTTACCATGCTGCTTTTCCCGATTTTGGCGGAACAGAAGATATTGTTACTACGGATAGGATTAATGAGTTTGTCGAATTGTCAGGGAAAGACATTGTATGGGCTTACTTCTCGAACAATTGGACTGACGGAATTCGTTTCCCATTTGAAGCAGTCAAAACAATATCATCAACAGGAAAAATTCCATTTATCCGGCTTATGCCACGAACCAGCTATGAAGAATACGTTGCTGACACCCTTTTTTCAATGCAAAAAATCATTGACGGAGATTTTGACGATGAGTTAACACAATGGGCAAAAGATGCAGCCAAGACCGGTATTCCGCTTCTTGCAGAATTCGGAACAGAAGTCAACGGTAGCTGGTTTCCCTGGAATGGGCTATACAATGGTGCAGGACAGGCTGATGCTTACGGAGATGCCAGTGTTGCAGACGGTCCCGAAAGGTTTCGTGATGCGTACCGTCATATCATTGATATTTGCAGAGAGAACGGAGCTACAAACATAACCTGGTTTTTCCACATAGACGCTGATAGCGAACCCCTTGAGGCATGGAATAATTTTGAAAATTATTATCCGGGCGATGATTATATTGATTGGATTGGCGTTAGTGTATATGGGTCCCAGGAAGAAGGCGATGAATATCGCGAATTTTCTGAAACTTTGGATAAAGTCTATCAACGCATGACAAAACTTACGGATAAGCCTATGGCCATTTTGGAATTTGGTATAACAGAGCTAAAATAAAAACCAAACCCAACAATTGGCGTTCTGATGGCCGGGCAAACAGGGTGCTTTTTCAGGAGCTTTTCCTGTAAGCTGTCTTTCTGAGTTGCATTTATAAACGATGTACCTTAACAACCACTAAAGAATTCCCAGCCAGACAAAACCATAAGGTTCCAGTTGAAAAACCCGGTTTTCTTCGTCGTAAGAAAAACCGTTGAAATTCAACACGAAGACATTATTTTCCGGTAATGGGTGACTGATTTCTACCGGTTTTCCGGAAAGGTTGTTGAGCACCAGGATATTCTCCTCCACAGCCGTGCGAAGATAGGCCAGCACCTGTCCTAACGGTTTGTTGTCTTTACCATGGACATCCAGAAATTTTGTATCGCCCCGGCCAAAAGCAACATGCTCTTTCCGTGTATTAAGCAGCGATTTAATCATCTGATAAACACGTGCATGGAAATTGTCAGGGTCTTTTAAATCGGCTTTTAGTTTTTCCCAGTCGATGCGCCCGCGCACCAGGAAACGGGTATCATCTTTACCGGTCAGTTTGATTTGCTTGCCGTAATAGGCTTCATCGTTTAGCTTTCCGAATTCATCGCCATAATAAACCACCGGACTGCCGGTAATGGTGAGCATCAACGAATAAGCCAGTCCTATTTTGCGTTCATCACGCTGGAAAAGTTCCGACAGCCGCGCCGAAATACCTTCGCCCACCCGGAAGTCCCATTCAGGTTTATGACAATAATTTTCATGGATATATTTCCGGTCTTCCTCACTCACATACACCAACTCTAAACTCAATTCGTCATGTACCCGTAAAAAAGTGAGCCACTGACCGATGGCCGGAATTTCCGGTGTCACCTCAGGGCTGAGCGTATGCCGGATGGGCTGGTTGCTTCCCATGGCAATGGCCTTGAACATCATGGGCATCAATGGAAAATGGTACGCCGCATGGCACTCATCGCCGTTGCCCATGTATTTCACCACCTCCTTGGGTTTCTGGCAAGCCTCGGCCAGTAGCAGCGAACCGGGTTGCACGTAATCCAGCATGGCGCGGAAAAACTTCACTATGGTATGCGTTTTGGGCAGGTTTTCGCAGTTGGTACCTGCCTCTTTCCAGAGATAGGGAATGGCATCGGCGCGGAACCCATCTACGCCCATACTTTGCCAGTACAGCAGGTTTTTTGACATTGACAGCAGCACATCCGGATTTTTATAATTCCAGTCGGGCTGAAAACTGAAAAACCGATGAAAATAATACCAGTCGCCCAGCGGTTCCCAGTTGCTGTCTTCAATGCCTTTGAAAAGCAGCCGTGCTTCTTTGTAAAGACTGGTATCCCTGCTCCAGATAAAATAGTTGCGAAAAGGGCTGTCCTCCGATTTTTTGGCTTCCTGAAACCAGGGGTTCTGGTCGGAAGTGTGGTTGATGGCCACATCAAAAATCACGCGGATGCCACGCTCATGGGCTTTATTCAAAAAATTGCCAAAAACGGTTTCCTGTTCTTTTTTATCAAATCCTTCCGGCAATCCTAACAAATCGGCCCGAATACGGTCGTAGTTGCGAATATCGAAACCGGCATCCCGCATGGGCGAATCCAGAATGGGCAACAGCCACAAGCAATTCACGCCCAAATCTTCGAGATAATCGAGCTTGTCAATAAGTCCCGAAAAATCGTTATTAAACAAATCCACATAAAGGGAATAGATAACGGCATCTTTGTACCAATCGTTGCTGCCGGCGTCTCCGGGCAGGGCCTTTTGTTCAATTTCCGAAAGGAAAACATCTAACTTCCCAAGGGTCTCTTCGGGATAAAGTTCCAGCCACAAGCTAACCAGGTGTTCTTTGTTTGTCATAATTCAGGATTCGGGAGTAATTTGTCAGGCAAAAATAAGGAAATAGCACCGCAAGATGAGTAATTTCAGGAACAGACCTCTCTCTGTCGTAATGAGAAGACTTCTCCTCTTGTTATTTTTAGATTTCAAACGTTTGTTGTTTTCAAATACCCTATGAAAACATTCACTATCGACAATCTGCTGTTATCGTTTGCAAAACAGTAAATCATTGCAATAACTAACATTTAGGCAGCGGTTCCTTTCCCAAAACCGCACCGGCACTTCTATTTATCTTATTTTTGAGCTTCCAAATAGTGAAATACTTTATTTATGAAAACAAAAACTCTACTGTTGGCCTTTTTGCTTACGCTGGGAAGTAGTACTTTTTCCTATGCACAAAAAATCAATGTAAAACGTGTGGACCCGCCTTCGTGGTGGACAGGTATGCACGACCATAACCTTCAGCTTTTGGTTTACGGCCCGCGTATTTCGGAAACCCATCCGGTGATTGATTATCCGGGGGTACAGCTGGAGCAAACCATCCATGTAAAAAGCCCGGACTACCTCTTTTTGGATTTGATTATTTCACCCGGAGCAAAACCGGGAACCATGGCCATCCATTTCAAAAAAGGAAAGAAAGATATTGTAAAATATGCCTACACACTCAACAAAAGAGAAAAGGGCCCCAAATTGCATCAGGGTTTTGACAATTCGGATGTTATCTATCTGCTTATGCCCGACCGCTTTGCCAATGGCGACACCACCAACGACAACATGCCCGGTATGCTGGAAAAAGCCGACCGCAGCAATCCCAACGGACGGCACGGCGGCGACATCAAAGGCATTGAAGAACATTTGGATTATTTAAAAGATCTGGGCATTACCACTATTTGGAGCACGCCACTCATGGAGGACAACATGCCGGCTTATTCTTACCATGGTTACGCCCAGACAGATTACTACAAGGTAGATCCGCGTTTCGGCACCAACCGTAATTACCGGAACATGGTGCGGGAAGCCCACAAAAAAGGGCTGAAAGTCATTCAGGACATGGTTTTTAACCATTGTGGCACCAATTATTTCTGGAAAAATGACCTGCCCACTCCCGACTGGTATAACCCATGGCCGAAATTCACCCGTTCCAACTACCACGGTGGTGTGGTTTCCGACCCGCACGCCTCAAAATACGATTATCACCACATGGTAGCCGGCTGGTTCGACAGCAGTATGGCCGACCTGGACCAGGACAATCCTTTGGTAGCCAACTACCTGATTCAAAACAGTATTTGGTGGATTGAGTACGCCGGGTTGGATGGTATACGTCAGGACACTTATCCTTATCCGTATAAAGACTTTATGGCGAAATGGATGCAGCGTATCCTTCTGGAATATCCGCATTTTAATGTAGTGGGCGAAACATGGTTTTCGTATCCGGCAACGGTAGCCTACTGGCTCGAAAACGACCGCAACAAAGACGGATACCATTCCCATCTGACCAATGTTTTTGACTTTCCGCTAATGATGGCCATCAACAAGGCATTTAACGAGAAACCGGGCTGGGATACGGGGCTTGCACGTCTTTACGAAGTTATTTCGCAGGACTTTGTGTACAGCGACCCTATGAAACTGGGGATTTTTGCCGGCAACCACGACAGCAACCGCATCTTTTCCTCTTTGCACGAAGACCTGAAAGCCTGGAAAATGGCCATGGCTTTCCTGATGACCACCCGCGGGATTCCCGAAATTTATTATGGGGATGAAATCGTTATGACCGGAGAAAAATCCAAAGGCGACGGCAACCTGCGTAAAGACTTTCCCGGTGGCTGGCCCGGCGATAAACTGGATGCTTTTACGCAGCAAGGCAGAACGCCTGAACAAAATGAAGCTTTCAATTACATGCACAGGCTGCTAAACTGGCGCAAAACCAACAAAGCCGTGCAGTTTGGCACACTAACGCATTACATTGTCGAAAACGGTGTGTATGTCTATTTCCGCTCTTACAAAGGACAAAAGGTAATGGTCCTGCTGAACAACAACGAAAAACCGGTTACCGTTGACCTCAGCCGTTTTGCGGAAGATTTAAACGGTTTTACCAAAGGCCGGAACGTGATAAAAGGCAATACTATCGTTTTAGGAAAAGAGATGGAACTGCCGGGGAAATCGGCGGAGATACTGGAACTGGAATAAGGGATTGCACGCAAAGACGCGAAAACGCGGAAAAGTTGCACGCAAAGATGCGGAGACGCAAAGACATTCTCGCAAAGACGCGAAAACGCTAAGAAATTGAGACGCAAAAAAGATTCTCGCAAAGGCGCAAAAACGCTAAGAGATTAAGACGCAACAGATTGCTCGCAAAGGCGCGGAGGCGCAAAGAGTGTTATTAATAAACGGTTAAAAACTTATGGATATGACGGAGAATGAATTATCAAAAATCATTGTCAATACGGCTTATCAAATTCATGTTGGGCTTGGGGCCGGGTTGTTTGAATCGGTTTACGAGGAAGTGCTTTATTACGAACTCACTGAAATGGGGTTGTCAGTTACACGCCAACAGGTTATCCCTGTGATTTGGAAAGAGATAGAAATGGAACAGGGGTTTCGAGCGGATTTAATTGTGGAAAATAAAGTCCTGATAGAAATAAAGTCAGTCGCTGCCCTTGCCCCCGTTCACCACAAGCAGGTTTTGACCTATTTGAAGCTTACTGGTCTCAAACTCGGACTTTTGATTAATTTCAACGAAACTTACATTAAAAATGGTATCACCAGAATTGTAAACAACCTGTAACACGCAAAAGTCGCGCGCAAAGACGCAGAAACGCAAAGGCTCTTCGATACAGAAAAATTCTCGCTAAGATGCTAAGACGCTAAGACTTTAAGACGCGAAAAGATTCTCGCAAAGACGCGAAAACGCTAAGAAGTTGAGACGCAAAAAAGATTCTCGCTAAGACGCAAAGATTAAAGGAAGGAATCTTTCAAAAAACAAGGCAATATCCACAAAAAACCTGCCCCCCTGCAAACGCACCCTCCCCAAAAAATCTCTTTGCGTCCTTGCGCCTTTGTGGGCAAACAAACTCTTTGCGCCTCTGCGTCTTTGCGGGCAAAATCACTTCGCGCCTTTGCGTGAACAAAAATCTTTGCGTCTTTTTATTATTTTTGGCTTATGAAAAAACAGTGTCTCCTTCCCTTTATCTTCTTCCTGGCTCTCTTTTTATTTTCAACACAAGCCGAAGCACAGTACTACCTTACCGGACAAGACCCGGCATCCGTTAAGTGGCGGCAAATCAAGACGAAAGAGTTCCGGCTGGTGTTTCCAGAAGGCTATGAGAAAATCGCCAACTACTATATAAACCTGCTGCAGCTTTCCGCCCCATCCATCAACACGCCGTATCATGCACGCCTGCGAAGGCTGGACATTGTGCTGCACAACCAATCCACCACCTCCAACGCCATGGTCTCCCCGGTCCCTTTCCATGCCGATTTCTTCGAAATGCCTTCACAAAACATGTATGCACAAAACTGGCAAAAGCAACTCACCCTGCACGAATTCCGGCATACGGTTCAAATGGACAAAATGCGACAAGGCTTCGGAAACTTCATGTACTATCTGCTGGGTGAGCAGGGAACAGCAGCCATATTCGGGCTTTATCTTCCACAATGGTTTATTGAGGGGGATGCCGTGTGGAGCGAAACAGTACACAGCCACAGCGGACGGGGACGACTGCCGGATTTTGTCTATCCACTAAAAGCACAAGTACTTGATAAACAGATTTACGGGTACGACAAGGCCCAGTTTGGCTCCTATCGCGATTTTGTCCCCGACCACTACACCCTTGGCTACCAGCTTGTTTCGGAAGGAATTAAAAACTACGGCACCGGACTTTGGAACGATGTATTGAACCAGGTTGCCCGAAAAAGTTATACCTTCGTCCCATTTACCCACCGGCTGAAGAAAAATACCGGAACCAAAAAGGTAAAATATTATCAGGCCACCATGAAAGAGCTGAGGGGCCAATGGCAGGGACAGGCAAAGCCACCGGAAAACCAGAATATTCCTACGGCCCCCACCCGCTTTTATACCAGCTATCTCTTCCCACAAATACTTTCTGATGGGCACATCATCGCCGAGCAGACCTCCATCGACGACATCAACCGGTTTGTGAAAATCGGCCCGGACGGGAAGATTACACGACTGTTTACGCCCGGTTTCGATTTCAAAGAGTCGCTTTCTGCCAACGACAGCCTGCTTTGCTGGAACGAAAAGACTTTTGACCCACGCTGGACAAACCGCGACTATTCGGTCATAAAAATCTACAATTACAAAACCCGAAAACTGAGACAGCTCACACGCCGAAGCCGCTATTTTGCCCCGGCACTGTCGCCCGATGGCAAAACCATAATAGCCGTCAGGGTCGATATGCAGCAAAACCATTATCTTGACTTCCTGGATGTGGCCACCGGCAAAAAGTTAAAGGAGTTCCACACTCCAAATAATCTCTTTTTCATGACACCCCACTGGTCGGCTGACGGGAAAAATATTGTGGCCACCGTCCTCGGCGACAAAGGCAAATCCATCCTGCTGCTCAGTGCGAAAACCATGAAATACAGGCTGCTGCTCCCCTTTTCTTTTACGGAAATAAAATGGCCGGTGATGCACGGGAACAACGTTGTTTACACCGGCACTTACGAAGGCAAAGATAACCTGTATGCCATTGATGTGGCCACGGGCAAAACCTACCGTGTTCTCGACAGCCGTTTTGGTGCTACGGCACCCACTTTCGCCCCGGCAGGCAACAAGCTTTATTTCAGCAACTACACTGCCGATGGTAATAAAACAGCTTCCGTACCTTTCGTGCCGGCTGACCTGAAATCTTTTGATGTTACCACAGCACATCACGAATATCTTGTGGACAAACTGCGGGGGAAGAATACTTTTAACCTGGATGACTCCATTGTTCCGGACAAAAAATATCCCGAAAAAAAATACAGCCGGCTGGGGCATCTTTTCAACCCTCACTCCTGGGCACCCCTGTCTCTCGATTTGAACAGCTATACCGTGAAACCGGGTGTTATGCTCCTGTCGCAAAACGTTTTGAGCACGGCCGTTACCATGCTTGGGTGGTCTTACGACCTGAATGAGCGTACCGGGAAGTTTAATTTCGGCATGCGCTATCTCGGATGGTATCCGGTGATAGGCATCAATGTAACGTATGGTAACCGTAGAATAAATATGGCCGACAACAGCGGCGTTTACCACGAACTTTTCTGGCACGAAACGAACCTTTCCCTTAACGTCAGTGTGCCTTTGAACTTTACCCACAGCAAATGGATAAACGGGTTACAGCCTTATATCGGCTTTTCCGAAAAGTTTCTGAAAATGGGTTCCGGCTATCCCTACGAATTTAAAGAAGACCGTGTAATGACGATGCACTATCAATTTTATGCCTACAACCAGCTCAAACGGTCACCCAAAGATTTGTATCCCAAATGGGGACAGGATATCCGTGTGGATTATGAAAACACACCGATTTCCGACGACCCCGGTAACCAGTTTGCGGTGCAGGGCCATCTTTATTTCCCGGGGTTTGTCCGCCATCAAAGTGTAGTACTCTATGCCGGATACGACAGACAACAACGGGGCAGCTATTCGTTTAGTACAAGGATAAACATTCCCCGGGGCTATAGCGACATTTACGAAGATATGATGACGGTTTTCAAAGCCGATTATGCTTTTCCCATCGCCTATCCCGACATGGACTGGCAGGGAGTCATGTACCTGAAGCGTATATACGGACATGCCTTTTACGATTTCCTGAGGGGCGAAACCTCCGGCGTTGTTACCGATTATACCAGCACCGGCCTGGAACTGTACACCGACTGGAACTTTCTGAGTTTCTTCCCCAATGTTTCTGTCGGATTACGCTGGTCATATGCCATCAACCGCGACACACAGACTTTTGATTTTCTTTTCGGAATAAATTTTTAACGTAAAACAATAGAATTATGATGTACTCCATTCTAAAATTCCTCAGCACTGTAGTTTCCATTCTGATTATTGGTGCCTTACTTCCGGGCATTCGTATCAAAGGCTCCACTTTTTGGACAGCCAGCCTCGTGGCTGTTGTACTGGCCATACTCAACTTTCTGGTCTATCCCTTTATGATCATATTGACACTCCCCATCACCATCCTCACCTTCGGCCTCTTTCTGCTGGTAATCAATGCATTTATTATTATGCTTGCTGCATGGATAATCCCCAATTTTAAAGTGGCCAACTTCTGGTGGGCACTACTTTTCAGCATTTTGTTGAGCCTTGTAACGCTTTTCTTTGAAATGTTCCTCTTTCCGGTGAACATGTTTTCTTAAAGAAGGTATTTAGCCTTTACTAACGCATATTGTTCATTGGCCGGCCGGCTTTCAGACTATCGTAATACTTCAGCAACTTACCTATATCACTGTATTTATAAAAACTGATGTCATTGTTATGAAGCCAGCTTTCCAAAGGTTTTTGTTCATCTGAGAGAGCGGAAAGAATGGTTTTCAAAAGCAGGAAATTATTTCCCGTTTCCTAAATATTTCTGTCGTAACTATTCCCCTGTTCATCCTTTTTTTCCTGTCATTTGTCGAATTAACCGGGCAGCATGAAATAAAAGGCATAATATTGTTGTCAAAAGGGCAAATAATCAAAACAATAAAAAAATGAAAAAATTCGGAATTATGATCTTCGCTTTACTGTTTGCCGGAATGGGAATGGTAAATGCACAGCAACCACAGCAGAAACAAGCGCAAATGCGTACCTATTTTCAACAGACAATATTACCATTTGTGGAGCAACAGCAGGCAAAATTTGAACAGGTTTTGACAACCTCCGAGAAAAAAACACTGGCTGATATTCGTCAGGAGATGGAAACTTTCCGTCAGCAGGGAGCACAAATGCGCAAAGCCATGCAGGGAAATTTCAATCAGGCAGCATGGGATGCCCGCAAGGCACAATTTGATGCCATTGTGGCCAAAGCCCGCCAACTGGCCGATGCCCATCCCAGGGAAGCGGAAGCCTATAAAAAGGCCATCGAAACCGAAATGACAAAATGGAAAGAAAATATGCCGGCTATGGGACAGGAACAAAAAGGCCAACAAGGTCGCGGACACGGTATGATGGGGGGAAAATCTCAGACAAAGTTTCAACGAATAAGTGATCCGGCACTGGGATTGCTGATGAGCGGGAAACAGTTGAACAGCATGATGATGCACCACCCGCATGGAATGAATGGAAAACAGGGCATGAGGGGAAACCGTCCAATGGACAACATGGGCAAACGTCGCCATGCCATGATGATGGCCATGCAAAACCCCGAAACCAAAGCCAAAGTACAGGCTTATGTGGAAAAAAATATTTTTCCTGTCATAAGTAAAGAGCGGGAAGCTTTTGAAAAAGAGCTCAGCAAAAAGGAAAAGAAGATTATCGCCGATGCACGGCAGCAAATGCAGGCGCAAAGGGCAAAGATGATGCAAATGCGCAAAACAGGCAAAATGGCCATGAACGATTCTGCCCGGATGGCCATGAGACAGCAAATGGACAAGCAGCATGTGGCACTTCGGCAGATTGTGCTGGACCATTACAGCGAATTGCAAAAACAAATGGCCCCGCTAAAAACAAAAATGCCCCAATGGCGTGCAGACATTCACAACCTCGTTATGCCAAACAGGCCGCAGCAGGTCAACCGGAACATGAATAAACCCCTTCAGGGAAAAGCTTTCCTGAAAGACCGGGGCGACATTATGTTTCTGCTCTTCGACCCGCAACATCCCGACAGCAACCTGTTTATGCACAAGTTGCAGGATAAAAAAAGAAAATAATCCTGACTTACTCTCAAGACTAAAAAAGCCATTCCTGATTTTTCCGGAATGGCTTTTTTATTTACAGACAGTTCCCGGGGATGCCTGCCCCTCTGCAAACGATTGAATTCTTTGCTTTGTCATAAATACCTCATGCTCCTGTTGTAAGGTACACAGTTTCTGTTCCCGGCATCTTTTTACGTTTGGCCAATCCGCCAAATTACCGTATTTTCGAACTTTCTAAAAGAGACGTTATGGCAAGAAAACCGCATCTCAGCTTTTGGCAGATCTGGAACATGAGCGTGGGATTTTTCGGGATACAATTTGGCTTTGCTTTGCAAAACGCCAATGTGAGCCGCATTTTTCAAACACTCGGTGCCGACATCGGCAACCTCTCTATTCTTTGGGTCGCCGCTCCGGTTACAGGCCTTATTGTACAGCCCATCATTGGACACTACAGCGATAAAACCTGGACACGCCTCGGAAGAAGACGGCCTTATTTTCTTGCCGGTGCATTGCTTGCTTCGCTGGCTTTGCTGATTATGCCCAACTCGCATGTGCTGTGGATGGCTGCCGGTATGCTTTGGATTCTGGATGCCTCCATTAACATCTCCATGGAACCTTTCCGTGCTTTTGTAGGTGATATGCTTCCCCAGGAACAACGGACACAGGGCTTTGCCATGCAGAGCTTTTTTATCGGAACGGGAGCCGTCATTGCCAGCGTACTTCCGTGGGTAATGACCAACTGGCTGCACATCAGCAACACCGCACCCGAAGGCATTATTCCGCCTTCGGTAAAATGGGCTTTTTACATTGGCGGGGCGGTCTATTTCACAGCGGTACTGTGGACAATTATTACAACCAAAGAATACCCGCCAGAACAACTGGCAGCCTACGATGCGGAAGAAGAGGAACGCACACAGGCTCCCGTTACAAGAAAAGAGGAAACCATAGATTACCGTCGCAAAGGGAGAAAACAGGTCATCAATGGCTTTCTATGGCTGATATTCGGGGCACTGCTTACTTATTGGTTCTATTACGACCATCTGACCAAAGACTTGTATGTCCTCTCTTTTGGCCTGATTGCTTTGGGATTATTGATGCTTATCTCCGGTAGCATGCAGCGCAATGGAAATAATAAAACCGCTTTGGTGGAAATTATGAACGACATGTTCGGCATGCCCAAAACCATGTTGCAACTGGCTTTTGTTCAGTTTTTTAGCTGGTTTGCCCTGTTCTCTATGTGGATTTATACCACGCCGGCCGTAACGGAATATGTTTTTCACACAACCAACACCACTTCGGCAGCCTACAACAACGGTGCCGACTGGGTCTCCATTCTGTTTGCCGTTTACAACGGGTTTGCTGCTATTGTGGCCTGGCTGCTCACGCCACTGGCCAAAGCTACGAGCAGAAAGTCGGCCCACGCTATTTCTCTGCTGTTGGGAGGCCTTGGCCTTTTTTCCATCTATTTTATCCATAACCAGTATCTTTTGATTGTTTCCATGCTGGGCGTTGGTGTTGCCTGGGCCAGCATCCTGTCTATCCCCTACGCCATTCTTACCAACGCATTGCCCCACGATAAAATGGGAATTTACATGGGAATTTTCAATTATTTCATTGTCATTCCGCAGATTGTGGCCGCAGCCATTTTGGGTTTCTTCCTGCAAAAATTTTTCCACAGCGAAGCCATTTACGCTTTGATAATCGGTGGGATTTCCATGTTGCTGGCCTCTGTTTTAATTTTGTTTGTAAAAGATAACGGCTAAAACCACACTTAAAATGGTTAGGGAAGATAGTTTTGTCGAATTATCCGGTATCAGGTTGTTCACCCGAAGGCTGATTCCCGATGGAAGCAACCGAAACCCGGAAAACCCGGTCGTTATTTTTCTTCACGAAGGCCTGGGATCGGTGGGACAGTGGAAAGATTTTCCGGAGAAATTCCTTGAAAGATGCCGTTTACCTGTTTTGCTTTATGATCGGTTGGGATACGGAAAATCCTCTCCCCGTAAGGGAAAACGCGGACTTGATTATATCCATAGGGAGGAGAAACTACTCCGCCTCCTTATCGGGAAACTCTCCCTGAAAAGCTATTACCTTCTCGGGCACAGCGAAGGCGGCTCGCTGGCATTGATTCATGCCGCACAGCATCCGGAAGGGTTATTAAAAGTCATCACGCTTTCGGCCAACACGCAGGAAGAGGCCTGCATAACCCCCGGCATCGAGAAAGTCAGGAAACTATACGAAGAGCCGGAATCAAAGCTAAAACAGGCATTACAGAAATATCATGGAACACGCTGTGATGATGTTTTTTATGCCTGGTGCGATACGTGGACAGCCGATTTTTTTCAGCAATGGAACATCAAGCCGGAACTAAGCAGAATTCAGGTACCTGTTCTCGCTTTCCACGGACATAATGACCAGTATACCAGCCTGCAACAAATAGAAAATATCCGCCAGCTGGTTTCAGCAAAAAAGGAAATACACCTTTTAAACCATTGCAGTCATCATCCGCATTTTGACCATCCTGAAAAAGTGCTGGCCATAATCCAAAATTTTATTGGACAGAAATAACTTAACGTGCCGCCGAAATTATTTCTTCTTTTTGCCTGAAAGCCAGGTATGGCGAAAATGACACTGCTGATATTCGGGATTTATCCGCACAAAGGTTTCCAGTGCATGGGCATTTATCCACGTGTCAATGGCTTTCCGTTGCTTGGCCTGTAAGGCCCACTGCTCAATCCGGGGGTAGTCCTGTTTGAGGTTGGCTTTGTGAGGCGGAATCCGCTTTTCGAGATAAAGCAACCGGTAGGCGTCTTTCCCTTCATCCGTTTTGAAAGGGACAGGATTTGAGATTTTACCCGGTTTCAGCTTATTTACAATAAACGAAACCTGCGGATCCAGTTGTTCCCCTTCAAACTCAATACTTCCCGAATTTGGGTTCAGCAGATAGCCCCCGTTATTCCTGTTTTTCCCCTGCGAATATTTTTCCACCGCCTTGTCAAAAGTAATGGAATCCGAACGGATCTCTTTCACCACGCTGTCCAGTTTCATCCTTGCTTTTTGCAAATCCTGAATGGAAACTTTGGGAACAAGCAAAATATGGCGCACGTTGATATAATCCCCTTTACGGGCAATCATCTGAATGATGTGGTACCCCGCTTTTGTCTTTACCACACCCGAAATTTCACCCGGTTTCAATTTATAAGCCGCTGCTTCAAATGCCGGGTAAAGCTGTCCGCGGCCGTAAAACCCCAACTCACCGCCATTTTTAGCCGACCCGGGATCTTCAGAATACAAAATGGCGAGTGTGGAAAAGCTCTCTCCGTTCAGAATACGTTTGCGCAATTCGAGCAGCTCTTTTTTTACACGCAACTTCTCTTCAAGGTTCACCGGTGGCTTACGGACAATCTGACGGATAATGTATTCCGTTTTTATCATGGGGACGCTGTCCCTGGGCAAAGAGTTATAATAAGCGGTTATCTCCGAAGGGGTAACGGTAATATCTCCAATAATTTTCTGCTGCACCTGTTGTGCCAGCATTTGGTCTTTTACCATATCATGGATTTCAGATTTAATCTCCGTGAGTGATTTTCCATAATATTTCTCCAGCTTTTCCTGACTGCCAAACTGGTTGATAAACCCCGAAAGCCGTCTTTCCAACTCGGCATCTACCTGTGCTTTGTCAACCTGGATACTGTCCACCTCTGCCTGGGCCACCATGAGTTTCTGGTACAGCAGGCTTTCCAGGATTTCACATTTCATATCCTGTTCGGTACCTTCAATGGAACCCTGCATCCTGTAATTCAAATACTGGTTTTCAACATCCGATTGCAGGATAGGTGTTTTGCCCACAACCGAAACCACCTGATCGATAACTTTCCCCGCAGGTTCGGCCTGAAGGCTGTCCTGGGCAAACATTGCAGAATGAAAAGCCAGGGTAAAAACAAGGACAAGAAATCCTTGGAAACTGTATCTGAATACCGGGATATTATTTTGTCTTTTCAGCGTTTTTGTCATGTTAATAGATTTCAAATTCTTTGTGTTTTAGTGCATGATTAAAAATTTCAGTCCGCAATTTATTGATCATTTCTGTCTTGCGCCTGTTTAAGATAATTTGCCGGATAAAATTTGTCTCCATCTCTTCCGGCGAGATTTCATCCTTCATTTTAAAGTTGACAAATTTAACAAGATAAATCTTGCTGTCATCCTTTAAACGAATAATTCGATGATTCTTTAAATAAATACCCTGGTTATAGGTCTCGATAGGGATTATTTTCAACAACCGGTTAAAAGGGACCCAAAAATTTGTATCCGCAGAAAAAGATTCAGCCATAACGGGTGCATAATTCTCCAATGAATCCAGTAAAATGCTGTCGGGCAGGTGAAACATTCTCCAGAAAGTATTTTCCAGTCCGGGGCTGTCTTCCCTTTTACGGTCGATAATGGCGTATATTGCTTTTACAATATTCTCTTTCAGCTGAAAATCTTTCTGATGGCCCCAGTAATATTTGTCAATCTGTTGTTCCGTTACAACCGTATCCATGTTTTGCCGTACATATTCTGTTTCGTACTGATAGATAACCAATGAGTTACGGTATTCTTCAAGGCGTTTTTTAAAATCTAATTTGTCTTCCGGAAGGTTTTTTTCGGCCTGCTGAAGCAACAGTTGGGTATGCACCCATTTGTTAATATAACTTTTGCACAGCATAAGGCTGTCGGCTGAGGAAGCATTTACGGGGACTATTCCTTTCAGGTCATTGACATATAGATAGTGGCCATCAACACGGGCCAATGGGGCGTTGGCAGGCTCGGTTTTGTGCCTGCATCCGGAGAAAACACCCGCCATCACTGCCAACACCATTACAACAATCAAATGGCCATGATGACTTTCTGCTTTGGGAAAGAAGGTTTTTGTTCCAAACAGTGTCATAATTATATTTTATCCTGGTATTTTATCAGCTTGTCCAGGACTTTCCGGTTTACCTTAACGGGATATTTTTTCCGAAGCTGTTGCACCCATGCCTTTTCAAGATAATCCTGATAATCAGAAGTAACCAGTCCGCGCGCCTGTTCAAACGACATGATGCCCGGCGGGACAATCTTTTGAATAAAAACAACATCTACCTTGTTTTCCACCTCAGAGGGCACGGGTTTCGAAAGCCCTGTTTTCCAGCGAATGCTATCCAGGACCCGGCTGTCCCCTTTTTGAAAAAGGCCGCTGTCGGCTTCCATTCCCTTTATGCCCACCTTCTGTTTCCGAACATCTTTTATCAGTTGTTGTTTGTCCTTGTATTGGTTTATGACCGCCAGCATCTGGTTAAGATCTTGTTTCGGGCAGGAAAAGATAAAGGCTTTCGCTTCCGTACCATGATGGTATTTCTGCCGATGTGCCTGGTAAAAGTTTTGTAAGCCTGTTGTATCTTTCATGGCTTTTGTCCAAACCATTTTGTCCATCAGGTTAAAAAGTAAAATACCATCGTGGTATTCATCCATGAGTGCCTTAAAATCAGGATAAAAATCCTCGAGGTGTGCATTTTCATAATGGAGGCAGTTGCCGTTGACAAACTGTTTAAACAAATGATTCAGCATAACCGACTTATTCTGGTACGATTTTTCATGCTGATGTTGCTGGATGTACCGGGCAAAATCTTTTTGTACATATACCTTCGGGTTTTTCTTTCCGATTTCCATAATGGCATGGTTCCATGTACCGGGCAAGCTGTCGGCCTTAAACTTTCCGGCCAAAACGGAAGAGTCAACAGCCTGAAACAACGCTTCTTTTGCATCCTGATAAATCCGCAGGTCATGGTCTTTTTTAATCTTTGCCAGCACAGCCTCTTTGCTCTTTTCGGCACGCTGGTCCCTGGCAACACGCTCTTTCAGCGAAGCTTGTTCCCGGGCAAAATTACCCGGTTGCTTTTTGCTCAGGAGCTTTATGATATGAAACCCGTAAATCGTCTGGAAAGGTTTGGAAATCTCGCCCGGCTTCAAACGATCAATCTGCGCAACAAACTGGGGCACAATGCGACCGGAGGTAAATTGGGGCAACTTTCCGCCATTGTTGGCCGACCCGCGGTCTTCCGAATATTTTTTGGCCGCTTCCTCAAAAGGCATCCCCCCTTTGATTTTTTGGTAAATATTCTGAATTTTTTTCGCCTTTGCCACAGAATCAGCCGGTGTAAAACCCGGTTTCAGTGCCACAAAAATATGTTCCACGCTGGCAACGCCCATGGCCGGTTTTTTATCAGTAACTTTTATCAGATGATAGCCATAACGTGTTCGGACAGGCCGGGAAACGCTACCCACAGGGGTTGTGTAAGCAGCCGACTCAAAGGGATAAATCATATTAAAAACAGTAAAATAGCCCAAATCGCCTCTGTTTCCACGATGTCCGCGCCGTTTTCCGGGAATGGCTTTCTGATCCCTCGCCGACGGGTCATCCGAATATTTTACGGCCGCCGCACCAAAATCAAGGCCATGCGCAATCTCCGAACGGATTTTATTGATTTTTTTCCACGCTTTCAGCGTATCTGCCGGACTCGCATCCGGACTGACGCGAACAAGAATGTGGCTGGCACGCACATCATATTGCATCCGGTCGTAGGCCTCTTTAACCAGCGAATCCGTTACGCTTTCGTCCACAAAATAGGGACGGGCGAGTTGTTTCCGATAACCTTTCAGTTCTCTGATAAAAGCAGGAACCGTATCCATTTTCAACTTTTCCGCCTCCATAACTTTCAAACGAAAGTTAATATAGAGTTGCAGATAGTCTTTCAGGCTGGTCGTATCTTTGCCTTCTGTGCCGTTTTTGTTATAAACTTTCAGAAATTCCCCGGCGGTAATTTTCTGCCCCCCAATGTTGAGCAGCTCCTTTTTCAACAAGGATTTCTGTGCATGAACATTTGCAGCAATAAAAATAAATATTGCAAAAAACCATATTTTTCTCATATCTCTTCGGGTTATTTTATCCTTTTCTACTGTAATTGGGTGCCTCGCGGGTAATGGTAATATCGTGCGGATGGCTTTCGGCAACACCGGCAGCTGTAATTTTGATAAACTTTGCTTTTTGCAGGTCGTTTATATTTCTTGACCCTGTGTATCCCATACCGGCGCGCAGGCCTCCAACCATCTGTAAGACGACCTCCGAAAGGGTACCTTTGTAAGGAACACGCCCCACAATTCCCTCAGGGACAAGCTTTTTAATGTCATCTTCGGCATCCTGAAAATAGCGGTCTTTGGAGCCGTGTTGCATAGCCTCCACCGAACCCATTCCCCGGTAGGATTTATATTTTCGGCCATCAAAAATAATGGCTTCGCCCGGCGACTCGTCCACACCGGCAAACAGCGATCCCGCCATAATGCTGTCGCCACCGGCAGCAATGGCTTTTACAATGTCGCCCGTATAACGGATGCCCCCATCGGCAATAACCGGAACGCCCGAACCTTGCAACGCTTTGGCAACATTGTTCACGGCCGTAAGCTGTGGGACACCTACTCCGGCCACAATACGGGTGGTACAGATGGAACCGGGCCCAATGCCCACTTTGATACCATCGGCACCTGCTGCCAGCAAATCCAGCGCAGCCTCACGGGTAGCCACATTGCCCACCACCAAATCAATTTCAGGATATTTTTTCTTTACCTGCCTGGCCATCTTAAGGACACCTTCCGAATGGCCGTGGGCCGTATCCACAACGATGGCATCCACCCCCGCATCAACCAGTGCGGCCACCCGCTGCATGGTATCGGCAGCAATACCTACCGCCGCGGCCACCCGCAGCCGTCCCCTCGTATCTTTGCAACTATTGGGGTGCGCTTCTATTTTTATAATGTCTTTGTAGGTAATGAGGCCTATCAATTTAAAGTCGTTGTTGACCACCGGAAGTTTTTCAATCTTAAACTCCTGTAGTATTTGTGCGGCCTCTTCAAAATTGGTAAATTCAGTGGTGGTAATCAGGTTTTCCTTGGTCATAACTTCCTGAATGGGCTTTTCCATGGCCCGCTCAAAACGGAGATCGCGGTTGGTAACAATACCCACCAGTTTATTCTTCTTGTCCACCACCGGAATACCGCCAATGCTGTATTCGCGCATCATGTTCAGCGCATCGATAACGCGGGCGTTGGCACTAAGCGTTACGGGATTCAAAATCATACCATTCTCCGCACGCTTTACCTTTTTCACTTCTATGGCCTGCTTCTCGATGCGCATGTTTTTATGAATCACCCCGATACCGCCTTCCTGCGCCATGGCAATGGCCATTTTCGACTCGGTAACCGTATCCATAGCGGCAGAAACAATGGGAATCTTTAATTCGATATTTCTGGAAAAACGCGTGGTAAGATCGGTTTCGCGCGGTAAAACTTCCGAGTGAGCAGGTACCAGGAGCACATCATCATAGGTGAGCCCTTCGCCTAAAAATTTTTCATTTTCCATGGCCGTGGAGAAGATTAAAAGTTTATGCAAAACTATCAAAAATCCACTATCTTACGGAAGCCGTTTTACGGGAAAAATCATTTTAACAAGTTTTAACGAAAAAAGATGGCGCATTCATAAAGGGAAAAAGCTACCACTAAGGAGACGAAGGGGCCTTCACAAGGGTGCACAAAGTTTTTTCTATAAACCTCCCCGACATGGGACCTTCCTTGGGGTTGCTCCATAGCAGCACCATTGACACAAACCGGCTAATTCCTATTTTAATGCGCCTGTTTTTGCTTTCAGGTTGGGTAAAAAATTGATGTACCTTTGTGTTATGGATAGAATCACGTTGTTTGCCGAGGTCTTACTTCCCCTGCCCATTCCCGGAACATTTACTTATCGCGTCCCTTTTGCGATGAATGATGCGGTAAAACCGGGGCAGCGCGTTTCGGTACAGTTTGGCCGCCGCCGTGTTTATGCCGGACTGGTCATGGAACTCCACGAGCATCCGCCACAGAAAGGAATACCGAAATATATTTTGTCTATTCTTGATGAAAAACCACTCGTCAACGCACTGCAATTTCAGTTTTGGAGATGGATGGCCGATTATTACATGAGTACGCTGGGTGAAGTGATGAATGCAGCCATGCCTTCCGCATTTAAGCTGAGCAGCGAGTCGAAAGTGGTCCTGTCACCGGCATTTTCCCCTGACGAAGAGACATTAAACGAATCTGAATACCGGATTACGGAAGCCCTGCTGCAGAAAAAAGGACTGACCATCAAAGAAGTAACCAACATTGTCGGCTATCAAAAGGTGCTGCCCCTGCTTAAAACCATGATAGAACGCCGGCTTATCGCGATGGAAGAGGAGCTGAAACAGCAGTACAAACCAAAAAAGACAAAAATGGTACGGCTGGCCCCGCATTACTTCGACGAAACAGCTTTACAGGAGCTCATGGAACAGCTGGGAAAACGGGCACACAAACAATTAGAACTGATTATGGGATTTCTTTCCCTGTCGGGGTTCCCGCTGAAGAAAGATTTTTCTGTAACAAAAGCTGAGCTGCTAACCAAGACAAAAGCCGCCGATGCCGCTGTTAAAGCCCTTGTGGGAAAAGGCGTTTTTCTGCTCGAAGAAAAAACCATCAGCCGCTTTACGGAAGAAGATACCGAAACTGCCGGTGCTTTTACGTTGAGCCCCGGCCAGCAGGAAGCCTACGAAGCACTCACGGCGCAAATGCAGAAACATTTGGTGGTGTTGCTGCACGGCGTTACCTCCAGCGGAAAAACCGAACTGTATATCCGGTTGATGGAGGATGCACTGCAACAGGGAAAACAGGTGCTGTACCTCTTGCCTGAAATAGCCCTCACCACACAAATCATCAACCGCCTGCGAAAGCATTTTGGTGATGAAATTGGTGTTTATCATTCGCGCTACAACCAGAATGAACGTGCTGAGGTATGGGAAAATATCGCCGGGCTTCAGCAGGCCGGTGTCCACAAACCCTATCGCATTGTCCTCGGGCCGCGTTCGGCCATGTTTCTCCCGTATAAAAATCTCGGACTGATTATTGTGGATGAAGAACACGACACTTCGTATAAACAATTTGACCCGGCACCCCGCTACAATGCCCGCGATGCCGCTATTTACCTTGCAAAACTTCACGGGGCCAAAGTGGTGCTGGGTTCGGCCACGCCGGCGGTGGAGACCTATTTTAACGCCCAAAACGGAAAATACGGACTGGTATCGCTTAACGAACGTTTTGGCGGCGTGAAAATGCCTGAGATACTGGTAGTGAGCATGAAAGAGGAAAAACGCCGCCGCCTGCTGCAACTGCATTATTCTTCCGTTTTGCTCAGCCATATTAAAAAGGCTTTGGAAAACAAGCATCAGGTTATCCTTTTCCAAAACCGGCGTGGGTTTTCCACCCGCATCGAATGTGAGCAGTGCAACTGGGTACCGCAGTGCAAATACTGCGATGTTACCATGACCTATCACAAAAAACAACAGCTGCTGAAATGCCATTATTGCGGCTATTCGCGACCGGTACCTGCTGTTTGTGAAAGCTGCGGCAGTCCCAACGTGGTAATGCAGGGCTTCGGAACGGAAAAAGTGGAAGAAGAACTGGCTTTGATATTGCCGGAAGCCCGTATCGACCGGATGGACCTGGACACCACACGGTCAAAAAATGCATTCCAGCGTATTATTTACAGCTTTGAAAACCGGAAGACCGATATCCTCACCGGCACACAAATGGTTACCAAAGGTCTTGATTTCGACAATGTGCAGGTGGTGGGCATCCTGAGTGCCGACAACATGCTCAGCTTTCCTGATTTCAGGGCGCACGAACGCAGTTTTCAGATGATGGAACAGGTGAGCGGACGGGCGGGGCGCAAGGACAAACAGGGTACTGTCATTATTCAGGCATGGCAACCCGGGCACCCCATTATTCAGGATGTGGTACGGCATGATTATAAAAGCATGTACGAACGGCAGCTGGCAGAACGGCAACGGTTTCGCTATCCGCCCTATTACCGGCTGGTCATCATTAAGTTAAAGCACAAAGACCCGAATAAGCTGAATGTGGCGGCAGCCGAACTGGCACGCGATATGAAAACCCGCTTTGGCGGTTTGGTTTACGGGCCGGAATATCCGATGGTCTCCCGCATCAAGAACTGGTACATCAAGCAGATTATGCTGAAAATCCGCCGCGATGCACATCTCGCAGAACAAAAGACACAGCTTAAAAAGGTTTTGGACAACTTCAAGGCCCACACTACCGTAAAATCGGTTTTGGTGCAGGTGGACGTGGACCCGCAATAAAAAAGCCCCCATGGCACAAAGTCAAGGGGGCTTTTATGAAAAATATTGTCTTTTTTTACGACATAATCTCTTCAATGGTAACGTAATCTCCTACCCTTCCTGTCATAGCTTCCACATCGGTATTTACCGGAAGTGTCTTCTTACCGGGACGCCAGCCTGCCGGGCAAACTTCACCTGTTTTGTGGGCGTGCTGGTGGGCTTCAATCTGACGGATAAACTCTTTTACGCTACGGCCTACCGGAGGAGCTTGTACTTCCTGTGCCATGACAATGCCATCAGGATTTACCAAAAACCTGCCACGGAGGGCAATTCCCAAATCCTCAATTAATACGCCAAACTTACGGGATACTTCTCCTGTGGAATCAGCACCAATGGTCATTTTAAGGCCTTTCAGCAAAGGCTCCGTTTCCACAAATCTTTTGTGGCTGAATTTGGTATCGGTGGAAATAGCCAGCACCTCACAACCCAGCCGGTCGTGAATCTCGCCGAGGCTGGCATTCATAGCGGCAATTTCCGTAGGACAAACAAAAGTAAAGTCTGCCGGATAAAAGCAGATAACTGTCCATTTTCCTTTGAAATCTTCCGATTTAACATCTACGTAATGCCCAGTGGCAGCATTAAAAGCTTCCAGTTTAAATTCGGGCATGGGTTTTAATACTAATACGCCGTTTTGTTCCATTTTGTCTATTTTTTAATGTTAATAAATTGATTTATCTTTCCTTAACTTTTTTAAAAAGGCTTTTCAAAGGTAAGAAAAAAACCGTCTCAGTTTCTGATTTTAATGTTTTTTAAGAAAAGTCAATAAACCGGAAAAATATTTCTTTAAAAGATGGAAGAAAGCGGATTTCCGGGGAAATTCGCTTTCTTCAGCCCATGGCAGTTTACGCTTCGTTAACCGATGTTTCAGGCTTTCCAAAAAAAGTTTTCTTACAGAGGTCAATAAAAACGATAATTCCACCCAGAATCATCATACTGTCCGGTACAATCCGGAACCACATCCAACCCCTCACGGCCATAAGGGCCTCACGGGTGCGGGTGTAATAATATCCCAGATCAGCTGCCATTTTGGTTTGGTGTGCCCCAATAATCAGGGTAGGTAGGGCAAACAGCAAAACACCGATGGTCAGCAACCAGAATCCCCATTGGCTTAATTTGCCGTTCCATTCCCAGCCGTTGGCAAGGGCATTGGCCCGCGAAGTCATGTACAGGAAAGCAATGGAAATGTATCCAAAAGCACCCAACAGGGCCACATGCCCGTGAGGCATAATCAAATAAGTGCCGTGGGAGTAGTAACTGATGGTGGGAGTATTGATAATCATTCCGAAAAACCCGGCACCAATCCAGTTTAAAACAGCTGATCCGGCAATCCACATAAACGGTGTGGCAAACTTGAAATCTTTGCCGCTATGCGCACCATCTCTTTTGTTTTTCCAGGCTTCGACTATCATCAAGGCCAGCGGCAACGGCTCCAGGGCCGAGAAAATTCCGCCAATGGCAATCCAGTATTCGTCCAGCCCCTGCCACCAGTAGTGATGGCCTACGCCCAGCGTACCCGACATCATAATCAGGAACAGTTCGAAAAACATAACCTTTTCGGCCGTTTTTTGCGAAATGAGCCCCAATGAAACGGTAAAGAAAGCGATGACACCGGCGGCAAACAGCTCAAAAGTCAGTTCCACCCAGAGGTGGATGACCCACCAGCGGTAATAATCGTCCACCGTAAAATTAGGCATAATTTTGTTCAGAGGCATCATACCCGCAATGTACAAGGTGGCGATGGCAAAGGCTGACCAAATGATGGTTCCCACCAACGGGTTATTGGTAGCTGATTTTCGGATGAGGGTAATGATAAGCAGGAACCAGAACACCAGTCCGATGACCAGTCCGATATCCCATACCCTGCCGAGATTAATGAGTTCGCGGCCTTCGTTTCCAAACCAAAACCAAACATGGCGCATTTCGCCCATGGCACCCATGTACAGTCCGATGACCGAGCCAACGGCCACAATAACCAAAGCGGCCCAGAGTACATCGATAAGCCAGGGAAGCTTATGGTCTTTGTTGGCTATCCAGGGGGCAATGAGCAATCCGCCCACCAGCCAACCCACAGCAACCCACAAAATGGCCAGCTGGGTGTGTACCGAACGCAAAACATTGAACGGAAAAAGCGACTGGGGTAAAATAAAGTTTTTGGCCGGATTAATGTACAGATGGGCCAAATAGCCTCCCAGAAAGAGCTGTACCACAAAAAGAAGTGCCACAATGGGAATGTATTTCAACAATTTTTTCTGCGAAGGAAACAGTTTGGTAACCTGGATGGCCGGTTGCAGGTCTTCTTTGCGGTCTTTATTAAAAAGATATTCGTAAGAAAGGAAAATAACCACAATGGTCAACGTCCATAAAAGCAAGAATTCCCATAACGAAACCCAATGGCTGTTGAAACCGGTATCCTGGTCCACTAACGGCTCGTGTGGCCAGTTGTTCGACCAGGTTCTTTGATTAACGGTACCTTCGGTGCCGGGGCGAAGGGTTGACGCAACTAACTGCGACCAGTCAACAAAGCAGGCAATCTTTTCGGCCTCTTTTTTTGTGATGATATGCCCAGGAAATCCTCGTTGCGGATCACCTTCCACCAACATTCTTGTGATGTATTTTACATTGTTGCGAAAAGCCTGTGCCGAAGCATCTGTGTAGGTAACGCCTTCTTTGCGAAGCCTGGTTTTGTTGTGAAAATCGTTTTTTACCAAAGCTTTGATATAGCCTTTTTGTTCGGGACTAAGGTCCGCTGCCTTTTGGCCATAAACCTTTTGGCCATAAAAATCATAAAGGTATTCGGCCCGGTGATGAAAAAAATTGGTGGTAAAATCGGGACCAATGTAGGCTCCCATTCCCAACAAGGTACCCCAGTCCATCAGGTCGAATTCCTGAAAATACCCCTTTCCTTCCACCACATCGTTATAGGTATATAGCACTTCTCCACTTTCCGATTTCACCTGTTTCGGTATGGGGGGAACTTCCCTTTGCAGGGTGGCAGTGTAGTAAATCAGGATAGTTACCATAAAAATGGCAATAATCCAAAAGCCTGTGTAAAGGCCCTTTTTACTCATAAACTTGTCTAGTAATGTTTCTTTCATAGAAATAAATTTAAGGTTTGATAAAAAATAAAATTGAAAAAGATTCATTTAGGTAGTTAAATCCTTTCTTAAACTCTACTAATGACAATGATATGGAAATATTTGCAGGCATATCCGGCTAAAACCTTTTGATTTTCAAACTTTTTAAATCGGCCAGGGTAAGTGTGTCCAAGAGATTGAGCACTTGGTTTCTGATAGGGGCATAGGCGTAGTGAAGGCTGCACGGGCTATCATCGCTGCAATTGTTCAAACCCAGCAGGCATCCGGTATATTTGTCCATGCCTTCCACAGCATCAATAATTTCAGAAAGATGAATGGTGGTGGCATTTTTGGCGAAAACATAGCCGCCTTCACGGCCCTGAATGCTTTTAATGAAACCGTTTCTGGCCAAATCGGTCATAAGCCGCCGCAAATATTTGTCGGGGATATGCAAGTACGTTACCAGATAGCGAGCTGTGAAAACCTGCTTTTCCGAGTTAATCATAAAACCCAGTATACGCAGGGCATATTCCGAAGTCTTTGAAAGTTTCATTAAATACTATCTTAAAGTAGTATTTTGCAAATATAAAAATTTCTTTTAATAGAGAATAAAAATTGATAAAGTTAAATATCTTATAATCAATAAGGAGGAATCGTTACCAAAAAGAAAGGGGAAATAAGAGAATATCGGTTTACGACCTGGCAAAGCCGGTTTACTCCGGTTTTTTTCTGATGACCACATATACGTCTTCGTTGTCTTTTTTCATGAAATATTTCTCACGGGCATACTTTTCCAGCCGGGTGGTGTCGTATTTTAGTGCATTCAGGGCACTTTTGTTTTTTTGTATCTCCGCCTTGTAAAAAGATTCCTGTTGATGAAGTTGTTCAATTTTGTTACTTAACCGCATCTGTTCCCTGAAATTATCATTGTCAAAAAAAGCCATCCAGATAACAAAGGCCAGTCCCGTATAGAAGTAACGGTTGTTGATATATTTAAGGAAAAAATGTCTCATTGTTGGTACAAAAATAGGTGATTTGTTTTCATTAAAATAAACTTTCCTTATAATTTTACACTTGTAGATGTTAATAACCTGCACCCGGCATAAGGCTTACATACGGAAAGCCTGCAAAATGTGAGATTTAAAGCAAGAAACATGAAGTAATGGCGGGCTACTTCAAAGCGGGTGCTTTGCAGGCTTTTCTATTTTGTCAAACAATGCTTTCAGACAGGTTGGTTTCAAACAAAACCAGGGTGTTTTTTTCTGATATTCAAGATAGGCATCGCCAAATTTACGGATGGCTTCCGGCTCCTCAACCCATTTTATCATAAGCAACATAAAAACGGCCTCCAGTGGTGCAATCATCAGGACAAAAGAGGGTGAACCGGCGAGAAAGGCAAAAACAAACGGAAAAAACAGCAAGCCAAGGTGCATGGGATGCCGCATATAACGATAGGCACCTTCCGTTACAAGCCGGTTGGTTTCCATGCGTGGCAAATCCCCTTCCCTGCCGTACCCGGCCAGTGTACGTCCCGTGTTACGGCTAACGGTCATTACCAGTTTCAACACGCCGGCCCCAATGAAGAAACCAACAACGTGCATCCACAGATTTCCATGCAAATGAGGAAATAATTTGCTGTCAAGGGCCAGGCCGCCCCAGGTTCCGCCAACGAGCATCACAAGCCAGACCACTATTCGCGCCACTGCTTTCATAATAAATTCTTTGAATCTCAAATAACAAGACAATCTGACACCGGCCATGCCTGTTTCAAACACATCACCTTTATTTATATATCCTCAGTTTGTCCAGTGCCTCCTGATATTTCTTTGCATTTTTCTGGTGCTGGCGGTTGGTTTCGGAAAAAGCATGGTAACCGGACATGTCGCTTCTTGCACAGAAATAGAGGTAGTGGGTCTTGTCGTAGTTCAACACGGCATCAATTGACGAGATAGAAGGGATACAAATCGGCCCGGGGGGCAACCCGCGATGACGGTAGGTATTGTAAGGGGAATCGACCTGCTTTTGAACATTCAGTACCCGGTGGATGTTTGGGTTTCCAAGGGCAAATATCACAGTCGGGTCGGCCTGCAACCGCCATCCTTCATGTAACCGGTTGATGTAAACGCTGGCTATTCGCGGCTTTTCATCGTTTTTGTTGGTCTCTTTTTCCACAATAGAGGCCAGAATTACAACCTGTGTCGGGGTCAGTCCTGCCGCATGCGCTTTTTGGAGCCGGCTTTTGTTCCAAAACCTCCTGTACTCGCGTATCATCCGGTCAACAAACTCCTTTGCCGTAGTAGTCCAGTAAAGCCGGTAGGTGTTGGGGATAAACAAGGTGGAAACCGGTATGGTATCAACACCGGCCCGGGCAAGGTTACTCCGGTCATTCAGAAACTTAACAATGTCTGCCGAATCGGCCTCTATCTGTTTGCCCACTTTTCCGGCCAGCTGATAGATATCACGCACATTGTTAAAGGTAACATTTACAGGAACCTGCTTGCCGGCACGCAGCATATTCACAAGCTGGTTATCAGACATGCCCTCTGTAATAATGTAGTGTCCGGGTTTGACCAGTTGTGGCAATTTCTTTTTCTTTGCCCACCATTCAAAGTTCCTTCGGTGTATAATCAGCCCTTTGGAATAAAGGATGCTTTTAAGCTGGCCGAAATCAGCCCCTGTCGGGACGTAAATACTTACGGTTTCCCCCTTGGGCGTCCACACGTTAGGACCGCTGATTACCTGATAAACAAAATACCCGGAAGCAAGCAACAACAATATCAGAACAAACAAAAACCGAAACAGAAATTTGCGGGCACGGCTGTGAGATTTGGCCGGATGCCCATATTTTGAATGGTAATATGCCATAATGTTTGTGTATTTTTTCCTTTAACCGCCTGCCATCAGCTGCAGTAAATATTCATCTGCCCATTTTCCGTTTTTCCTGTTCCATTCTTTTTTCAGGCCTGAAACTTCAAATCCACGACTTTTAAAGAGCTTTAAACTTGCCTCATTTTCAACTTCAATATTACAATAAAGCTGATGCAAATTTAAAAAATTAAATCCATAATCGATGAGTATTTCCAGTGCCTTTCCGGCCAACGATTTTCTCCGGTATTTTTCGAGAATGACTATTCCCACACCTGCCCTGCGGTTAACGGCATCGAGGGCAAACAGGTCTATCGTCCCGATAACCCTGGGATCATTGTCCTGAACAAGTTCTATGATAAAACGCACCTGTCCGGCAGCAAACGGGTCTTGTTTGTTTGCCGAAAACACATACTGCTCCATGTCGAAACGCGCAAAAGGCACCAGCGTCTGCGATATATGCCACAGTGCAGGTTTATTTTCCAAATGAAACAGAAAATCTATATCCTGCGGCTCGACAGCCCTTAATTTTATGGATCCTTTTTGTAACATGAGAAAGCAAAATTGCATATTTCTAATGAATTAAACGCATTTTTTATGATTTTCTTTTCCCGCACTGTTAAAAAAACAGCCATAATTTCCGGAATTTTTGTCAGCTAACAGGTATTTGTTGTCCATTTTTCTTAAAGAATGTTGGGAAACCCGCTAACCCATTCACCAAAATATTCTATTTTAGCTTTTTTAAATTCCTGACATTCCACTTTATGGACAGCAGAAACAATACATCCCTGAGCATCATAAAAGTTATCGGTACAATAGCCATTGCCGCCTTGCTTTTATGGTATTTCTCCGATATTGTAGGTTATCTGTTGGCGGCTACTTTTATCGGATACCTCGGTATCCCGGCAGTGAAATATCTTGACCGGGCAAGAATAAAACAATTCAGGCTTCCCCATGCCCTGAGTGTGATAATAACGCTGCTGCTGATGATAACCGTCTTTTTGGGGTTTATCGTTTTGGTTGTCCCTTTGATATTAAAGCAAGCGGATATCATCACTTCCATCAATATCGATGCTGTCTTTTCCCATTTTCAAAAAGCACTCACCGAAACACGTCATTTTCTTGTTCAGTACAACATCACCAATGCCAATACAACCCTCTCGGGCCTTTTGTATGAACAGCTGAGCCAGATTGTTGATTTGGCCAAATTCACCAACATTTTCTCCGCTATGATAGGGACGACCGGTTCATTCCTCATGGGCGTATTTATCATTTTGTTTCTCACTTTTTACACCATGCTGGAGCCGAACCTGTTAAAAAGCTTTATTTTAAATTTAACACCGGCCAAGTACGAACAGGATCTGAGTAATGTACTTTCAGATTCGCGAAAGTTATTGACGCGGTACACATACGGCGTTTTTGCGGAAGTGGCCATTATGATGACACTCGAAGTGATTGGTTTAACCCTATTGGGTATTCCCAACGCTTTACTCATTGGTTTTTTAGGCGGGCTGATGAATATTATCCCCTATCTCGGGCCGGTTATTGGTGCAGCAACAGGTATTGTACTGGCAATATTATCGCAACTCGGATTGGGATATTACAACAATATTGGCGAAACAATCCTTATTGTGCTGGGCGTATTCGGTATAGCCAACCTGATTGACAATTTTGTACTTCAACCGCAAATATATTCCAAAAGTGTGAAAGCACACCCCGTGGAAGTCTTTCTTGTCATTATCGTCGGGGGCAAGCTGGCGGGCATTACAGGCATGATTCTTGCAATACCTTCCTACACCATAATAAAAGTGGTGGCGCGACAGTTTATGAACAACAGACGAATTGTCAAGTTCTTAACACAACGTATGTAATTTGGTTTTTTTTACGAAGAAATGCGTAACTTTTTTTGTAAAAAAAGCTATAACAAAATAACTATTTACAGAATGTTTAACTTTTAAAATTTAGTACTATGAGCAACAATAATTCACATTCAGGATTTGCCTTTTTCTCAGGCATGGTCATTGGTGCAGCTATCGGAGCCATTGCCGGCTTGCTGTATGCACCCGAATCCGGCGAACAAACACGGAAAAGAGTAGCCGATAAAAGCAAAGAAGTGTCCGACGAGTTGCTGGACCAGTTTGATGACCTGAAAGAAAATGTAAACAAAATTCTGGAAGACGTTAAAAAAACCGGTTCCGAATTACTGGAAGATGTCAAGACAGCAGGAAATGAAGCACTCGAAGATGTCAAGAAAACCGGAGCTACTGTCATCGAAGACGTTAAAAAAGCAACAAAAAGCTAATTAGCCCGAAAAAGTTATACTATTCGGGGGCTAAAAAGACAGCACCAGATAGCTCACGCAGAGGTCGCTAAGAGGCAAAATAGTTAGCTTTGCGGTTTTTGTATTAAATTTTAGCACACTTTGCGTGAGTTTTTATTTTTGAATGCTTTCATTTTTATTAACTACCAAATGAAGAAAAAAGGGAAAAACCGAATGGAAAATCCTGATTTCAGGGAACCTATCAAGGTATTGATTGATGAGTTGAAGACCTATGTGGACCTCCGGCTGGAATACAGCAAGATAGCCTATCGCAAGAAATCGGCCGAAATGGTTGGCCAAATGGTTCTTTTCTCCATGCTTTTCGGTGTCCTCGTGTTCGTTTTTATGTTTCTCTCCTTTGCCTTTGTCAATTGGTATGCGGCCCATGCCGGAACACGGATGGGAGGGTTCCTCATTGTAACTGTCTTTTATTTGTTCATGGCACTCTTTATTTATGCTTTCAGGGAACCACTGATTTTCTCCACCATACGAAAAATCCTGGGGAAAAACCTTTCCAGCACCAAAGAGAAACAATTTCGGGGCGGGACCAGTTTCTCCAACCAGAAAATGACCGACAAATACCTCGAACAACTAAAAGACAAAAACCGGAAACAGGAAAACAGTATCCGGCAGCAATACGATTCCGTACAAGATGCTTTCAACATGGTAAACATTGCCAAAGCCATGATAAATTCAGGTATTCAGGCGTTTGTAACCACCTCTAACATCATCCGGACCGCCTTTCAGCTGGCAAGACGGGTAAAATCAAAAAACAGAAAAAAGTTAGGGGACTAATTTCGTCCGTTTCCCACAAAAATTTCTGACTTTATTGATGTATTTTCCAATAGTTACGAACTACCCTGATGACAATAGCCGTAGCAACAATTATCAGTAAGTAAATCGTGAAATATCCCTTTTGTAAGAAGTTCTTACCAAAAAAGTCAGTCATTACGGTTGTGATCAAAAAAATCGAAACAAACCATGTAAAAAACACGAGAAGCACCTGCTTTTTGGTCGGGTTTTTCATCCATGAAACCTTCGGCTTTTCCATAAAAATATTATAATCCCGAATTGTCAACGACAATGTTGCAAATTAAATAGTCATTATATCTTTCTCTTTTGCTTCAAGAAGGGCTTCAATTTTTCCCGTATATTTATCCGTAAGTTTTTGAATTTCATCCAGAAGGCGTTTTACATCATCTTCCGGAACGCCCTCTTTTTCCAATTTTTTGGCATCATCGTTGGCACTGCGCCGCACATTCCGGATGGCTACTTTGGTATCTTCCGTAACCTGTTTGGCTTTTTTCACCAGGTCAAGCCGTCTTTCTTCGGTCAGCGGCGGCACATTAATACGAAGAATATCGCCCTCGTCCATGGGGTTAAACCCCAGGTTGGCATTCATTATGGCTTTTTTGATATCGTGAATGGTACTTTTATCAAATGGCTGAACCACAATAGAATGCGGATCGGGCGTGTTGATGTTTGCCGTTTGCTCAATCGGGGTCTGGGTTCCGTAATACTCCACCCTGATGCCGCTCAGCATACCCGGGGAAGCTTTACCGGCCCTTATTTTTTGAAATTCTTTTTCCAGGTGCCGAATGGAATGGCCCATATTTTCTTCAGCCTCTTCTAAAACAAATTGTGCGTCATCGGTCATAATGGTAATTTTTGTTGCCAAATTTATGAAAGTTCCCCGAATATCTGACAAAAATTATGTTAAATATCTCCCGGGGCCGGTTCGGGATAAATTTATATTTTTGTTCAAAACAAATTGTCATGGCAGAAACTTCGGTTGTCTCACTTCAGGAATTGTCCGTATCCCAGAAAAATAAACTTGTTCTGACCGATGTAAATTTCCAAATAGAAAAAGGGGAATTCGTTTATCTTATCGGGAAAACCGGCAGTGGCAAATCGAGTTTGTTGCAAACCCTCTTTGCCGAACTGCCGGCAGAAGCAAAAGAAGCCATGGTTTGCGATTTTAACCTTTTGACATTAAAAAAGAAACAAGTCCCCTTTCTCCGGAGAAAAATAGGAATTATTTTTCAGGATTACAGGCTGCTCGAAGACAGGTCTGTCAAGGACAATCTTTATTTCGTGCTGAAAGCCACCGGATGGAAAGATAACAGGGCCATCGACAAGCGAATAATGGAAGTTATCTCGGATGTGGATTTGGTAGCCAAACTGGGAGCCCGTCCCCATCAGCTGTCAGGTGGTGAGAAGCAGCGTGTTGCCATTGCCCGCGCACTGTTGAACAACCCGGAGCTTATCCTTGCCGACGAGCCAACTGGAAACCTTGACCCACAGACTTCCAACGAAATTATGCGCCTGCTTCTAAAAATATGCCAGTCAGGACATACCGTCATTATGGCCACGCACAACTACAACCTGATTCATAAATTCCCGGGACGGATCATCAAATGCGAAGAAGGCAGCATCGTTGATTCAGACAATAAGCTTAATTAATTTCTCCACATTGTTGCCATTCTTATACAGGGTTTGCAAATGTACCTGCCGCTCCACTTTCATTGCCACGGTAAATTCTTTTTGTATAAGTTCGGTGAGCTGCCCCCTCATTTCAGAAAAGCTGTTTTCAACCACGCATAGATTATCTAAGTTACTTCCACTTAGCATTTTATCATTTGTCAGTACAAACCGTCCGTTGTAAAGGGCGTTGAGCAGTTTAAGCTTTAAGCCGGTGGCCTGGCCAGTGAAAAATATATTGACCTGTGCATGGGCTATTAATTCGTTCAGCTGCTGATCACCGGGATTGGCTATCAGCTCTGCCAAAGGATTTGCCCCCACAAGCTGCCACAAAGACCGTGGCGGATTTAACCCTGCAATTTTAAAGGGGATATTCAATCCCCTGAAAACTTCGTTTAACAAGGTTGTAACAGCATTGATATTTTCAGGGACCGACAGGTTGCCATGGTATAAAACATAACGCCCCTGTCCCGTCAGGCCCCTGACAGCAGTATAAGGATGAAAAGCAGGGACATAGGCCACCGATTTATACCTGTCGGAAAAATAGGCATAATCGGTTTGGGAAATAGCCAGCAGGAGATCGGCTTTTGCCAAGACTTTTTCATACTTTTTCAGCTTGGCCGCCTCATTAAAAAAATAATACTTCTTAAAAAGGTCCGTCTCTGCATGCGACAGGTTACTGTAATATTCATGTTCTATGTTGTGGGTCCTGACAATGCGTTTCCGGTGCTTCAGGCGTTTCTCAAACAACAGACCGCTGGTATGCAGTCCCTCCATAATAATCGGATAACCGTCTTTCAATAAGTCATTTACAAGCCTTTCGGAAATACGGGTTTCAATAATGTACGGATTACTTTTGAAAAGATGCTTTTTTGAAATGTCCCGCTTGTAATAGCGAACCTCATAAAACATTTTTTCCAGTTCCGGCACTTTCCTCCTCCCATACTCAAAACAATGCAGATGGACCCTGACACCGTGTTCGGCCAGTGCTTTGGCCTTATAAAAAACATCAATCACCCCGCCATAGTTGGCAGGATAGGGTATGTCAAACGAAATAATATGTACGTGAATATCAGACATATTCTTCATAAATCTTTTTCAACTTTTTCGATTCATTTTCCCAGTTAAGTTCACGGGCGGCCTTGTGTGTATTTTTCTTCCATTGCAATAATTTTTCAGGTTGGGAAAATATCTCATTCACCTTCTGTGCAATATGCCGCGGCTGATGGTCGGGAATAAACGTTCCAACCTGATAGGTGTCAATGATTTTCCCTATCTCCACCAGCTTTGAAGCCAAAACGGGAACGCCGGCATGAAGATAATCAAAAATTTTGTTGGGAAGGCTGTACCGGTAGTTAATGTTGGTATCCTTATCCAAAGTCAGCCCCAGATCGGCAACAGCAGTGTATTGCATAAGTTTCTCGTAAGGCTGGCGCGGCAGGAACAGCACCCTGTCCTGAATGTCCAGCTGTTTTGCCTTCTCTTTTAAAATATCAAACACATCTCCCCCGCCAACGATGAGCAATACCGCATTTTCAATAAACTGCATGGCTTCCGTCATCTCCTCTGCACCCCGTTGAATATTGATGCCCGCCCCCTGTAAAATCAACAGATGTTTGTGTGCCGGCAACCCGAGATCCGACCTATCCTTTTTCTTTTGTGTTTTTCTCTTCAACGGCACATTGCGGACAACAACAGGCCGGATGCCATACTCCTTTTCATAAAGGCCGGCAATGGAACCGTTGACCGTAAAAACGTGTTTTAACCGGGGGAATATCCACCGTTCCAACCGTTTCCATATTTTTTGCTTTACCGGGCTGTTTTGCAATTCGGGAACGCCGGTAAAATATTCGTGGCTGTCATACACCAAAGGAATACGTTTCATTTGCGAAACAAGAAAATTTGGCAATAATGTGTCCAAATCATTTGAAACCAACAAATTAACTTTGTGAAACAACAAAAAGAAAAAGAGGCGTACCTGAAAGCAGGTATAAAATGCAGGCCCTTTTTCAAAGACAAGTTTCATCCGGCGGCAAGCATAAGGACGGCTGTCCATGGGAGGGCTGTTTTTCATCCGGCGGCCCACCAACCAGATGTCAAATCCCATTTCGTGCAATGTACCACAGACTTTTTTCACCCGTTGGTCAGTAACCAAATCATTTATCACCGATACAATTACTTTTTGTCCCAATACCCAGAAGTTGAACTTTAAATAATACAAATGTAATCATTATTCCTTTTGCCGAAAAGATGAACGCGGCCGTAAAACAGCTTTTATCCATATACCGAAACGGAATAAATCATATCTTTGACAGAAGAATGCAGAAAAAGCGTTTCACAAGCAGATAAAGATGCTGGCCATGTATTGAAACCGTAAAATTTAAAACTTTTGTATCTAAAAAAATGAAAGCCCATGAACCGACTATTCATCTTTTTGCTTTTGCTCCTGCCTTTTGGCTTAACGGCGCAAAGTAAAGTGTTTCCCCGGAATTACACTTGCTATTTTACTACTGATTCTGTAACGATTGATGGTAAAATTGATGAAAGAGCCTGGCAAAACATCCCGTGGTCTGATGATTTTTCGGACATCGCCACCGCGGCCAAAATGCCTGAAAATCTGTTTACCCATTTTAAAATGATGTGGGATGATAAATATTTATACGTGGCGGCATGTCTCGGTGAACCGGATATTTCGGGGAAATTGATGCAGAGAGATGACACGATTTACCACGATAACGATTTTGAACTGTTTATTGATCCGGATGGGGATGGACTGAACTATTATGAACTGGAAATCAATACACTCGGAACAGTGATGGATTTGTTTATGAACAAACCTTATAACTGGGGAGGAAAAGCCAACCTGAAATGGAACTTTAAAGGACTGAAATCAAATGTGGCTCTATACGGAACACCAAACCATCCTGGCGATACCGACAGCCGCTGGACAGTGGAACTGGCTATTCCGTGGACAAATTTCGATAACGGGCAACTTCCGGCAAACAACGATGAATGGCGGTTTAACTTTTCAAGGGTGGAATGGCCGGTTTCTGTTAAAAACAGAATTTATGTGAAACAGAGCGATTCGGTAACCGGAAAAAACCTGCCGGAAGCTAATTGGGTGTGGTCGCCACAAGGAGTTGTAAATATGCATGTTCCGGACAAATGGGGATTTATCAAATTTGTAACAAGGCAAGCCAAAACAGTTATACCAAAGTATTGGATTTGGGCACAAGCCTATCCCAATTGGAACACGGCTAAATGGCAAACTACTTTACAGAAATTGTCGAATGCGGGAATTACCGGTTTGTTACTCCAGGCCGATACGGCCAATTTACATAAAATTGCTTTGATAGCCAGTTGCTTCGGCATTCAAACACAAGCCTGGTATGTAACCATGAACAACACGAAAGCACCGCCGGAGTGGCTTTCGGTAAACGAACAGGGAAAGTCCCTGGGCGAACAAAAGGCCTATGTAAATTATTATAAGTTCATGTGTCCCGGTTTGCCTCAAGTACGTAACTATTTGAAAAACAAAATAAACGAGTTGATTTCGGTAAAAGGGCTGAGCGGCATTCATTTCGACTATATCCGTTATGTGGATGTGATACTGCCCAAAAAACTACAACCGAAATATCATTTGAGACAAAAGGATATTATGCCGGAATATGATTATGGATATCATCCATACATGCGTAAAATATATGAAGAAAAATATGGTATTGACCCGTTAAGCCTTCCTGATCCACTCCATGACACCACTTGGTTATCGTTCCGTTTAAAAGTGCTGGATACTACCGTTATACAACTCAGAAACCAGATAGAAAAAGCCGGGTTGATAACCAGTGCCGCGGTTTTCCCCACGCCTGATATGGCACGCAGCATGGTCAGGCAGGATTGGGACAGCTGGCACCTGAACTACTATTTCCCCATGGCTTATCACAGCTTCTACGGGAAAAAATATGCCTGGCTGAGAAGAGTTTCTAAAATTGATAGAGCATCGGTTGGGAAAGGCTCAAAAATATTTACGGGACTTTTTCTCCCTGCTTTGAAGAAAGGCAACAGTCTGACAAAGGCCATGAGAGCTTCTTTCAAAGGGGGTGCTGACGGGATTGCCTTTTTCGATTTGAGGTCGTTGAATGATAGCCTTTTGCAACAGGTAGCCCGGTTTAACGGGCAAGAGAAATAGGGACGAAAAGCCCTGAAATTAAAAACGAGGCTATCCTTATTGGACATCCTCGTTTACTTTTAGCTTATTTCGAACTCAGCTTGAAGAAAACAGTGCATAAACAGGTGAGCAAACTCACCTGTTTATGCACCAAGACAATTATATTATAATTATTTATCCCACCACATTCTGGTAGTTAATTCATCTCCCCCCATATTTGCCACTGCAGCAGCGACATTATCGGGGTTGTTAATTTTTTCAGAAGCCGGATAAGTAAACCTTCTCGGTATTTTTCCACCGGTAAGTGAAGCGGCAATATTTAAGGGAACCAATTGAGGATAGCCGGACCTTTTCCAGTTTGAAAAGGATTCCAGGGAATTACCAAAAGTAGCTACCCAATATTGATCATTTATTTGTTCCAGTCCCTTTGCAGCATCAAAAGGGTTTGCAGCTAAATAATCAGTAATTTCCGATGGAGGAATTACACCATCGGGCCCATATAATGCCAATTCTTCCATGGCAGCTTTTACCCCTGCATTATAATGTGCAGCAGCATTACCACCAGCCAGCCCCCAACGGACGGCAGCCTCTGCCTCCATAAATTCAACTTCTGCATAGGTTTGGAAGAACAGGGGTGCATCGTAAACAATGACTCCTGATCCGCCAAAAATATGAATGTTTGGTTTAGAATTGGCAGCTGTTTTTGAGAAATCGTTTATATCCTGGCCTGACTGTAATGCAACAGCGGTGTCGCCTGTAACTGTAGAACACAAAACCCTGATACGCGGGTCATTATGAGCTTTTAAGTAATCAAAAAATGTAGCGGAAATTTTCACTTGGTTTGCAGCCCTCGAAGTGAATGATTTTGTCAGAGGATTCACTTTAGGCCCGTGATCGTCAGATGAATTCTCATATTTTACAAAAACATCATCATCATTACTTGTCATAACACCGCCGGCAATTGCTTTGGCAGCCCATGTTTTTGCGGCATCAGGATCAACCTTTACCATACGCAGGGCAAGACGAAGCATCAAAGAATTAGCAAATTTAGCCCATTTGGCATCGTTGCCACCAAAATATAAATCGGCAGAACCATATGAATTTGCTCCGCCTTTCTTCAATACGGCAACAGCTTTTTCAAGAGTGGAAAGCATGTTTGCATATATATCACTCTGCTTGTCGTATTTAGGAAAGCGGATTCCTTCAAGGTAACCTTTCCCTGCTTCGGTATAGGGGATGTCGCCATAAGCATCAGTGAGCCTGCTAAAGATCAGGACTTTCTGAACTTGTGCAATGGCCAAATCAGTCTCGGCAGTGGGTTCTGTGCTTTTTTCCAATTGATTTTGCAAATCAACAATTGATTTCACTGTTGTTTTATACTGCTCCAGAAAGAGATCAGCTGTATGATTTTCTTTGTAAGTAAAAGCATTGGAATAACTAGTAATATTTATCTGCTGAACATCAGTCATCATGTGGATCATACTCCAAAATAAGGTTGCTACATAATTGCTCCCACCTGTATATAACTGAATATATGTCAATTTTGTGGCAGGAGAAATTTGAGTAGGTTTGGTTGGGTTCACATTCATTTCATCAAAACCCTTATCGCAAGAGCCGAAAGCTAAAACGACAGCTAAAATTATTATTATTTTTTTCATTTTTCTGGTTTTAGAATTTAACATTTAAGGAAAAACCATAAGTTCTTGTTGCAGGAAGTCCGAACCGCTCAATCCCTTGAGAGTTCAAACTGTTCAAATCTGCTTCCGGATCAACATTGTCAATTTTCTTAAACAGGTAGAAAAGGTTTCTTCCAATCAAAGAAATGCTTGCAGAACCGATGAAAGTATTGGCTAAAAGTTTTTTCGGGAAAGAATAGGTAAGGCTCAACTGTCTGAATTTGATAAAATCTGAACTATAAACAAATTCTTCCGAGATACCACCATTTTCAGCCCCTATAAAGCCCCAGTATGTACGCAGGTCTTTTGGCGCAACAGTTTGTGTAAAAGGATTGCCTGATTTGTCAACACCTGAAACAACCAAACCGTTTTCACGGCCTTCAAGGGTTTTTTTGGTAAGGCCGGCCAGGGTCAGGTTCCAGTTAGTCCCGGAGTAGAGGCTCCCGCCAAATTTACCATCAATAAGGAAACTCAGTGAAATAGTTTTGTATTTAAAAGTGTTGGAGAAGCCAAGCGTATAGGGAGCAATTCCCTGGCCAAGTACTTTGTATGGGCCTTGAACAGCTTTCGGAACAGTACTGCTCAGGTCGTAAACAATGCGCCCCTGGTCATCTCTTTTATAAGAAGAGCCATAAATAACACCATAATGTTCACCAACAATGTGGGCAATAATGGCTGTTTTGGAACGGGTTTGGCTACCATCTACATCAATTGGTGTGTCTTTGTCATCAGTATGAATAATTTTACTGTCGTTATAGGCAAAGTTGATTGATGTTTTCCATGAGAATTTTCCGGCTTTTACAGGGGTACCGCCTATTAAAACTTCAATCCCTTTGTTTCCTAATTTACCAATGTTAAGGATAGCGGCACTAAAACCGGATGCGGTAGAAGAAGAGGTGCGGACAATGTCATCTTTGGTCTTGTTTGAATAATAAGCCAAATCGAAGAATAAGCGATTTTTGAATAGCCGGCCATCAATACCAAATTCAAACTCTGCTTTTTGGAAAGGTACTAAATCCGGGTTTGGAATAGTACTTCCGTTAATGGCACCGTAAGGCTGCCCCTGGAATGTACCTAAAATAGCATAGTCGAGGTTTAATGCGTAAGCCTGGCGGGCACCACCTGCAACCTGAGCATAGCTGCCCCTGATTTTCAAATATTCTATGGATTCGGGTAATTTAAAGGCGTTATTTAACAAGAAACTACCACTTACCGACCAGTAAAACCCACTGTTTGGCGTTGTTTTTCCGGGAAATGAAAGCGTTGAAAACCAATCGTTTCTTCCTGTGAAAGTCAAAAAAAGATAATCTTTGTAGTCTGTTTCAAACGAACCGTAAAGGGAGTTGGTCCTTGTTTTGTAATATCCATAACTGGGAATGGGCAATGTGGTGTTGTTCAAGTCTTCCAGGCCGTGAACGACAAAGTTACTGCCCGCAGCACTAAGCCCTTCGTAAGAAGATATCTTTGTGTTGGCACCAACAAGGTAATGCATGGCGAAGTCTTTGATTTTTTTGTCAAATCCAATCATAATGTCAGCATTGAACAGTTGGTAAGTTGCTTTGCGTTGGGATAGACTACCAGCCGGACGGAAAGCAGTTCCGTAAGGAACAACATCTTTTCTGGAATAGTCATAAGCATCCCAGCCGGCCCTTCCAGTTACGTTCAGCCATTTTGTAAATTCATATTTTAATGTGGAAGAAGCAATGATACGGTTCTTCTTGTCATTGTTGTTAAACTTGTTTATAACCCAGTAAGGATTTGTAATCCATTGACTTGGCTCAAAACGTAATTCTGTCCCCTGATCATTGTATCCCGGTTTTAAGCCGTATATGTTCAGGTTGCCGGGTAACTCGTATGCCGTTGTATTAGCGTTTCCGGGCGTATCTCCAATGGTAATACGGTTATGGGTTTTTTCTACAACATACATAATGTTGTTTGAAGAGCTAAGTTTTGGCGTAATTTGTGCAGATACATTTAGGCTTATTGTTTTTCTGTTTAATGTGGTTTTTGGAAAAATATCGTGATTATCAAGGTTTGTAAATGAGAACCGATAATTGAAATTTTTCCCGCCTTTTGATACGGCTACAGAGTTTACAATATTTTTTCCCACATTATAAAAACGGTCCAGATTACTTCCTGTATAGGAATAAGGTCTTTTTTTCCCATCCCAGTTATAAACCATGGAGCCATCCATTTTGGCACCCCATGAATATAGTGTACTATTAAAAGCATCGCTTTTGGCCAGTACTTCGTCTGTCATTTCAATGGGATTTCCATTAGCATCATATTCCCATCCCGGTTTAAGGCCATCCAGGCCTTGTCCATACTCCGTCTGCATATTGATTAGGCTTGTATTTACTTTATCAAACAAGAAAGAACCGGAATATTCAACGCTTAATTTCTTTTTGGCGTTTTTGCCCGATTTGGTTGTAATCATAATAACGCCATTTGAGGCCAATGAACCGTAAAGGGCAGCAGCAGAACTACCTTTCAGTACAGTAACCGAAGCAATGTCATCCGGATTGATACCGGAAATATCATCGCCACCGTCACCGCCAAGACCGCCAAAAGGACCTACGACAGACCCTTTCGTGGAATTAATGATTGGGATACCATCCACAACGTAGAGCGGCTGGTTGTTGCCGGTAAGCGAACTGGCACCACGGATAATCACCCTCGTAGCACCTGCGGCACCTGTATTGCCCTGTGAAATATTGACACCTGCAATTTTACCCTCCAGTGCATTCATTGGATTGGTGGTTGGCACCTCGGTCAAAGCTTTCCCTTTCATTTCAGTAACCGAATATCCCAAAGCCTTTGCCTGGCGTTTAATGCCCAAAGCAGTAATCACTACCTGGTTCAGGGCGGTTGCTGATTGCTTCATAGCAACGTTAATCGTGCTTCTGCCATTAATGGCAATTTCCTGTGTTTTCATTCCCACGAATGAAAAAACCAGGGTTGTGGCCTTTCTGCCGACCTGAAGGGAATATTTACCGTTTCCATCGGTAACTGTACCGTTGGCTGTCCCTTTTACCAGTACGGTAACACCTGGTAAAGGCGAACCATCGTCCGCACTGGTTACCGTACCCTGAATGGCTTTTGTTTGTGCAAAGGCAAAATTAAGCCCGGCAAACAACAAAAACACAAGCGTAATAGTAATTTTTCTCATAGTAAAGTTTTTAAAGTGAATAAAATATGTGAATTTGTGTAAATGTTTTTGTATTGATAGTGGGGGATATAAGACTGTAGCTTATTTGAAAAGTAAACATTTTTCGGGAAAAATGTCGGCTGGCTGGTTGATAGTTTCTGCCTAAATGCACAAACCACAGTTGTTACTGAGCGATACTTGTTTTTTAAGAAACAAAATCTATTTTTCAGTTTCATAAATATTGGTTTACTTAAAAAAACTTTTATGCATAAGTAAAAGCATAATAATTAATTATAAGTAGAACAAAGAAAGTAATTTTTTTTAAAGATTCTTATCATGATTCGTTTTTTAACAAATTAGCTAATTTTTGTTAACTTTTTTGTTATTTCCAACCTTTTATATTTCCAAAGTTGTTTAGAACTAATCTTGTGATTTTAAACTTTAAACAAATTCAATATAAAACTCCAAATTCATTTTGGTATTTTTGAAATACAGTAGCAAACTTAGGTTGGCATTATCTGTACCAGCCAAAAACCCCAAAACCCCTTTCTTTGGTTACCCCGGTTAAAACATTTGTACTTTTGTATTGAAAAACAAAAAGGATGCATAACCCATCATTATATGGTGATTGGAAAAGTCACGTGCTGGCACTTTGGGAAAAGAACTTTATTTTCCTGCCGTTTTTGCTGTTATTGGTTCTTTTCATGGTGTTGGCTCCTGAAAAAATTGTTGACTGGCCCGAATTTGTTGGCTGGCATACGATACTGAACCTCACCGGGTTGCTCTTGGTTGTTACGGCCATAAAAGAGAGTGCTTTTGTCGGGCAGTTTTCCAAAAGGCTGCTTACAAAAACAAAAACAGAACGCTCACTGGCTTTTGCGCTTGTGGCACTCTCCGGCATCCTCTCCATGTTTCTCACCAACGACATTGCCCTTTTTATCACCATTCCGCTGACACTCAGCTTTCGGGATGTCATGAAAAACGATGTAAAGAAACTGATTATCTTTCAGACCCTTGCCGTCAATACCGGTTCGGCCCTCACGCCGGTGGGCAATCCGCAAAACCTGTTTTTGTGGCACCAATGGGGCGTATCATTTTTTGGGTTTATCGAAAAAATGTTCCCGCTTTTTATTGTCATGTTCCTTGTTTTGGCCATTTTTGTCGGAATCTTTTTCCCAAAAAAGCCCCTCTCTTTTCATGACCGGCCACGCAAAAACAGTGTGAACACACGTTTGTTTGCTGTCTCTGTAATTTTATTGTTTGGCTTTATTGCTTCCATTGAACTGGGATGGGCTTTTCCGGCATTGATAGCCATTGCCGTACTTTATCTGTTATTTTACAGAGAAATATTTATTAAAACCGATTGGATGCTGTTGTTGCTCTTTGTGGTGATGTTTATTGACTTCCACTTGTTGGGGCACGTTCCATTGGTCATCCGGTTTGTGAACCATTTCAACATGGCACATCCTGCAGATTCATTTGTAAGCTCTGCACTGTTCTCGCAGGTCATGAGCAACGTTCCGGCGGCCATTTTCATGTCGAAATTCAGCACGCAGTGGCAGGCCATAGCCTATGGCGTAAATGTGGGGGGCAACGGACTGGTGCTGGCTTCGCTGGCCAATATTATTGCTTTGCGTTTTGTAAAAAGAAGAAGCATCTGGATTGATTTTCACAAATATTCCATTCTTTACCTTGTGGTAACGATGGTGTTGGTTTACCTGATTTTTTATCTTTGACAGGATTTTCAATTTGCTCCTCCGGATTCCTGTCTGCCTGAGGCTGATGTAAGCCATAGGTTTTTGAGATGGGGGATTTCAAATCCCCCCTATCCCGTAAACATTCGGATTGCTCCTAAGGAGTGCCATAGCACAAATCCGAATGAGCAACATATTTTACAACTTTCCAATTATCCTGTTAACTTCCAAAGTCGTCAAACATAATCATCTCTTCGGGCACGCCCAGGTCGTCCAGCATCTTCAGCACTGCACTGATCATCATGGGCGGGCCGCAGAGATAGTATTCAATTTCCTCAGGTTCGGGATGGTTTTTCAGATAACTGTCGAAGATGACCTGATGAATAAAGCCCGTCTTTCCTTTCCAGTTATCTTCGGGAAGCGGTTCAGAGAGCGCAACTTCAAACTGAAAGTTTGGGTTTTCCTGCTGTATTTTCTCAAACTGATCCACATAGAAAAGTTCTTTCAGCGAACGCCCGCCATACCAGAATGTGGCCTTGCGCTTGGTATGTTCCGTGTTGAAGAGGTGGAAGATATGGGAACGCATGGGTGCCATGCCGGCCCCACCACCGATAAACATCATTTCGCGTTGGGTTTCTTTGATAAAAAACTCACCGTAAGGGCCTGAAATGGTTACTTTGTCCCCCGGTTTTCTGGAAAAGACGTACGAAGAACAGATTCCCGGGTTCACTTTCATAAAACCATTTCGTTTCCGGTCCCAGGGCGGGGTGGCAATACGGATATTGAGCATGATAATATTTCCTTCGGCGGGATGGTTGGCCATGGAATAAGCCCTGTAAACGGGTTCCGGATTTTTCATTTTTAAATCCCACATTTTAAAATGGTCCCAGTCGCTGCGATATTCTTCTTCAATGTCCATGTCTTTAAAATCCACTTCAATTTTGGGGACATCAATCTGGATATAACCTCCGGAACGGAAGTCCATGTGTTCACCTTCGGGAAGTTTCACCACAAACTCTTTGATAAAAGTGGCCACATTATGGTTCGACACAACCTCACATTCCCACTTCTTGATACCAAAAATTTCCGGCGGAACGGTTATGTCCATGTCTTCCCTGACTTTCACCTGGCATCCCAACCGCCAGTTTTGCATTTGTTCTTTTCGTGTGAAGAAACCTTTCTCGGTAGGGAGGATACTCCCCGCCCCCGAGTTGACCTGAACCCTGCACATGCCACATGTACCGCCTCCGCCACAAGCTGATGGCAGGAAAATCTTCTCATTGGAAAGAGTGGACAACAAAGAAGAACCCGGATTGGTTTCCACCTCTTTTTCATCGTTAATTTTAATGATTACTTTTCCCTGTGGCATCAACCTGGCTTGCGCAACACTCAGAATGGCCACCAGCAGCAAGACGATTACCAAAAAAATGGCAATGCTTAGCAGTACGATGGTTCCGGTACCTATAGATAATATGGTCATCTTTTCTATTCTTTTTATAATTTAATTCCCAGGAAGCTCATAAAAGCAATTCCCATAAGTCCGGTTAATATAAATGTGATTCCAATTCCCCGCAGGGCAGGCGGAACATTTGAATACCGGATTTTCTCGCGGATGGCGGCAATGGCAACAATGGCCAGAAACCAGCCCACACCTGAGCCGAGGCCAAAAGCGGTTGCCTGTCCAATACTCTGGTAATCACGCTCCTGCATAAACAATGACCCGCCAAGGATAGCACAGTTCACGGCTATCAGCGGGAGAAAAATACCCAATGAATTATAGAGCGAAGGTGAGAATTTCTCCACCACCATCTCTACCAACTGTACAATGGCCGCAATGATAGCGATAAAAATAATGAAGCTTAGGAAGCTTAAATCGACTTTGGCGAAAGCCGGATCGAGCCAGGAAAGGGCACCCGCTTTTAAAATATATTCGTTGAGCAGGTAGTTGACCGGTACGGTGATGCCCAGGACAAAAATAACTGCGGCACCAAGTCCTACGGAAGTATCAACCGTTTTGGAGACAGCAAGGTAAGAACACATACCCAAAAAGTAGGCAAACACCATGTTGTCGACAAAAATGGACTTGACAAAAATGTTTATTATTTCATGCATAGTCTGAAGCTTTAAAAGTTTTGGCTATTTTTCAATTAATGATCTGTTGTAATATCTCTGCACCCAAATGATGACCCCCACGGTAATCAGTGCCATAGGCGGTAAAATCATCATGCCGTTGTTCACATAACCGGCATTGTACAAGCTTTGCGGAATCACCTGATAGTTGAAAAGGGTTCCCGAGCCAAACAACTCCCTGAAGAAAGCAACGGTAATCAGGATAAGCCCGTAGCCAAGGCCGTTGCCGATACCATCCAGGAAAGCCGGCCAGGGTTTGTTGGCCATGGCGAAAGCCTCCAGCCGGCCCATGATAATACAATTGGTAATGATTAATCCCACAAACACAGAGAGCTGCTTGCTGACATCAAAAACGAAAGCTTTCAGCAACTGGTCCACCAGAATAACGAGCGTGGCCACTACCACCAGCTGAACGATAATCCGTATTCTCGGCGGAATACCATTTCGCAAAAAAGAGACCACCAGATTGGAGAACCCGGTAACCACCATAACAGCCAATGACATCACAATGGCCGGTTTCAGCTTGGCCGTAACCGCCAGGGCAGAACAAATACCCAGCACCTGAACCGTAATGGGATTGTTCATATTGAGCGGCCCGGTAAGCAGTTTTATATTTTTGGGAGAGAACAAGGCTTCCCGTTCTGTTTTTTCCGTTTGCATAATCTAAAACTTATCTGTTTTTTTTAATATAAGGTAAATAACTTTTCAAAACATTCCGCAGCATGGCATCTACCCCTTTGCTGGTGATGGTTCCGCCCGAAATAGCATCCACTCCGTGAATTTGCATGGAAGCAGGCAACTTTTGAACGCCTCCTTTCACCACTTCAACAGAAGTAAATTTTCCACCGTCATCAAAAATTGTTTTTCCGATAAACTGTTTTTGAAATTTGGGTTTTGCTATTTCACCGCCCAGGCCGGGAGTCTCCGATTTATCATCAAAAAAGACACCCACCACCGTTTTAAAATCGGATGTCAGGGCAATGTTTCCCCAAATAGGCCCCCACAGGCCTGTGCCCCGCATGGGAATAATATAAATCCTTTTCCCATCTTTCTGTGCGATATAAAGCGGTAGTTTATATGGCTTATTTTGCGACTTGTTATAATACTGTTTTTTCAGGTCTATCTTAAAGGCAGGCGCATCTTCTTTGGGGGACTGGGTATAGGTATTCACCACATTTCCCTGTGGATCAAGCACCAACTCTTCAGTAATGTATTTGTTAAAAAGCGGGATGGCATTGTTGGCATTGGCTTCCGTAACCTGTGCCGATGTCAGGATGCCGCGCATTTTCTCAATGGCAATATTCCGTTCCTGAAAAGGTTTCAAAAGCATGGCAGCCAGCGACAACAAGGCGGCGGCCACGATGACCAGGACGGCTGCATATGTAAAAATATATCGGTTTGTGTACATAATACCTTTGTTTTCTTATTCGGCGAGCATCATTTTAGCCCTCTTTAAACGTTTCTTAATATTCGATTTTACGATGATGTGGTCAATCAAAGGAGCGAACACATTCATTAGCAGAATGGCCAGCATCATCCCTTCGGGATAGGCCGGGTTGAAAACCCTGATCAATATGGCCAGCATCCCGATAAGGAAACCGTAATAATATTTTCCTTTTGTCGTTTGTGCCGAAGTTACCGGATCGGTGGCCATGAACACAGCACCAAAAGCAAAACCGCCCATAATCATGTGTTCCCATGCCGGAAGCTGCATGTACTGGTTGGCCCCCACCAGATTAAAAATCCATCCCATGGCCAGGCCGCCGGCAAATACCGACAACATAATGCGCCAGCTGGCAACACCCGTAATCAGCAAAAACAATCCGCCAATAAGGATGAGAAAGGTGGATGTCTCCCCCACCGAACCCGGAATAAATCCGAAAAACATATCATGTGGTGAAGGGAAATTATGGAAATTGCCTACCAGTGCCTGTCCCAATGGCGTGGCCCCTGAGAAGCTGTCCAGTTTATCGGCAATCCAGACCTTTTCGCCCGACATGTTTCCCGGATAAGCAAAAAAGAGAAACGCCCTGGCCGTCAAAGCAGGATTGAAGACATTCATGCCGGTACCGCCAAAAACTTCCTTTCCAAATATGACGGCAAAAGCTACGGCGACAGCCAATTCCCACAATGGAATATCCGGTGGGACGATGAGCGGAATCAGAATCCCGGTTACAAGATAACCTTCATTCACTTCGTGATGGCGAATCTGGGCAAACAAAAATTCAATGCCCAGCCCCACACCATAAGAAACGATAATGATAGGCAGCACTTTCCCCAGGCCATAAAGGAAATTTGTCAGGATATCGGGATGTTGCCCAAAGGACAAAAAATGCTGGTATCCCACATTCCACATGCCAAACAGCAGGGTTGGGATAACGCCGATAATGACAAATGACATGGTACGTTTCATGTCAACGGCATCGCGGATGTGTGCACCGCTTTGGGTTACTTTGTCAGGGACATAAAGGAAAGTTTCAAAAGCTTCAAAAGACGATTCAAGCTTTTCAAATTTCCCTCCGGGTTGAAAATGCGGTTTTTGTTTATCTAAAAATTTTCTTAACGCTTTCATGCGAATATTTTCATTTTCTGAATTATTAACTCATTTCTTTACGCATCAGCTCCAGGCCGTTGCGTACGATTTGCTGAATTTCCGTTTTTGAAGTATCAATCACCTCACACAAGGCAAAATCTTCTGTATCAATCTCATAGATGCCGAGATTTTCCATCAGGTCTATGTCTTCCACCAGAATGGCTTTGATCAGCTGCAACGGATATATGTCAAAGGGAAAAACTTTCTCGAACATCCCGGTCATCACATAAGCCCGTTCGCCGCCATGCAGGTTGGTATCGAGCCGGTATCTCTTTCCGGGGTTCAGGAAAGCCGGAAAAGTATGGGAGAAACTAAATTTTCCAAATCCGGGAAGTGCCCAGCCAAACATCTCATAATATTTGCCCTCGGGGATAACCGTTACCTGCGAGTGGTAAAAGCCGATAAATCCGGCTTTGTCAATTTTGTCGCCGGTGAGGACGTTGCCGCTGATATACCGAAGTTCGCCCTTTTCCACGTTGTCCTTCACCATGTTTAAGACAGAAGCGCCCAGACGTGTTTTGTAATAACGGCGATGTTTGACTTCCGAACCGGTGAGGGCAATCAACCGTGTCGTATCGTGTTTGCCGGTCAGAAAAAGACGGCCCATGGCGAGGATATCCTGGGGATAAACATACCAGACCACTTCCCCTTTGTTGATGGGGGAGAGCCTGCTGACATGTACGCTCACGTTCCCGGAAGGATGCGGCCCTTTAAATGAATTTATCTCAACATTTTTGGCGTTTAAAAAAACTTTTGATTTGGTTTTATCAACATGAATATTTAAATAGACCTTTCCCGGGGTGAGTTTGGCCAAAACATCCAATCCGGCCTGAAAAGCATCGCCGTGCCCATGAACCAGTAAATCAAAATCGGCAGCAAGTGGGGAAGAGTCAAAAGCAGGGACAAAAATGGCTTTCGGTTCATCTGCCGGCTGTGCTATAACAGCGTAAGGACGTTGCCGGATAGCCGGCCAAAGACCGCTTTTTAACAACTTGTCCACGATGGCTTCGCGTTTTAATTTGGAAGGATCGGCCTTACCAAAATCGATCGATACATTCCTATCATCAGATGCAATAATCACCTCGAGAAGTTTCCGCTTGGCACCACGCCGAATGCTGCTCACTTTTCCGCTTACCGGAGAGGTAAAGAGAATATCTTCCCTGTATTTATCAATAAACAACGGGCTTCCGGCCTTCACTTCATCGCCTTCTTTCACCAACATCTTGGGGAAACAGCCTGTAAAGTCGGGTGGCTTGATGGCAAACAAACGAGATTTGAGGTCAACGATAGTACGCTCGGCATCACCTAACAACTTGATGTCGAGACCCTTTTTAATAGTAAAAACTGTTGACATATATATATGAATTCATGTTATTTTCGGAGCGCAAGTTAAAAAATTAACAAGTAAAATGAAGCATTAAAAGTAAAAAAAAATCTAAGTGGCCCGAAGTTTTTGGGGAGAATTTTCTCAGAAAGTTCATTTACCGCTGTTACAGAGGAAAATAGTACTTTTGTTCTGTTTAAAATTAATCCTCCGTTTTTATGATAAAGAAAATACAGTTGTTATTAATTTTAGTGATGGCCTTCCCGTTTTTTGGCGCAGGCCAGACGGTCCATACCGACCATGTGTATGACGGGAACATTGAAAATGTCCTTTTGTATGCCAATGGTAACCAACTGGAAGACCCGGTTATTGAGCTGGGCTCTGCCGATAAACTGACCCTGTCGTTTGATGATCTGAGCAACCGGCAGGAAAATTACAAATACACACTGGTACACTGCACATCCGACTGGCATACGTCCGATCTGGACCCCTCCGATTATCTTTCCGGTTATTTTGAAGGAGACATCAACAACTACCGGTTTTCGTTCAATACACTGGCACCTTATATCCACTACCAGTTGGTTTTCCCGCAAGCGGAAATCAGGCCCAAACTTTCCGGAAATTATATTTTAAAAGTTTATTTGGATGATGATGGCGATACCAACGTTATGATAACAAAACGTTTTTTTGTGGTGGAACCCCTCGTGAAAATTGCGGCAAAGGTTCCATATTATCCGAAAAACCTGAAAAATTTCAAAACAAAACAACAAATCGACTTCTCCTGCTACACACCGGATATCTTTAGTGCCGAGCCCGAACAACGTTTTAAAGTAAACATCCGGCAAAACGACCGGTGGGACAATGCATTTTTTGGGCTTCATCCCACATCTGTTACCCCTAATGAGTTACAATATAACTTTGCCAATGGGATTGTGTTTAACTCAGGAAACGAACCGAGATATTTTGACATGAAAGATTTTTGGTACCGGTCGGAGTACATCCGGAGCATTACGCAACTAAAAAATGATTACAAAGTGGTGTTGCACACGGATTATCCCCGTGTTGGAGGCCAGTATGAAACGTACAAAGATAACCACGGGAAAATGTTTATTGCTGCCCGCAGTGATCAAAACCCCAAAATTGAAGGGGATTATGCCGAAGTTTATTTTTCCCTGAGAATGCCTGAAATCAGCCATGCCAAAGTATTTATTTTAGGACAGTTAACTGACTGGCAATTAAACGATAACAGCCTTATGACTTACAACGGGCAAACACACCAATACGAAGCCCGTTTGTTTTTGAAGCAGGGTTATTACGAATATTGGTATGCCGTCTTGCCTGCCGGGAGCCGGCAGGCAAGCGTAACCCCTGTTGAGGGAAGTTTCTGGGAAACACAGAACACCTATACCATCTATGTCTATTACCACAACAGGCTTCCCGTATATGACCGGCTGGTGGGAGTCAAGAAAATAAACGCCCATTAGAAACACAGTTCTTAATTAAAATCATGCTTTAGAAATGAAAAGGCCACCTCATTTATGATTAGGTTGTTTAAAGTCAACCTTAAACAACATCTGTTTGAAAATTCAAAAAAATAGATGTATCTATGCAAACTATTAGAATACAGAAAACATGCACACCTTACAGGCTTTCGACCATATACGTTTAAATTTCAGCCCTGCCGGACTTCAGGCACTGAATATTACGTTGGCCATTGTCATGTTTGGCGTGGCACTGGAAATCAAATTGCAGCACTTTAAAAAGCTGTTACTGAACCCCATTTCAGCATTTGTGGGTGTCCTTTCGCAATTTCTCGTCCTCCCCTTCCTGACTTTTGTACTGGCTGTATTATTAAAAGACTACATCACCCCGACCATTGCACTCGGCATGATACTCGTTGCGGCCTGTCCGGGTGGAAATGTCTCCAATTTTATTTCTTCGCTGGCAAAAGGCAACGTAGCCTTGTCCGTAAGCCTGACGGCCATCGCCACCATGGCGGCTGTTTTTATGACACCCCTCAATTTCTCGTTGTGGGGAAACCTGTACGCCCGTTTTCTGACACATTCCAACGCCGTACAGCTGGTACGCCCCCTGCATATCGATACCTTACAAATGTTTCAGACAGTCTTTTTAATTCTTGGAATTCCTTTGGCCCTCGGCATCTTTGTCAACACAAAATGGCCCGAATTTACCCAAAAGATTATCAAGCCCATTAAACGTTTCTCCCTCTTACTTTTTGTGGTTATCGTCGTGATTGCATTTGCAAAAAATTTCAGCCACTTTCTTGTGGTAATCAAGTATATTTTCCTTATCGTCCTGGTCCACAATGCAATGGCATTGGCATCAGGATATTACATGGCCAGAATTTTCAAACGTCCGGTGATAGACCGGCGAACGATTTCTATTGAGACAGGTATTCAAAATTCGGGGCTTGCCCTGGTACTGATTTTCAACCCGAAAATCTTCCCTCCGGAAATGGAGTTGGGAGGCATGGCCATTATTGCAGCATGGTGGGGCATTTGGCATATTGTGGCCGGACTTACCCTTGCCGGGATATGGAACAAGCCCCACATAAATTTTAACCTGAAAAAGTTCATCAAAAGCCGTTAACCATGGGTGTTGAAAATATTGAAAAATACTCCCGGTTATATGCGGTTTTAAAGGAATATCTACGTTGCTGGCACAATAAAATTTTTTACAGAAAAGTCGTTTACATAAACAGGGAAAGGATTCCCCTCAATGACCACCTGATTTTTACGCCCAACCATCAAAATGCCCTGATGGACGCACTGGCCATCTTGTTTTCTTTCAAAAACCAGTTTGTTTTTGTGGCGCGTTCCGATATCTTTAAGAATAAATTTATTGCCAGGATACTCTACTTCCTGAAAATCCTTCCCGTTTACCGTATTCGCGATGGCTATGATTCGCTGAAAAAAAATGAAATGATTTTCAAAAAAACGCTGGATATCATTCACAACAAAAACGGTTTTGTCATCTTGCCCGAAGGGAACCATGCCGGTTTCAGACGGCTGCGTGCATTGAAAAAAGGTTTTGCACGCATTGCTTTTCAGGCAGAAGAAGCCTCCGGGTTTTCACTGGATATTAAAATTGTCCCCATTGGCATAAGTTACAGCAATTACGAGAATGTTCGTTCGGATTTGTTGGTGGTTTTTGGAAAGCCTTTTCCCGTGTCCGGTTTTTATGAAGCATACAAAGACAATCCGGCCATCGCCTACAATGAGCTAAAAAAGAAGCTTGCGGAACAGATAAAACCACTGATGATCCACATAGGAAGTTCGTTTTATGGGGCATACGACTTTTTTAGAAAAGCGTTCCGCAATGAAGCCTGCCAGCGGCTGAAATTAAATCCGGATGACTTGTACGATCAGTTTAAAGCGGAAAAGGCCATCATAGCCCGTCTCGAAAAATTTGAAGCTGCCAGGCCGGAAGCCATGAAAACGCTGGCAAACAAAGTAAAAACTTACAATAACCTGCTGGGAAAGATGAAATTACAAAATACCCATCCGGTTTCCGCCGTAGGCTTATTCGGCAAGAAGCTGCTACTGTTGGTGGCCTCTCCGTTGTTTTTGTATGGCTATCTCAACAACCTTTTTCCGTGGTACCTCACCACGCTTTATCCCCGGAAAATCAAAGACCCGCAATTTCGCAGCTCGGTCAAATTTGTGTTGAGTTTTTTGGTTTTCCCGATTTTTTACCTGATTCAGACTCTTGTCGTTTATCTTGTTTTCCATCGCCCGTGGATTACGCTGGCTTACTTTGTCAGCCTGCCCCTTTCGGCAGCCATCGCCTGGAATTATGCCAGGCTCTTCCACCAGTTTGTTCAGGGATGGCATTACCTGAAGAGAAGCCTTGTCAAAGACCCGTTGCTCAAAAAGGCCAAAGGGCTGCATTCGGGGTTCATGGCAGAAATAAAAACAATTTTTGAAGATTATGCGTAACAACCTGAATTCAGCCATCACTTTTCCTTTTTAGTTTCTTTAAGAAATACCCATCGGAAAATTCCGTAATTTTAACCCAAAAATTAAAATGTTAAAATTATGTTTGACAAAACCGTTTATACCAACAGGCGCAACCGCCTGAAAAAAGAATTAAAGTCGGGGATCGCCCTGTTTTTGGGCAACGTGGATACCGCTTTCAACTACCCTGCCAACCAGTACCATTTCCGCCAGGACAGCAATTTTTCTTACTTCTTCGGGCTCGACAACCCGGGATTTGCCGGCGTGGTGGATGTGGACAACGATAAAGATTACCTTTTCGGGAACGATGTGGACATTGACGATATCATTTGGATGGGAAAACAACCGCTGGTGAAAGACCTTGCCGCACAGGCCGGAATTGAAACCAGCTTTCCCTACAACGACCTGGCCGGTTTCGTTAAGAAAGCTTTGGGCGAAGGCCGGAAAGTGCATTTTCTGCCCCCTTACCGCGGAGAAACGGTTATTGAACTATCGGCTTTGCTGGACATTCCCAACGCCGCCGTAAAAAACGAAGTTTCCGTTGACCTGATAAAAGCGGCGGTGAAACTGCGTGAAATAAAGGAAGACGTTGAAATTGAAGAAATTGAAAAGGCATTACTGACCGCCTACTACATGCATACCACTTCCATGAAAATGGCCATGCCCGGCGTAAAGGAACAGGATATTGCCGGTACCATCGAAGGGATTTCGCTGGCGATGACCGGCCCGGTTTCGTTTCCCATTATTTTGAGCATGGACGGGCAAACGCTGCACAACCACAGCCATCACAATATTTTACAGGAAGGCCGGATGATGGTAACCGATGCCGGTTCGGAAACCGACCTGCACTACGCCAGCGATATAACACGTACCGTACCCGTGGGCGGAAAGTTCAATGCCCGTCAGGCCGAAATTTACCAGATTGTACTGGATGCCAACATGAACGCCATCGAAGCCATCAAGCCGGGCGTGCCTTACCGCGACATTCATTTTCTGGCCGCACGTACCATCGTCAACGGGCTGAAAGCGGCCGGACTGATGATAGGCGACACAGAAGAAGCCGTACAAGCCGGTGCCCATACGCTGTTTATGCCCCACGGCCTAGGCCACATGATGGGCCTGGATGTGCACGACATGGAAGGCCTGGGCGAAGATTATGTGGGATACGACGAAACCATTACCCGCTCCACCGAATTTGGCACGGCCTACCTGCGGCTGGCCAAAGTGCTGAAACCGGGCTTTGTGCTCACCGTGGAACCGGGTATTTACTTTATCCCCGACCTCATCGACAAGTTCCGCAGCGAAGGCAAATTCCTTGATTTTGTGAATTATGAAAAGCTGGAAACCTACAAAGATTTCGGCGGTATTCGCATCGAAGACGATGTGCTGGTTACCGAAACCGGTCATCGCGTTCTCGGGAAGCCCATCCCGAAAACCATTGCCGACGTGGAAAAAACCATGGCCGAACCCCGCGAATGGCTGAAACGGGAAGGGTTTCTATAAAAATCTGTAAATAGCTGGTTCAAGCGTCTGCTTGAACCCGTGTTTTTATTTTTTAGTTGTAGTCTTTCGTTTTTTCTCTTCTTCCTCGCGAAGAATCCGCCGCAGCAGCTTTACGCCCTGTTTGGGAAGTGTTTTTCTGAATTCCACATACACCGGCACTTTGTGTGCCGACATATTCTTTTTTGCCCAGGCTTTGATTTCCTCAGGCGTAACTTTTCCTTCCGTCCCGGGTTTCAGTACTATGAAAGTTTTGATTACTTCCCCTTTTTTCGGGTCGGGAACAGGGATTACGGCATTTTCCTGAACAGCCGGATGTTGGTTCAGCAAAGCCTCCACCTCTTCCGGGAAGACCGAAAATCCGGAAACCTTCATCATCTCTTTGTAACGGCCCAGCCAGTACAGATAACCATCTTCATCAAATTTCCCCACATCGCCGGTAAAAACCCAGCCATCCGCCAAAGTTTCCGCTGTTTTCTCCGGATTGTTCCAATACCCTTTCATGCATCCCGGATTGCGCAATACGATTTCGCCTTCTTCCCCAATGGGGAGCTCTTTGGTTTTGTCGTTAAAGTCCACAATCTTAAACTCTTCATCAAAGCTGGGAATCCCCATACTGCCGTATTTGATTTTTTGCCGCGGACAAAAAGTGTCGAGCGTGTGCGTTTCGCTCAGCCCGTAAGCACCTTCCAGCAGCGGACAACCTCCGGTAAAAGCTTCCCATTTTTTGGAAATGTTTTCATCCAGTGCCACCACAAACGAAGTGGTCAGGTTCAGTTTCAGGCTGCTCAAATCGTACTTCGAGGCTTCCGGATGCCCCATAATGCCCAGGTTCATGGGCACCATGCTGTACCATTCGGTCACCTTGTACCGGTCGATGGCCTGCATAACGGCCAACGGGTCAAACTGAGCCAGCATAATGTTGGTGGCACCGCGCAACACCGGACCAATCAGAAACAGCATCCCAGCAATATTGAAAAAAGGCATGACTGACAACACCCGGCTGTCGCTTTCTATTCCCATAATGGTGTCGGCAGCAGAAGGCTTGTACAAATGCGCAAAATGACTCAGCATGGCCCCTTTGGGCAATCCCGAGGTCCCGCCGGTATATTCAAACAATGCGATGTCATTTTCCAGGTCAATGTCCACCTGCGGAACAGGCTTCGCCTCCATATTTTGCATAATCTCCACGAAATCTTCCGCTTCCACAAAAGTTTGTTTCGGCACTTTCAGATTATCCAGCAAATGAAAAGCCGGTTTTTCCGGCAGATAATCCTGAAAACTGGTGGAAACAACAGCCTCCAGCGTAGGCATTTCATCCCGTACATGGTTTACCACCGGCATAAACTGATCCAGGGCCACCAGGCATTTCATCCCGGCATTGTTCACTTCATATTTCAGCTCCATTTCCCTGAAAAGGGGCGAACAGGGACAAACAATGCCACCCATTTTCTGAATACCAAAATGGGCAATGGCATACTGCGGGCTGTTGCCGAGATAAAGCCCGACCCGGTCGCCTTTTTTCAACCCGAGCTGCAAAAGGTAATTGGCAAATTTATCGGACGATTCATCCAACTCACGATAGCTAATTTCCTTGCCGTAATAATTGATGGCCGTTTTCCCGGGAGTACGGCGGGCATGAATCCTGAGATATTCAAAAACAGGTTTTTTGCCTTCGGAAAGGATCACCTCCTTGGGCATGTCCGCAGGCCAGTGTTTCATCCATATTTTTTCCATGATGACAGGATTTAAGTAAAAGAATCAGGGCTGCCGGTTTCAGAACAGCCTCACCAACAGTCAAATTTACAATTTTTTTTACTTTGGCAGGTCGTTCGGAAAAAGAAATCAAAAAAACCCGTTGAAAATCAATTCTTGTTACGTCAGTTGAAGAAACTGTAGGTAATTTTTTTGACTGACTACCTGATAATCCACATTCCCGTATTTTTTACGGAAATCAGCCGGCAGTTTTCCGGAATCTTTTTTCCATTTAAACTCAAAAGTATTGCGTTTTCCGTCTTTTTCAACCACCAGGTCTATTTCCTGGCCGTTGAAATTCCGCCAAAAATAAAATTGTTGAAACAGCTTCAGGTAACTGTTTCTTTTGTACAACTCGGAAACCATAAAATTTTCCCACAGTTGGCCAATGTCATTTCGCAGGTCAAGAGGCGCAAATTGCATAATAACCCCGTTACGAATTCCGTTATCAAAAAAATAGTATTTGCTCTTTTTGGTAATCTCTTTTCTCGGATTGCTGCTGAAAGCCCCCAGCCTGAAAATAATAAAGGTTTTTTCCAGCAGGTCGAGATAACGGTTTACCGTTTTGCCATCCACCTGCAACTGGGTTGCCAGTTCGTTTACAGAAACCAGGTTTCCTGTTTGTAACGACAAGAGTTTCAAAAGGTTAAACAACACCCTGGGATTCCGTATTTTATCCAGCGAAAGAATATCTTTCAACAAATAGGAGCTGACCAGTTCATCGAGTATTTCCATTTTTTCCTGCCGGTTTTTACTGGTTATAATTTCCGGATACGAACCGAAAACCAGATAGTCGGCAAGGTTATTTTTTAACTCGAATTTGGTAAAATGAAGCAACAGTTCACCCTGTGAAAAAGGGAATAACTTCAGCACTTTTTTACGCCCTGTGAGGGGTTCCCCTATTTTTTGCGACAAATCGAAAGACGAAGAACCCGTGGCAATGAACTTTACCCGGGGAAACTGGTCCACAAGTATCTTGAGCCCCTTCCCGACTTCCGGTATTTCCTGTGCTTCATCAATGGCGACCACCTGGTTGCCTTCCACATATTCAGCCATCAATTCAAAATCGCCGGAACCCAGGATTTCCTTCACCCGGATATTTTCGCCCGAATCAATTTTATATTTCAGGCCGGAAGAAGCCAGCATCTTTTTTAGAAGGGTAGTCTTCCCCACCCGTCGGCTCCCGTAAATAATCAACACTTTTTTGTCGGGAATTAAACCTTCAATCTTTTCATAATATCTCGGTAACATGGAATTTTTTCCGCAAAGGTAATAAAAAAATGAATTTTCGGAGTAGTAGTCCGAATATTCATACAAATTTTCGGACTGACAGTCCGAATTTTCATAAAATCCGAGGAGGTTATTTCCTCACTCGCGGTTTTTCGTATCAATAAAAAGGGTTACCGGTCCGTCATTTACCAGCGAAACTTCCATGTGGGCACCAAACTCGCCCGTACCGATTTTTTTTCCGAGAAGGGTTTCCAGGCGGGCAATAAATTTTTCGTACAGCGGAATGGCCACCTCCGGCCGGGCAGCCCGGATGTAAGAAGGCCGGTTTCCCTTTTTGGTGGAAGCGTGCAGCGTAAACTGGCTGATGAGCAAAATGCCGCCGTTCACATCCTTAACGGAAAGGTTCATCACCCCCTGCTCATCATCAAAAATGCGCAACCGGCTGATTTTCCCGGTGAGCCAGTCGATGTCTTCGTCGGAATCACTTTCTTCAATACCGATAAAAACAAGCAAGCCGTTTCCTATTTCTGATTTTACTTGTCCATCAATTGTAACCGAAGCCTGCGAAACGCGTTGTACCAATGCTCTCATAATGAAGAAAACTCAAATTACAAAAGGCAAATATCAAATAAATTTCAATACCCAAAATGCAAAATTCCAAAATACGGTTTGAAACCTCTGCTCCTCCGGATTCCTGTCTGCCTTCGGCTGATGCAATCCGGAGGTTACCAATTCTACATGCTTGTTTCAGTATACAACTTTTTGAGCTTGGCATTTTCCAATTCTAATTCTTTCAATCGTTTTACTCCCCGGACTTCCAGTTGCAAAAAGTTGCCAGGCTTATGCCAAGCACCCTGCAGATAACTACGGTAGGGATACCCGCTTTTTGTCGTTTTGAAATAGAGACTGCTGGTAAAATTACGTTGTCTTACGAACCATATACGCGGAAAAAATAAGAGCTGAATGAATTTCGAGTTGGCTTTCAGTAAATCAATAGTTCAAAAATTTATAGTTTAGTTTGAAAGCTTACCTCCAGGACAAAAAGTATTTTTTATTGCAAAACCAGTTTTAATTTACTTACCCCCTTTTTTGTTTTAACAATTACCACATAGCCCCCTCCTGCCATATTACTCATATCCAATGTATTATCCTTTCCGATTTTTCTATAGCGGCCTATTAACTTCCCCCTCAGGTTATAGATTGAAACTTCAGTTACTTGTTCATTTACAGGTATGCGAAAATGCACAATGCCAGAAGATGGATTAGGGTAAATTTTAACACTCAAAGGCTCTACTGGAAATTTAGTTACACCTGTAGCCGGTATTCCCTGCCATTTCCAAATACCCCGGGAAGAAGAATTCTCGTTGAATCCACCTGCCCATCCCACCGAACTACTGTAAAATTTAACACTGGTATATTTAATTGAGTCATCCAGTTGGGTCCATGTATTTCCATCATCAAGTGAATAGGCTGAACCGTTATCTAATATGTCTTGGGATATGCCTGTTGAAATTAACATCCCCGGTGCATCTGGCACCACTGCTAAATCTGATTTATAATATACCCCGGAAGGATTTACCGTTGACCACGTAGCTCCTCCATCCACACTTTTTGTCATTTGAAAGGCTATTATTCCGCCGCTATGGCCATAAAGCCTATATGTAGCAATCCCTATGCTATCGTTGTGAAATCCAAGATTACTAATTTCTGTCATTCCTGTAGAAGCAACTGTCCAATGATAACCTTGATCTGTTGATTTGAATACTCTTCCTTTATTGGTCCCAAACCAGATAGTGTTGCCATAAACCGAATATAAGTGTATATAACCATATTCCCCAGAAAGGGAAACTGGAATGTTTTCTGATGGTACCTGTATCCAGTTTATCCCTCCATTATTAGTAGTATAGATTTCAAAATAATTATTAATAGGGTCTCCAATACATACTCCTTTTTGGGCGTTCCAGAAATAAACGATATCAGGAAAAGATTTGGAATTACTAAAAGCTGCACTGGTTTGCTGGCTCCAGGACTTCCCCCCATCATAGGTTACGAAAATTCCATTTACACCCAGTTGGTTCGATTTTTTATAAACTGCTATCCAGGCTTTTTGGCTGCTTATGGCATCAATCATTGAAATAGTACTGTTGGCGGGCACCCCTGTGTATTTACCCGGAATCCATGTTTTACCCCCATCGGTTGTTTTTGTAAATACTTGTATACATGTGCTGGGATCTAGACCGTCAAAAGCATTTGCCCAAACCACCTGGGGATTCACAATATACATATCAGCAATTCCCCTATACTGATTTGAGAAACCAGTAGCCTGGAGAAGCCAGGCATCCGAACTATTAGGATAACGAATAAAAAAATCATTATGAGAGTCTCCAAAAATATTGTTAAACGTTGTATCCTTGTAAATATTTACTACACGGTTATCTCCGCCTTGCCATTCTCCGCCACCCCATCCTGCATTAATAAAGAATTTATATTGAACTTCCTGTGCCGAATCAAAATTAATTGTGATAGAGTAAACCTTATTACTATCAATATCTGACATTCTTAAAGCATGATTTGTGCCAGGTTTATTCCAAACAGCACCCGGAAAAGTTCCGGAAATAAAAACACTGTCTATTGTTGGGTTTAGGTTTTGGACATAGGCCATATATACATTAAAAGTAACCTTAATTTTACTGTTTTTATTCAGCATATTAGTTTTTAAATTATCAATATGGCCTTTCTTTTTTACTTTCAATATTAAATTTGCTGCATTACTCCTGACAGAATCTGATCGAACCGAAGTATCTAATTTTACACTATTTTCTCTAAATGAAAAGGATTCTTGGTCTGTTGTTGTTATTCCGGTAACATCCATATTTGTTTTAGGATGAGATCCAGGCTGCCTGATTCCTCCCGTGTATGCCAGAACTAAACTTTGTTGAGCATAATAAGGTACGAGCGAAGCAATAGAAAAAATAAATATAATAAGTGTTTTCATAATTTTTGAAATTTAAATATATATTTTATCACGTCAACGTATATTACAAAGGGTTAGTACTGGATAAACCGAAGAGCTAGTTTCTCCGATATATACTTCTCCATTGTTCCAAAGTTCTTTATTTAATCCAATTATTCCTTTTGCTCTAATTTGTTTACAACTTCTATTCCAATTTACTGAGAGATTATTGATAAATATATTGGTTAATAATAATCTCTTGTTAGTCTCATTTTCTTTGTTTCTCTGTATCCATTACTTCCGTCAAGTGGTTGTGCAGCAAAAGAATAAAAGTAAATCCCGTTGGGCAATCCCACTCCATCATAAGCTACTGAATAATTCCCTGCTGGCTGTTGTGCCTGCACGAGTGTTGTGATAAAATCTCCCGTGGAACTAAAGACCATTATTTTTACTTTGGATAGTTTGGGCAATGAATAATTAATTCTTGTGGCTGAAGAAAATGGATTAGGATAATTCTGTTTTAGTTTAAAGCCTTTTCCAACCTCTTGTTCATGGATACCCGTAATGGTCAAACGGAATGAAAAATTCAAGGAATCACAATTCCCGTTATAATCTTCCGTCCAAACTTTAACATTGACATTATTTATTAGGCTGTCGTTTCCTGATAAATTATAAAAAATTGTTTGGGTGGAGGGATTAAAAGATGCATTTAAAGTGTCTCCATTGGCAATTAAAAAAGTTTTGTTCCAGTTTACCCCTACACCATATTTGTTATCTCGAATTTGGGCAAAAATCTTAGGATAAGTATGGAAGATGCTGTCATGTTTAGGGCCATAATCTATAATAGCCGGGGCCGTTTTATCATCTGCATTAGTTAATTCAATCCCCAACAAATAGTTTTCCATATATTTTGTAGAAGCTTCCAGGGTATCTCCGTGCAAAATTCCTTCTACCATTATCCAGTTACCGTCAGCATCATTATACCGGTATATTTTTATTCTCGAACTATCGGCCAACGTAAAGCCATTTGCATGTAAAAGAGTAGTATCCATTACCATTTTGATAGTAAAAGCAGTATCAACAGAGTCAACAGAAATTGTATCTCCGTCAGGAATAAAACTAATTTTCATATTATCACTGACAGCTACCATGGTGGTCGTAACATTAACTAATGCAGATTTATTATTAAACGTTTCTTTGTGTTGTATTTTCGTAGAATAATAGAAATTTTGAATAACTGGTTCTGCAAAACTTTTCTTCCAAAGATGATTAAAATTTGGTGAAAATGTATTGATAAACCATTTCCCGTTCTTTTGAATATTACCGTTAACACTTCCCACAAACTTCCCTGTCAAATTTTTTGCATTCAAAGCAAAATCCTTTCCCCTGTTAACTATCTTATTTACCGTTGCCATATAACCAAGAAAGGAAGTTTTAACAATGCCGGCTGTCCCTTTTATAAGACTTGTCAGGTAATTTGACACATTATAACTGCTCATCTGATTGGAATAGTTTTCCGAAGACATCAAATAATTATTATTATCATTATAAACTAATGTGTATTTTTTAAGATAAGAAAGTTCATTATAATACTTTAAATCAACTCCAAATTTTACTCCGAGGCCCACTCCTAATGCAGCATCTAAATCTACGCCAAGGAACAGGTTTTTGCCATTTCCAATTTTTTCGTAGGTTTTTATTGTAATGGGGGTTCGAATAAAATTATTTGAAACGGAATATATTATCCCCGGGATATTTTTCAATAAATCATTCAAATTCACGGTACGTTTATTTGTCATTAACCCATCTATCGCAAAATCGTTTTTTGTAAAAATATTCTGGTATTCCCCCGGTATTTCAATGTCTGTTTTATAATAGATGTTATTATTTGATGAGAAGATGTGTAATCCCCCTCCTCCTGTGAGAGATAAATCAAGACGTTGTAATTGCTGACTACTGTTTAAAAATATTTCTGCACTTGTTTCCATTCCTGTACCGCCGGCAAACAAACCCATGTTACCACTACCTAAAGAAATACCATCCTTGTTTGCAAATGAAAAGTTTAGCAATGAGAAATCAAAATTGACCGCCATAGTCAATCTTGTGGAACTAACAGCATTTCCAATAGCTGGCAATCCTTTAGGGTAGTAGTTTGTCCGTCCTGATAAAACGCCTGTCATTGAACTGTTTGCAATATTGAATCTAACAACACCCCAATCTGCGCTAAATCCGCTACTAACAGTCCCTTCAACATCTATACCCCAAGAGTTTTTTATTAAAGCAACCTTTAGCTCCTGAGAGATACCGCTGGTTTTAAAAAGTGATTGCTTAATAGCTTTCCGGAAGATACCGAGAGTAGGTGAAAAATTACCAATTCCCATGGATAAAGTTTCCAAAATAAAGCCGGCCTGCGTCATCATAACCTGGTCCGGAGTTAGGTTTTTAAGTCCGGTTAAAGAAATTTCCTGACTCAAAATAGTCTTGGTGGAAACTCCGGCTCCAATTCCTGCACTTACTTTCCCAATCACAGTATTGACGGCGGGTATCTCCAAATCTGTACCTATGCCGGCCTCAAATCTTCTGCTTAATTTCAAGTTATTGTCAGGATCAACGGTAACTCTCAAACCTATACCGGCCGTTCCGGTTATAGAAATTTTTGCCATTGCGATTGAAGCTCCCAGGCCCACCGAGCCTACCAAACCACTTATCCCGGCACTTTCATCTGCAAAGAAGTCAAACGTCCGTGTAAAATCCGGTTGCACTTTTACCACATTAAAGACAAGTGGGGTGCTGTTTAACCTGTATAAGGTATCTCCAATTTGAATGTTATCCTTTATGGTAATGGTGTCGGGAACCCCATTCGAAGAAGTGATTTGTTTACCGGGAATGGCAATTCTTAAAATACCCGGTTTAATAAACAGGCCGGTAGCCTGATATTTTCGGTTTGTCTGATTGGATAATGAAATATTAAAACTGTTTGTATGAATAACAGGTTGCCCATCAGTGTTAACCATGGAAAAATACGCATACCCCGTTCCATTTTCCGGAATGGAGTATACATTCTCTGACGGACCATTTTTAAGGGTGTTTATTTCTGCACTTGAAAAAGCCGTGTTGATATTAATTGAATCTGAAAATACCGAGCTCCATAACCTGGAGGCATCCATAAATTGAAAATTTATCGTGTGAGAACCAACATTTAAACCTTGTAATTTAATATTAGTATCCAGTACGTAAGAATGTTTTGGAGAAGGTAAATTCACAAAAACTGCTTTTCTATTTAATGTGTCAAACCAATACCTGTAGGCAGTAATAAGATTGGTTGTACTGTTACTGTGTTTTTTCTTATAAAAAATTATGCTTTTAACAGAACTCCATCCGTTAAAATTATTTTTATACCGAATATGCAATGTATGTATTCCCGGAGGCAAACCGAAGGTAGATATCAAAGTGTCATGATATACATTCGTGGGAAAAATCGTCTTTAAGACCCTGGATGAATAATTATTATCAAACCAATACTCACGGACTATAATTTTTGCCCCCTTGTATTTTGATGAAGATTGTTTTACAAAAACCCGACTTTCGATTGAACTCCACCTGCCAAAATTATCTTTATATCTAATATGAACGGAATGTACCCCTTTTGGAATGCCGGAAGTAATTAATATGGTGTCATTGAAAATATCTGCCGGAGAAATCGTCTTTAATTTTTTGGACGAATAGTTGTTGTCAAACCAATATTCACAAGCTGTAATTTTTGCATTATTGGAATTTGATGCAGGTTGTTTTATGAAAAACCAATTAATAACGGAACTCCATCTGTTGGAATTATCTTTAAAACGGATATGTACTGTATGGAAACCTGTTGCCAATTTATTCGCTTGGATACCTGAGTTGAGCAAATAATCCGAGTCAGGTGTTATATGCTGGAATACTTTTGACGCATAATTACTGTCAAACCAGTATTCATAGGCAACAATAAATGACCCGTTGTTTTTTGATATAATTTTATTAATTGAATTACTATTTGATATTTTGAAGGCTTTATTATTATGAAAAGTGATTTTCTGGTTTTTTTGTTGGTTTATCTGTTTTATTACAACACTTTTTATTTCCTTAATATAAAGATTACCGCCAAATGAAATTTGCAATGCTGTAAAAAAAAGAATTGATAGAAGAAAAAGTCTTTTCATAATTAAGCCTTGTTATACTGGATTTCCCATACAAAAACTATTTTAAACCCACCGATTTTCATTTCTCCATTCTTAAGACAGTTATAACTCTTTTATTCATGCTTATGAAAAACAAATACCGATAAATCAATGGCTTTGCGCTTCAACCCTGATATTCACTTTTAGATTTCCATGGGAATCCGTAGTTTCAGAAATGATGCTTTTCTGAATGTGTGGGTTAATGGGGATACCACCGTCTTTCCAGGAAAATTGCCCGCCGTAAATGCCTACATCTGACCCATCTGTTGCCCCATTTTTCCCCGGACTGTTTGATTTTAAATGATAATTGTCTGAATAATTATAATTAGATATATAATTACCACCAGTATAATTAATAAAGGTATCTCCCGGGTATTGTATATGATAATTATGTGAACTTATGTCTCCGCTTGGCAATGAGCTCATACCACCACCGAAATTTATAAATAAATTATTTAGCAGGTTGCTATTATTTGCTGAAAAATTCCAGCCCATAAAGATATTATTTTCAAATGTAGAACCTGTGATATTATCCGCTACATTTTCAGTATTTCCTGAACCAGAACAATTGCTATAAGAACCAGATATAATGTTATGATTGAAAGTGTTTCCAGACGAAAAATTTGATAAAATACCAATAAAATTATTAAGAAAAATGTTGTTCTTTGCCTCACCACCATCGACCTTTCCAACAACATTTTCAATAAAATAATTATTGGAGGCTTGAGAAGAAGTACTTCCTGCCTTTGTAAATATTATCGTTCCAATATTACAACGTGTAAAGGTATAGTTTGAAGTAGTTCCCAAATTTACCTTGCATAAGGCACAACCTGTTAATAAACCGCCTTTTGAACCTGGTGCAATGGTCAACTCACCAGACAAAAATGAAGTATTTGTTGCCTTCGTTGAATCAGGATTGTATCCCACCCCAAAAATATATAGCTGTTTTGTAATGGTTATACCGGAAACATCAAAATTACCACCAGGGATATAAAGTGTGTCACCATCCGAAGCATGAACAATAGCAGTATCAATGGCCGTATAAAACTTTACATTACTTCCCTTCTCCACTGCAATTAAGTTTTGTGCAAAGCCACCAGAGCTAATTGCCAATAGTGTAATTGCTAAAGCTAATAATGTTTTCATATTCAAATTTTTATAATTATAGACTTATCTCTTTTTTTATTTGGTCAAAATAATATAGTACAACAAGTTCATTCTTAACCTTACAGCTTTGTGTGGCAAAAGCAAGGAGAAGAGTATAAATGTTTTTCATAATAATTTGGATTTGAGTTTCATAATGTTTTAAGAATTTCAAATTTCCAAAATAATATGACTTAAAAGAAAAATATTTCTTACGCATTGGTAAATCCGTAAAAAATAGGGTTTCCTGTAGGACGTCTATAATTTCATAATTGTCTTTAGGAAAAAGGAAGGGGTAACGCCCGTGTATTTTTTAAAAGCTTCATGGAACCGGGTATAAGATGAGAAGCCAAGTCTTTCGTACAGAGCCTTTAAGGGGGTTTTATTACCTTGTTCTACAAGTATTTGCTTGGCCTCCTCAATACGGTATTTATTGATAAAATTATTAAAATTCATATGATATTTTTCATGAATTATTTGAGAGAGATAAGTACGGTTGGTGTTACATTTTTCCGCCAGTTGTTTTATGGAAAGATTTGGCTCCAGAAATA
>WGCY01000031.1 GCA_015493525.1 Bacteroidales bacterium
CGTGGTTAAAAAAGTTAGGCGTTAAGCGTTGAAGAAGTTAGGTGTTATTTTTTTTTGCAAAATCCTTGGTATCCTTTGTGTTGTCCTTCGTGTTCCTTGGTGGTAAAAAATCCGAAGACCCTCACGGCAATGTCCCCCGTAATGGCCAACGCTGATTGCCTCAGGGTTAAACGGTGGGAGAAAAAAGAATATCTGAGAGATACCACCTTGGTGCCCTTCGTGTTGTCCTTTGTGTTCCTTCGTGGTTAAAAAAGTTAGGCGTTAAGCGTTGAAGAAGTTAGGTGTTATTTTTTTTTGCAAAATCCTTGGTATCCTTTGTGTTGTCCTTCGTGTTCCTTGGTGGTAAAAAATCCGAAGACCCTCACGGCAATTTCCACCCGCAAAGGTCAGCGCAAATTGCCTCAGGGTTGAACGTTGGGAGAAAAAAGAATATCTGAGAGATACCACCTTGGTGCCCTTCGTGGTGTCCTTTGTGTTCCTTCGTGGTAAAAAAATAAAATAATAAAAGACCTTTTACTCTTTTATTAAGAATTTTGTTTATTTTTGCAGCAGATTTTAAACATAAAAAGATGATAATAACGGCGGATACCAAAATATCAAAAATTATAAAATATGACAAAAAAGTCATTGATGTGATTGCTTCCATCAACAAGCATTTCAGGAAACTGAAGAACCCCATACTGTGTAAAATGCTGGCTTCCCGCGTAAGCGTGGCCGATGCTGCCAAAATTGGCGGAGTAAGCACGGAAGCCTTTCTGGAGAAACTTCAGGAAAACGGCTATTCCGTTCAGATAGAAGCATCGAAAAACGAAATTTCAAAAAATCAAAACAACCATTCAAATAAAAAAAACATGGATAAAACAGACATTGTTACTTTAGATGTACGGCCTATTTTGGCCGGTGGCGTAGACCCTTTTGACGAAATAATGAAAACACTCAAGGGGATGGAAGGCCATCAAACATTATTGATTATCAATACTTTTGAACCAATTCCCATTTTAAATATCCTCAAAAAAAGAGGCTATGCGTATGAAACCGAACGTCCGGAACCCGGTATTGTCCACACTTATCTGCACAAAACAGATGCCGGCCCCGCCTCAGGAGAAGTAATGGAGATAAAAGCAGGGGAAGCCGATGATTTTGACACAATAGAAAGCAAATTTGACGGGAAACTGAAAGAAATTGATGTGAGAAACCTGGAAATGCCCATGCCCATGGTAACCGTACTCGAAGAACTGGAAAAACTTTCGGATGGTGAAGCTTTGTATGTCCATCACAAACGGTTGCCCCAATATCTGCTTCCCGAGTTAGAAAACCGCCATTTCAAGTTGGTACAAAAGCCCATTGACGAAAACAACCTGAAACTGATAATCTACAAATAATGCAAACAGGTCTCAGCACAAAAAACGCCCCTTCGCCATCGGTGGTGCTGCCGCATTTTGCTTTTGCGGCCATCATGTTCCTGTCAGCAGCCATTGTTATGGTCATAGCAGCCCCACAACTGCTCCTTCCCTATCATTTAAACCCGCACATGCTGACACTGACCCACCTCATGGTGCTGGGTTTTATCACCATGATTATTTTCGGTTCGCTTTACCAGTTGATTCCGGTAGTTATGGAAGTAAAACTTTACAGCGAGATACTGGCAAAAATTACTTTCTGGCTTTTCGGGACAGGATTGCTCATCCTGGTTTTTAACTTCTGGGAATCCCGTTTCGATGCCAGCCAAAACTGGCTGTGGTTTGAAATCTCGGGAACAATGATCCTGACAGCTGTTTTCCTTTTTGCTGTCAACACTTTAAAAAGTGCTTTCCGGTCAGAACGGATGGATATGGGAAATATTTTTGTGGTTACCGGCATTGTCTATCTTGTCCTCACCGTGTCGCTGGCCATTTTGATGATTATCAACTTTGCCCATCCATACATTCCGGTCAGTGTCCTTGACTTGTTAAAGATGCACCTTACTTTAGGCCTTACGGGATGGTTTTTATTTTTGGTCATCGGCGTGTCAAGCAAGCTTATGCCCATGTTCTTAATCATTCATAAATTGCCCGAATATTTGTTGAAATATGCTTATTACCTGCTGAATACGGGAGTAATTGCTTTGGCATCGGTTTACTATTTCTATCCAAAGCCCTGGGCCATAATCCTCTCGGCATTGCCTGTTCTGGCAGGCATAACAGCTTATCTTGCCTACAACCGGTATGCATTTAAGCATCGCTTTCGCAAAAATCTGGATACGGGCATGAAACTCTCAAAAACTGCCTTTTTCCTGTTGGCCCTGACAGTTATTTTGGGGATAGTGTCCGTGGCAAGTCCTGAATTTCTGAGTACCTACCGGTTACGCATCGACATAGCCTTTGTCATGAGCATTTTGTTCGGGTTTCTTACGTCACTTATTCTGGGGCAGACTTATAAAACGCTGCCATTTATTGTATGGTTACAGAAATATTCGGCCAAAGTGGGAAAACAAAAAATCCCTTTGCCACAGGAGATTTATTCGGACCGCATGGCGAAACTGCACATGCAGACGTACTACGTTGCCTTTGCATTTCTGATGCTGGGGGAACTGGGAAATCAGTCCTGGCTGATTCAATCGGCCGGGGCTATGTTTGTCATCACAGCAGTACTTTATAATTACAATGTTTTTAAAATCGTATTTCACAAAGAAAAAATCATAGAAAATGAGTAACATTCATCAACTTACCGACAAAGAAAAAGAGATAGCCGAATTACTGAAAACGGTCATTGACCCGGAGGTAGCCGTAAACATCGTGGATCTCGGCCTAATTTATGAAATCGACTATAACGAAGAAGAGAAATCTATCCGGCTGGTCATGACCCTTTCCACACGGGGATGTCCGTTAGGGGACACCATCATGCAAAATGTTGAAGTCGTCCTGGAAGCCAATTACCCGGGCTACAAAATCGATGTGGAATTGGTATGGGAGCCCATGTGGTCGCCCGAAATGATTACTGATGCAGGCAGACAGGCCATAGAGGGATTTTAAAATCACACACCATGTTTTTTTCAAAATCCACCGAATATGCCATCAGGGCCATGGTTTACTTGTCAGTTCACGCGTCCGAAGAGAATAAGCTGGGCCTGAGGCAGATAGCTTCCGACCTCGGCTTCCCCGAACATTATCTCGGAAAGATACTCCAGGATTTGTCCAAAAGAAACCTGATACAGTCGGCCAAAGGTCCCCACGGTGGTTTTTACATGGAAGAAAAAGACATGGACATCTCCTTACTTTCACTGATTGATGCGTTGGAAGGTTTGCAGTTTTTTAACACCTGCGGATTGGGTTTACACGAATGTGATGAAGAGAGGCCCTGCCCTATCCACAAGGAATACCAAATTGTGAAAGGCAATTACTACAAGCTGCTGGCACAAAAAAGTATCCGGAAAATGCGTGATGACCTCGAAAAGGAAATTGCCTTCATGGATTTTGATCATCATGCCAGAAAGGAATAGCGAAAGGATGAAAGAAAATGGGGGAACACCGCTTCTACCCTATACCGTCCGTATTCCGGGGTGAAATGAAATCTTCGTTCAACTCCGAACCGCCATGAGGCAAGCCTGTGTGCAGGCGGCGGTGTGGGAGTCTTCGCAGTTTAATGAAGTTTCTTCATGCCAAGACCCTCACGGAATTGCCTTGCTGCACCGGCAATCCCTCAGGGCTAAACGACAATAGAAGAACGTTTGTCATTCCGAACTCAATCCTGCTTTTTAATAGCTCTTAAGTCAAAAGAAACACCGATGCTGTCGCTCACAATAAAATTCTGGTCGCTGGTAGCTTCATGCCGCGAATAGCTGGTAATGCCCCAACGCAGCCTGTTGATGTAAAATTTGTCCGATTTGGCTTCCAGATGGTTTTTTGAACGCTTAATAACAGCTGTGAAAGTGATACATCCCTCCACACCGAGCAGCTCCAGGTCGCCGGTAATCTCATAAACGCCGGGTTTAACCTGCCGGGCATGGTCAAGCACAAAACGGGAATAAGGATATTCCTTTGTATTAAAAAAGACATCCGAGCGCAGGATATTTTGGAGGGTTTTACGCATAAGTGCATATGAGATGTCCTGGTCAAAAACACTGTCCATCTGAAAAAGAATATCTGCAGCGACCATCCGGTTACCCGCCATCTTAATACATCCCTGCTTCAGGTAAATGTAACCGTGATGGATATTACACGACCAGTAAAGACGGCTCGAAACAGTATCCATCCGGTATTCCACCGTATCACTTTTTACCGGTTCCGAAGCCGAAAGCGTACCTGCCAAGAGGAAAGTTAAGAGAAGAGAGGTCAGGGTTCGTATTGCCATAAACCATACAATTTATTTACTATGGCGTTCGGTAATAACGCCTGTAATCTGTCCGTTTTTCAATAATTTTTTCAATTCGGAAGGAATATTTTTGGCCCCTGTAAAAATGGTATTTCGCATTTCGGCACCGTAAAAGTTACAGCCGTCAAGGTCAGCACCGGTAAAATCAGCTTCCTGCAAATGTGCCCCTCCAAAGTTCACATTTTTCAACAAAGCATTGTGAAAAGTGGCCCCCTCCAGGCCGGCTCCCGTAAAATCCGAATCGGTCAGGTTACACCCATCAAACCGCGAACTTCCCAGCACGCCCCGGATAAAGCGGGTATGTATCGCCGTGGAATGGCTAAAATCAGCGTGGGTAAACTCCACATCTTTCATCAGGGCATTGGTAAAATTGCAATAACGCAAGGAAGCCCTGTGCCCTGTCATCCCAAACATGTTAGCTCCCTGAAAATCAGAGCTGTCAAGCCTTGAATCGGTAACATGGTCATGAAACAATTTGGCCTGGCTGAAGTTACAATGTTCCAACAGGGAGCGGTCAAAGAGTGTCCAACGCACATCGGCAACACGAAAATCAGAATACCTGAAGTTAGATTCGTTGCATTTGGCCGACCGCATACTGGCACCCCGGAAATCGCCTTCCATGACGTGTACGCCATTCCAATAAACTTTATCAAGCATGGCTTTTCTAAAATCATCTCCATTTTGGGGAACAGGTTTTATCCCCCTGGCACGTACTTTACCATTCGACAATAAAGTTTTTAAATGAACAATACTGTCAATTTCATGCGGGCTTAGGAAATTTGCCACTTTTTTAAATGCAGCGGGCTGGGATGTCTTTTGTCCACTCACAGGCATTGTTTTATCCATTTTTTCTTTCTTAGCCGAAGAATGGCTGCTGCAAGAGACAAAACCCGACAAAAGGATTAAAACAGCCGTTACCTTAATTACCAAACGCATATCTTTCATACCAAAATAAAAATCAAATAATATCTTTTCTGTTAAAACGACGGTTTCCCAACCATCCGAAAAGGAAACCAAGCAGTGTGGGATAGAGTACCGAAAAAACAATAAAAGCCAGCCGGTTGACGGTATCCAGCACAAAATAGGCAGCAGGCCCCATAACCGTCAGCTTGGGATCGAAAAGAACCAGGACACCCACCCTGAAAACCTGTAACGGGTTGAGCATCCCAAGGCCGATGACCAGGCTGGGACTAATACGAAATTTTAACAACATCCCCATGAGCAGTAGGTCAATAAAAGCCACCAGCAGAAGCCACAGCACAAATGCCGTACTCACGGCCATTTCCTGCGAACGGGCATACACCGAAATATACATGCCAATCCCCAAAAAACAAAAAACCATGGCTGCCAGCAGAAAACTGTATAGCGCAAACATATCCCACGGAATATCAAGATGAGTAAAAGTTCCCCAGAGTACTGCTCCAAGCAACGATACAAAGAGCGGGATATAAATGACAATAAACTTGGCAACGAATTTTCCCCAGAAAAAATCGCTGAAAGAAATCGGCAGGGATAGCATATATTCCATCACATTACTCTCTTTGTCGCCCACTATGGAACGCACCACTGTAATCAGCACATATATGGGGATAATCACCATGCACACCTGCATGAAAGTAACCATAAGCCGTCCCAGCCCCACAAAGCCAATAATCTGTGTTTCAGTAATTCCCGAAACAAACATAAAAGCCACAAATCCGCCAAACAGAATGCTATAAACCCAAAATCCCTTACTTCGGAGACTTTGGTTTAAATCCAGAACCAATATTGACTTAAACCCTTTTACCATCATCTTCTTTTATTATTTTTTTTAAGAATTTGTGTACAGAAGCTTTTCAAAGCCCCGGAAAATTCAGCTTTTACTTCTTTTTCATCCCTTTGCCCATCATCTTGTGTTTTTCAAGAAATTTCTCACGCATGGTTTTCCCCTCGTCAATGCGTTTTCGCATGGCATCAAAAGTAAAAGCGGAATCACTGCGTTGGGCAACCGCACTATAACCGTATCCCATGGGGGTATGCTTTCCAAAAGTATAAAAAGCTTTTTCGGCATCCAGCCATTTACCTTTGTGTTCGCTGTCGCCCACCCATATCTGCACCTTTTTGTTTCCTGCAAACTTCTTCCAGTTTGGCGTTTTCATGTATTCATTCAGGCATCCGATATCATCAAACCAAAGCACATCGCCATAGGAGTTAATGGCCTGGACCGAATATTGCTGATCAGCAATTCCCATCAGGCACTGGGCACAAATATCACGGTCATAATTTACTTTTCGCGGAGAGTAGTCGGGTGCTGTGTTACACGAAACCACCAGGAGCAAAACGAGAACGGGAAAGAGAAATAATTTTTTCATAATCTTTTCATTTTTAAATATTTGCATTTTCAACAGGCTCCAATATTTTGTCCAATACTATCCGGCCAAAATCCATCTCTACCACCCGGTTTACCAGCCCGGCAATTTCCGTCATTCGATGGCTGCTCAGCACCAGCAGGGCCTCTTTGTTGTATTTGCTGAGATAATCAAAGAAGATCTCCCGGGCGGCAGGGTCCAGATTGGCCGAAGGTTCGTCCATGAGTAAAACAGTCGGCTTTTTTCCCAGGGCAAACGATACGAGCAATTTTTGTTTCATCCCCCCGGAAAGGGCCACAAAAGGCTTGTTGTAACTGTCTTTTATCTGCAAACCCAGTTTTTCGGCAATATCCACATATTCTTCCACGGGGACAGTGCTCAAATCAGCAAAAAATTTCAGCAGCTCTTTTACCGTGATTTTCAGCGGGGGCGGAATTTGCGGGACAAAGCCCACCTCCTTCAGGATGTCTACCCTTTGGTTACGCGGGTCTTTACCAAGGACACTCAGCTGTCCGTCGTAAACATATTGTCCCAAAATACAACGAATCAAAGTGGTTTTTCCCGCACCATTCTGGCCTATCAGGGCAATTCTGTCGCCTTCGTTAAAATCAACGGAAAGCTCTTTTAACACCTGAAGCTTATTAAATGATTTTGACAATTTATCCGCCCGGATAACAGGCTGGTTATTTTCTTTTTCCATCATAAAATTCTATCGAATCCTTTAATAGTATAGTTTAGGGCATGGCCGGGACAAACATCGATACAAAGTCCGCACCGCGTACAATCGGCACCTACATCATGTCGCTGGCTGGTGGCTTTTCCGCGTTCCACAAACCAAAGCTCGTGCGGAACAAGGCAAACGTTCTGGCAATCGAGACAATGTGCACACTTGTCCAGATCAAATTTAACGGCAAGCGGGGACAATTGTCCCACCATGCTGTAAGTAGCTCCTACAGGGCAAACATAACGGCACCAAAAACGCTTGCTGTAAACAATTTCAAATGTAATCAACAACAAAATCCATAGTAAAATCAACCCGGGGCCATAAATCATGGCACGCGAGAGGATACCCACCGGGTTCAGGTCTTCAAATACGATGTTTTGTGTAAAAAAAGCCAACAGCAAAAAACCAACCCAGAAAACATACCGAAGCGACTGGTTATAAGTATGTTCCTCGATTTTTTTCTTTTTCACAAGATAATTGTGCAACTTCTCGCCCCACTCTGCCAAAAAATGGTACGGACAAATCCAGGAGCAAAAAGTACGTCCTCCCATTAGAAAATAGAAAACAAAAATGGTGCCGGCACCAATAACAAAGTTCATGGTCAGGTGAACCCAATGGCCTGTATAAAATGAAATAATGAGTTGCTGCAATGTGTTAAACGGGTCCATCAAATAAAAACCAATAAGGCGTGAACCACTGAGAGAGCCTTCAAGCATGGACAGGTCGAGGGCGAAAGACAAAATGAAAAGTCCGTTAATGCCGAGAAGTACAGCCCAGCGAATGGTACGCCACTTGTGTCGTCCGCCAAACTTCTCGCGCCAAGCTTTAAAGCTTAATCCTACTTTTGTATAAGGCATTTCTTCCTTGCTCTTTACCGGTAAAGATTGCATATTCTTTTTTCCAAACATGGCATTAAGCTTTTACAGGTTCAACAATAATACTGGGCTCTTCCGTAGGACAAACCATCACACATACGCCACATCCCACACAGCCATCCAACACTTTGGGAGAGTAGGCTACCGAACCATCCGCCCGGTTTTGTTTGTCCAGCACAAGGGCCTCTTCGCCCATGGGACATTCTTTTACACAGACATCGCAAATCTTTTCATCGTATTGTTTATCGCGTAAAGGGGTAGCCTTGGGTGCGTTACCGTAAGGCGAACGATTTATTCCCTTAAAAGTAGTTCCGCGGGGTATTCCTTTAAAGCCTTTGCCCTGAACGGCAAGACAGGTTTCCTCATTCACTTTAGCCAGTCCCATTTTCACCTGCCTTTTCATGGCTTTGATTTGTACGGGAAAAGGATTGTAATTGGGATCGGCAGCATGGGTTTTGTCGTATTTCTCAATGGCTTTTTCTCCGGCATTTTTAAACGGGACAAAATAAAGTGCAGCCGTAGGACAGGTTTCCACACACTGAATGGAATCGCAGGACAAATCGCAGGCCTGGCTCCTTGCATCGATGTAAGGTGTTCCGTATGCCAATCCCTCTTTTATCCCTGCAAATTTAATGGCATGTACCGGACAAATCTGGATACAAAGGCCACATTTTATACAAGCGTAGATAAACGTTTTTTCTTCAATAGCTCCCGGTGGCCGTAAAAATTTTTGGTTGATGCGTTGTTCCGTAGTAACCTTTTGCAGATAGCCCACTCCGGCCCCTACAGCAACCATGGCCCCCACAGCAATAGCACCGGATTTCAGAAACTGGCGACGGTTGAGTTCTTGTTTTGCCATTTCAAAATAGTTTATGTTAATGGGTAAAAATACATACTCTTTTTATACACAACAAATATAGCCTTTTATAACAACATTTCGGTAATTAAAAACTAAATCTTATCCCGACATTAAAACTGACACCCGGTTCGTAGTACAAGCTGGCCGCATCCATATTTTTATACGGACGGCTTAAATGCTCCACATAATTTTTATTAAAGATATTGGTAACCGAGGCCCTCACTTCCATAAACCTCGCCACCTGATAATTAAAATACCAGTCGAAAACGGCATAGCCGGGAGTAGTAGATTCATCAAAATTTTTAGAAACCCGGTTTTGTGCCGAAGCCAACCGCACATTCAGCCGGGTATCCAGTTTTTTGGTTTTGTACGTAAGGCTTGTTACCGCTGTAAAAGGAGGTATCTCAGGCAACGGTTCGTCCCAGGTTTTGTTTTGGGCATAGGTGTAGGAAGCTGACACATTGTAAATAAAATGTTTGGTAAACCGCCAGGTTACCCCCGTTTCAAAACCGGTTTTAAAAGCCTTGCCGATATTGGTAAACCGCTTGGTGTATTTCGGCTGTTTACAGGGCATAAATTTCCGATGAATAGTTGAATCCACCCTGGCCGTGATATAATTTTGCAAAAAAGAAACAAACACATCAGCAAAGAAATTCACTTTTTTCCATTTTTTCTCCAGCCGGAAATCAGTTTGATAATTCACTTCCGGTTTCAGGTTGGGGTTTCCCACATACTCATAGGCATCCATTCCCACACTCAGGTGGTTGATAAAAAGCTCTTCCAAACCGGGGGTACGAACAGCCCGTGCCGAGGATAGCTGTACCAACAACCCTTTTGCCGGACGCCAGTTTAAGCTGGTAGTAACTTCCGGTTCAAAGCGGTTTTCAGGCTTAATATTCCCATTGTATAATTGCCGGAAATCCTTTTCAGGATCATTTATGGCATAATTTACCACATCAAACCGCAAACCTATCAGCCAATCGAGGGAAGAAGCCACAGAAAATTTATTCTCCAGAAACAATCCCAGGTCGCTTTTGCGGGAATCCTGCCACACTTTGTCATAAAACGTTTTGGGTTTTGGCAACACAACTCCCGTACAGGGATTGATATACACCACCCTTTCACGGGAGCCGTCCTTGCCAATATGCTGAAAATCCGCACCTACATAAAGGATATTACGCGCTCCTGTACTGATGCCCAAATCTATTTTCCCGCCAAAGGTTTGTGCATCAACGGGTGTGGAAGCATGGGTAAATTTATAATTGGGCCGCCGTTTGTTGGTCATCAGATGCGTTACATAAGAGCCATAAAACTTTAACTTTAATGAAAAAACAGAAGCCGACAAATGGGTTGCCCCATAATCCAGCGAAAGGATGCTGCTGTTGTCTTCATCGGCATCCATGGGCAGGCCGGCATACAGTACATCGCGGGCAAAACTTTGTCGCCAGGTAGCCTGAACACGTTGATTGTCAGATATATTATATCCTATTCGTGCCGTATAGCCCGATCTTTTGAAAGAGGAAGCGATGGTTTCGCCGGAGCCACTTTTATAATTACCGTAATTTTTATACCCGGCATTGATTGATATATCGTATTTCTTTTTTACCACCTGGGTAAACAAATCGGTGTAATAATTGTTCCCGTTGGTTTGAAAACCGCCATCCACCCATCCGGAAAAAGCTTTGTTCCCGATGGCCACCGGTCGTTTGCTCACGATGTTCACAATTCCTCCGAAGACCGGGCCAAAACGCACACTGTAAGGCCCGTAAATAACCTCCACCCGGGCAATGTCCTCGACGGAAATCTGAGAGATGGCCGGGTCCATTCGGTTAGGACAGGCATTGGTACTGTGTACCCCGCCATCGAATTGAACGTTTAATTGTTCGTATTTAAAGCCCCTCAACACAGGTTCCATGGCATAATTACCTTTTTTTACAATGCCAAAACCGGGTTGGTTTATAAAAATCTCCCCGCCATCATGCGGATTCTGAAGTTCCAGGATTTTCCCGTTAATATCTTTGCTGTTAATGGCCTTGGTTTTGTTGCCGGTAATTAATATTTCATCCAGGTTCAGCGTGTCTGCATAGGAAACATGCATTTGTGCGCGCAGAGGGGAAACAAATACCACCAGGCCTGCTATCAATAATACTTTTATATATTTTATCACAATCATTTTTATCATTTTTTCACAATACTTTAAAATCAACCTTTTGTAAATCAGTGCCCATTCGGTGAAAATATACCTAAACAAATTATACAATATTGTCCGGATAAATACGGGGTTATCTGCAAAATTATCCTTACGAAAAGGATTGTGAACCCGGAAAACAGGTTACACAAACCCGGAAAATAACAGAAAACCGGAAAATAAATGAGCTAGTGGAATTACACCGACATATCGGGTGGTGGAATAAGTACTTTCAGGTACCGCTCAACAAGCGGTTCGGAAAAAGTTTGAAAATGCAGGGGTATTCCCGGCGTTAACAGGGAAAGATGAACCTCTCCCGAAACAAGATAGACCAGGTTGTTGACTTCGTTGTTTGTAGAAGGGGGAGGATTTTGTGTTTTTTTGTTGCCGTTTTTGTCGGTTGCACTCTTCAGCAAAGCACTCAGATAAGCCATATCGCCGGTTTTGGCGTGGTCGCCATTGGAAAATACTTTTTGCTGTGAGGCAGCCTGCCTATGGCCATTGGAAGAGAAAAAATAGTAGTGTGCCAACGGAAGGTCCGGCAGGACCATAAATGCCAGATATAAAAACAGAAATAATATGGAAATCAGTTTTTTAATCATTACAACAAAGATAATAAAAATACATCATATCTGCCATCAAAATTATTGTACAGGGTTAAATGTGTCCGATTCTTTCCAGCGGAAAACGGGTTTTTTGTCTTCCAGCACAAACCGGGGCTTGGAAAATGGGGCCAACCGTTCCAGAAAATCCAGAATGGCCAGAATGGGTGCACCATAAAAGAATTTCATGTTCCGGTTAAAATTCCAGAGGTGTTCCGTGTAGGAAAGCAAAATATAAGGCATGTCCCCAATGTTGTCATCATTCTTGTCAAATCCCTGGTAATCGTCCCAGTAATTATTGTCCCACACATTGAAACGGGCAGTCATTACTTCCGGGAATACCTGGGTCAGGTTATTGTGAAAGTAATTGTGTTTAAACAGGTTTCCCATTTGGTTTGTGTGGAAATAAATGGCCGTGCCACAAAATGCAATTTCGTTGTGTTCGATGGTGTTTTTTTGCTCCAGCACGTAAGGCGATACATCGATATGGATTCCTTCCGTACAATAAATAAACCGGTTGTTAAGAATCTGGTTTGAAGAAGTTTCTTTCATACCAAGGGCCATGCCACTCCCGACATGGTTCCCTTTTATGAGGTTTCCGGTCATAATGGTCCGCTCACTGTACATAAGGAAAACCCCCACCGAATTGTCGAGCAACACGTTATTCTGAATCCTGTTGTTGTGCGAATACATGAAATGGATGCCATAACGATCGCCCACGCCTTTATTACCCTGAAAAAGGTTCTCCGCCGAATACCAGACCACCATATCCCTGACGCTATGCCAATAATTGCCCCGGATAATATTAAATTTGGAATACCACAACCGGATGGCATCCCCTTTAATGGCCATAGACCGATCAGAAAGCGAAGTTATCTCGTTGTGAATTATTTTGTTATGGTTACATTGCCAGATGTCCACACCGAAAAGGCATTCTTTAATCCGGCAATTCTCAACCGTATTGTAATCGCCTTTCAACCGGACGCCCGAGTTCATTTTATCAAACGACCCTCCCGAATGGGTGATAATCAGGTTTCTGACCTGAACGCTGTCCGCGTTGATGAAAATAACCGAGTTTTTGCCCAGGCCATCAATCGTTGCCTTTCCCTGCCCATCCAGGATAATACCATCGGTAGAAATATGTATGGGGCCCGTATAAACGGCCGGTTTCAACAAGATGACGGTTCCCGGCTCCGCCGTGTCAAGAATAGGTTGCAACGGAATGGTGTCGTAACCGGGTAAAGGCTGTTGCAGTTTTGTCAAATTCCCGTAAAGGGGCTGTTGCGCTTGAACATCAACAGCAAGAAAACCAATCAGGAAAAGAAAAAAAGCCGGTTTTAAAAAAGAAAAAAAGCCGGTAAGACAGAAATTATTTCTAAAAAATAACCTACCGAACCTTACCCGCTTCATAATGTTTTTATTTAAAATTTTTTCAGCTATAATCAACAATCAATTATTTTCCCTCTTTCAGGCTATTTTTCTTCACAATCATGGCAACGACAAGCAAGGCTGTTACCAACAGCGCGAGAATAAAGCCAAAGTAGGGATAAGACTGTGTGGTAAACTGGGCAACTTTCCCTTCACCAAAAACAGTGGGCATAAAGGGCTTGATACCCCGGAAAGCCCCGCCACCATGCATCGACAAATGATGGCCATACCAATACAGATAGTAGATGTAAACACCGAGGAAATAAAATGGCAAAAGGGCCGAAATCAAAGCCGGCACAAAGCATTTTCTTTTGGGCGTAAACATAAAAAGCAAAACCAATACAACAAAGAGAACAAAAATATAAGGGGATGCATGCATTATCTTATCCAATACCATCAATGGTTTAGGGGTAACATTGACCCGGATAGGTTCGTTCGTTTTGGGATTTATTATCTCCTCCCCTTTTGCATTTTTTTTGGTATCGAAAACGTAATAGATGGGAAATGGCCGGGTCCTGTCCTCGTTCACGCCGGGAACAATGTGGTACATTCCGATAAAGTGGTTGATGGCATTCATCTCGCGCAGACAATTGGCACCTTCCTGGCCCTGGGCCAATTCAGAGCGTTCTTTTTCGCCTTTACAGCCATTGTACACTCCGTTGAATTTAAAGTCAATGCGAATCCCACGGGGATACATCGACTTGGGATACTGGATACTTTGCAGGGCCACGTGCCACATGGGCAGGAAATACACTACAATAATCAGTATGGCAGCCAATCCTGCCAACCCCTGATAGGTAGTTTTCTTTTTCATAGTTTGATATTTTAATTGTTAAAACAGTCTAAGATTCAGGCGTTATTTCCCATAAACGAAACAGTTCCAAACAGACCTTCCGGAAACATCCGGGGTACAAAAACGGTAACTACTTGGCACTCACACCGGCTGTTTTCAGCATATAGGAAACCGCATCATATAAATCCTGATCGGAACAATCGGTACAACTTCCCCTGGCAGGCATGACACCTGTTTTTCCCGTAAAGCCATTAATGGCATCGTGGTGCAATTGTTTCATCCCTTTGGCAGCAATCTCCGTCCAGCGGGCTTTGTCTTTCAGGGCAGGTGCTCCGGCCACACCGGTCATATGGCAGGCAATACAAACCTTATTGTACACTTTCTTACCATTGTCAAGATTAGCAACAAAGGCAGTCTTTGTCTTCGTTACCGCACTTTTGGTTTTTTCACTTTTTTGTGCGTTGCCACCGCAACTTGATAACAGGAAGCCTCCCATGGCCACCATTAAAATAAGTACAAATAATTTTTTCATAAACGTATAAATTTTTAATTATAATCAGCAAAATTAAGAAAATAAATACTTAAATAAACATTTAGCAAACATAAAAACGAAAGAAGCAATGGATGCTTTACCATTGCTTCTTTCATTACAAATTAACGAAACAGCGTGAATTACTACTGCTGCTGTTGTTTCAGCACCTGTGCCGATTTGGCTTTCAGGAATTTAATAATCTTGCCAATATCCTGTGCCGAAACATTTTGGTTCGGCATGGCCAGTTTATATTTCTGGCGCATGGCTTCGATATCAGCTTCTTTCCGGTGTTTCTCCGGATGCATAATCCAAGATTTCAGCCATTTATCACTGCGGCGTTTATCTACCATCAACAGGTCGGGGCCATTAAAGTCCTTACCAAATTTGTGGCAGGCGGTACAACCGTAGTTCAGGAATTCAAGTTCGCCCGGCAGGAGGTTTTTCAACTCAATGGCCGAAGGTTTAAATTTCTGCATTTCGTTGTCCTTTTGGATGCGTTTGGAGAAAGCAATAACCCTGTCGTTATCCGCTTTTGCATTGTATTTTACAGACAGATAGCCCTGTAGCTGACGGCCCGAAGGGGCATGTACTTTGTCTAACATCAAAGGGAACATTCCTGATTTGTCAGCAACAAAATCCAAGGTAGCCGTTTCGCCCGGACGCCAGCGATATTCTTTATCGTAAGAAGCAATCTCATATACATAATGATCCAGTTCGGATTGTCCGATATTGGTCAGGTGAATCAGTACATGATTTCCTTGGTTTACAGAAATATTGGCCGGGGTAACCTTTCCATCGGAAATGGTACCAAACACTTCTACCGTATTGCCGTAACGTTTCACATATTCTTTACCGGCAGCAGTGGCATAAGGTGCCTTTTTCAAAGTAACGATATCAGTACCAACAGGATACTTATTAATAGGACTGAGCAAATTAACATTCATCATAATGGAATAATGCGGCTCGCCCATGGGCAAAGGAAGATCGTAAATAATCTTCATTTTCGGCCCGCTGATATCAATCAGCTGATGGTTTTGCGGATGCAACGGTCCCACCGGATTGAAACGGTCGATAGAGAGTTTGTCCAGCTCAATAAGATATTTACCCTGCGGGTGTTTGGTATCGCCGTGGGCGGCAACAAGGTGGCCGATATTATAGTTTGATGAAACATGGTCGAGAACTTTCAAAGTGATATAGTTCCATTTGGTTGTCCAGGAGTCCACATAAACCGAAGTGTAGACGATGCCTTTTTTCGGGTCGAACTGGTTATGCAATGGCCCGAGTCCCACTTCCACACTGCCGTGCAAAGCAGTTTTCAGGGCAATAATCGGGATACCGTAGGAATCATGGCCTTCAAAATTCTTCTCGGCCATGGCTTTTTTGATTTTAGCCCAGGAATAAACCCATGCATGAGAGTCCAGTTTTCCTGCAACGATGATATAATCGCCCGTGGGATCCACATCCACACCATGCGGTGATTTTGGTTCGGGAATCAGATAAAGTAAATTATATTTAATGGACTCACTGATAGGAATTACCCGCATACCATGAACCATTTTGGTTTTAATCTTACCTGATTTTATCAGAGCTTCGGCTTTTTTCCAGTTGGTAATATGGAGGTAGTCCACATCACGCGAAGAACAGCCGGCCTCAAACGGGGGACGTCCCTGCATGTCACCGCCAATGTACATCTCGGTACAGAAAGAGTTGGTAAATCCCCATCCGTAGGTGGCATTTTTACCGGCATCGGACAAGTCCTGGGTATAAGGGGGCAATTCAAAAACAAAGGATTTTTTCGCGTCGATTCTTCCTTTGTCATTGTCAAAAGCCCAGTAAGCCAGGCCGCCACGCCAGTATTTACGGAAATTCACATCGTTGAGCGGATGGTATTTATGGTCGTAAGGGGCAGGGTACTGGGTAGCCTCCATAATATACTCCGAGTTGGGGGTAAAGAAAGCACCACCGTGGTCGCTCCTGAAAATCGGGTTAACCACCACCTGTTTAACCATAAAGTCTTTCAGGTCGACAACATAGATTCTTGGATTGGCTTTGTCGTTCATCACCATCCATTTACCATTGTAATCGCCATCGGTTTCCGAAAAACCCGGATGGTGCGTATCGCCCCAAAGAATGGTTTCACCATCAATAAAACCGGATTTCATCAACCCATAGGTTTCAGCAGAATATCCGTAGCCAACATATGGCTGGCGTGTATTGATGGGCGTATATTTCACCAATCGCATGGACGGAACGAGATAAGTAGGCATGTTGCCTTCTTGTCCGCCGGAGTTAAGGACCACGTATTCATCTTTCAGATGGTCCGGGGTATAGGTTTTGGCGGCTGCCAAAACATCATCGGCAGTAAGTCCCCTACGGCTTACCACATCGCCAAATGATTCGTTGCCTCTCGGTGCCCCCATGGCTACAGCTTTCTGTTTTTTACCACCACAACCGGTAAAAACCATGCTAAAGCCAACAAATAGAACAACCAGGAGAAGGCTTGTATATTGTTTGAATTTTTTCATAATATTCATATTATAAATTTAAAATTACAGTACTTTATTTAATGCCTTCCAGCTTTTCGGTTAACAACTTCTTGGCACGCAAACCGGCATCAGCTGCCTTCACCTGATATTGGAAATACTGCTCTGCCCACAGGAAAGCCTGTTTCCATTTACCATCCTTGGCATATTTTTCGTAGTTTTTCTTCGGAACGGCAGCTTTATTAAGCTGGGCAACAGCATCCACAACCAATGCTTTCACATACGGATGGTTTTCGTAATGGTTTTCTTTTAACCATTTCACCACACTGTTAATCACATCCTGCGTCTGGGCAATTACTTTCAGTTTGTCTTCGTAATTTTTCTTATAACCCATCAACTGTGCTTTGGTAAGCTGAATTTCGCCGTTTCCGCCGGCAGCCTTATATCCTTTGGGCTTCACCATAAGAATACCTTCCATTTCAAGGTGCAATGCCGAACAGAACTCTGTACAATAATATGGGAAAGCACCTGCACGGTCAGCAACAAAAGTAAGCGATGCCGTTTTACCCGGTTCAAAGCTTCCATGTTTGCCATAAGTATCAATGGTAAACCCGTGGGTTTCGTCTTCGGCCAACTCAAGGTTGGTAAGGTGGAATGTAACAATATCGCCTTGGTTTACCTGAACAATTTCCGGAGTAATATGCGAACGGATTAAAGTACCGAAAACGTGAACACGGTTTCCTTTACGTTCGATTTTTTCCTTGCCGGCCACCGTTTTGAAAGGCGAAATTTCACCGGTTCTGGAATTGGTACCGGTAGGATAACGGATAATCGGCTTAATGGTGGTACGCAGGACAGCTACCGACCCGTACATATTACACTGCGGAAGTGTCATGGTATAAAGGTCCGTCATCTTTTTCCCGGATATGTCAATTAAGTGCTGCGCACTGGGCCTGATGGGGCCGACACTTTGCAGGTTCTTGTAAACCACTTCTTTGTCAACAGCCGTCAGATAATTGGAATGAGGTGTCTCCGTCAATCCCTGGGGAACCATTAAGTACGAAGGCATAAAATCCAACGTTAATTCTTCTCCTTTTTTGAGGGTTTCATAATTCCAGCGAACAATTTTTTTGGCATCGTGAACCGAAGCATAAGCGGTGTTAGGCCTGTAATCAAAGGCCACATCAATCACATTGCCACCGAAGTTGACATTTCCGTGCAAAACGGCTTTGGCATCAATGACAGGAATACCGCCATCGGCTTTTCCTGAAAAAGTTTTGCCTGCCAATGCTTTTTTCACTTTTGCAAAGTCAAATACATTGGTTTGGTCATCAACGGTTATAAAATATTTTCCTTTTGGCGTTACTTTCAAAACATTGGCTTTTGCAGGCAACTCGATAAGTGCAACGGCATCAGCTTTAAGTGCTGCGGCAAGCGGCACCACAGCAAAGTTATTGATTTCGGTTGTTTTCAAACCGACAACTTTGTTGTAATCCACCACATAAGCGTAATGCTTGTTGCCTTTGTCGGCCAGGCCTACGAGAAGCCCGTTTCCTGCCAGTTTGCCCACATCGAAATAGCCCAGCGTGTAAGGGGGCAGCTCCAGGGTAATTGATTTTTCTTTCAGGATACGGCCGGCATGACCGGTTTTGGTAGTCTTTTTCACACTGTGGAAATACCAAAACGTGATGCCTGATTTTAGTTTTGTATCATAATCTTTTTTCAAATTAACACTTCTGGCATTCCAGGTAGCCGGAAACTGACTGGTTTGGATAACCCACTCGGTATTGGGCGTAACAGCCACTTCAGGATAGCAGGAAAGGAACAACGGGTGGCTGAGGACCTGTTTGGTCTCAAAGTCTTCGAGGTCGAGCATGGCAATACGTGAGTTGGCACCATCCGAATAAAAAAGGTGCTTTCCATCGTAATTCCCATTGGTTTCGGAAAGTGCTGGGAAACGCATATCGCCATACCAGTCGATTTTATCGTCCAGCGAAGCTTTTTTCAGCATCAGCGAACTTTCATCGTCATACCCATAACCCTGCCAGGGTTCCGGCGAAAATACACCCACGTATTTATAAATACGCATGGAGGGAAGCCCGTAAACAATCATGGTCCCGGAATTACCGGTTCCCACAAATCCGAAATACTCGTCCCGGCCTCCCCGCGGCATAAATGTTTTGACCGCAGCCAGCACATCGGCATCGGTTAAACCGCGCTCCTTCTTTACCCCTTTGAGCGTCTGCTGGGCTTTAACCGGAATACCGACCGATGCCATAAGCAGAAAAACGAGGCTCAATACGAGAAAACGTTTTGTAATTAACATCATAATGAATAATTTAGGTTTATAAATAAAAAAATGGTCAACTTCATCAATATTAATCTAATTTTTTAGTACCCGCTTACTTAAATAAACAATGTAAAAATAGTTCTTATTTTCAATAACTTTATCAATATCAACTATTTATGGCATAAATACAAAAATCTATTTGATGTTAACGAGTAAGTAACAAAGTTAAAAAAAATTAAATAATGTTAATTGATATTTAAAGCAAGGGTTTAATTTATATTAATTCTAAATAGATATTTTCGCTTAAACATCTTGTAAACAGCAATATAAGCACCTATTTTCTTATATCCATAAGATACATCCATGTAAACCCTGCCACATCCATTTTTAAAAAAGTAAAGCAAAAGGTATCCAAAAAGAGAATTCCCCCAGTATCCGGTAGTATCCGTTTTTTTTGAAAAAAGCCGGAAAAGCAGGAAGAAGAAACAACAATACCGACAAGACAAACAGCAGATAGAATGCTTTGTTCAAAGAATCGGCAGACAAAATCAGGGCCAGGGAAAGAAGCATGGCCAATATCATAAGCAGGCCTGCCAGCTTGCGTGTCGCAGATAATCCGTAAAAGGTACTAAAGCTTTGGGCATGGTCATCCTCATCAAACCGTTGCTCAAAATAAGCCATCATCAAACCCTCTGCCCAGCCCAATAAAAAAAGGACAACCATACCGGCCACCACCTGCCCAGGAAGCGGTTTATTGTACCAGATAACCGGTGCAAGCCAAATTCCGGACACATAGAAAAGACTGATAAAAAATTCTTTATGAAAATAAAAACCTGATTTTCGCCCCAGGTAGTTCAATCCGAGATAAATTAATACTCCCAGGCCCAGAAATATTCCCCCTGTCAGGATACGCCTTTCCATAAACAAGGCAACAAGGGCCACGGAAGTAAAGGCAGCAAGGATAAGTAAAACAATAAGAAAATAGCGGAAACGGTAATGTATGCGATGCCGAAACATGGTTGCCCATTGTTTTTGCTGATACCCATCCAGCAGATGGTCGCCGGTATAGACTGCCCACACAGACAATGCCAGCACAAGCCACCACCAGCCATTTGCCGTAATACCCAGTACTTTTGTGGCAAAAACGCCCATGGCAAGTGAGCCCCCAACCACATCCAGGCTAAAGGACTGAAAAAGCCGGAGCAGCAATACAGCAAAACCTTTTTTATCATCAGGCATGGTTACAGGGTATTTTCAAATACTGAAAAACAAAAAAACTTCCATTACCAAGAACAGAAGCTTTTTCATAAAACCAGGTTATCGGTTAGTATTCTTCTTCAAAATCTTCCAGCGTAAAACTTTCCATTAAATAGGGATGATTTTTGGCAACCAACGGATGTTTGGAAAGCGACACAACCCAAATCAAAATAAACAGGCCGGCAAAGCCAACGAAAGTGCCTATCTCAAGATAACCAAACACCACTTTGTGTACCGTTTCGGCCATAACGGCATTGTAAATCTCAATATACTGGCCAACGATAAGAACAGCCACCGTGATAAGCAGGACATTGGCATTCTTTGCCATACGGTTCCACATAAGGAACAGGAACGGGAAAAGCCAGTTTATAAAAATTTCTGCAAGGAAAAAGGCCTGGAAACCCTCTTCCCTCCTGATATGGAAATAGACTGTTTCTTCGGGGACATTGCCGTACCAGATAAGCAGATACTGGACAAACCACATGTAGCCCCACATAATGCTCAGCATAAAAATATACTTGGAGAAATCGTGCAGGTGCCCTTCATTGAGAAAAGGAAAATAGCCCAAACGGTTTAGGATAATGACGGCCCCCACAATCACAGCCGACCCGTGATAAAAAGCCGAGATAAAGAACTTGACGGCAAAAAGTGTACTGAACCAATGGGCATCCAGCGACATTAACCAGTCGATACCAACAAAGATAAAAGAGATGCCCAGAACAAAAATAAAAACTTTGGAATTAAACTCAATTTTATTGAAAGCATCGAGGCCACCGGCCTTATCTTCACGTAACGAAAGTTTCCTGATCCTTTGTGCAAGATAAATCCAAAGAACAAAAAACACCACCGTCCGGATAATGAGAAACGGAACATTCAAATAAGGGGATTTATGTGCCAAAACCGCATCGTGCAAAACAGCACCGGATTGAGCCCAGTGGAATAGATGCGGCATGCCGAAAAACAGGGGTATCCACAAAACAGCGCCCACCATAAGATAAGTAACCAGTGCCTGGGGAACCCGCACAAATGCCGAAGACCACCCCGACTGGGTAATAGACTGTAAGGCCATCCAGAAAAGTCCGCCTAATGTAATAGACAAAAACATGAAGTTGTTTAACAAAAGATTGGCCCATGTCCTGGTTTCAGCTCCGGTCCAAAATCCCACAGCAACGGCAACAACGCCTATCACAATGAGGAAAATCATGCTATTTTTGAACGACTTACTGATTTGAAGTTTCTTATCCATGAGAATAAATTTTAATAATCTAGGGTATTATTTTTTGACAATTGAACGCAGATAATTCACAATTTTCCAGCGGTTTTCAGGGGTTACCTGTGTCCCGTGCGGTCCCATCAAGCCGGAAATAGAGCCTTCGGTAATGATAAAAAAGATAGAGCCATCGGGCATGTTTTGCACATAGCTGCCGGTCAAATCGCGTGGCTTGGCCGGAAACAGTTTGGCCGTATAAAGATGCCCATCGCCTTTGGCATCAAAGCCGTGGCAGTCGGCACAAAAAATTCCGTACTGACGTTTCCCTTCGGCAAGGTTTTCAGGGGTAGGCTTAACGGGATTCTTCAACTCCGTCCCTGCTTTGGCCTGGTCCGCTACTTTTTCGGCAATATTTTTGGGATGAAACGGGAAATAGGAACTCTTTCGGGCCACCGCTCCTTTGGGGGCAGGCTGGTTGACCTGTCCGTTGGGCAATATCTTATTCGGGGCATAAGCTTTATCGAATTTGGTGTAATACATATCATGCTCTCCCATATAAGCATATCCCGGATTATTCTTGTCGCGCACACAGGAAGACAAAGCCATCACAAACAATAAAAGAATAAGAAGAATTGATCTGTTTTTCATGTTAAAAATTTTATGCATTAAACATTGCTCATGTTAACCTCCACAGCACCGCTTTTCTTCAGCAGGGCATCAATTTTCCGGACAGCATCATCGTCCATATTTTTATCCCTGTCAATGACAATGACAAATTTATCATCCATGGTACGCGTATCCGGCATGGATACTTTTTTGCCCGGCCACATTTTTTCACGAACCAAATACGTGGCAAGGGTAAAAATCACACCGGAAAGAATGGTCAAAACAAACATGAGCACAGCAAAGGAGAGCGAATTATGCGGTTTTCCGCCAAACGTCAGCGGATAATCAATAACGGAAGTCCAGTACAAAAAAGCAAAAGTTCCCGCCGTACCCAAAGCTCCGTAAATAAAAGTGGCATAAGGGATGCGTGTTTTCATTTTCAGCATCTCCCAAACATGTTCCAGGGGGAATGGCGAAAAGACATCCTTTACCGAAACATTATTTTGCAAAAGTTCTTTCACCGCTGCCGTTACCACATCGGGATCATCAAAAACGCCCAAAATTTGAGATTGATTATTCATGATTATTCGTGTTTTCTGTAATAAGACTGGTTTCTTTAAGTACGCCTTTCAGTTCACTCACCGCCATCATGGGGAGGAAACGCAGGAACAACAGTATGCCAAGCACAAAAAAGCCGAGTGTCCCGACATAAATAGCTACTTCGGTAACTGTGGGGGTATAGGCATGCCAGGTAGAAGGCAGCCAGGTTTTGGAGAGGGAAGTAACCACAATGACAAAACGTTCAAACCACATACCAATATTGATAAATATACTGATAATGAATACCATAGTGATATTTGTACGTATCTTTTTAAACCAAAACAGCTGCGGGATAATGGCATTACAGGTAATCATAGCCCAAAATTCGAAAGCATAATCTCCGATGGCCCTGTTCTTGAAGAAGACATACATTTCATAGGGAGAGTCAGAATACCAGGAGATAAATATCTCAGAAATGTAGGCTACGCCCATAATCAGCGAAACAAAGGTCAGCACCCGTGCAATGGCATCCAGATGCCGTTGGGTAACATATTCTTCATATTTATACACTTTCCTGACAATAATCATCATGGTCAGCACCATGGCAAAGCCCGAAAAGATAGCCCCTACCACAAAGAAAGGTGGAAAAATGGTGGAGTGCCATCCCGGAACAATACCCGCTGCGAAGTCCATGGCAACAATAGAGTGTACCGACACAACCAACGGAGCGGTCAGCCCGCCCATGAGCAGGGCAGCGGTTTCAAAGCGTAACCAGCCCCTCGCCGAGCCGAGCCAGCCAAAGCTGAGGATGCCGTATATTTTCTTTTTAATTTTAGAGACTGTTCTTTCGCGAATACTGGCAAAGTCGGGCATCATACCCACATACCAAAACAGGAAAGAGGCAGTAAGATAAGTACTTATGGCCGTAACATCCCAAAACAAGGGCGAGTTGAAATTCACCCATAGCGGGCCTCTCGTGTTGGGATAAGGAAACACATAAAAGCCATCCCAGATACGTCCCATGTGAATCAGCGGGAACATTCCGGCAGCCATTACGGCAAAAATCGTCATGGCTTCGGCAGCACGGTTAATGGAGGTCCTCCACTTCTGGTGCAACACCAGCAAAAAGATGGAGAAAGCCGTTCCGGCATGCCCTATCCCGATCCACCACACAAAGTTAATGATGGCCCAGCCCCAGGAAACGCTGTTGTTCAGCCCCCATGTTCCTGTACCTACGGCAATTGTGTTATAGAAACCCCAAACGCCCCAAATCAACATGGAGGTGGCAATAAAAGCGGCAACCCACCACCACGATGGGGTTGTTTTGCTAAGCAACGGGTTGGTAATATCGCGTGTAATATCGTGATATCCTTTATTCCCTTCAATTAAAACGCCTCTTGCTTTAATATTATACATAACCTGTTTTTTATTATGCTTCTTTATTTCTGACTTTGGTTAAATAACTCAGTGATGGCAAAGTGTGCAATGATTCGAGCAGGTGATACATTCTGCCGGTATCATTGGATTCGCTCACCGTACTTTTTTTATCCAGTAAATTCCCAAATTGGATGGCATCTGTCGGACAGCTCTGCTGGCAGGCCGTCAGGATATCGCCATCACGCAATTCGCGGTCTTCGGCCTTGGCCTGCAACTTTTTCTCCTGAATACGCTGCACACAGAAAGTACATTTCTCAACCACACCACGCTGGCGAACCGTAACATCCGGATTGAGTACCAACTTGCCGAGGTCACTGTTCATATTGTAATCGAAACTGTTGTTGTTGACGTATTCAAACCAGTTAAAACGCCGTGCTTTGTAAGGACAGTTGTTCATGCAGTACCGTGTTCCGATACAACGGTTATAGGTAACCTGGCTCAGCCCCTCATCGCTATGGCTCAGGGCGGCCACCGGACAAACATTTTCGCACGGTGCATTATCGCACTGCTGGCACATCACAGGCATGTGGAATACTTCCGGGTTATCCGCCATTTCCGAATAATAACGGTCGACACGAATCCATTGCATGATCCTGCCACGTTTCACCTGCTCTTTCCCAACCACAGCCACATTGTTCTCTGCCTGGCACGAAATCAGGCAGTTACTACATCCCGTGCAGCTGTTCAGGTCAATGGATATCCCCCACTGGAAAGCATCAAACTTCGGTTCGGGGTATAAGCTGAAATTTTCACTTTTCAGGAATTTCTCATGTTCTTCGTTACCGGCGGCCGGATTTTTAATAAATTCCCCCAGTACGGTTTCGCGCACAATGGGCCGTCCTTCCATCACATGATGGGTCTGTGTAAGGGCCAGCGGGTAGGTTTTGGAAGTTTTCTTCAATGTTACCACGGTCCCCAACAGGTTTTTGGCACCACCGGAAACGTTCATCAAATGGTAAACGTTTTTTCCAACGCCATCGCCCACTTTTCCGGCATGGCTGCGGCCATATCCTATGGCTATGCCCACAGTTCCTTCCGTTTGTCCGGGCTGGACCAAAACGGGCAGCTCCAGCTGGTTGTTTATTTGCACAACATCTTCCTGTTCCAGTCCCCTGCTTTTCGCGAAAGCGGGAGAAAGGGTAAGATAGTTGTCCCAGGTGGCCGTAGTAACCGGGTCAGGCATCTCCTGCAACCAGGGGTTGTTGGCATGTTTGCCGGTACCGGCAGAAATTTTTTCGTAAAGGGCCAACTCAACAGCTCCGTTTTTCGGTTTTGGGGCTTTTAGTTTTGCACCTTTATATTTCGGTTGTTCCATCTCGGGAGAGGCAAAATAATAAACCCCATCCTGTTTACATTTGAACCAGAATTTATCAAAGCCGGCAAACACTTTTTGTTTCGGGAAGAAGTTCGTCTTCCAGTTCTCCTCAAGATAATCCTGAAAAGATTTTCCTGCGCCAGTCCATGAAAGCAAGCTGTCCTGAAACTGGCGTGTATCGAAAATAGGACGAATGGCAGGCTGTGTAAAGCTGTAAAAGCCCGCAGCAGGCTCTGCATCGTTCCACGATTCGAGGTAATTGTTGTCAGGGCAAACATAATCGCAAAGTGCGGCTGTTTCGTCCATGGTGGTGGCAAACGACACTTTTAGCGGAAGCTTTTTTAGGGCTTTTGCCAGCTTATCGCTGTGGACACAATCATAAACAGGGTTGACATTGTAAAACAAAACGCCACCCGCTTTTCCCGACTGTATAGAGCTCATGGCCTGCTTCATATCGTTTTCCATCCCCTGTTTCAGGTTAACGGGCGTGTTCAGGTCGATGGTTTTGCCATAACTGCCCAGCAGGCTGTTGATGGCGTTTACAATAAGTTGAATTTGCAAATCATTCGTTCCGGAAACCACCAGTGATTTTCCTTTGGCTTTCAACAAATCTTTGGCCACCATTTTTACATCCGTTTTAACGGAAGGTGCACTGAAAACCGTGTTTCCGGTTTTTTTTGCCAGTGTGTTATACAATTTCAACAAAACGGCGGCTTCTTCCGAAGGTTTTATCTGGTAACGGTAGTCGGCATTGGAACCCGTCAGCGACATATTGGTTTCAAACTGGTAAAGACGTGTCATTTTTGTCTGTCCGTCTTTCAGTTTACGCCCTTTGGAAAATTGCTTGGAAAAGGTTGTCGGCATAAGCCATGTTCCCAGGAAATCTGCGTTGAACCCGACCATCACGTCTGCACTTTCAAAATGATAAAACGGGATGACCGCTTTCCCGAAGTTGGTATCGTTGGCCTGGCGCATGGCCGACATGGGAAGGCTGTCGTATTGCAGCCATTTCACGTTGGGATATGCCTTGACAAATTCGCCAATCAACTTTATGGTAGAAGGGCTGATGAGTGTGGAAGTCATCAGGATAACCTCTTTGTCATCCCGCTGCAGCGTATCAAGTTTTGCCTTTATTTCCTGGTCAATGGTTTTCCAGTCGCCCTGTTTTCCGTTTTTCTGCGGGCCTTTGAGCCGGGCATCGTCATAAAGGTCCAGCACCGAAGCCTGAACACGGGCAGTTGTGGCCCGTTGCGAAATGGGCGACAGGTCATTTCCTTCAATTTTAATGGGACGGCTTTCGCGGGTTTTCACCAGGATACTGCAATACTCATCGCCATCATAAAAGGTGGAAGCATAATAATTGGAAACGCCCGGGGTAAGCTCCTGGGGCCTGTTGAGCAATGGAATTGCCTTACGTACGGGCATTTGACAACTGGATACCAAGGCTACGGCACCCACCGAGAAGCCCATCATTTTTAAGAAGTCGCGGCGGCTTGATTTTCCTTTTATTTCGGATTCATCCAGGCCATCGATGGAAAATTCGGGCATGGCTTCTTTGTCAGAAGCACCTTTCCTTTTCATTTCCCTGTAAACTTCCAGACTTTGCCAGTATTTCTTCTCCATAATATTTAGAAATGGAATTAGTTTATAAAAATTTCGTTTTTAATAGTGGCACTTTGCACAATCTTCACCACCAATCATTTTTACCGTTACCAGATCAACTTTTCCGGCTTTTAGGTCTTCGTGTAGCTTTTTGTATGAGCCGTAAAATTTGTTGTTGGTAAACTGTACCTTGTGGGCCCGATGACAATCGAGGCACCAGCCCATGCTCAAATTTTTCACCTGGGCAATCTGATCCATCTGGGCCACATCACCATGACATTCAGTGCAATTCAGTTTCCCTACTTTCACATGTTGCTCGTGATTGAAATAGACGAAATCGGGCAGGTTATGAACTTTGACCCATTGGATGGGTTTCTTTTCTTTGATAGCGGCATAAATCTTGGCAATTTCTTTTTTGCCCGTGCGTTTTCCCGATTTTACCTGCGAATGGCAGTTCATACAAACCGAGGCCGGCGGGATACCTGCATGCATACTCCTTTCGGCAGTAAAATGGCAATATTCACAATCAATTTGATTTTGGCCGGCATGTACCTTATGGGAAAACCAGATGGGCTGGTCAGGCTGATAATTTTGCTGACGGCCAAGCCCTGTAGCATAATCCCACGACCATTCGCCAATAATCCACAAAGCTGTCAGAAGAATGACGTAATGTATCCATTTTGCCTTAAGATAATGGGTAAAGATAAGGTCTAATAAACTAAGTATCAATAAGACAGCGGATATAACAGCAAAAATGGCCAGGTTACGGCTTCCTTCCCTTTTCTCTTGAACGTAGCGTTCGGACAGGCTTATCTTTTGGACAGAAGCCGGAGAAACTTTTGCCGGCACTTTTTTCACTCCGGCAGAAGCAGGCAACTTACCCCCTTTTTTAATGTAAAGCAATATATCTTTAATCTGGGCATCGGTAAAGTTATGCGCCGGCATGGGAATTTTGCTGTACTCATTGAAAATCTTCACGGCATCTTTGTCTCCCGCTTTGACCAATGCCTGCGAATTACGGATAAATTTAATCAGCCAGGCTTCCGGAAATTTATCCGTAATACCTTTTAAATCGGGACCGACAAGCCTTCCACCGCCAATGGTATGACACGCTTTACATTGGGCAAAGTTTTTTTCTGCCTCAGCTGTCTGGCCGACCAATGAAGAAACAGCAGTAAAAAAAAGGAGGAAAAACAAAAACAGGGGTGCCCTGAGGCGAATGATTTTCATTCTCCTGACATTCACGGACTTGTTCATTATCATGATGTAAAGATTATCAGAATAAATTATTTTATTAAAATAAACAACAGTTAAGAAATATTAAATAAAGATATGTTACTCTTTGAATTTATGCTGACAAAAATATTTAAAATTTTCTAAGAAACCCAAACTTTTAGGCAATTAAATACCCGAATTCGTTATAATCACCTTACAAAAAACACTGTTTCAATAGTTTACAAGGATGATTTTTTTACTAACAGGTGTTGAAAAGTCCTTAGTCGTTTGCTTTCTCTTTCAGCAGGGGAACAAACCGGAAACTTCCGAATTTCTCACGGCCAATTTTTCCGGATTTCGACTTCGTGTAACGCACCATGGTTTGAACCTCTGCCCCGCCAACAGGAGAAACCAAAACCCCGCCCGGTTTGAGTTGATCGAAAAGACAGGAAGGTATTTCAGGGGCAGCAGCGGTTATCAGGACCCCATCAAAGGGGGCCTTCTCCGGCAGGCCGAGGTAGCCATCACCATAAAACAGGTGCACATCAAATCCCAACCGGGGAAGAAAGTTACGGGCTTTTTCATAAAGTTTCTTCTGCCTTTCGATGGAATAGACCGCCACATTCAGGGCAGCCAGCACACAAGCCTGGTAACCCGATCCTGTTCCGATTTCTAGGATACGCATGCCCGGTTTCAGGTTCAGCAACTCCGTTTGGAAAGCAACCGTATAGGGCTGTGAAATGGTTTGTCCGGAACCAATGGGAAAAGGTTTGTCTTCGTAAGCATATTGTAGAAACCCCGAGTCAAGAAACAGATGGCGCGGAACACGGTAAATGGCTTCCAGAATATTTTCATCGAGGATTCCTTTTTTCCGGATCTCATTCACCAGTTTGCGGCGCATGCCTTTGTGGCGATAGGTGTCTTCCATTTATTAACATTCAAAGGTTGGTACTTTCTTTTTCCGGATGCGAATTTAAACATTTCAGTCATTATTTTTGGAAAAAAATAACCAATGATTAAAATAGGTATTGTCGGCATTGACAAAATCTCCTTAAACCACTTAAAAGCCATCAAAACACTCGCCGGGTTTCAATTCACGGGGATTTATGATTCACATACTGAAAATGCCCGTGAATATTGCGAAGAAAATGGGTTGAAATATTTTGATGACTACGGGGATTTTTTGCAAAATGCCGATGTGATAGACATTGCCTCGCCCCACTTAGACCATTTCCGGTACGCCGTGGAAGCCATTAAAAAATCAAAACACCTTTTTATTGACAGTCCGGTAGTTCGTTCACCCGAAGAGGCTTTGCAACTCATAAATTTATCAAACGAAGCAGGGGTAAAAGTCCAGGTCAATTATCCGGAACGCTATAACCCTGCCTATACCGCCACCCTTGCCCTGCTTTCCCATCCATTATACATTGAAGCACAACGCCACATAGCCTTTGATGGTCAGCAAAAGGAGGTTCCCGTTATTCTGGACTTAATGATGCACGACATCGATATTGTACTGAGTATTGTAAAAGCCAATATCCGCACTGTACACGCTACGGGAGTGAAAGTTTTTAACGGCACACCGGACATTGTAAATGCCCATCTTGAATTTGACAACGGGGTTGTTGCCAACCTGACAGCTAACCGTATTGCTGCCAAAAACATCAGGCGAATGAAATTCTATCAGTATCAGGCACGCGTACAGACCGATTTTCTGAAACATCGTATAAAAATTCTGCGAAAGCAAAAGGATGCATCGGATGATTTGTTTTCTGTAAAAAACCTGAAAGCACCAAATGAAGACAAGTTGTTGACGGCACTCAGGGAATTTTACGATATACTGCTACAAAACAAAAAACCTTCGGTAACCCTTGGGTGCAGCTACCAGAACCTGAAAACTGCTTTTCTTATCGCCGACAAAATACAAATGCTGACGACATGATTTTACAAACAGTAAAAACAGGGCTATTTTGGCAATAAGTCCCGTTCTTTTTCGTTAGCCAAAAAAGTAAAACCCGACAGGACAACCATGGACAAGACCAGTTTTCTTCAGTGGCCCGGTTTATTTCGACAAATGAAGTTCGGCAGGTAAAACATAAAATAATAGATGAACAGACGATTACAGGTTTCAAAATATGCTTTCTTTGACTGGATAAGTGCCCTGATGGCCTGGGTCATCTTTTACCTTTTCAGGAAAATGACCGAAAACCCGTCCATTTTCCACCACCTTCATGAGATTTCCGATGACCGAAAATTCTGGTTGGGAATTTTATTTATTCCTTTGTTCTGGTTAATCTTATACATTATGGCGGGCTCATATCGGCGCATATACCGAAAAGCCCGTTTGAAAGAGTTGGGGCAAACACTGGTTTCCGTCTTGATTGGTGTGGTTATTTTGTTTTTTGCCCTCATATTAGACGATCAGGTTCACGGGTACAGGGATTATTATACATCTTTTTTGGTTTTATTTGCCTTGCAATTTGGTCTTACCTACACTTTCCGGCTTCTGCTTACCTCCCAAACCGTACGCAATGTGCACAATGGCAAAATCGGGTTTAACACGGTAATTATCGGCAGCAACGGAAACGCCGAAAGCATTTATCAATCCATTACCCATCAGGAAATCTCATCAGGGAACAAGTTTATCGGTTTTGTCAATGTCCACGACCGCAAACACTTCAAAATGAGCAAGTACCTTCCTTATTTGGGGAACTACAAAATGCTCAACAACATTATAAAAGAGAAGCAGGTAGAAGAGGTAATTATTGCCATTGAACGCGTGGAGAAAGACACCATTCAGCGTATTATTATTGAGTTGGAAGATGCCAGTGTCATCATCAAGATTATTCCTTTGCTCCAGGACATCATGTTTGGCTCGGTAAAGGTAGCCAACGTTTTCCATACGCCGCTTATTGAGATTTCGCCCGACCTGATGCCGGACTGGCAACAATATTTAAAACGCTTTTTAGATATCTTTGCTTCTTCCATGGTACTTATCTTTCTTTCTCCCCTGTACCTTTTCACTGCTATTGGCGTCAAATTATCCTCTCCCGGTCCCATTCTTTTCAAGCAGGAACGTATCGGCCAAAAAGGGAAACCTTTTTTTATGTATAAGTTTCGCTCCATGTATGTAAATGCCGAAAAGGATGGCCCCCAGCTCTCAGCTGAAGACGACCCGCGCATTACACCTTTCGGCCTGGTTATCAGAAAATACCGGTTAGATGAGATTCCACAGTTCTTTACCGTATTAAAAGGACAAATGTCGCTGGTAGGCCCCCGCCCCGAACGGCAGTTTTATATTGACCAGATAATGCAAAAAGCCCCCCATTACAGATTGCTGCTTAAAATTAAACCGGGGATTACTTCGTGGGGACAGGTAAAATATGGTTACGCTTCTACCATCGATGAAATGGTGGACCGGTTAAAATACGACCTGCTGTACCTGGAAAACATGTCCCTTTCCATGGACTTTAAAATCATGATTTACACCATTTTGATTGTCGTTCAGGGACGGGGAAAATAGCCATTACAATTTTTGTCCACCAAAAGTTTTACCCTATCCCCCACACATCCAACATCCAAACATCCAACATCCCACATCCTACATCCAAACATCCCCACATCTCACATCCCACATCCTCACATCCAAACATCCCAACATCTCACATCCAAACATCCCAACATCTTCACATCCCAACATCCTCACATCCTAAAGTTTTCCAGCTTCAATAAGTTTTACAATGGCTTCTATCTCACGGTCTCTGCCTTTGGGATCGTAACGGGCTTTCAGGTTGTAACCCCAAACTCGGGCAAAAGCCTGATAGAAAAAGGCAGTAAATTTTCCGCGAAGTTGCTGTAACAAACCGTAAGAAGTATTTCCCGTTTCGCGGTCGATGAGTTTGATTAAAATGATACCCTGCGTAAAAGTCAGTTTTTTCAAAGAGCCGCCATAACGTTGTTTTATCTCCGCTTCCGCCTGTTTCATGATTTTTTTTCGCTCAGCATCGTTTTTGGCATGTTTCAGCCTGACATCGTAAATCCGCAGCAAAGCTCCCGCTGTCTTTGCGTATGGATAAACCTTCTTCACGTTGCGGATAAGCCGGTTCAACCGCCAGCGTGTCCAATATGAAACACTGTTTTTGCGCGAAATAACTTCAATTTCTTTCAGGTTGACAGTCGGTATAGAATCTGCCTGCCGGATGATTGTAACAGAGGAAACAGTCCCTGCCATCGCCCTTGCGGAGAAAAATAGCAGGACAAAAAATACAACGCCAGGCAGAAAATGTTTCATAATTTTTTACCCTTTTTAACCCATATTCTCTTTCAGGATTTGCAAAAACGCCTTCCGTGGTACCAACCGCGCACCGAAACTGCGCAGGTGCGGGGTATCCTGTTGTGCATCAATAAGCTCAAAGTCATTTTCCAATAAATAATCAACCAAATGCCAAAGGGCCACTTTGGAAGCATCGGTAACATTATGAAACATGGACTCACCAAAAAATATTTTTCCCAACGCAACACCATACAATCCCCCGGCAAGCTTTCCGTCAAGCCGGCATTCCACCGAGTGGGCAAAACCCAATTCGAACAACCGGATATAAGCTTTCTGCATTTCATCGGTTATCCAGGTTCCCTCCTGCCCTTTTCGTTCTGCCTTGCCACACGCTTCAATCACATGATGAAAATCGGTATCCATTGTTACTTCAAACTTCCTGCTGCGTACCAGCCGGCGCAAATTCTTATGCCGCTTGAATTCTTTGGGAAAAAGTACCATTCGCGGATCGGGCGACCACCACAATACAGGCATTCCCTCGTTGTACCACGGAAAAATACCATGGGCATAAGCATTGAGCAAACGCTGTGGCGAAAGGTCGCCGCCAACAGCCAGCAGCCCATCCTCGTTAGCAAGTTCGGGACGGGGAAAAACAGGCTCATCCGGTAATTGAAAAACCGGCATGGCTATTGGAGGCGCATCAGATTGGAGCTTGCTTTGGCCAGCAAACGCTTTTTGGCCGGCAGCCACAACTCACATTCCACGTTGACAATGGTCCTTCCCTCTTTCACCACTTTTGTAACCGCCTGAACAACATCACCCAGCATGGCCGGTGCAAAGTAATCAACCGAAAGGTTTACAGTAACAAAATAGTCGCTTTTGTCTAAGCTGTAAACAGTGGCACCCATAATGTCATCAATCATTCCGGCAATCACGCCGCCGTGGAGATGTCCCATGGGATTGGTCAGCTCTTCCCTGATTTTGTACTCGAAAGTCAGTGAGCCGTATTCCGCTGCCAAAGCGACCGGTTTCAGCCAGTTCATAAACGGCGATGGGGAAAGCTGCTCCTCTTTTCCGATGACCGATTTTATTTTTTCAATGATTTTTGTTGTCTTTTGTCCCATTTTTGTCATCAAGCGATTATATTACATGTTTCAGACTGTCTAAAATTTTATCAGCAATCATTTTAATTTCTTCTTCGGTAATGTTCAGCGGCGGTGCAATGCGGAAGCTGGTATCATCAAAAAGGAAGCGGTCAACAATCAGCCGGTTTTTATACATTCCGTGTACTACCTTGTCCGTCGTAACTTCATCTACCAGTTCCACGGCAAGCATAAGCCCTATTTGCCGGATTTCTTTCACAAGGGGATGCCCTTCAAGCCATCGCACAAACAAGCGGCCTTTGGCTTGCGCTTTTTCCTGAAGCTTTTCGCGAAGGATGACTTCGAGGCTGGCCAAAGCGGCAGCACAACTCACCGGATGCCCGCCGAAAGTGGTGATATGCCCCAAATCGGGATGATGCGTCAGCAACAGCATATTTTCTTTGGAAGAGACGAACGCACCGATGGGCATGCCACCACCCATGGCTTTCGCAAGGCATAAAATATCCGGGACCACATCGAAATGCTCAAAAGCAAAGAGTTTTCCTGTCCTGCCAAAGCCCATTTGCACTTCGTCAAAAATCAAAACAGTGCCTGTTTCCGTACAACGGTCGCGCAGGGCACGCATGTACATTTTATCGGGAATGAGAATCCCGGCTTCGGCCTGTACAGGTTCGATGAGGACACAGGCCGTTTTTTCGGTAATCTGTGCCAAATCCTCCAGCACATTGAAATGCAGGAAACGGATATCCGGCAACAGCGGATAAAAGGCATATTTCATTTTCTCGTTTCCCAGCATGCTCATGGCACCGTGGGTATGGCCGTGGTAAGCATTTTTAAAAGCAACCATTTCCGTTCGCCCGGTAATGCGTTTGGCCAGTTTCAAGGCCCCTTCGATGGCTTCACTGCCGGAGTTCACAAAATATACGGAATCGAGCGACAGCGGCAAGTTTTCGGCCATTTTGCCGGCAAGGCGTACCTGAGGCGACTGGATATATTTCCCATAAACCATCAGGTGCATGTATCTGTCCGCCTGCTCTTTGACCGCTTCCACCACCGCCGGATGCTGATGGCCCACATTGCTCACCGAAACCCCGGAGACAAGGTCAACATATTCGTTGCCCAAATCATCATATAAATAGATTCCTTCGGCACGCACAATTTCCAATGCCTGAGGCACTTCTGCCGGAACAGCCAAATGGCGGTAAAACAATTCTCTGTCGGTAAGGTACATGGCAATATTTTTTTCAAAAATAGGAAAAGTACGGGGATGAAGGGGATCGATTGTAGCAAACAGCTTTAAAAAATGCATACCTTTGTAAAGTCTCTCTGATTTTTTTAACTTTAAAAAATGGATTACAAAACCAACACACAATTACAGCTCGCCTACGATTTCGTGCAGTTTACGGGAAGAAACATTTTCCTTACCGGGAAAGCCGGCACGGGAAAAACAACTTTCCTGCATTATCTGAAAGAGCACTCGCCCAAGCGCATGGTGGTAACAGCTCCCACCGGCGTGGCGGCCATCAACGCGGCGGGCGTAACCATCCACTCCTTTTTTCAGGTCTCTTTCGGCCCGCAGGTGCCCGATTACCATCCTACGGAAATGATTGACGGCATCAGGCAGGCAAAAGTCAACCGCTTCAGCAAAGAAAAAATAAACATCATCCGCAGCATGGATTTGCTGGTGATTGACGAAATCAGCATGGTGCGTGCCGATTTGCTGGACGGTATTGACAGTACGTTACGCCGGTTTCGCAACAGGAACCTGCCTTTCGGCGGTGTCCAGCTGCTGATGATTGGCGACCTGCAACAGCTTTCGCCCGTGGTAAAAGAGGACGAATGGCAACTGTTGCGAAAATATTATGAAACTCCTTACTTTTTCAGCAGCCTGGCACTTCAAAAAACCGATTATGTGAGTATTGAGCTGCAACATGTGTTCCGGCAAAAAGACAAAACCTTTGTCGATTTGCTCAACAAAATTCGTGATAACCAGTTGGACAAAATGGTTATTGACACATTAAAGGCAAGATACAACCCCGATTTCAGTACAGACAATTCGGGTTACATTATCCTGACCACACACAATTACAAAGCCCATCAAATCAACGATTCAAGGTTAGAAAATATTGATGCGAAAGCCTACACTTTTAATGCGAAAATATGGGGGAATTTCCCTGAATACACCTACCCCACCGATGCCAGGCTGACACTGAAAGAAGGTGCCCAGGTAATGTTTGTCAAAAACGATCCCAATCCCGAAAAACTATTCTATAACGGTAAAATCGGAACAATCGTTGAATTAAGCAAAGAGGCCGTTGTAGTACAGTGCGAAGGCGATGAAGGGACCATTGACGTGAAACCGCTGGAATGGGAAAAGGCCAAATACACACTGGATGACGAGACCAAAGAAATCAAAGAGACTGTGGAAGGCACTTTCAGCCAGTTACCGCTCAAGCTGGCCTGGGCCATTACCATTCATAAAAGCCAGGGGCTGACTTTCGAAAAAGCGGTAATCGATGCACAGGAAGCTTTTGCCCACGGACAGGTTTACGTGGCACTCAGCCGGTGCAAATCGCTGGAAGGCCTGGTGCTGAGCACACCGGTACTTTCGCGAAGCATTAAATACGACCAGACCATCGACCGGTTCACAAAGCATTATGAGGAAAACCAACCGGACACCGCCGAGCTTGAAGCCTCGCGTAAATCCTTTGAACAACAACTCATTACAACACTCTTTGATTTTGAACCGCTGAAACGGCAGCTCTATTATGCCGTTAAAATATCGCATGAAAATGAAAGCAGCCTGGAGGGAAACACTACAGAACTGTTGCATGAGGTTACCCGGCAGGCCAAAACCGAAATTACAGAAGTAGCCGAAAAATTTCAACATCAACTTTCCCGGCTGTTTGCAAACGACGAAGAGGTGGAAAAAAACAGTGCCTTACAGGAACGCCTTAAAAAGGCAAGTGCCTATTTTTCCGATAAAATGAAATCGATGGTAATAACGGGATTGCAGGAGATAACCATTGAAACAGACAACAAAGCCGTGCGCAAGAAACTTAAAAACGCTTTGGACAACCTGAACCGGGAAGCGAAGTTCAAAGCAGCTTGCCTGGAGGCCTGCCGCAACGGTTTCGTGGTGAAAGATTTTCTTGATGCACGGGCAAAAGCATCGGTGGAAAGCCCTGCAAAGCCAGCCCGGCGGAAAAAAGCTGAAGAGACTGCAATGGAATTGGATCACCCTGAAATATACCGCCGCCTGAAAGCCTGGCGCGATGCCAAAGTAGATGAAACCGGATGGCCGGTTTACAGGATTCTGCCGCTGCAATCCATACGGGAGCTGAGTGATAAGCTGCCCATAACGCCCACGGCACTGAAAGCAATTAAAGGAATCGGACAAAAAAAACTGAAGATGTTTGGAGATGAGTTGCTCCAAATCATCATTGACTTTTGTGAAGAAAAAGAATTTGCCGGTCTGGCACTCGATGAGATGGGACGGGAAGAAAAAAAGCCGAAGAAAGACACCAAACAAGTCAGCCTTGAGCTGTGGAAAGCGGGGAAAAGCATCCCGGAAATTGCCAAAGAAAGGGGCTTCGTTAATTCGACTATTGAGCATCACCTGGCTTATTTTGTCGGTACAGGCGAAATAAATCCGGAGGAGCTGCTAAAACCGGAAAAGCACAAACAAATTGCTGATTTTTTCCTCAACAACAAAACAGCTACGCTCGGTGAAGCAAAAGCAGCCCTCGGCGATGAAGTCAGTTACAGCGAATTACGTTTTGTCTTAAGCCATCTGCGCTTTACCGGCGAAATAGAGCTGCAGAAATAAGATACTAATCACCTGATTTACATCAGAATAAAGCACCGGCCAACTGCCCCATAACCTCCGTGGCCTTTCCTTGAAGAAAAACATCCGTTATCTGATGGGTAAATTTGGAAGGCTCCGTATTTACCTCAATTATTTTAGCACCATTTTCTTTGGCGAGAAAAGGAATCTGGCTGGCCGGCATTATTTCGCCGGTGGTACCGATAACCAGAAAAAGATCGGCCCGGCGGGCAGCTTCGAGGGATTTTTCGTAAGCCTGTGGCGGGATACCTTCGCCAAAAAAGATAAAATCGGGTTTTACCAGTCCGCCACAGGCATCACATCGTACCGGCAGGTTATCAAAATGGACATCTTCTATCCCGAACATTTTTCCACAGGCCATACAGACTAAGCTGTGCGAGTTACCGTGAAATTCAAACACTTCCCGGCTACCGGCTTCCTGGTGCAGGTTATCAATATTTTGGGTAATAATATTTCTCAACAGCCCTTTTTCTTCCATTTCCGAAAGGGCAAAATGAGCTGCATTAGGTTTTGCCTTACCAAAAAAATCGTAAAAAATCTCTTTGATAACCATCCATGATTTCTCCGGGTTTTGCTGAAAGTAACGAATATCCAACACCGTGGGATCGTAACGGCTCCAAAGCCCCTCTGCTCCACGAAAGGGCGGGATACCGCTTTCTACCGAGATGCCTGCACCGGTAAAAGCCGTAGTATAATGCGACTTACCGAGCAACATTGCTGCTTCCCGAAAAGCCTGCGGGTTCATTGTTTTATCTCTTAATAAGGAATTTTATCTTCCGCTTTTATCCATTCATCAAACACCTTAACGGCACTTTCACGCATCATTTGTACCGACAGGATGGAACGCTTTTCTTTGGGGAGGGAAAACTCCTTGTAGATAAACGAATCGTCAAAATCGGCTTTTGCCGCATCGTCTTTGGTGGCTGCATAAAACAACTTGTCAAACCGTGCCCAGTAGATGGCCCCGAGGCACATGGGGCAAGGCTCGCAACTCGAGTAGATTTGGCAACCACTCAAATCGAAAGTACCCAGGTTTTTGGCTGCATCACGAATAGCCACAATTTCGGCATGGGCAGTAGGGTCATTATCTACAGTTACTTTGTTTCGGCCTGTTCCGACTATCTTTCCATCTTTCACAATCACAGCACCAAAAGGACCGCCATTCCCCGTCTTTACGTTCTCCGCCGAGAGAGAAATGGCTTTGGCCATAAAGTTTTTTTTATCTTCTTTTTCCATTTTTATGAATGTTTTGGTCGATTATTTTTACAAAAATAGAAATATTATTGAATGTCCCGGTCAGACAGCCAAAATCAGAAAAAACGACAGGCTTTTCATTCAAAAAAAGGTAAAATACTTTTTTTGTTGCCTTGTTGTGGCTGGAAATCATTTGAAAGTTCAGTTTATTGACCGGTTATTTCCCTCCCTAACCAGGATAAAATATATCTTAGCCAAAATTTTACTGTCAAAACTTTTATCATGAAATTCAGCTATCTGGCGATATTGCTTCTTTTTTGGGGTTCCACAACATTTGCCCAGGCCAAAGGCGACCGCGGTTACCACGTGAATGTGGGCGATACGGCCCCCGACATTGTTTTACACCTGACCGATGGCACCACTACCTCCCTGCAGCAGCTCCGCGGGAAAGTGGTCGTACTACAGTTTACGGCCAGCTGGTGCTCGGTATGCCGCAAAGAGATGCCCCATTTGGAAAATGAGATATGGCAGAATTTTAAAAACGGGAACTTTATCCTTATCGGTGTGGATTATGACGAACCGCTGGCAAAGGTGAAAGCTTTCAGGAAAGAGATGAAAGTTACCTATCCCTTTGCACTGGACCCGGGGGCAAAAATCTTTACAAAGTTTGCAAACAAAGGTGCTGGCGTTACCCGCAATGTGGTTATCAATCCGGAAGGGAAAATAGTCTTTCTGACAAGACTTTACGATACAACAGAGTTCCATGCCATGAAGAAAAAAATTGCTTCCCTGCTGTCAGGTGGCAAATAGAAATATGCTCCCGGGAGTGAAGCGGCTACTGTTTTCGGGGAAAATGGCTGTTTGAAAAACCCCGGTACTACTACAAATTTAGTGGAAGAATGAGGTATTGTGTAATTAGCTGGAGATCAGAAGCCAGAAGTCAGAAGCCGGAAGAAAGTTACTTCCTGAATACAATATCTCAACCTGCACCATCCGGTATAAATATTAGATTGGTTTGCTATTGTATGAATGAAAAAACTTTGTAATTTTGAATCAGCAGAAGAATAAGGTCATCATGATAAATAAAAGTCTTTTACTCAGTCTTCTATTACTTGCCGGTACTATTTTCGGACAAACGGTGAAAGTCCCTGTCAGCACTGACATACAGGCACGTAACGGGAAACAATTTTATGTGCATACCGTTCAAAAAGGCCAAACGCTGTACTCCATCGCCAAAGCCTATCATGTTGGTTTGGACGAAATATATTTTGCCAATCCGGAGACAAAACAGGGTATTCGTGTCGGCCAGAAAATATGGATACCCACCGTGAACAAAGAGACGGAAATAAAACACGAAATAAAAGCCAGCCGGTTCGATTTCTTTTACCATGTGGCTTCTGCGGGAGAGACAATAGAACACATATCATCCGTTTACCTTATTCCCAAGCGTTATATCCTGCTGGCCAATCCCGGGCTGAAGGGTCCGTTAAAGCAGGGTGAATATGTTAAAATTCCGGTGGAAAGTGCCTTCCCGACATTGGATGGAAAAGTTTCCGGTGGTGCCGTACAAAACACAAATACCGGGGCCGTTTCTCCACAACAAACAGACAAAACGCCCCCAGCCAACACAGCCCATACACCAAATAGAGTGCAAAAACCGGCAAAATACAGCCCTGTCGGAAACCCGGAAAATAATATCCAAAAAAACGGAGGAGCGAAAAAACAAACAGCTCAGCACGCTGTAAAACAAGATTTTATAACTCATACTGTTAAGAAAAAAGAGACATTGTACAGCATTTCAAGGTTGTACGGACTGACCCCCGAAGACCTCTACAAAGCCAATCCCGGCCTCACACAGAACATTAGTGTCGGACAGTCCATTAAAATTCCAAAAAAAAAAATAAGCACTGACTTTGTCTATTATCAGGCACAAAGAAAGACATCCCTGAAAAAGGTGGCAAGACTTTACAATGTGGATTTAACAACACTTACCGCCAACAATCCATCCATTGGCAAAAAAGTCATTTCAGGACAGGTAGTACGCATTCCGGTAGGGCCACAAGCGTTGGCACTGGCAGAAAATCAGAAAAATCAGGAAACGGAGACTCCGGCAAACAACGGAAATGCGGCACTGGAACCCGGCACTCCGGCCGCTGCATTCGGACATTGCCAGGCACGGCCTCACAACCGTACTTTCAAGGTAGCCCTCATGGTACCGCTTTATCTTGAAGAAACAGACAGCCTGGACATGACCGAATTTATGATCCGGCAACAGAAAAACTTTGCACCTTTTCGGTTTATTGAGTTTCTGGAAGGAGCACTTATCGCCTCTGACTCACTGAGGAAACAGGGAATGAACCTAAAATTATATGTCTATGATGTGGACCAGACCTTAACAAAGACATCCAAAGTACTCACACATCCAGAGCTCAAACAAATGGATTTGATTATCGGCCCTTTTTACAGCAGGAGTTTCGATCAGACAGCCCTTTTTGCCAGCCATTTCAACATTCCCATCGTCAACCCACTTACTTTCAGGAGCGGAATCCTCCATCGGTACAACAATGTGGTAAAAGTGAAACCACGGCAACAGGCCGAAGCATCACAGGTTTCTCACCTGATAAAAAATGATTATGTCCACGACAAAATATTTGTGATTTCCCAAACTTCTTACAAAAGCGCAAGGGAAGTTTCCACTTTACAGGACAGTATCCGGGAGGTATTGCCTGATTCCGCATACATTCCCAACCTTGATCTTATCAACCTTGGCATTGCCGTAACGCAACGCAGCAAAAATGAAGAGTTGGTTGAAAAAGAAAAAGAAAACCCGGACAGCCAGGAAAACGTTCCGGCAACTAAAATCACTTATAACGACACTCTGTACAACTACAACCTGGAAAACCAGCCTGTTGATCCGGAAACGTTAAAAGATGCCCAATATGACACTTCGGCCATTGCCAATCAACTGGTTTATATCAACTATTCCAGGGACAGCCTGCATCCGTTCAATAAATATGCTTCCGCTCTCCGGAATAATCTTGTGGTACTTTACGGCGATAATAAATCGTTTATTATGGATGCCATGAACCGGCTCAACGTGTTACGCGACACTTTCGATATTAAAATTATCGGACTGCCAACATGGGAGGCCATCGGAACACTTAACCTGCAGCAAATGGACAACATGGAGGTTACCTACCCCGGAAGTTATTTTGTGGATTATTCCTCACCCGAATACAAACGGCTCAACACGCTATTTTACCAGCGTTATGCCACCGCCCCGAACAGGTACGGCGTTTTAGGATTTGACATAGCCTATTTTTTCATGAGGTCGGTTTTTCTTTATGGCAACAGGTTTTTACAATGTTTGCCAAACAATATACATCGCGGAATAAGTACCCAATACGAATTTAAGCCGGCAAAACCGGGCAGCAATAATTTTGAGAATACTTATTGGAACTGGATGAGGATTAAAGACAAACAACTTATCCGGTTATCCGACACACTTGTGGGAAGCCCTTCGGGTCAGGAGAAATAAGCCACAATGGTTTTTTGTGCCCATACTTTTTGTCCAATACTAACGGCAGGTTTCGCCGAACAGGGAAGGAAAAAGTCAACCCGAGAACCAAAGCGTATCATACCTATCTCATCGCCCTGTTTCACCTGCTGGTTTACTTTTGAATAATAAACAATGCGCCTTGCCATAATACCGGCAACCTGGCGAATGAGGACATCTTTTCCCTTCTCTTTTTCCAGAACGATTGAGCTACGCTCGTTCTGCTCTGATGATTTGGGATGACGTGCCAGCATATATTTGCCCTCGTGGTATTTTGTGTAACGAATGGTCCCATCGAAAGGATACCAGTTGACGTGGACATCGAAACCGGACATAAAAACCGAAACCTGCAATCGTTTTTCCTTAAAATATTCAGGTTCAAACACCTCCTCAATGGCCACAATGGTTCCATCTGCAGAAGACAGAATATGGTCTCCCCGGTTTGTTTCACGTTGTGGAAACCGGAAAAAATAAAGTGTCCAGATAAAAAGTATGACAAAAACGGGTATAAAAATCTCTCTCACCACAGCCGGCATAGGAACCAGTGCAAAAAGGGCCACTATTGCCCCGTTAATTAAAAACGAATTACGAATAACCCTATATCCTTCTCTGTGAAATCTCATAAAGTGTAAAGGTAGAAAAATACAAAAGGTGTAGCAAACAATACGGCATCAAAGCGATCGAGCACACCGCCATGGCCGGGGAAAATCGTGCCGGAATCTTTCACCCCGGCATTGCGTTTTAGTAACGATTCGGCCAAATCGCCAAGGTTGGCGGCAATAGAAATAATCACACCAAGCCAGAGCCAGTGTGTCAAATCCAGGTTTGGTGCAACGCGGCTAAAAATCCAAGCAAAAACAAGTGTAAAAAGGAATCCGCCAATACTTCCCTCCCATGTTTTTTTGGGAGAAAGCTTTGGATACAGTTTGTGCTTTCCCATAGTGGAACCTACAAGATAAGCAAATACGTCATTGGCCCAAACAAGAACAAACAAAGCCAGCAAAACCCAGGGGAAGCTTATATTGCCACTGCCGAGCCAAAAGAGGCCGTTCATAAGGCCAAAAGGTATGGAAATATAAATCAGGGCACTAAACCCGGAAGCAATCTGCATCCACGATGGCTTCGGCTGCCGGAAAAGCTCCACGGCAATCAAAGTATAAAAACTTAGGACCACCAGCAACAGATTGGAAAAACCCAATATATTCATTACCGTTAATCCTACCAAAGCATAAACGGCCATACCCAGAAAGTAATAGATGATTGTTCCCTGTGGCCTCGGGCTGGAAGGAAATAATTTTACAAATTCAAAAAGGCCAATCCCCACAAAACCTCCCATAAGCACAAAAAATGCCCAGGGCGACCAAAGAATAGAACCTATTACCAATAGGGCAAAAACGGCTCCGGTCAAAGCTCTTTTAAGAAAGTTTTTCAATGAGTTTGTTTAATTTTTCAGGCCGCAAATATAACCATTATATAAAAACCGGCAACCGGAAGCCATCCTGCCGGTATTGGCCGGCCCTGATATTTACTTTTTCCCGTTTTAGACAGCTGTTTAAAAATTTCACATTTACGGGCTAAGTTGTGAATATTTTTAAATTATTAGGCAACCACATCTTTATATTTCTATTTTTGTTTTTTTATTATTTAAATACCAATTTAATTAAATAATTTATTTTCGCAGTCTTAATAAAACTATATACTAACATAAATTAATTATTCATCTCAAAAACTTTTTGCATGAAAAAATTTTTTACGCGAATTTTATTCGTTGTTTTGATGGCAGGGCTTTTCTTTGGAAGTTACAAAGCCAATGCCCAGACAGGAGGTGCCGTTACCTATCACTTCAGGGGAACGGTAACCGATGCCAAGAATCAGGAACCAATTCCTGGTGCTACGATTATCATTGTCAACCAAAATTTAGGCTCGGCAACCAATCGTGATGGCGTATTTGACTTTACGGCCAAGCTGAAACCCGGCAATTATCAAATTGCCTTTAGCACAGTGGGATACAAAACTGTTGTGAAAAAGCTGGTCCTGGGAAACAATACCAACATTACCCTGAACGAACTCATCTCCCCGGACATTACCCGGCTGAACGAAGTGGTGGTTACAGGTGTGTCCGGCTTTACCAAAAAGAGCCATTTAGGCAACTCCATTTCTACTGTAAGCAGTAAGGACATTGAGGCAACCACACCGCTAAGTATCGATGCCGCCCTGCAGGGCAACGTCGCCGGGGCACTCGTAATGAGGAATTCGGGGAACCCTGCCGGAGGTATTTCAGTTCGTTTGCGGGGTGCCAGTACTGTTGTTGGAAGTTCAGACCCGTTATACATTATTGACGGGGTGATTGTCAACAACAACTCCTCACAGCTGATTAATCTCGGGGGGTACACACAGAACAGGCTGGTGGACATTGACCCCAACGAAATTGATCACATCGAGGTATTGAAAGGTGCTGCTGCTGCTGCTATTTACGGTTCACGTGCCAGTAATGGTGTAGTCCAGATTTTTACCAAGAGAGGAAAAACGGGGAAACCGAAAATCACTTTCTCTTCCAGCGTAAATATGAACCAGATACGCAAATACCTTCCATGGAACGATGCACAGTTAAAATGGGATCCCAATGACCCGACGAAAGCCATTCCGGCCACCCGTTACAACTATCAGGATTATATTTTTAACAAAGCTTACGGTAATGAGAATTATATTTCCGTTTCGGGTGGAAAAGGCAATACCAAATACATCTTTTCTGCTTCTCAGTTAAGCAATGGCGGTATTGTCAGGAACACTGATTTTAAAAGATATAATTTCAGGGTCCGTATTGACCAGATTATCAGCCGCTGGATGTCTATCTCGGTGGGGACAACTGTTTCCAGCAACTCAAGTAATGAAATGCCAAACGGTAAAAATTACGGCCCCATCACCAGTTTGCTTTTTGCCGACAACTTAAAAAACCCCAGTCCCGTCAATGGTGTCTATCCAAACATTGGCTGGATGGCCAACCCTTATGAGGCTGTTGACAGAATAGAAGCCCCGCAGAAGAATTCCAGGACACTGAGCGACATTCAGATGAAGTTTACCCCATTAAAAGGGCTTAACATTACTTATATTTTTGGATATGACCATGCATTTAACGATGCCCGGTTATTTATCCCTGTGGGATTTAACACCAAACCATACGGTGTTTCTGAAAAAGCAACTATGGCAACAACCATGATAAATTCTGATTTGAACGCCGCTTATTCATTTCACCTGTCCCCCTCCATTAATTCGATAACGGGCGTAGGGTATACCTATCAATACAATGAGTCGCAATATTTTGCCATCCGTACCAACCATTTGGCACCGGTAGCAAAAGTAACGGATGCCGGAACACTTACCGGACGTTCCGATTACCGGACACAGCGATCGATTTGGGGCGGGTACCTGCAACAGACTTTTGGCTTTAAAGAAAAGGTATTTGTAACGCTGGCCGGGAGATGGGATGGTGCCTCTACATTTGGCGAAAACGAAAGAAACCAGTTTTACCCGAAAGCTTCGGCTTCTTACCTTATTTCAAAAGAGAATTTCTTCAAAAACAGCATAGGGAAAGTGGTCAATCTCTTTAAGCTAAGGGCTTCTTACGGTCAGGCCGGAAACCTGTCGGCCCTGGCACCCTATTCTATCTACACAAGCTATAGCCTGGCACCTATCAACGGGCAGACAGGTCTTGTGGCTCCCGTCAGATCAGGAAATCCGGATCTAAGGCCAGAGCGCCAGACAGAATTTGAAGCCGGATTTGATATGGGATTATTGCAAGACCGATTAGGCATTGAGTTTACCTGGTACAAACAGGACATCAAAGACCTTTTGTTGCTCAGAAGCCTGGCCCCGTCAACCGGTTATGGAAGCCGGTATGAAAATGTAGGTACCATGACCAACAAAGGCTGGGAACTTGCCATCAGGGCTACAGTGATTCAGAAAAAGAATTTCTCCTGGACTGTAACGGGAACTTTCAGCCAGAACCACAACAAGGTTACGCACGTTGTGGGTGGAAAAATTGACCTCGGCATGTGGGGAACTTCCATTGCACAGTCAGGTCAGCCGCTGGGCGTATTCTACGGCTATTTCTTTGCCACCAAACCCGATGGCTCCCTTTTGCTCAACAGCAAGGGCTTTGTTCAGAGGGCCAAAGGACATTATGAAAACAAAACGCTTCCGGATGGAGAAGTTATTCCCGTAGCGGTACAGGATTACGATCCCACTACCGGACAACCGGTTGGGACAAACCTGAAAAAGATTATCGGAGACCCTAATCCCAAGTGGATTGGATCGGTTTCCAACACTTTCAATTACAAAAATTTCACACTTTTCGTGAAAGTGGATATGGTTCAGGGCTTTAATGTAATGAGCTGGGACAAACGAATGTTTGACCTCTTCCCGGGTGGTGAAGCAACAGCCAAGGAACTTCGCGGAGAAATCCCCAAAGGCAGCTCCTTTCCCAACTTTTTCATCTATCAGTCATTTATCGAAAATGGCTCTTTTGTCAAACTCAGGGATGTGGCACTCAGTTACGATCTTAAACTAAAAAGCAGCTGGATACACAACCTGAAGTTTACCATGAGCGGAAGCAACCTTGTCTCTTTCGACCACTATTGGGGATTTGACCCTGAAGTAAACACAGAAGCGCAAAGTAACGGTGTACGCGGACAGGACATGGCCAATGTGCCTATCCCGAGAGTTTACAGGTTCGGTATTGTAGCTACTTTTAATTAACCATTAAATCATTTAAAAACATGAAATATATTATAAAAATATTTGGTATCATTTTTTTAACGGGAATCATGCTTGCCTCCTGTAAAAAAGATTTTCCAAACATCAATGCACCGTCAGACGATCAAATTTTTAAAGACAAAGACGGCCTCATGGCTGCCAGTATTGGACTGATCCAGCATTTTTCCACTTCCACACTTGCCCCTATCGTTGAGATACCCGGTATCACCACAAGGGAATTTGGTGTTTCGAGTACCTATGTTACCCCTATGGAACTAACTTATGGCGGTACTGCCCTCAGCGGCGAGAACGCCGGAGTTATCCGGTTGTGGAGCAGGTTATTGCGCGACAAAGGAATGGCAGAAAACATTATTGCCAACGCCGATAAAGTAGATATGCCGGCAGGAACAAAAAGCGGTATCCTTGCTTTGGCCAAGTTTATGAAAGCCATGACATTGGGTTACCTCGTCATGGATTATCAGGAAGCCCCCATTAATAATGGTGTGGATGCCAAGTTCAGCAACAGGACTGACGTCCTGAACGCAGCGGTAACATTGCTTAAAAGTGCCTTGGGCGATATTGCAGCCAACCCCATTTCAAATGATTTCAAGAAAAAGGTTATCCCGACCATCGATTTGAAAAACTCGATTCAGGCATTCCTGGCCCGTTATTACCTCTATCTGGGCGACTATCAGAATGCCATTGCTACTGCCGACAAAGTTGATTTAACATCAAAATCGGAGTGGTGGTACGATGGTAGTGAAAACAAAAACCCGGTGTATACTTTTGCCGTAGATGGCCAGCCGGATACCAAACCGAGATGGAATTTCGGGATTATGGTCAATCCGGGGACCGGATACGTGGAATACCAGCCGGAAGCAGGTGATGGACGGTTGACCTTTTACATGGACACTACCGTACACGAACATGCTTTGCCCGAGTTTGGCGGATACGAAGTGCATAACCTGAAAGGCTTTTTCGATAACGGTAATTCAAAGATTCCCGTTTACCTCCCCGGCGAAATGATTTTAATCAAAGCAGAAGCTTACGCCCGTCAAGGCAAACTGGCTGAAGCCGTAACGCAAATCAACCTGATACGGGAAAAGACAAACGATGTCTTTGGCGTGAATGCAGGACTTGGTGCCTGGACAGGGGATGCCACCAGCAAAAGTGCCATTCTTGACCAAATCTATATCCAGAGAAGCATTGAGCTGTTCCTCACAGGCCAACGGTTTGAAGACAGCCGGAGAATCCATTCCTCTTTTGTACCCAGTCCAAACCAGGATATTGTAAGTGAAAGAAACCGGAATTTCTATCCTTACTCCTATGTGGAACGCAACAACAATCCCAACTGTCCCGCAGATCCGAAGATCTAGAATTTTCGTGGTAGTTTTTTGTAAAAAAGGCCCCTTTCTTTCGAAAGGAGCCTTTTTTTGATTGTGGTTTACGGTCAGGCACAAGAAGTTTTTAAACCAAAGCCCGCGCTGCTGCCAATGCCTGAGGGATTCCGGAAACATCCTTCCCACCGGCCATGGCAAATTGCGGTTGTCCGCCGCCGCCACCTTTTACATAAGGGGCAATCTTTTTTATTATCTCTCCGGCATGGTAGCGTCCTTTTTTGACAAGTGCATCAGAAACGCCCACTGCCAGGTTAACTTTATCATTATTTTCCAAAGCCAAAACAACCACTACATTTTCGGCCATGGAACGCAACTGATGGGCCAGGTTTTTGGCTTGTGCCGGATCAACGGACACTTTTTTACCAAGAAACAAAACATCGCCTATCTCCTCAGCATCCCGCATCAGGTCAACGGCAAGTTGCTGTGCCTGCTCCTTTTTCAGCTTTTCAATTTCTTTATGGTAAGCTGTATTTTCTTCCAGAAGGTGCGCCACAGCCTGTGCCGGGTTTACCTGCACTTTGAAATGTGATTTTATATTTTTTAACAGCTCAAGTTGTTCATTGATGTAAATTTCAGCAGCATCGGCCGTAACCGCTTCAATACGACGGACACCAGCGGCGATACCACTTTCGGAGACAATTTTAAAACAGCCTATTTGTCCGGTGGCAGGCACATGGGTACCACCACAAAGTTCCACCGAGTATTCCGGATCAAAAGTAACCACACGTACTTTATCGCCATATTTTTCGCCAAACAGGGCCATTGCACCCATTTTTTTGGCTTCTTCAATGGGCGTATCCTGACGAATGTCAACAGAAATATTTTCCCTTATCTTTTCGTTCACCAACCGCTCAACCTTACTGATTTCCTCCTCATTCAGCCTGGCAAAATGCGAAAAGTCGAACCGGAGCCTGTGTGCATCCACCAGCGAGCCTTTTTGCTCCACATGCTTTCCGAGTACACGGCGCAAAGCAGCATGCATAAGGTGCGTGGCACTATGGTTATTGGCTATGAGCGTTCGTTTTTTGGCATCTACACGGGCATGGAATACCAGATCGGGAAACTGTGGCTTCTCTTTAATGATATGAATGCGCAATTCATTCTCTTTTTTCACATCCGTTACGTGCAATGTTTCGCTGGCCGATACCAGCACCCCGGAATCACCTGTTTGCCCGCCGGATTCGGCATAAAAAGGTGTTTTGTCCAAAACCACTTCATAAAAAGTTTCCTTTTTACGGTTTACTTTACGGTAGCGGACAATACGGGACGTACACTCCAGTTGCGTATAACCCACAAATTCTGTTTCGGGGGCATCCGGCAACAGTTCAAGCCAGTCGTCCATATTTTTCTCAGCATCTTTGCGCGAACGATTTTTCTGGCCCTCCAATCCTTTCCGGAAACCTTCCATGTCCACATCCAGCCCCTTTTCATTTGCCATGAGACGGGTCAGGTCAATGGGAAAGCCAAAAGTATCAAACAATTCAAAAGCAAAATCGCCTTCTATTACCGTTTGGCCTTTATTACTTTCAAGGTATTGCTCAAACCGCTTCATTCCCTGCGAAAGTGTCCGCAGAAAGGCCACCTCCTCCTCTTTTATCACCATGCCCACCAGCTTCTGCTGGGCGGCAATTTCAGGAAATATCTCCTGCATTTGGTTTACCAAAACAGGCAACATCTTAAACATAAACGGCTCATCAAATCCAAGAAAAGTAAAGCCATAACGTACGGCACGCCTGAGTATTCGCCGGATGACATAACCGGCACCGGTATTTGAAGGAAGTTGTCCATCGGCAATGGCAAAAGCCACCGCCCGAATGTGATCGGCAATCACGCGCATGGCGATATCTTTCTCATTGTCAACGCCATATTTCTCGTGGGACAGCTTAGACAGAAAGCCTATGAGGGGCATAAAAATGTCCGTATCGTAATTGGAATGTTTTCCCTGCAACACCATGGCAAGCCGTTCAAACCCCATGCCGGTATCAATATGTTTTTGAGGAAGCGGCTCCAGTGAGCCATTGGCAAGGCGGTTGAATTCGATAAACACAAGGTTCCAAATTTCAATAACCCGGGGATGGTCGGCATTGACCAGTTCGCGGCCCGGTTTTTCGGCTTTTTCTTTTTCGCTGCGCAGGTCAATATGGATCTCCGAGCAGGGGCCACAGGGGCCTGTTTCGCCCATTTCCCAAAAATTATCCTTTTTTGAACCCGGCAGGATATGCGCTGCTTCAATATGTTCCAGCCAGTAGTTTCGGGCCTCCTCATCCATTCCCAGGCCGTCTTTTTTATCTCCGCCGAAAACAGTTACGTAAAGGGACGATTTGTCAATCCCGAAGACTTCTGTGAGCAGTTCCCATGCCCAGGCAATGGCCTCTTTTTTAAAATAATCGCCAAACGACCAGTTTCCCAGCATCTCAAAAAGGGTATGATGGTAAGTATCATGGCCCACTTCTTCGAGGTCGTTGTGTTTTCCCGAAACACGGAGACATTTTTGCGTATCGGCAACACGCGGGTTTTTGACCGGGGCATTGCCGAGAAACAGGTCTTTAAACTGGTTCATCCCGGCGTTGATAAACATAAGTGTCGGGTCATTTTTTACCACAAGGGGTGCTCCCGGGACAATGACATGTTGCCTGGAACGGAAAAATTCAAGGAAGGTATTTCGGATTTCTAATGATGTCATAAACAAGTAATTAACAATAATGTGTTACTATGTAATTTTTATAAGGTTGCAAATTTACGTCAATTTATTAATTTTGCACCGGAAAAGGATTTTGAAAATGGCCAAAAAAAAGTATTTTTTTAACGAAAAAACGCTTTCTTACGATGAGATAAAACTCTCGCCGGGGCAGAAATTGTTTCGTTTTTTCCTCTTTCTCTTCTCGGCCATTGCCCTTACTGCCGTATTTGTTTTCATTTTGTTCAATTACTTTGATTCGCCAAAAGAGCTCATGCAAAAGCGTGAAATTGCCGAATACAAACTACAATACCACATTATGAACGACAGGCTCAACAAGATGCAAAAGCTGATGAATGAGCTGGAATACCGCGACGACAATATCTACCGTGTTATTTTCGATGCAGAACCTGTCCCTAAGTCCATACGGGAAGCAGGAATTGGCGGGGTAAACAGATATGCCGGACTGGAAGGTTACAACGAGTCAAAACTGTTGATTGAAACGGCCAAAAAACTGGATAAGCTGACCAGTGAGATTTATGTGCAATCGAAATCCTTTGACAAGGTATTTGCCATGGCGCGCAACAAGGAGAAGATGCTGGCAAGTATCCCGGCCATCCAGCCTATACGAAATATTGACATGCGCCGTATTTCCTCCTATTTTGGCTACCGTATTGATCCGATTTATAAAGTCAAAAAGTTTCACGAAGGAATTGATTTCTCCGCGCCTACCGGCACTCCGGTACACGTTACCGGCGATGGAAAGGTAGTACGGGTCATTCGTTCCAACCGGGGCTACGGAAATGAAATTCTTGTAGATAACGGCTTTGGCTACATGACCCGGTATGCCCATCTTAGTGCTTTTAAAGTGAAAAAAGGGCAACTTGTAAAACGTGGACAAGTCATTGGCCTTGTGGGAAATACCGGAAAATCAACGGCTTCCCACCTGCATTACGAAGTCATCAAAAACCATCATCCCATTAACCCCATTGACTTCTTCTTTAACGATTTGACACCGGCCGAATATTCAAAAATGGTGGAGCTTTCCAAACTTCCCACCCAATCAATGGATTGACAACCTCATGGCACAGAAAATATTTTTTCGTATTGGTGAAGTGGCAAAAAAGTTTAATGTCCAAACTTCCCTGATTCGCTACTGGGAAAAGGAATTTTCATTTATCCATCCGAAAAAAAGCGACAAAGGCACCCGTCTCTTCACCCAAAAAGACATGGACAACTTTGAAATAGTCTATCACCTGATTAAAGAAAAAGGAATGACCATTCAGGGAACACGCGAATATTTCAAGAAACATTACGACAAGGATTCGCTTGATAAGCTTGAGGTCATAAATACATTAAAACGGACCAGAAATCTTCTGGAAGAAGTCAGGAACGTGCTTGACAACAACCTGAAATAGCTTGCCGGAAAGCCGGGACGAAAGGCTTAAAAATATTTTCCTTTTGTAAGATAGCCACGCACATAATCTTCCACACCGGCTTCCAGCGATGTAAAAGGCTTGTCGTATCCGGCAGCACGCAGTTTTTTCATATTGGCTTCCGTAAAGTACTGATACTTATCACGAATATCTTCCGGGGTATCAATAAATTCTATGACAGGACCTTTGTCCATGGCAGCAAAAACAGCTTTGGCCAAATCAAGAAACGTGCGGGCTTTCCCCGTACCAAGATTATACAACCCCGACTTCGGGCGATGGTGCATCAAAAACAAGATAACATCGGCCAGGTCCTTCACATATACAAAATCTCGTAGCTGCTCACCATCCTTAAAATCAGGACGATGGGAACGAAAAAGACGCACTTTGCCACTTTCCTGAATCTGATGAAATGCATGTAAAATAACAGAAGCCATTCTCCCTTTGTGGTACTCGTTGGGGCCATAAACATTGAAAAATTTCAATCCCGCCCAGAATGGCGGTTGCTTTTCCTGTTTCAGCATCCACTTGTCGAAATCATTTTTTGAGTTTCCGTAAGCATTCAGCGGTTTCAGTTTTTCCACTATCCCGTGGTTGTCATCATAACCAAATTCTCCCGCCCCGTATGTGGCTGCCGAAGAAGCGTAAATCAGGGGGATTTTGTGCTCTGCGCATCGCAGCCAGACCTGTTTGCTGTATTCCAGGTTCAGCCGGTTGAAAATATTCACATCAAATTCCGTTGTGTCGGTACGTGCCCCCAAATGGATAACCTGTTCAACTTCACCGGCATGTTCATCAAACCATTGGAAAAAATCATCCCGGTCTGTTTTCGCAAGGTATTTTTTGCCTTTCACATTATTTTCTTTGGCTTTGCGCGAAAAGTCATCCACAATGACTACCTCATTAAACCCCTCCAGGTTTAACCTTTGCAAGACAACACTGCCAATAAAACCTGCCGTTCCGGTAAGTACAATCATATTTTGTTTTTTCGCAAAATTAATAGAATTTGTTAATAACCCGCTCCCGGAATTCCCACGGTTAGGCCAATAAAATTTATTTTTGCAAAACAGTTAAATGAACCAAACAGTGAAAGATTTTTTAAAGGATTTGAACAGAGAGCAATACGATGCTGTCGTCAACGCCGAAGGCCCTTCCATGATTATTGCCGGGGCAGGTTCGGGAAAAACAAGGGTACTCACCTACCGGATTGCCTACCTGCTGGAAAAAGGCGTTGACCCTTTTCATGTGCTGGCACTGACTTTTACGAACAAAGCAGCCCGTGAAATGAAAGAGCGTGTCATCCAGTTGATTGGAGATGGAGAAGCACGCAATGTGTGGATGGGTACTTTCCATGCTGTCTTTGCAAAAATCCTCCGTATCGAAAGCCAGCATCTCGGCTATACCCCGCACTTCAGTATTTACGACACGGACGACAGCAAAAAGCTCATCCGCAACATCATCAAAGAGATGAACCTGGACCCGAAAATTTATGTGCCCAATTATGTGAGGAACCGGATATCCATGGCCAAATCCCATATTATCAGCCCGGAGGATTATGCAGCCAATTCTGAAATTACAGAAGCAGATGAAAACGGGAACAAACCACTTATAAAAGACATTTACAAAAGTTACAATGCGCGGTTGAAACGGTCGGATGCCATGGACTTTGATGACCTGCTTTTCAACACCTATGTCCTTTTCCACACTTTCGCCGAAGTGTTGTACAAGTACCAACAGAAGTTTCGGTATATCCTGGTGGATGAGTACCAGGACACTAACCAGGCGCAATATTTAATTGTGAAGAAACTGGCTGCCAATACCGAAAATATCTGTGTGGTAGGGGACGATGCACAGAGCATCTACGCTTTTCGGGGGGCCAATATCCAAAACATTTTGAATTTCAAAAAAGACTATCCCGACTACAAACTTTTTAAACTGGAACAGAACTACCGCTCTACAAAAATGATTGTCAATGCGGCCAACAAAGTCATTACTTTCAACAAAGATCAGATAAAAAAAACGGTCTGGACAGACAATGACGAAGGGGAAAAGATAGGATTTATCAAAGCCACAAACGACAACGAAGAGGGAAAACTTGTGGCCGATGCCATTTTTGCCGCAAAAATGAACCAGCAACGCCCCAACAGCGATTTCGCCATTCTCTACCGTACCAATGCGCAATCGCGTTCTATGGAAGAATCCCTGCGAAGGCTCAATATCCCCTACCGTATCTATGGCGGGCAATCGTTCTACAACCGAAAGGAAGTCAAAGATTTACTGGCTTATTTCCGGCTTGTCATCAACACCAAGGATGAAGAAGCGTTGCAGCGGTGTATCAATACGCCCTCACGGGGCATCGGGAAGACAAGTATGCATCACATTATTGTAACAGCTGAAGCAAATGATGTGAGCATGTGGGAGGTAATCAATGCCCCGCAACAATATGGCCTGAAAGTTAACGCGGGCATCCTGAACAAGTTGTCTGCTTTTGCCACCATGATCAAAAGCTTCGCCGTTGAAATGAAGAAAAAGGAAGCTTACGAAGTTGCCAGCCTGATAGCCGAAGGATCGGGCCTTATGCGTATGTTTCGTGAAGAAGATACACCGGAAAGTATTAGCCGGGTGGAAAATATGGAAGAGTTGCTCAACAGTGTAAAAGAGTTTAGCGAACGGGGGGCAGAAGCCAATGAAGGCGACCTCGAATCACAGGGAAGCCTGGAAGAATTTATGCAGGAAGTGGCGTTGTTTACCGATGCAGACAAAGAGGATGAGGACAACGACAAAGTTTCGCTTATGACCATCCACGCTGCCAAAGGGCTGGAATTTCCCTATGTCTTCATTGTGGGGTTGGAAGAAAACCTCTTCCCATCCATACAATCCATCAACACCCGGACTGACCTTGAAGAAGAACGCAGGCTGTTTTATGTGGCCATCACCCGGGCAAAAAAGAAAGTTACACTTTCGTATGCCGAAAGTCGCTACCGCTGGGGGCAATTTTCTTTTTCCGAGCCCAGCCGTTTTCTCGATGAGATAGATGAAGCATTGCTGGACATTCCCAGGAAAAATGCCTTAAAAACTGCCCCGGACAATTATGAAAAACACGCAAATAACCAATACCTGCCCCCTTCCGGGAAACGCAAGCTGAAACCCATCCATTCTTCCACATCCCATGCTGAAACTACTCATTTTCAACCGGATGACACAACCGGATTGGTAATAGGAATGGAAGTTGAACATCCCAAATTCGGCAAAGGAAAAGTTGTTACCATCGAAGGTGCAGGGCCAAACAAAAAAGCCACGGTATTTTTTAACGGTATCGGAAGCAAAAGCCTGTTGCTGCGTTTTGCCAAACTGAAGATTTTAAAATAGATTCGTTTTTTTTCATTTCTTCAGTTATTCAAAACGGTAACTCTTTCCGGCAAAACAACCATTATTTTTCTAATTTAGCGGTACAAACAGACAGCATGAAAAAATTCCTGTTTTTTCTTTCCGGTTTATTGTTTATGGCCGCACACCTGTTTTCGCAAAACCTTCCACAGGTACGCACCGGACGGGGCGAAACCGAAAACCTGCAATACCCGTGGGCCGGCGGGATGAACAGTATCCAGTTTGGTTCCATCGACATCAACCGGGATGGGATAAAAGATTTGGTGGCTTTTGACCGGCAGGGCGACCGGATTATGTGCTTTATCAATAAAGGTGTTGCCAATACCATTGATTATGATTTGCAACAGCAGTACGTGAAAGATTTCCCGAGACTTTACCATTGGGCGATTTTCGCGGATTACAACGGCGATGGAAAAACCGACATTTTTACCTATTCGCCCGGCTGGGCAGGGATTATTGTTTACAAAAATACCTCCACTGACCATTTGCGTTTCGAACGGGTGGCCTATCCGTACCTGGAATCGAAGGTCGAATCGGGAAAAGTCAACCTCTTCGTTACCTATGCCGATTATCCGGGTATCGTGGATATCGATGGCGATGGCGACCTTGACATCCTCTCCTTTTGGGGCCTCGGCTCTTTTGTCGAAATGAACAAAAACAGGTCGATGGAAGATTACGGCATCCCGGATTCGCTGGATTATGTGAAAACAGAATACTGCTGGGGGCATTTTGCCGAGAGCGATGAGTCAAATGCCTTGTTCCTCGACACTTGTGTAAATGGAGCTAACCGTACCGACACGCTTGCACCGTGGCTGGAAAAATCCGGTCAGGCCAAACGGCATACCGGTTCCACTTTTTGTATGCTCGATTTGAACGGAGATGGGGTACTGGATTTGTTACTGGGCGATGTGGATTATCCGGGTTTGTTTGCACTTGTGAATGGCGGTACCAAAGACAAGGCCGTCATTATTTCTTACGACACCCTTTTCCCCGATTATGGCGAGGCTATTCGTCTGTTTTCCATGCCGGCGGCATCTTATATCGATGTGAACAATGATGGGCTGAAAGATTTGCTGGTTTCGCCGTTCGATCCGGGATTGTATGTTTCGCAAAACAAACATTCGGTGTGGCTGTTTTTGAACTCCGGAAAGAATGACAAACCGCATTTTAACCTCGTTACCAGAAATTTCCTTCAGGACCAGATGATTGATGCCGGTTCCGGTGCTTACCCTGTTTTTTATGATTGGAATCATGATGGGAAGATGGATCTATTCCTCGGCAATTATGGCACCTACCAACGTTCCTATTACGACCATTACATTTTGCACTCTGTATATTATTCGCAAATTGTGTGGTATAAAAATATCGGCACAACACAGCAGCCGGTATTTCAACCCCAATCACTGGATTTTGGAAACCTGCTGAGCCATCATCTCGTTGGCTTGTACCCTGCTTTTGCCGATTTGGATGGTGATGGCCACACTGATTTACTGGTGGGAAACAGCAAAGGAAACCTACTCCTTATGCACAACAAGGGAAACGGCAGTTTTGAAATGGCGGATAGTAATTACTTGAGAGTTAAGATAAAAGCATTTAGTGCACCTGATTTTTTCGACCTTGACAAAGATGGCCTTCCGGATTTGATTATCGGGCAAAAAGCCGGCAACCTCACTTATTACCACAATGATGGAACGGTACAACACCCACATTTCACCTGGGTTACGGACAGCCTGGGGAAAGTGAATGTTACCGATTACAACCTGAGCTACGATGGCTACAGCACACCCTGTTTTTTCAGGGATGCCAACGGCTACACGCGGCTTGTGGTGGGATCGGAACAGGGAAAAATCTTTTACTATTCCCATATCGATGGTAACCTTACCGGGAAATTTACTGAGTCGGACAGCCTGGGAATTTTGCTGGACACAACGGATGTTTCGTTTGACCGTGGTATCCGGACGGCAGCGGCTGTGGCCGATATCACTGGTGATGGAAAGCCGGAAATGGTTGCCGGGAATTTTAGTGGCGGAGTGGAATTTTTCCATGCTGTTCCGGGTGCGGTAACCGGATTATCGCAACCGCGGGAAACTATTTTTAAACGCCTCCTGCTCATGCCCAATCCGGTACGGGATGTTGTCCGGTTTCTGTTACCGGAAAAGGAGACGGAGATTCATCTGACAGTTTACGATGTTGATGGGCGAAAAGTATATGCACAACAAATCGTTCCTGCCCACAACTTGTGTGTGCTGCCGGTACAAAACCTGAAAAACGGGCTTTATTTTCTGGTGGCAAAAGGGACAAAAAATAATTATTCGGGTCGGTTTGTGGTTATGAAATAATTTCCGGTGTGGACACCGGAAACGGATGGGTACAAGTGGATTGGGGCACAAACGGAGGCCTGCACCATCTTTTATTTGGAGTTGATATAAAATCACGATAAATAAGCCGATAATACGGACAAATTGTTATACTTGCATCTTTAAAATATCCCTAAAAAGAAAAAACAATACAATGCCAAAAGTAAAAGAAGCCTGGGGCTCGCGGGTAGGACTTATCCTGGCCATGGCAGGAAACGCGGTGGGGCTGGGGAATTTTCTCCGCTTCCCGGTACAGGCAGTGCAAAACGGAGGTGGTGCTTTCATCATTCCCTATCTGGTCTCTTTTCTGCTCATGGGGCTGCCGTTGTTGTGGATCGAATGGGCACAGGGACGATACGGTGGTGCACGCGGAAGTCATTCGACACCTTTTATTTTTGACAGCCTTTCAAAAAAGAGAATCTGGAAATACGTGGGTGTTTTTGGTATTTTTACCAACATCGGCATTGTGTCCTATTACACCTATATCGAATCGTGGACACTTTCCTACACTTTTAAATCCATTGCACAGAGCTTCAACGGTTTGTCACGGCACCAGGTGAGTGCTGTCTTTGATTCCTATGCAGGTGTACATGGTGCTGTGGCCAACCATGCCGTGGCCATAAATTTTCCGGTATGGGCTATTGTTGCCTTTGTTATCACGCTGGTTATCAATATTTACATTTTGTCGCGGGGGTTGAGTGGTGGCGTGGAACTGGTGGCCAAAATTGCCATGCCCCTGTTGCTGGTATTTGGTATTTTTTTGGCCATTAGGGCGGTAACATTGGGTGCCACGGGTGTTGCCGGGTGTGCTACCTGCAATTCGCATCTTGGAATGGAGTTCTTGTGGAAACCGAATTTTAGCAGTCTTTCTGATCCCAAAGTATGGCTCGCGGCGGCAGGGCAGATATTTTTCACCCTGTCAGTGGGGATGGGTACCATCCATTGCTACGCCTCTTACGTGAAGAAAAACGATGACATCGCGCTGAATGCTATGTCGGCAGGCTGGATGAACGAATTTGTGGAAATTGTTTTGGGTGCTTCCATTGTTATTCCGATTGCCGTGGGTTACATGGGCCTTGATTGGGTAAAGGCCAATGCCGGGTTTATGATGGCTTTTAAAACCATGCCGTTTTTGTTTAATCAATGGGGGCCGTGGCTCGCTTCCTTGTCGGGAGTTGCCTGGTTTGGCTTGTTGTTCATAGCGGGGATTACCTCTTCGCTGGCCATGGGCTCGCCGTTTATGGCTTTTATGGAGGACGAATTTAACATGGGACGAAAAAAAGCCGCGCTGATATTGGGTGCCGTGGTTTTTGTCCTTGCTATGCCAACCATCCTCTTTTTTGAAATGGGCGTGTTCAGCGAATATGACTACTGGACAGGTACCGTGGCGTTGGTAGTGTTTGCCCTGGGTGAGATTATCCTTTTCTCGTGGATTATCGGGATTGATGAAGGATGGAAAGAGATAAAACGCGGTGCAGATATTAAAATCCCGTTGATTTACAAACCCATTATGAAGTGGATTACCCCGCTGTTTATCATTATTATTTTCCTCAGTGCACTGATTAAACCGGCAGGAGGAGGGGTGAGCGATTGGCAACTGGCTTTCCATCAATTGCTTTCGCACGGGAGCTGGCCTTTTGCCAGCGACAGCATCATCTCCCAGATTTTCCATCTGGATCAACCGTGGATATGGTTTAGAAACGGCGTGCCGACTGTCTTGTTCTTTAAAGATATGTCGCGGCTATTGCTTACGCTCACTTTCGTGGGATTGGCCTATCTGGTTCATATTGCTGCCAGGAAAAAAAGAAGAACCTCTAAAATTACAAAGTCATGAGTACGGGAACATTAATTTTTATGGTAGTTGTTCAGGTGACGGTAACGGTGGTGACGGCTTATTTTTTTATCCGTGTGCTGAGAACGCCACCCAAAGCCGAAAATCAGCAGGACGAGGAGTAGTGTTTTTCCTGTTTGTGGGGAAATGATTATCTTTGTGTCTGGCTGAAAACCCGGAAACGAACACCGCTTCTCTGAATTTATTATGCGTAACAAATTCCGACATTGGATTCGTAACTTTTTCACGTTGAACAAAAGTGAACAACGGGGTATCCTTATTTTGCTGGTGATTATTTTATTGCTTTTGGTTTTCAATTGGCTCTCTCCTTTTTTTATCCATCCTGCAAAACAGGATTTTAGTAGTTTGGATAAGGAGGTTGCCCGCTTTGTTACAGCACAAAAATCAGTGCATGATTCGCTGCAGTTAGCCCACTTGCAGAATTCCGGAAAACTGACACCCGGACAGGCAGCGGTAAAACTTCATCCGTTCCCTTTTGATCCCAACCGGCTCACAAAAAGCCAGTGGCTGAAAATGGGGCTGACCTCCCGGCAGGCAGAAACCATTTTACATTACCGGGAAAAAGGAGGCCGCTTTCACAAAAAAGAAGACCTGAAAAAGATTTATGGCTTGTCTGTGGCCGAGTATCAGGTGCTTGCGCCCTACATCAGAATTTCCAATCCAAAAAAGATTGTTTCTTCAAAAATCTATGCTAAAACTTCCAGCAGGCGGATGGCGATAGAAATTAATTCGGCTGATTCGGCTGCCCTTGTGAAAAAGCTCCTGCTGCCTCCGTGGCTGGCACGTAGAATTTTGAAATACAGGTTGCTACTGGGGGGATTTTATTCGCGAAAGCAACTGCAAGAGGTTTATGGAATGAAAACATCAACCTATGATGTTATTGCATCTTATATTCAGGTGGATACCTTAAAAATCAAAAAGGTTAACCTGAACAAGGCCACTTTCAAGCAGCTATTGCATCATCCCTATATCGATTACGAAACGACCAAAAAACTGGTGAATGCACGTTGCAAAATAGGCGGTTTTAGTAACTTCCGTCAGGTGAAAGAGATGACGGGATTGCCGGATACACTGCTATGTAAAATTCAGCATTATTTGTATCTTCGCCCCTTAAAAAATTAACTTGCACAGCAATGACTAAAATCAGCACCGTTTTTAAGAAATTCCCCAAAACCTTTTGGATTGCCAACAGCATGGAGCTTTTTGAGCGTTTGGCATGGTATGGGCTCTTTGCCGTTCTGGCATTGTATTTAACGCAATCGACCGATACCGGGGCACTGGGGTTCACGCAGGCACAAAAAGGGGGAATGATGGGAACGGTTACCGCCATACTCTATTTCCTGCCGTTGTTTACAGGTGCACTGTCCGACCGGTTTGGCTACAGGAAAATGCTTCTCATCGCTTTTGTCATTTACGGGTCCAGTTTGCTGCTCATGGGAAGTGTCAGGAGTTATTCCGGTGTTTACATTGCTTTTTTGTTGGTTGCCGTTGGGGCAGCTCTTTTTAAGCCCATTGTTTCGGCTACCGTGGCAAAAACAACCGATGAAACCACTTCATCCATTGGTTTCGGCCTCTTTTATATGATTGTGAACATCGGAGGGTTTATCGGCCCTGTTTTATCCTCTAAATTAAGGCACATTTATGGCTGGCACATTGTCTTCATCATGGGGGCATCGGCCATAGCCGTCAACATTATTTTGGCCCTGTTTTTTTACAAAGAACCCGGAAGGGAAAAGAACACCGAATCGTTCTGGTCTTCCATAGGGAAATCGCTCAAGAATATCCTGAAAGCACTGGCTGATGTAAAACTTACTGTTTTCCTGATTATTATGATTGGTTTCTGGACCATGTTCAACCAGCTTTTTTATACCCTGCCCAACTTTATCGACCAGTGGGTGGACACACAGATGATCTACCAGTGGATTGCAGGGTTCTCCCCGGCAATTGCTTCGGCAGTGGGAACAAAAGCAGGTACCATTGCCCCCGAGATGATGGTAACCCTGGATGCCGGGTTCATTATTCTGTTCCAGATTTTGATCTCCTCGCTGGTCATGCGTTTTAAACCGGTAAATGCCATTATATCGGGAATTATTGTCGTGTCGGTAGGTATCGGATTATCTTTTGCTACCAGCAACGGGTTTTACGTTGTCCTGGGTATTTTCATCTTTGCCATTGGCGAAATGGCCAGCTCACCTAAATTTACGGAGTACATTGGGCGCATTGCCCCCAAAAACAAAGAAGCCCTCTATATGGGGACATCTTTTCTGCCGGTAGCAGTAGGCAATTATCTTGCCGGCATTTTTTCAGGACCGGTTTACCAGTCCATGTCTGACAAAATCAGCCTACTGGAACATTACGCGGCCAAACAAGGTTTGGCCATACCGGCCATAAGCAAAACTTTTACCCAAAACGATTATCTGAAACAAGCCGCTGACCTGATGCATACTGACCAGCATGGCCTGACACAAATACTCTGGAACACTTACCATCCTTATCGTATCTGGATGATTTTCAGTGCTATTGGCGTGGTTACCATCATCGCTTTGTTCTTGTACAATACTTTTGTGCTGGGCAGGGTGAAGAAAGTAGAAGAATAAAATGGAAGTGCTTTATGCCTTACCGCCGGCAAGGCATAAAGCTAATATTCGTGTTTTCAAGTTAATGTCAGGTGATATCCGGTTTTTTCCAATAGGCATCCGGATCGTCCTCCTCTTCGTATTCTTCTTCTAATTCCCAGGAATATTTTTTTCGCTGAGGCCCCTCTTTTCGATAATAGAAGGCCATGACGATGCCCGAAAACAGGCCGCCGAGATGTGATTCCCACGAGATGTGCTGTTTGGGGAAGAATCCCGGGATAGCTCCCCAGATCAGGCTGCCGTACAGAAAAACTACCACAAGGGCCAGTGCTGCCAGCCCGTTGTTTTTGCGGATGAGTCCACTAAAAAACAAAAACGATGCCATCCCGTAGATGATACCGCTGGCACCGATATGCCAGGCATCGCGCCCCCCAAACCAAACGAGGATACCACTCACAACCCAGATAAAAATCAGAACTTTCAGTGCCAGCTCCCTGTAAAAATAAAACAAGGCTACTCCCAGCACGAGAAACGGAACCGTATTGGCCCCGAGATGCTTAAACCCTGCATGGATAAGCGGTGCAAGAATAATGCCCGGCAGGCCATTGGCATGTAAAGGGTGAACCCCCAGAAACCCCAGGTCTATACCGAAACCATACTCCACAAACCGGATGGCCCACATGAGCAGCAACAACATCACGGGGATAGCCGATGCACCTATCAATTTGTTTTTTTCCTGTGTCAAAGCCCGCTGTTTTGTGATGGATAATATTGATCCTGCCTTTTCGGATGATTTCGGTATTTCTGTTTATTAATTTCCTGACATATAGCTCTGTATCAATTGATAGGTCAGGGGAATCTTGACTTTTAACCTGTTCAGTAGTTCGGGAGAAAGGTTCCTTTTTGAGAAGGGTACCCGTTTAACGTATTGTTGAATCTGCCCCGCTTTTCGGCCATATTTATAGGCATACGTGAAATTCAGGCTGTCTGTTGTCCGTATATTTTTATCAGAAAGATTGGGCACACTGATGAAAAAACGGCTGTCGGAAAGAGAACCGTTATTAAACAAATGGCGTTTGTTCAGATAGACATAGAGTTCTTTTGCCGTGTTGATGGCAGGATCCACAAGAATAACATTTTTTTCCATGAAATTGCGGTAGACATATTTCCCGTTTTCTTTGTAATTGTAAGCATAATGAAGAACGTCCTGAAAATCTTTCATAAAAAAGGGATAATGTGTACAGCCGAGGATAATTGACTTTAACTTATTTGTGGTTCCCGAACGGCGGATCGTTTCCAACAGGGAAATGACATGATAGCGAATATAATTTTTCACGGAGTTGAGTTGAATCTCTGCCAGGTTTTCCCGGCCACGGACAATGAGCATGTTATTTCCGGAATAATCAAAATTATAGCGTTGAAGAATGGCTTTGTCGATGGGGGCAATTTTATTTGAGAATGAAGGCCCCCTGTAGTTCTTCCTCACCGCATGGAGTGACTTGTCGAGATAATCTTTTTCGCCGTCAATAGCGGCTGCCAGCCCCACACCTGCCTGTTGGAAAGTATTGATTTTACCCGTGTAGCCCAACTTTTTCTTTTGTTCCGCCACGGTATTTGAATAGCCGTTTGAGGCAACCGTTCCGGCGGTAGCCATGATGCCAATGGCCGCATTTTCGTCTTTGGCAATATTTTCCAGTGCACCTCTTACACCGGCACCAATCACACCAATGACTTTCATGTTCAGCCCGGCCTGCTTCAGAAATTTATCAATATCACTTTTGCCGTACGCCGTTGCCGTGTTACAGGCAATGACCATTGCTTTTATCTGCGGCTTGTCCGTCCGGAATTTTTTGGCTGTCTGCGACAGGTAGTACTTCGTCCCCAGCAGAAAGGCAGCATCTTTGATGACATGCTCTTTCAACAAAGCCGTTTTATGCTTTCCGGGATATTCGCCGTAAGGCATATTGGCCTTGTCACCAAGATAAATAAACGATTCGGAAAGAAAATCAATTTTTCCATCTTTCTTTTTCGCGTGTGTCTTGTTGTTGAAGTTATCCGAATTCAAAATAGCATCCAACACCGTGAGGCCGCCCGTGCCGGAATCAAATATCCCAATGGGAAGTTTGGGATTGTTTTGGGGATAATTTTTGAAGTTGATGTAGAAAAAATTACCCGGATCATGGAGGATAACCTCCTGAATATTTTGTTGTCCGGATGGGTTGTTGGTGTTGCAGCCCATCATTATGAGCAGCAACATGACCGTGGTGAATAAATTTTTTTTCATGGAGACTGTGTTAAAATAGGTCCTGTTTTAATGAAAAACCCGAAAAAATAATAACAAATCGTAAAGAATTCGTACAAATATAGAAAAACTTTAACAATGAGTTCGTAAATTAAACTTTTATATCCCGATATTAGCCATGTGAGATGATGTCGTTTTCCCTATTTTTACATTTTGGAAAACATCATATCCGTATGAAAATTGCCTTGATACAACAAAAAGCTGCTGCTGATAAAGCTGCCAACCTGAAAAAAGGAATTGCCGCTGCTGAAGAGGCTGCACGCAACGGGGCGCAGCTGGTGGCTTTCGCTGAATTGGCTTTTGAGCCTTTTTATCCGCAGCATGTGGCGGGAAAAGATAAAAACCAACTGGCGGAATCAATTCCCGGTCCGGTAATGAAAGCTTTTTCCCAACTTGCCCGGAAACACAAGATGGTTATTATCCCCAACCTGTATGAACTGGATGGCGAAAATACTTACGACACTTCACCGGTAATCGATGCGGACGGTACTATTTTGGGAAAGACCCGCATGGTTCATATCCCTGATTATGAATATTTTCACGAAAAAACCTATTACACGCCCGGCGATACGGGAGTCCGTGTTTATGATACAGCCGCCGGAAGAATTGGTATAGCCATTTGCTACGACAGGCATTATCCTGAATACATGCGAGCCCTGGCTGTGGCCGGAGCCGAGTTGGTCGTTACGCCCCAGGCGGGAGCTGCCGGAGAATGGACGGACGGGCTTTACGAAGCCGAAATGCAAATTGCCGCTTTTCAGAATGGCTATTTTACAGCACTTTGCAACCGGGCAGGGCTGGAGGAGAACCTGGATTTAGCCATCGGTCTATTTGCTTAAATGTTTATTTTTGGGTTTTATTATATCTAATCATGCAGCTTATCCTCATTCTGGCGGGAGCAGGCTTGTTCCTGTTCTTCGTTTATTCTGCCGTGGTTTCGTGGCGCGAGCGTGAACCGGTGGCGGCAAAACACTTTTTCATAACCGCTATTTTAATATTGATACCCTTTTTTCTTACCGCTTTTATCCCCTTTACGGGAAAAGTTTTTGTCTTTTCCTTACTGATGGCCGGATGGACAGCCGGAATATTGATTTTTCTTCTTCCCAACGGGAAAAATCATGCTTACCGGCAGGTAAAGCCCGAAGGCAAAATTGACGAACGCGACACCATGTTTTCACGCAACGAACTCATGCCCGATACGGAAAACTTTGAAGATTATTACAAGCATCATCCGGAGAAAAAAGCGTTGGATGACCGTTTTCGTGGCAACAAAGGGTTATTGCAAAAAGGGACAACACAGTACAACCCGTTTTATTTCGCTTCCGCGGATGCCAGCTTTGAAACCATTGCCGCTTTGCGCAATTTTGTAAACGGAACCGTGGCAACGGAAAAAATTCCGGTGAAACCTGAAGAGATAAGCCGATACATTAAAAACTGGTCAAAAAAGCTCGGTGCGGTGGATTGTGGCATCACAGAGCTGCAGGATTACCATATTTACTCAACCGGCGGAAGAGGAGAACGCTATGGCCGGAAATTTGAGAAACGTCATCGGTTTGCCCTTGCTTTTACGGTGGAAATGAACCACGAAATGATACAGACGGCCCCTGCCGGAACGGTGGTCATGGAGTCGGGACAGCAGTATTTGGAATCCGGTCGGATTGCCCTGCAGGTGGCACGGTTTATCCGCAACCTGGGTTATGAAGCCAGGGCACATATCGATGGAAACTATGAGGTTGTCTGTCCGCTGGTGGCCCGCGATGCCGGTCTGGGTGAAATCGGACGTATAGGATTACTGATGACACCGAAACAAGGCCCACGGGTACGCATCGCGGTGGTGACTACCAATTTACCGTTGATAACAGACAGGCCGCTACACGACTTCTCTTTTATCGATGCCTGCGTACAGTGTAAAAAATGCGCGGAAGTCTGTCCTTCCAATGCCATCTCGTTTAACGACAGGGAAATCATCAACGGCAGCCTGCACTGGCAGATCAACCAGGAAAGCTGTTTTACTTTCTGGACCATTGCCGGCACCGATTGTGGCCGCTGTATCAGTGTCTGCCCCTATTCTCATCCCGACAACGGGCTGCACAACCTGGTGCGTTTCGGTATGCATAACTCAGGAGCTTTCCGGAAAATAGCCTTGAAAATGGACGATATTTACTATGGCCGCAAACCCATTCCCAAACCGCCCCCAAAAAAATTGCAAACTACCTGACACACCTCCCCCATTATTTAGAATTGTTAAAAATAATTAGGCTAAAACCTTGTTTTTCTGATGAATTTTGCTGACTTTTGCAGTGAAACAAATTCACTAAAGCCATGAAAAACAGAAGAAATTTTTTGAAAAGCAGCCTGATAGCTGCCGGAGCAGTAGCACTTTCCGGCCCGTTAATGGCAGCCGTCCCCGGAAAAAAAGGAGGAAAAATCAACCACTTTCCGGGCATCCTGTACACTGAACAAGACCAGGGCCGCTGGCAGGGAAAAGCTCCCAGCCATGTTCCAAAAGTTACAGTAGAAGTCAACAAAGTAAAACTGCACACCATTCATCCCATGACCAAGGAACACTATATCGTCCGGCATACTTTGGTGGATGCTTCCGGTAAGATATTAGGCTCCAAAACTTTTTATCCCACGGATGTGCAGCCCATATCTTCGTTTGAATTGCCTTCCGGTTTTCACGGAAAGCTGTATGCCACCAGTTTTTGTAACAAACACGATTTCTGGGTGAAAGAGTTTACGGTGTGACACGATGCGGCTGACAATTAAAGTATTGTGTATTTTAAATACCTGATATTGTGTCGCTTATCTAGGCCTGTACCTGACCCTAATTCGTCCAATGATTTATCCAAATTGTTGCCAGCCGGCCTTATTTGTGTGTTTCTAAGAATTGTCTTGCTGTCATCACGGGAAGTTTCGATGCCTTAAAGTCTTTCAGGTTTCTCGTAATTATTAAGTCCTGGCCATTTTCAATTGCAGTAAAATATTGCAGGCTATCCTCAAAGTCGTTAAACGAATCATCATTTAACGCTATTCCTATTATTTTATCGTCTAATGGCAAAATATGAACAATCAGCCTGAGTTTTCTTAATATTTCTTTGGTATTTTTAGTGTTCGTTTGGCGCAATAAGGTATAACTTGTATTAGCAATCGTTAATGAAGAAACATTAAGTTCGATTATTTTCCGGTCTGCGAGTGAAAAAAGTTCTGCCGATTCATCATAAAAAGGTTCTCTTCGTGATAACAAATCGATGACGATATTTGTATCAATAAAAAGTTTTTTCATTTGTATTTCTCCATTAGATAGTCGGTATATTCCTTTTTATAGTCATAATCCGGTGGCAGGTCAATAACGCCACTCAAACTTTCAACAAGAGGTGTAACAGATTTCGTACCGGCACTATCTTTTTCCCTTGTTAAACTGTCAAGGTAGGATTCAATCATTTTTGACAAACTAATTCGATGACTTTTGGCATAGATTTTTGCCCTTTCAATCACACTGCCATTTAACCTTAATGTCAATTTTGTTTCCATAGTCAACTTATTTACGTGCAAAGATACATATTTTATACGTCAGTTCAATACGGGTGAGCAATTTCTTTATTTCCGGATTATTGCCAATGCCTTCTTACCATTCACAAAAAAGCTATTCAACCTACTCACAAAATAAGCACCTCGGGTTCCAACGCAATGTTGAACTTGCGTAGTACCTCCTTTTGAACCGCTTCGGCCAAGGCCAGTATCTCCTTTCCGGTGGCCCCGCCATAATTCACAATGACCAAAGCCTGCCGGTCGTGGACACCAGCATGGCCCATTCGTTTTCCTTTCCAGCCGGCCTGTTCAATGAGCCATCCGGCGGGAATCTTTACCAGCCCGTTCTCCAGGGCGTAAAAAGGCATTTCGGGAAACTGCTGTTGCAACAAGCTGAATATCCCGGGTAGAATTACCGGATTCTTAAAAAAACTCCCGGCATTGCCCAACTCTTTTGGTTCCGGCAGTTTTGAACGGCGAATACTTTTTACCGCATTGCTGACAGCTTTTACGGTTATCTTTTCTTTCGGTATATTGCTGAAAAGTTCAAGCAACGGCTTATAGTCCAACCGTAACCGGGGATGTTTTTCCAGCCGGTAAGTAACGTTTAGAACAAACCATTTGCCTTTTTCGGCTCCTTTAAAGATACTGTTGCGATAGCCGAAATCACATTCCAGCTTGTTGAAATGACATATTTTTCCAGTTATTAAATTGCAAGCTTCAAGATGGACAAAAACCTCTTTTTGTTCTAAGCCGTAAGCACCGATATTTTGTACCGGAGCCGCACCGACAGTTCCCGGTATCAGGCTCAGGTTTTCCAGCCCGCCCCAACCCTGCTCCACCGTGTAATCTACAAAGTCAGACCAGTTTTCACCACTTCCGGCTTTAACAAAAACGTATTCATCCGTTTCTTCTGTAACTTCAATCCCTTTTATATCACTGTGCAAAATCCAACCGTCGAAATCTTTGGTGAAAAGCAGGTTACTGCCGCCGCCAATAATGAGATGCCGGTTTTCGCCGGGGTCAAAGCTTTTCACCACACTCTTCAACGCATCATAATCCGAGACAGAAACGAAATAACGGGCTTTGGCTTCCAGCCCAAAGGTGTTGTATTCTTTTAAAGAGATATTTTCTGAAAATTGTATCATTTCTGTTTTCTTTTTATATCAGGCCCCATTTTCTGTTCTATCAATTTATTTTTAAGCCACGCAAAAGCTACCTCTTGATTATATGATATTTCTGGTCTTAACAAAGCTTCCATGTCGCCTGTAAAATTAGGGTCTTTTTCTTTTTCTTCAATATTTAGTAGAAATTCTTTTTTACTTGGGGGTCTTTTCCCTGTTGCAAATTCAGTGTATTCTTTAAAGCATTTTATGATCTGATTAAAATTCAATTCCATATGTAGTCCGGAATAGTACAAATCAAATAAATCTCTTCCTTTGCTTCTTTGGTAAAGTGCCCTGAATTTTGTTCCGAGAAGTTCGTTTATGTTGAATGTTCTTATCTCTGCTTTTCCTGAATACCATTCGCTTTCTACTTCAAAAGGGAAGTTCACCCAATCCAAAACATTAAAATGCTCTTTGCAGTTAATCTCTATTTTCAGACGTAACCGGATTCCCTCATATTCCGATGCAAAACGATACAATGCTTTTGCCCCATGACCTCTCACCTGCGTTTTTCTCGGCTCTTCAAAAAAAGTTATGACTTTCCTGAGTTGTTCCATTATGGGTTTAATCGGGCCTGGTTTTATTTGTACTAAATCGATGTCCTCTGAATATCTTGCTGCAGGATTTAGATATAGCTTATGCAATGCAGTGCCTCCTCTGAAAGCTAAATTCTCTTTAAGGAATTTATCTGAAAAAATCTCCACTAAAGCACGACTAATTACCAAATCTTGTTCTACCTGATAGAATTGTTTCCAAGGTGCATAATCTTGCCATTTGGCTATATATGGTTTGGGAATCATAAGTCACTTTCAAGTCCAATATTTATATCAACTTTCCAAATATTATCAACTGCTCCCGGTTTTTGTCCGGATTTTGGGCTAAGCAGTACCGGAAAAAATTTTGATTGCTGAAGATGTTTCTTTATTGGGTTGCTTAACTTTTTATCTGCACCTGTTTCTTCGAGTAAAAAGCCAAAGCGTTGCAGCGTACTTTTATGCGGATACCAATTTAACAGTTCTGTTATGTCGTTTGGGTATATTTCTTCTGTTAATTCTTCCAAAACGGATAATATCCTGTTTAATCCGCCTAGTTTAGTTTGGTAATGGATTAAGTCAACAGCAGTAAGGGCAGGACTTGAAATTTTTAAAAAACCGGCATCAGATTTTTTATGAATAATATTTTTATTTGGCCAGTGAGCAGTAGTAAGAAACCGAATGTCAAATGTGTTTTTCCTTATGGTATTTAGTTTTGGTTTTTCTGTCATTACATAATCCCGTTGGCTTTGTTGATGACTGGCACCATGGAATTTAGCAGCGGAGTAAAACCCCAAATAATATTTTCGGTTCAGATAATTGAATAGCTTGTCAATATACAACTGAACAGGTATTTGCCCTTGTTTTGAATATCGTGGTGGGATGATGAGATAAAAGCCTTTCCTCAGATTAACAATTTCTTTTTTATCAATCAGTCTGGCAAGCTCAAATTTTAGTGACGTACCTTTTCCATTCGTATTCTCGGAAACTTCTTTAAGAGAAAAAGAATAACTTTCAATGGATAATAAATATTTGATGTACTCTTTGGCGTTCACTTTAGTAAAATTTAGACAAAAGTAGTAAAAAAAACTACCTATCTCGAATTATTACTATATTTTTTGTATGAAAGGAAGTTTTACTTTCCTTTTGTTTATTGCACACTCTTAAACTCAGCATTGGGTACAACTTTTCATGCCAGCCCCAATCCTGTATAATTTTCCGGACGAATAGCTTTTAATTCGTTTTTTACTTCTTCCAAAACATCAAGTTTGTCAATGAAATCATGTATGACTTTTTCACTCATTTTTTCGTTCGTCCGCGTAAGGGCTTTCAGCGTTTCGTATGGCTCCGGATAGTGTTCACGCCGTAAAATATTCTGAATGGCTTCGGCCACCACGGCCCAGTTGTTTTCCAGATCGGCTTTCAGCTTTTCCCTGTTTAATATCAATTTATCCAATCCTTTTTCCAGCGATTGCACGGCAATGAGCAGGTGTGCCAATGGTACGCCGATGTTACGAATGACGGTAGAGTCGGTCAGGTCGCGTTGCAGGCGGGAGATGGGCAGCTTGGCTGCGAGATACTCAAAAAGCGCATTGGCCAGCCCCAGGTTGCCTTCGGCATTTTCAAAGTCAATGGGGTTGACCTTGTGCGGCATGGCGGAAGAGCCCACTTCGCCGGCTTTGATTTTCTGTTTGAAATAATTCATGGAGATGTACATCCACATGTCGCGGCTTAAATCTATCAGTATGTTGTCGATACGTTTCAGGTTATCAAACCAGGCAGCAAGGTAATCGTAATGCTCTATCTGGGTGGTGGTTTTCTGCCGGTGCAGGCCGAGATGATGGGCCATAAAATCATTGGCAAAATTTTCCCAGTCGATGTCAGGATAGGTTACCACATGGGCATTCATATTGCCTGTAGCCCCGCCGAATTTTCCGGAAAACGGAACTTGTTTCAACAGGTCAAACTGGTTTTCCAGCCTTTCCACAAAAACATAAATCTCTTTTCCCAGATGGGTAGGGGAAGCAGGTTGGCCGTGCGTATGGGCCAGCATGGGGATTTCTTTCCATTGAAAAGCCAGCTGCAACAGTTGTTTTTTCAGTTTGTCGAGTGCCGGAAAAATGGCTGTTTCATGGGCTTCTTTCAGCGAAAGCGGAACGGCTGTGTTGTTGATATCCTGCGAGGTGAGTCCGAAATGGATAAACTCTTTGTATTCGCCCAGGCCAAGCGTTTCAAATTTGTCTTTGATAAAATATTCCACTGCTTTCACATCGTGGTTGGTCACTTTCTCAATATCTTTTATCGCCCGTGCTTCTTTTTCGGAAAAATCCCGGTAAATTTTTCGCAAGGTTGCAAATTCCGAAGTGTCAAAAGTTTCCAGTCCCGGCAATGGTAGCTGACAAAGGGTGATAAAATATTCAATTTCCACACGGGTCCGGTATCGAAACAGGGCATATTCCGAAAAATATTCCGAAAGGGCTTCTGTTTTGTTATGATAGCGGCCATCTATCGGAGAGACAGTGGTTAACGGGGAAAGTTCCATGGGGTGAATTTTTTTTCAAAGGTAGGAAAAATGGTTGGAACTTCGGGCGTGGACGCGCAATGTGGATGAGATTAGTTTTCTCCGGTGTTGGAGGTGTTCAAAAAGATAGTTTTGAAGGTTCACGCTAAAAGCGCAAAGGTTCCGCAAAGCGCGCAAATCATTTTGCTATAATGATTTAAGTCTTGCGTTTTCTGCGTTAAAGTTTTGCGCACTTTGCGTGAAACTCCCTTTTTGAACAGCCTCTATAAAAAGCTGAAGGATTTACAATCCATTTAAAAACGAAACCGGCTAAAACCGGATTAAAAATCCGAATGAGCGGAAATAATTGATGTTTCTTCGGGCGTGGACGCCCGAAGCCGGAATTATGGTATTAAAGTATAGCCATGTTCCAATTTGGCTTTTTCAATCCGGGTGAGCTTTTCCTGTTCATTGCTGGTCAAGATGAACGGATTATTACGCAGAATCAGGATTTGGACAGTGGAACTTTCCGCCAGTTTCCACGGAAAGTGTGACAGGTTGTTGTGCTGAAGGTCTATCTCTTTCAACTTTTTCAATCCTGAAAGGTCAGGAACAAAGAAGAGATGGTTGTATCCCAGCCCAAGCCTTTGCAAACGGGTATAATTTTTAATCCAATCGGGCATTACCGTGAGGTCGTTGTGATGAATGTAGAGGTAACGCATCTGTGTGAGGTATTGCATGGAATCGGGGAGTACCCTGATGTGGTTGAATGAAAGAAAAAGTTGTTTTAAATTCTTCAGCCTGCCTATGGCCGGAGGGATGCTTCTAAGGTTATTGTAATAAAAATCAAGCTCTATCAAATGATGCAGCCTGAAAATCTCAGCCGGAATTGTGTCGAAATGATTTTTATAAAAGATGAGTATCTTCAGGCTGTCGAGCCGGGCGAAAGAGGCCGGAACAGCAGAGAGTTCGTTCTTGGCAAGGTTTAGTTTTCTGACAGATTTCAAACTGCCCGTATTTTCGGGGAGTTGCCTGATGTGATTTCCTGCCAACGAAAGAATTCGGATACCCCCCAGGTTCTTAACAGCCCTTTTGTTTAACTGCACGGCATTAAAATTTAAATCAACCTCCTGCATACTTCTCATCTTTCGTAAAAAATGTGGGATGCGCTTTATGTGGTTGTCTTCCATCTCAAGCCTTTTCAGGTTTTTCAACCTTTTCACGGAACGGGGTATCCTGTGAAATCGGTTTTCGCTCAGGTCCACAAAAGCAATCCGGCTGTTTTTCGGAAAACGAATCCGCTTCAGATGTTTGTTCGAGAGATTGACCTGCTGCAAAGTGTCACTTTTCAAGACTGCCTTTTGAGGCTTCTGTGCAAAGCCATTGCCCCAAAAAAGCAGTATTGAAAAGAAAAGGAGTAATTTTTTCATAAAGATTACCGGACACCGCCTGTGCTCTTTCAGGTTTGCAACCTGAAAGATAAAAAGCCTGTGGATTTTTAATCCGCGTTGGGGTTTTTGATTCAACGCAAAGAGGAAGTTTTCCGATTAGTTGAGGCTGAATTTAATGGGGATGTTATAACTAAATCTGACAGGTTTTCCACCATGGTGCCCGGGAATCCAGCGGGGCATGTTTTCAATGACTTTCACCGCCTCCGCATCACAACCATGCCCAATGCCCCGCAGTACCTTCACATGGCTGATACTGCCGTCTTTTTCCACAATAAAATTCAAGAAAACCCTTCCCTGAATTTTTGCCTTTTTGGCTTCGGCCGGGTATTTGATGTTCGTGGCAAGATAGTGCAGGAGAGCCTTGGTTCCACCGGGATATTCAGGCATTTTTTTCAGTACCACAAAAACTTTCCCGGTATCAATCCTGGAAGAAATTACCTTTTTTTGAGAAAGATTTTGCTCCGCTTGTGGGGAGACTTCTTCATTTTTAGTAACATTTATGACTTTTGGAAGTTTTTTAGGGGCCGGTTGTGTCTGGTTATTACAGGCAAACAAAGTGAGCGTGAGGGCCAGTACACTCAACAATAATTTTACCGGCATACTTTTGGGGGATTTTTGATTTTTCATCATGATCATACGTTTTTTTAAAAGTGAATAACTGAAATTATGGGTTATCGGACTGAACTCAAAGCCGCCGGCTTCGCTGAAAAGCAGGTTCAGATAACTGTTTCCGCTGCTTTCGGAAACAGACATGTTGCTGTCGGCAATGAATTCGTGGTTTTCTTTGACGGCCTTTTTTATAAGGTAAACAACAGGATTGAACCACTGAAAAACAGAAAGTATTTCAAACAGGATTAAATCGAGGGAATGTTTTTCTTTTACGTGGACTTTTTCATGCTGGACAATCACGGCGGCACGGGGATTTTCAAAAAGTGTCCGGCTGATGAAAACATAACGAAAAAAGGAAAATACGGGCAGCTTTTCGGTGGTGAAAACAAATTTTATCCCCGGTTGCACCAATGTCTCCGATTGGCGCACCAAACGGTTCAGTTGTAACAGGCTCCATACAAAACGTATTGTCATAATCAATATTCCAAGAAGATAAATATCAGTCAGTACTGTTTCCAGCGACAATCCCGCACCATTGGCGACACGGCCCCCTGTATTTCCAATGAGGACTTCACTCATTTGTATGGCCGACAATTGTGCGATGGGATTCTGAAACCCCGCGGGAAACAGTTCCGGAAGATGGATTAGCGGTATGGTTACCGACAATAAAGTAGTGAAAACCAGGTAATAACGATTAAAACGGAAGTCGGTTTGTTTCCTGAAAAAAAGGAGCCAGGTAATGTAGAAGATTCCCATACCCAGGAACGACTTGACAAAATAAAGCATATACGGATTCATGGTTTTTGGATTTAACGGTTGTCTTTCTTTTTGATTTCTTCCTGAATAATCTTTTGCATCTCTTCCAGCTCCTCAAGGCTCAGGTTTTGGTCCTTGGCAAAAAAGGAGGTAAAAGAGAGATAGGAATTACTAAAATAGTTCTGAAAAAAGTTACTGAAAAATGATTTCCGGTACGCTTTTTTGGTAACCAACGGAAAATATTCATGCGTTTTTCCGTGGGCACGATGGCCCACAAAACCTTTTCTCTCCAGTATCCGGATAATGGTGGAAACGGTGTTGTAAGCCGGCTTGGGACGGGGCATTTCGGCAATAATGTCTTTTACGTGCGCCTTTTCCAAATCCCACAACTTCTGCATGATTTGCTCTTCGGCTTTGGTGAGTGTCTTCATCTTTTTGTTTTTATTATAACTAAAACTTTAGTTATTTATTGCAAAGGAAATAAACATTTTACAAAAAAGCAAGTTTTTTAACTAAAAGTTTAGTTATTTTTTTCGGGATAGTAATTAGGTGAATAAAAGCAGGGTTATCCCGGATTGTTTCTTCGTAAGTTCAATTAAGAAATGCGACTTATCGTTGCGAAAAAGGGAGGAAGAAAAAGGAAAAAATAATTTTTCAGGAAAGGGCAGAGAAAAAATCCCTGCACCTTTCGCTGAAAGGTTAAAAGTTTCTTAATTTGCTCCCTAAATCGCCAA
>WGCY01000032.1 GCA_015493525.1 Bacteroidales bacterium
CTAAACGCTTTAAAACCTATCCCAATAAAAAAACACGGAAGAAAAGCTTACAGTTTCTTTAAATATGGACTTAACAGATTAGCTAAAATTATTAATATCAATGATTTAGAAACGTTTAAAGACTACTGTGAATTTTTGTCATGTACTTAGGTTAAATATATTATTATTCCGGCTGATGCTGCGGACGCAACAAATCATTGATGGTTTTTACTGGATTAAAAGTAATCAGCGGCGTTTCCACAAAAAGTGTAATCCAGTCGGCCATGGCACCGTTCCACAAGCCGGGCAGCTCCTGCGCTTTCAGTTCACGGCCATCCTTTGATTTTACGGAGATAAAACCTGTTTGCGGGTCCACAAAATCCCTGAGATCAAACGGGTTTCCCTGATAGTCGCGCACACCGCAGACCAAATCTACCGGATTAAAATGTGTTGCTCCGGAAACAATTTTCTGTTGTTCAGCATCTTTTAAATTCATCTGGGAAGATTCCACAATCTGCAGGGAGAGTTCGTCCTCTTCGTTCACCACCCAAAACGGCCCGCCACCGGGTTCACCTTCATTTTTGACCATGCCGGCTACACGCATAGGCCGGTTGAGTTTACCAAACAGAAAATCAATTTTTTCCATTTTCTCATAGCCTTCGTATGCCGCCGGAATAAAGATATTCAGCTGCTCACGGGCAAAAGTTTTTATTTCATCCAGTTCCTTATCCGAAAGATTTCCATCTTCCAGCCTGTCGAGATACACAAATGTCTGCTCCTGAAGTCGGAAAAGCAAGCCACCGATGACCTTTTTGTAGCGGTAAGTGGTACCGCGAAGCCGGCCAGGGACTATGTTATCTATATTTTTCACAAAAATTATTTCCCCTTTTAAATCATTCAGGTTTTCGATAAGGGCACCATGTCCGCCGGGGCGAAACAGCAGGCTGCCATCTTCGTTGCGAAAAGGCGCGTTGTTCATCTCCACGGCTATGGTATCGGTAGAGGGCTTTTGTTGCGAGTAGCTGACCTGAAAATGGACGCCAAAATGATTTTCATATTTCTCACGCACGGATTCCACGGCCTTTTCAAATTCCGGTTGATGCTCGGGCGAAACGGTAAAATGCACCCGTGCCTCGCCCTCTTTATCCACAGCATAATGTGCCGCCTCTGCCAAATGCTCTTCAAAAGCTTTGCGCGGGCCATCGGGATAGAGATGGAAATGCAACAATGCTTTTGGCAACATGCCGTAATTCAATCCTTTATCTGTAAGAAGATAATCCAGGATGGTGTTGTAATCTTTCTGCTGGCGAAGCGTTTTCAGGTCAAGGCCGTCTTTTTGCAAAATACCGGACAACACATTGTAAAAAGCAAATTTTTCCAGGTTCTTAAAGAAATAGCCCATGCTCTGCAAATCATTTTCCCGCTCAAGCCGGTCGGTTTCCTCCTGTGTTCCCGAAAAGGTCTGCCGGAAAGCAAAGAGTTTCTTAAACATACGGCTGGCAGCACCGGAAGCAGGAACAAATTTCAGAATTTCGTAATCCTCTTTGTTCACGTCAAAAAAGGTTTCCAATTCTTTTGCCATATCTTCGTCAAACGAAAGCAGGCCGTTACCCGGAACAGCCGGAGCGGCAAGGCGAATGTAAGGAAACCCCGTTTTAAAGTGTTCCAGCTGTTTTTCGACTGTTTCGGGAGAGATACCTTTGGATTTTATCTGTTGGAGGTCTTTTTCGGTAAACATTAATTATTTATTTTGGTTTATCTAACAAAAATACAGAAATTGTCTTCTTTAAAGCGGCAGGCAGAGAAAATATTGTTCCTCTCCAGGCTTTCACTGAATGTGGGCTGCGCCTCAAATACACTATAATGATGTATGCAGTGCATGTTCGGTAAAGATGTTTAATTGTTGATTTCTCTCAATTTCCTTTTTTGTTAATTTGGCTTTATAGTTTTCCCAGTCTTTAATCTTTATACCTGCAATCCCTAATTGTAATTCATCGAAATTGGTATGAGAAATTATTTCATGCAAATTAATTCTCATTAGCAAATCTTTCGTTATCATTCTTTTAGCATCTTTAAATGCAATTGATTGAATAAATCCCTGTGTTCCCTCTTTGTTCAACAGAAACCTTGTTATCTCCGCTTCAATTAATGTATCAAAACCAATAAAGTAACAAGTATCATCAAGCATGGCTGGCTTGTTATCAATTGGCTTAACAAGAGAAAATGTGGTCGTTTTATACATTCCCGCAATGGCCACTTTGTAGGGTTTAAATGAATAATCTCCAATTCCAAAAATTGAGAAAACAGGTTTCCCTTTGTAAATACTTGATTTTCTTTTGTTAAAATACTCAATATTATTGAAAAGATAATAATAAGTCTTAGGATATAGTTCTCTTATATATTTAGTTTCCTGTCCTACCTTTTTCTGAGTAATGATGGTATATTTTCTGGATTTATCAATTACAGCCCCTTTTAAATCAGAGCTTTTTAATAATGCAAAAACCAAATCTTTTTCTATTTCGACCGTTTCTTTATTATTATTAAAATATTGACCGTTAATATTTTCCAACTCCATTATTTTAGAAGCATCGTGTTTTACCCCTTGTCTCCAGACGAAAGGAAATTCTCCATCCAAATCTTCGGACTTTAGGTACAAGTCAATGTTTGCAACAAATTTATTATTAACCCAGCCATATTCCCTAATTAAATGTTTTGTGTAAATATTATATTCACTAATTGACATGCCCGGCCTTTTGTTTAGGGAACACAATAATAAACAGGCATTTACGGAAACATTAAATTCTATTTTCGCATCAATATCAAATTGTTTAATGTTCGAAATTCGATATTTTATTTTATTTTGTTCCAGAAGAATATTTTTTGCTACCGAATTTTTAACAAGAAAGGCAAAATTCCCATCTGATTTTGAGAATGTTGATATTAACTTAACGGAAATATACTCCCCAATATCAAAATTTCCTTTTCCTGTAATTGCATCAAGTCCGTTATGGTTTTTAAAATTTGACTTTACGGGTAAATTATCAGAGCCGAGAGAAGATAATTTTGAATTTGTTACCCAGGGAGGATTTCCAATGACCAATATTTTTTGGTCTTTGTGTTTCTCTGAAATTTTCCTAAAATCAAAGTCAAAGACATTGTAATGGTAAATATGTATTTCCGGCAGATGAGAATTTTTACTTTTCAAAAAGTAGTCCAAAATAGCAAATTTCGTTTCCCATACGTAAGGTTTGTAAATTTCAACGCCATAGATAAACTTAACATCATCAAATGTGCGAAGGCATGAAAGAATAAAATTTCCTTTTCCACAGGTAGGTTCAATAATAATCTCAGGTGCTGTATTTTGATTTTTTAAAAGATGACAAACCTTATCACTTAAATTTCTATTTGTCTGAAAATCACCATACTCAGCTCTGTCAGGTTCGTTTACAACAACTCTTTCATTTGACACGGTATCAATTAGTTCCTCTAATTCTGAAGGCGTTTCAAAAAAGAAATTTATTCCGCAAATTGATTCTATCTCTGAATTAAAATCCTCAACAGATAAACTGATTGAATATTCAAAAAAATCAATTACAGATTGTGTAATATTTGCTTCAAAAATTTTCATACTAATGATTCACTTTGTCGATAATTTTGGTAATCCCATCCACTTTCTCAGAAAGTGCTACAACCCTTCCGTATTGTAACCTCCATTGCAAAGCGTTGGATATGGTCAGATAGCCTAATTTGGGAGGGCTCTGCAAAATTTGCTTTGCTATTTGGGTTAGGATAATATCATCCGCAGGGATGTTTTTATCAGTGAGATAAGCTATTATATCCTCTTCGTTTGCCCCATCATCCATCATTTCAATCAGCCTGAAAGTTGTTGTGTAATCTGCCGTTCTTTCCTTGTCGATAAACGAGCAACTCTTGAAATCTAACAGGGCTGTTTCACTTTCCTGATTATCTGTCTTTTCATAAACAAAGACGAGAAGGTTATATCCCAGCCCGTATATTTTTTGTTTAGCATCTTTAAAAGGGCTTGAAGATTGGGGTTGTTTTATTGAAGTTACTTTAATATCAGTATTTATTTCCGGTGCCGGCAAATCAACTCCCCTTGCAGAGTTTCCATTATCTACGATATAATTTTCATTCAGGAAGTTTTTGAATTTGTGTTCGATATAAGTTCCAACAGCTTTTCCGTCAGTTACACCATATAACTCTTTGTTTTTGTACATGGTTTCCTGTTTGCAAAATTCATTTGCTGAATTTATTAAATCTTTTATTGTCAGGTTTTTCTTGTTCACTTGTCATCCTTATTTTAAAATACAAATTTACGTATAATCAGTGACTTTTATTATTGAACACCAGCAACACACATTGTGTTATCCCAATGCATGCTGATAGGGAGCATTTCGTATTGGGTTGTTTTAATTTTCAGTGCATGTCCGCCCCAGACTTCCCATCCCAATAACTCTCTACCGTTCTTCTCAGCCCCTCTTCCAGCCCCACTTTCGGCACATAACCAAAATGCGCTTTTAGCTTTTGGATGCTGAAATGATAATCACGCCCGCCATTGTCGATGCGGTAAGGCGTTAAAAAAGGCTCACTTCGCAATTTAAGAAAGCGGTGAAAAGCATAATAACTTTTGGCGGCAGCCATGGCCAGCCCATAAGGAAGCGATGTTTTGGGCAATGGGACACCGAGTTGTTTTGCCAGGGCCGTATTGAACGCATGCCAGGAAATATCCAATCCGTCCGTGGCAAGATATGCGTTCCCGACAGCTTTTTGTTCATTGCCAAGCAACATCATAATGTCAACCAGATTCTCCACATAAACCGGACAGGTCTTGCTGCGACCGTGGTTTATTTCGGCAAATTTTCCCTGCAAAAGGGCATCGATATATTTGAAAAGAAAGGTCCTGTCGTTGATGCCAAAGACATTTCCCGGACGGACCGCAGTGATTTCCATGGAACATCCCGTTGAAAAATCCCAAAGCCACTGTTCGGCCATGAGTTTGGTTTGTGCGTAAGGAATGAGGTTTTGTGCCGGAGGGTCATCTTCCTTTACATTTTGCCTTCCAAAACCATGAAAAGCCACCGTGCTGACATAAACGAAACGTTTCACGCCGGCTTTTTCAGCTGCCTTGGCCACATTTTGCGTCCCGAAGAAATTAATTTTCTCAAAAAGAGAGAAAGGCCCCCAGTCGGCTGCCAGTCCGGCCACATGAAAAACTATCTGTACGTTTTCCATTGCCGGTTTCAGGGTTTCAGGCTGTGTAATATCACCATAAAAAAGATTTACCGGCAGGCCATCAATAAACTGCAAATCAGAACTTTTGCGCACCAGCGCATGGACTTCGTACCCATCTGTGAGCAGCCTCCGGCAAAGGTTGCTGCCTATAAAACCATTGGCACCGGTTACGAGAACCTTTTGCATCAGTGAAAGTAGATTATGAACAAATCGGTAAACACACCGATAGAAACGTGAATCAGAAAAACGTACCAGATAGAACGGCTGCGAAGGGCAATCATGCCAAACAATATCCCCACAAAGATGGAGCCGATGATTTCACCCTCCGGTTTGTCGATGTGCACAAGGCAGGAGGAGATGGTTTCGATAAGGATGGCATTGACTGCTCCAAAGCGATCTTTTAAGCCAAAGAGGATAAAACCACGGAAGAAAAATTCCCAGGCCACGTAATAAAACATGACGTAAGCTGTCTCATAAATAAACAGATGCGATTGATCGGCCAGCAGGCTTTTCGCCAAAGGATACTCCACACGCAGGTCGGGCATTTTTGAAGCGATAAAAATAATCGGGGCCACCAGTACAGGAATGGTAATCAGCCATCGCAAGCCGTATTTCACATCGCCCCACCCCCATCCAAACTGCCGCAGAGAGCTTTTCATCACAAACTTCACATACAACGCAGGCAGAATGAACATCAGCACAAAAAACACGGCGAACTGCCAGTACCGGGCAATTAAATCACCTTCATACAGCGACTTAACACGCGGAAAATAGTCATAGAAAAATTGCGGATAGCCGTGGTAGCGGTACAAAGTGAGCAACACCGGCGCACTCAGCAGAATAACATAGACATGAATGTCGCGTTTATCAAACGTAATCCCCTTAAAAATTCCTTTCAACATCGTCCTCTACTTTACAATAAGGTCTTAACCGTCCCCTGATTTGCCTGTCGTAAAACCATCCGGCAAAACTGACTGCCACCGCCGTCCACACGATCCCGGCAACAACATCCACCACATAATGAAAACGGCAATAGATGACGGCAACAAAAATCCCCAAAATGAACGGGATAAAGGTAAGAAACATTTTTTTGTTGTACCTGAACATGATCACCATCGTCGTTAGGGAAGTGGCAATGTGCAGGCTGGGAAAGGCATCGAACTTGTTCGGTTCAAAAATATGAATAAAGTTACGGATGGGAACAGCAAGGAAAATTCCATTCAGAGCCTTGGTTTGCAACTGCATGATGGGCTCATAATAACGCGGCCCCATAGCCGGCACAAAGAAATAAGTTATATAAGCTCCATAATTCACCACAAGCAGAAGAAAAATACTCCTGTCGAGGGCGGTAAACGCTCTTTTTCGGTACAAATAAACCAAAATAAACAGCGGGAACGGGTAGTAAATAAAATAAGTGAGGTACAACAAATCGGTCAGCCACGGGCGGACCCAATGCTCTATCCAAACTGTCGGATCGACACCCAACATCCGGAAATCTATGGCTGCCAATTCTTTGTCATAATCATGCGGATTAAAATAGGGAAGAATCATAAAGAAACTTTCAAAAATCACAAACATGAAGATCAACGGATAAAAATCCAGGTATATTTTACCGAGCTTTTGCCAAAAATTCTGGGGAGGGCCCGGTTTTCGGTTTTTACGCAAAAAGATGGCCAGGCCAATGAGTGCAAAAGAAAAAACCAGTACAACAACCGGCCAGACAGCATAAGGGTTTCGCGGAAGCGAGAAAAGAAAAAAAACAAAAACGACAACCACAAAAAGTGTGTTCAAAAGGTCAATTACACTCAGGTACCTCTTGTTGAAAAACGAAATCATAGCCTCTTATCCCCGCTTCTTGAAGTCTTGAGAATAAATACGATACGTTTTATACGGGTCCGCATTTATGTTTTTCAGAATACGGTTCATCATGGTGTTATTTTCCAGAATCCAACTTGCTTCCGCTTCTTTGTACCCCCATTTCTCAGCCGCTTTAAAGCAGCGGGCATACATAACCGTGTCAATCCCTTTGAGGCGATAACCATCAATCAATCCAAGTGTCAGTACTCGGCCACGGTTGACTTTCTTTTTGAAATTGATTAATTTCAAAAAATTAAACGGGAAAAGACGGCCATCGCGTATCGTTCTCGTAATCTGATTTAAATCCGGCAGAATGGCAATAAATGCCACCGGTTTGCCTTTGTCCTCGGCAATATACACAAAGTCGGATGTAGTAACCATTTTAAGCTCCTGCGCCAGGGCTTTAAACTCATCATCATCCATGGGGATAAAACCCCAGTTCTTTTCCCAGGCCTTGTTGTAAACATATTGCAATTTGGAAGCTTCTTCTTTTATCTTTTTAAAATTCACATTCCGGACAGTAATTCCATCCGCATTCAGCCGTTTTTCAATGTTATCTGCCAGCTGAAGATATCTTTTAGGAAAATTGCTCACCGGAAAACGATAGGAAAACAGATCCATCTTTTTGCCAAAGCCGGCAGCCTTAATCAGGTCGTCATAGTAAGGCTTGTTGTGTACCATCATCACATAGGGCTGGGTATCAAACCCTTTGACAAGCGTTCCGCAAGTGTCGTTTGTAGAAGGGTTCATGGGGCCATATATCCCATCAACACCTTTTTCTTTCAGCCACTTTTTGGCCGCATCAAAAAGTGCCCCGGAAACTTCCTTGTCGTTCACCGACTCAAAAAAGCCAAAAAAGCCATAGTTCTCATGCCAGTGTTTTACATAATTTTGGTTGGTGATGGCTCCGATACGCCCCACCACATCGCCCTGATCATTCAACGCAATAAAATAATCGGCATCCGCATGATGGAAAAACGGATTTTTCTTTTTATCCAGTGTCTCTTTCTGAACAATCCGTAAATCGGGCACATAAAGTGCATCATTGGCATAAAGTTTATAAGGAAACCCTATAAATGCTTTTAAATCCTTTTTACTTTCAACTTTTTTTATCTGAACCATGTTCGTTTTATTTTAAGCGTCAAATATAAATGTTTTTCTGAAAAGAGCATTTCTTGGAAGTCGGCCATCTGGTTTTAAGACACCGATAATCCTTTTAAACTGGTTACTTTTCTCTTCAACTACACAGACTTCCCATGAAAAAAATTTTTTAGGATAGTTGTATTTAAAAAAGAAATAATACTATTTTTGCACCCTCTTTTAAATGCCCAGGTGGCGGAAATGGTAGACGCGCATGGTTGAGGGCCATGTTCCCGTTTTGGGAGTGCAAGTTCGATTCTTGTTCTGGGCACAAAGAGAATGTTGAATGTGGAAGAATGATTGAGGAATACCGGATTTGTCATTCAACATTTTGAATGCCCAAGTGGCGGAATTGGTAGACGCGCTAGTTTCAGGGACTAGTGATCGCAAGGTCGTGTAGGTTCGAGTCCTATCTTGGGCACTTTCAAACCCGTATTTTCCATGGAAAGTACGGGTTTTTATTTTTTGTCAGGGCACCGGCCGGGCTATCCGCCATAGTCCTCGTTGCAAAAACGGTGTCGGCTAAGCGTTTGCAGGAGCTTCCTCCGGTCGCTCTGCCCCCGCAAGCCTCCCTCCCGTTTTGCCCCTGCGGGCTATCGGCTGCTATCCCTGGTGCAAAACATCCGTTGCCCTCATGGAACCGGTTTCCATAGAAAAAGGATGTTGCATTCAAGAAGCAATTTTCTTCCGGCTTCGGACTTCTGGCCTCCGGCAATAATAATCGCACAATAGATCAATCTTTCACCAAATTTGCAGTAGCACCATAAATATTAACAAGGCGTTGTCCATAAACAATCAGGACAGCATCTGTTCATGTAAGGGTAATCCCTATTTTTGCACAAAAATTCTGAGATTGAAAAAAAGAATCCCCTACATTTTATGCCTGGTGTTTTTCAATATAACGGCACTTCTTGCCACCGCACAATCGTGGAACAGGGATTTTAACTTTCATTTGGCCTATCCGCAGCTGTCTCCGGGGGGAGAGATGGCCTCCGCCTTTGACCTGCTCGCCTACAACAACGACATAAGCGTTCTCAGCCTGCACCTTGACCTGTCATACAAGGTGCAATTATTGCTCACAAAGCCTGAAAGTGGTATTCCCATCCTCTATTACAACGTCCGCTTGCAGTCTGTCGGGGGCAGCACCAATTTTCGTGATTTTAAGGTCGATTCCCTGCTGGAACCCCAAAAAATTGAAGCGGAAATCAAAGTTTACCAGAACCATCAGCTAAAGGATTCGCTGGTACAAACTATCCTGGTCAACCGCGATCAAATTCTGCTTCCTGTTTCCGGCCGCGTACCGCTCTCTTCGCTTTACATCACCTTTCGTATCAGAAAGGTTATCTACACCGAAGAGAACTACCGCCGTTTAGTTCGGACAGCCGGCGAAATAAACCACTATTACGGCTATTTTGAGATCATGAAAGAGCTTCCCCGCTTTTTGCTGAAGACATCCGTATCCAAAACGCCTCCCGCTCATTTTTTTCTGAATTACCTCCTGCTCAGCCGCTTAAAATATTACGTCCGGCAACACAACCTCTCACAACAACTGCATCTGGACCAACATGACCCTTTGAATTTTGAGAAAGCTTTTAAAAAGATGTCCCGCAAGCAGCTGCGCATGAAAACATTGTCGCAACAGCAACTTAGCAAAAAAGGGGCTATGAGCCTGGCAGACAAAGAAAACTTCACCCACGGATATGTGGCCCTCTCCATCAAAGCCGTATCCCTTTCAAAAGAACACCAGCCTTACATTGCAGCCAGTTTCAATGAATTTGCCCGGGTATTTCCCGGCGATAAAGAAGCTGCTTTTGTTCAACGGGCAGAGGCTTATTACCGGCAGGGCCATTCCCCGGGACAGGAATCCGCTTCGCAGGAAATCTACCAGTACTTCATCGATGCCGCCTCATTAAAAATCCGTGAACAATCCTTTGTCCGTGCACTGGATTTTCTGACCAATGCCGCCTATTTTGAGGATCATTTTCCCGAAGTAAAACGCCTTGGCAAATTCGATAGCTGCCTTTTGCGCGCCCGCGATGGGCTGGCTTCTTCTTATCTGAAAGTTGCCCTGATGGCCTCCGAAAACAACGACATCCCACTGGCAAACAGGTACAGAAAAAAAGCTTCACAAAGTTTGAAAGCCTACGCCACAAAAATTAATTTGTCAAAAAAACCGCTTTGTTATTCGCTTTATTCCCAAGAGATCTTCCGGATGGCAGAAAACAGCCTCCAACAGGGACATTTCCATAATGCACTTTCTCTTCTCGATACAGCGCAAAGGGCCTGCTATAAGCTCGAAGGTATTGATTCACTACGAACAACCATTTGCAAAGAGTTGTTAAAACACAGGCTCGACACTGCCCGGGAATTGCTGGAGCAGGGAAACATTACGGCCTCCCGCACAAACCTGTTGCAGCTGGCAACAGACTATCCGGAGCTTTGCCCTTCCAAAGCGAAGTTCACGCAAAACAGGGATGTGATGGAAACAGCTACGGCCATTTTTCAGCAAACTATCACAGCCGGGGCACAGCTCCATGCACAAAACCTGAATACACAGGCAATGGACTGTCTGACTTCGGCAGCAAAATTTCAAAAAGCTTTTTCGCTTCCCGGTTCCCCGCAACTGGACAGCCTGATTACGGTAACCACCATTCCTTACGTAATTTCTATTGCCGACAAGGCCAATCTGGAAATATGGAAAAAACATTTTCAAAAAGCAGATTCCATATTCAAAACAGCACGAAACTTAAGCCTGCGTTATGGTGTAGCGGAAAACAATGAAGTGAAAAATACGCTCAATGCCCTTTCTGCAAAAATTAAAATAGCGGATTGTCAATGGAAACAGGAGAGAATCTCAACGCTTTTTTCAAAAATAAACCGGGCTGTCGAAGCCTACGAACTGACAGCGGCCAAAAGTTATTTTCTCCGGGCAAGAAAGCTTTATGCCCGTCGTGGCTCCTGCCAAAGGGATAACAAACAAACAGCCGATACACTCCGCGTTTACGAAAACCTTTTTCACTATACTGACGCTTACCACACATTGACTTTGCAACTGTTCAACAAGGGGTTTGCTGCCGTATTGCCGGAATTTGCCAGGCTGGAAGAACAGTACCATGCTGAACACCTCGAAAAGTTTAAACTTCCCTATTCCGGTCTCTATGCCTTTGTTCAAAGCCAACACTCGGACAAGCTCACCATGGAAGCAGTCCATTATTTTATTCAAAATAAAGAATTTGCCAAGGCTTTACGCTACCTGCAACTCTCGAAAAATGCAGCAGATGCCAAAACCGAACAAAAACAGATTGCATTGGGTTTTGTGGCCCAAAACATGACACCCCAATACCGGCTTTTAACACAACCCGCGTGGGTACATTTTGCCAAAGCCTACAGGAAAGCACTTTCGTCGAAAACAAAATAAATCTATTTCTATGAAAAAATTTTTGAAACTGTTGCTCATCAGCAATTCCACCATGGCCGGCGAAGCTTATCTGAGATGGCCGCTCAGCATTCAAGAAGCAAATTTCTTCCGACTTCCGGCTTCGGACTTCTGACCTCCGGCAACAATAACTACACAATACATCCATCTTCCACTAAATTCGCTGTAGCACCAACTACTTTAAACCCTCCATAATCTTCCCGGCCAGTGCCGGAACATCCAATTGCATGGCATTCACCTGTATGTCAGCTTTTTGGTAACAATTTAGCCGTTCGGCAAGTTTTTCTTCAATAAATTTTGTCAATACTGCTCCCGATTTCCCTGTTACCAGCGGACGTTTGCGTTTGGCATGAAGCAGGCGATGCGCAATGGCAGGAGGTGTCATATCCAGAAAAACACTCAGGCCATAGCGGTTAATTTCATCCATGCCATGATGATGACAAGGGGTCCCCCCTCCGGTGGCAACCACGACACCTTCCATTTCAAAAGTCTTTTTCAGCCGGTCGTATTCCAGCTTTCGGAAAAGCGGCTCATCATATTTCTCGAAAAACTGATGGATTTCAATTTTAAATTTCTCTTCGAAAAAGTCGTCCATATCCACAAAGTGGTAACCCAGGTACCGGGCAAGCTTCTTGCCAACAGTAGTCTTTCCCACCCCCATAAAGCCCACAAGATAAATACGCTCTTTCATTACAAAATTCTTTCATGTCAAAAATAAAACCTTTTGACAGACAAACTATCTATCCTGAATTTTTTATTTTTGGAAAAAATAATTTCCCATGAAAAAATATTACAATTTGTTGTCGGTTTACCTTTTTTTTCTTTCAATTTTTACATTTTCCGGACAGCTGTCGGCACAAAACATCTTACAGCAAAAACAGGCCATCCGTTGGGCCGATTCTGTTTACCAAAGCCTCACCATCGACCAACGCATCGGGCAACTCATCATTACCCGTGCCAACAATCCCCATGGGCCGTACGATCCGCAATTAGACAAATTGATTAAGCGATACAATTTGGGCGGTGTGAGTTTTCTTGCCGGTGATCCGGTAAAACAGGCATTACAGACAAACCACTGGAACAAACTTGCCCAAACGCCATTGTTCGTGGCCATGGATGCCGAATGGGGCATCGGGATGCGGCTCAAAGACACCCAGAAATATCCTTACCAAATGACACTTGGCGCAGTAGATAACGACAGCCTGTTGTACCGTATGGGGAAACAAATCGGCAACCAGTGCCGGCGCATGGGCATCCAGATTAATTTTGCACCGGTGGTGGATGTCAACAGCAACCCGCAGAATCCCGTTATCGGAATGCGCTCGTTTGGTGATAATCCCCACAAAGTGGCGGAAAAAGCATTTCAGTATGTAAAAGGCATGGAAGCGGCCGGCATTATTGCTTGCGCCAAACATTTCCCCGGCCATGGCAACACTTCCCGGGATTCGCACAAGACCCTGCCGGTGGTCCATGATTCCAAAAAAGAAATAGAAGAAACCGCACTCCTGCCCTATCGTTTTCTTTTCAAAAGCCAGCCGCCGGTGTCTGCTGTTATGGTTGCCCACCTGTCCGTCCCGGCATTGGAAAAAAAGAAAATGCTCCCCACCAGCCTCTCCTACAATGTGGTTACCAAACTGCTAAAAGACAAAATGCATTTTCACGGGCTTATCATTACCGATGCCCTGGATATGAAAGGGGTTTCCGAACATTTCGGCCCCGGAGATGCTGCCAAAAAAGCTTTTGAGGCAGGGAACGATATACTGCTGACACCCGGCAACATCCCCGCTGCCATTGCCAAAATCAAAGCCGTGGTTTTGAAAAACAAAACCTATGCACAAAGGCTGGAAAACAGTTGTAAAAAAATACTTTATTACAAATATATCAGTGGTGCCGGCCGGCGGGAAATGATAGACACAGCCCACTTGATGGCCGATTTAAACAAACCGGAATACAAACGAACGGCCGGTTATCTCTATTCGCAATCCATAACGGTCGTAAAAAATGAAGGCAACCTGCTCCCTTTGCAGGATACCGTCCCGGCTTCCACCGCCATTGTCAGGGTGGGAGATAACCATCCCTCTGTTTTTGAGGATACCTTTCATCAATATTTTCCATCAAAAGTGTTTTACCTTCCCCGGAATGCCACAGAAGCCGAATATAATTTTGTTTTAAAACAGCTCCAAAAATTTGACAGGGCCGTTCTCTGTATCGTCAATACAAACATCGCTGCCACAAAACGTTTCGGCATAACGGAAGCAGAAGTCCGGTTTGCAGAAAATGCAGCAAAGCAAACCAAAACTGTTCTCAATATTTTTGCCAGTCCGTATGCTTTAAACCTTTTCCAAAGCCTGAAGGGTTTTCAGGCGATTATCGTTTCGTACCAGGAAGTACCACAAACGCTGAAAGCTTCGGCAGAAGTCATTACGGGTACCCGCAAAGCCATCGGAAAACTCCCTGTGCATACACGAGATTTTTCAACGGGAACAGGCATTTATCTTCCCAAAATCCGTCTTCGCTATGGTACGCCGCAGGAGGTGGGAGCCAACCCGGTTTCTTTAAAAAGAGTAGATTCCATCGCCCTGGCCGGCATCGGGATGAAAGCCTATCCCGGATGCCAGATTCTTGCTGCCAAAAACGGTATTATTTTTTACCATAAAACGTTCGGCTATCAGACTTATGCCGATACGGTTCCCGAAAAGGCAAATTACCTGTACGACCTTGCTTCGCTGACCAAAATGCTGGCCACTACGGTAGCCCTGATGAAGCAGCAGGAAGACAGTGTCATCGACATTAGCAAAAAACTGTCCGACTACCTGCCCATGCTCCGGCTTTCCAACAAGAAAGATTTAGGTTTTAAGGAGGTTTTGTCGCATCAGGCCGGCCTGCAGGATTGGATACCGTTTTATCTGTACACACTAAAGCTCCATTTTACGGAAAAAATGATTCCCAATACGAACGTATTACACTGGATTGAGTATGACCTGTGTAAAATGAATCCCGACAGCATCGGTCCGAACACTTCTATTTATCATCATAAAATCAGCGAATTATACACAGTCAGGGTGGCACAGGACCTTTACCTGCAGAAAGATTACCATTATCGCATGATGCAACAGATACTGGATTCGCCCCTGGGCAAGAAGAAATACCAATACAGCGGCCTGGGATTTTACCTTTTTAAGGCCATGACCGAGCGGCTCAACGAACAGCCATTCGACCAATATCTATACAAAAACATTTATCACCGCATGGGGCTTTACCACCTTGTTTTCACGCCACGCCGGTATTTTCCCTACACAGAAACCAATCCCACCGAACATGATACGATATGGCGCATGCAACAGGTGTGGGGCGATGTGCACGACATGGGGGCCGCCATGCTGGGTGGCGTTTCGGGCAACGCCGGCCTTTTCGGCGATGCACACGATGTGGCCGCCATCATGCAGATGCTTGTGGATGGTGGTGAGTATAACGGGAAAAGAATCTTAAGCAGCCGGGTGATTAACCTGTTTAACCATCGTTATTTTGCAGCCGACAGCAACCGCCGGGGGCTGGGATTTGATAAACCATTGCTAAAATATGTCGACCACAAATCCAATTGCAAATCGGCTTCAGACAAGAGTTTCGGCCATTCAGGGTTTACCGGCACCTATGCCTGGGCCGACCCGAAAAACGGGCTGGTTTACGTATTTCTTTCCAACCGTGTCTTCCCCGATATGATGAACACCAAACTGGCCAAAGAGGACATCCGTACCAACATCCATCAGCTCTTTTACAATGCCTTCCTGAAAAAGCCGGTACCATTGGTGAAAGAGAATAAAAAATAGAATTGTACAAGGTCAGGATTGCAAATCCTGACCAGCTAAATGTACCCGACCAACTATATGTAATTGTCAGCCGGTTAAAGCGTCCACGCTTTCGCTAAAGTATCGGTGCTTTATCTTCAAATATTTTTTCCATTTCTCCCAGATACCTCACCTCTTCCAGGAACAATCCCTGTGCCGGGGCCGAAAACCCGGCTTTGGCCCTGTCTTTGGCTTCTATAATGGTCTTTATGGCTTCCGGTTTCAGCTTTCCCTTTCCGATTTCCAGCAACGTACCCACAATGGCACGTACCATGTTGCGCAGAAAGCGGTCGGCGGTAATGGTAAAAACCAGTTGGTTTCCTGTTTGTTTCCATCCGGCTTCCGAAATCCTGCAGCGGTTTGTGGCCGTTTGCGTATGCAATTTAGAAAAGCTGGTAAAGTCCTCGTAATCCATCAGATAGCTGGCAGCCTGATGCATGGCCTTTACATCAAGGCTCCCCGTGTATGACAGGGTCAGCTCTCGGGCAAACGGGTCTTTCTGCAACGAAATATAATAGCGATAAGTACGGCTGACCGCATCGAAACGGGCGTGTGCCTGCGGCGGGACTTTCCACGCACCATAAACGGCGATATCTTCAGGTAGAAAACGGTTCAGTTTAAAAACAAAATCTTTTCCGGAAAACGGAAGCTCTTTGCCCAAATCGAAATGCAGGTAAAACTCCCTGGCATGTACACCGGCATCCGTGCGCCCGCAGCCCACAACATTCACATCCTCCACGCACAGCACACTGATTTTCTCATTCATCTCAGCCTGTACCGAGTGGGCATTCTCCTGTATCTGCCAGCCATGATAGGCTGTTCCGCGATAGGCCAGTTTTAAAAAATAGCGGGACATTTCCGTCAGGTTAAATTTCTTCGTTCAATGCCTTCCAGAGTAGATCTTTTAACTCGGCCAATCCAGATTGGGCAACCGAAGAGATAAAGACATGGGGCACATCCGGCAGGTCTTTTTCCAACATCTCCATCAACTCACCATCCAGCAAATCAGATTTTGAAATGGCAAGAACACGTTGTTTATCCAACAGTTCCGGGTTAAACCGCTTTAATTCGTTTAGCAGGACAATGTATTCTTTTTTAATATCACCGGTATCGGCAGGCACCATAAAAAGCAACACGGCATTCCGTTCAATATGCCGGAGAAACCGCAGTCCAAGCCCTTTGCCTTCGGCAGCACCTTCAATAATTCCGGGGATATCGGCCATCACAAACGACTGCTGGTCGCGGTAGGCAACAATGCCAAGGTTAGGTACCAGCGTAGTAAAAGGATAATCGGCAATCTCCGGTTTGGCCGCAGACAACACCGAAAGCAACGTAGATTTTCCGGCATTGGGAAATCCCACCAGGCCCACATCGGCCAGCACTTTCAGCTCCAGGGCAATGGTGGCTTCCATACCCTCTTCGCCCGGCTGGGCATACTTGGGGGATTGGTTGGTGGATGATTTAAAATGATCGTTCCCCTGGCCTCCCCGGCCGCCTTTCAGCAGGACGACTTCCTGCCCATCTTCCAGTATCTCCGCCATTATTTCCTGTGTGTCAAGATTCCGGGCAATTGTCCCGAGGGGAACATCAATGTATATATTTTTACCGCTGGCACCTGTACTGCGCTGCAGGCCGCCCGGCTCACCATTTTCAGCACGCAGATGCCGTGTATAATGCAAATGAAGGAGTGTCCACATCTGGGCATTTCCTTTCAAAATGATATCGCCCCCCTTGCCGCCATCGCCACCGTCGGGGCCCCCTTTGGGAATGTATTTTTCACGCCTGAAATGAGCAGAACCGGAGCCACCGTTTCCCGAAATACAGGATATTTTTACGTAATCTACAAAATTGGAAGAAGCCATAATCTGTTCATTTTCTGAATGTGCAAAAATAAAGTAAATGCCTGAATTCGATACTATAATTTTCTTATCAGTAACAACCCGTCGCGAATGGAGAGCAACACCTGCTCTACCCTGCTGTCCTGTTTTACAAAATCGTTAAATTTGCGGATGCCCAGCGTCTCCTTATCAGGATTTTTCTCCGAAAACACTGCTTTGCCACCCCATAACACATTGTCTGCCAAAATAAAACCACCTTTCCTAAGTTTCTTCAAAGAGGATTCATAATAGCTCAGGTATTGTACTTTCGCGGCATCGAGAAAAACCAAATCAAAAGTTTCTTCCAGCTTGGGAACCAGCTCCAGCGCATCGCCGGCAAGAAAGCGAATTTTATTTCCCTGTTCAGCCTGCGCAAAAAACCGGCGGGCAAAACTTTCTATTTCTTCGTTGTTGTCTATTGTGTAAAGCAGCCCATCTTCCGGCAGTGCCTTGGCCATGGCCAGTGCCGAATAACCCGTAAAAGTTCCTATTTCCAGTATCCGTTTGGGCTGTAGCATCCAAACTACCATCTCCAGAAATTTCCCCTGCACTTTTCCCGAAAGCATGTTGGGATAGAACGTTTTTAGGTGGGTCTCGCGGTTCAAAGTCCGCATCAACCTATCCTCTCCGGAAGTATAATCCGCAATATATTCAGTTATTTTCCTCTCCAGCATGTCAAAATCGTATTTTTTACCTTATTAATATAAAGCCGTTGTCAACCTCAGTCCACAATCACAAACTATCCCCTTGATTTTGCAAAGATAACCAGAGAATACAAACAACCACCCCGGGAATTTTCCCCTGCCGTCCGGGCTGTTAGAAATAAACAATCCTGAAATAATTTTTCATGGCAATGCCATGCCAACCGTGCAATCGTTTGAAAAAAGGCATTTAGAACAAATCTAAATGTTAATTTTTTAAAAAATAGTTTGCATGCAAACTATTTTTGGTTTATTTTTGTACGCATGCGTAATAAACAGAATTAATCGAAAAATGAAGTTAAACGAAACCATCGAATTTTATATCAGGACAACATCGTTAGCCTTATCAAGAATGTATAATACCATTGCTGCAAAATATGGCATTACGCAAACGGTAGGTTACCTGCTGACTTATGTAGAGCGTGAGGGAACCCCTCCTACCAGGCTTGCGCAACAACTTGGAATGAAAAATTCAAGTCTGACCCGGCTGTTAAAAAAAATGGAAAAGGATGGATGTATCTACCGTAAAGTATCACCGGAAGATAAGCGGGTTGTGAAGATATTCCTGACAGAAAAAGGTGTACAACGCAGGAAAGTGGCCAAGAAGTCGGTACTCGACTTCAATCAGAAGCTATTAAATAAAGTGGATGAAAAAGAGATGGCCACTTTTTTAAAGGTGTTTGACATCATCAAAGAGCAGGTTAACATCGAATTGGGAGAAATGCCACTGCCTAAGCAGAAAAAAGAAAATCAAATTAATATTGAACAAGTTGTTCATTAAATTAACAAACCTAATCTAAATATTATGGTACGTAGAATTAAAAAAGTTGCAGTGCTGGGGTCCGGTGTTATGGGATCCGGTATTGCTTGTCATTTTGCCAATATCGGTCTTGAGGTCTTACTCATAGATATTGTGCCACGAGAACTGACAGGTGCTGAAAAGGCAAAGGGACTGACGCTGAAAGACAAAGCAGTCAGAAACAGGATTGTCAACGATTCGTTGAATGCCGCCATCAAATCCAAGCCCTCGCCTATTTACAAAAAGGCGTTTGCAAAACGCATTACCACCGGTAACTTTGACGACGATTTGCCCAAAATCAAGGATTGCGACTGGGTAATTGAAGTGGTTATTGAACGGCTGGACATCAAACAGCAGGTTTTTGAAAAAGTGGATAAACTGAGAAAACCCGGAACACTTGTAACATCCAATACCTCAGGTATCTCCATTAATGATATGGCTGAAGGAAAAAGTGAAGACTTCCAAAAACATTTTTGCGGAACACACTTCTTCAATCCGCCACGTTATCTGCAACTTTTCGAAATAATCCCTTCCAAATATACCGATCCGGAAGTTCTCTCTTTTCTTGAAGATTATGCAGGCCGTTATCTGGGAAAGACGGCAGTCCTTGCCAAAGACACCCCGGCATTTATCGCCAACCGTATCGGTACGTTCTCTATCATGGAGCTTTTCAATAAGGTGAAAGAATACGGATTGACCATACCCGAAATTGATAAACTTACCGGTCCGGTAATTGGCCGTGCCAAATCAGCTACTTTCAGGACAGCCGATGTCGTCGGTCTTGACACACTGGTTCATGTTGCCGATTACATTCGCGAATCTACCCACGATGAAGCCAATGACGCATTTAAAATCCCCGGTTACCTCCAAAAAATGCTGGACAACAAATGGTTGGGTTCCAAAACAAAACAAGGCTTCTTCAAAAAGGTTGTGGAAGGCGGAAAGAAAAAGTTCCTCACCCTTGATTTTGAAACACTGGAATACAAAGAAGACCCGCGTCCGAAATTCTCCGTGTTGGAAAAGACAAAGGGAATAGACGATTTGCACAAACGTTTCCCCGTTTTACTGGCCGACAAAGGCAAAGCCGGAGCATTTTACCGTGCTTCTTTCTACAGTCTGTTCCAGTTTACTTCCAACCGTATCCCTGAAATTACCGAAGATATATATAAGGTAGATGATGCCATGATGGCCGGGTTCGGATGGAAAATCGGCCCATTTGAAACATGGGATTCCCTCGGCGTGGCCGAAACGGTAAAAGCCATGGAAGAAGCCGGCAACAAACCTGCCCAATGGGTTTATGATATGTTGGATGCCGGATGCGCCTCTTTCTTTACGGTAAAAAATGGCCGCAAACAGTATTACGACCTGAAAACCAAAGCTTACAAAGAGGTTCCCGGTCAGGAAAACAAACTTTCACTGGCACTGCTTCGCGGCACCAACGTGGTTTGGGAAAACAACGATGTGAGCATTTTCGACCTCGGCGATGGCGTTTTGAATGTGGAATTCCACTCCAAAATGAATACCATTGGACAAGGCACGCTCGAAGGGCTGAACAAAGCGGTTGACATGGCCGAAGCCGATTATAAAGCACTGGTCATATCCAACGAAGGCGACAACTTCTCGGCCGGTGCCAATGTAGGCATGATTTATATGCTGGCAGTAGAACAGGAATGGGAAGATTTGAACATGGCCGTTCAATGGTTCCAGAAAACCACCATGCGTTTGCGCTACTCCTCTATTCCCGTTATTGCCGCGCCTCACGGAATGGCCCTGGGCGGCGGATGCGAAGTGTGTATGCACAGCGACAAAGTCATTGCCCATGCCGAAACATACATGGGACTCGTAGAGTTTGGCGTTGGCCTGATTCCAGGCGGTGGCGGCACCAAAGAATTTGCCCTCCGTCTCGGTGATGAACTGCATCCGGGAGACATTCGTACCAACCAGTTCCTGAACCGGTACCTGAGCATCGGACAAGCCAAGGTCTCCACCTCGGCCTACGAAGCTTTCGACCTGGGTTATCTCCGTCCGGGTGTTGATGAAGTTATCGTCAGCCGTGCCCATCAGTTGGCTTATGCCAAAAAAGTGGCTATTGAAATGGCCGACAAAGGATATTCACAACCTGCCCCCAGAAATAACATCAAGGTTTTGGGTAAAGAAGCCCTCGGAATGGTTTATGTGGGAGCTGATGGTTTCAAAACCGGTCATTACATGTCAGAACATGATGGACTGATTGCTGAAAAGCTGGGATGGGTCATGGCCGGAGGCGAAATTTCGCAACCGCTTACCCAGGTTACGGAACAATACCTGCTTGATCTGGAAAGAAAAGCCTTTATGGAGCTCTGTATGCAGCGCAAAACGCTGGAACGCATCAACAGCCTGATTACCAAAGGTAAAATCCTCAGAAACTAAAATAAATCATTTTTAAATCAGAAAAACATAAAATCATGAATGCATATATAGTAGGTGGATATCGTTCAGCAATTGGAAAAGCTCCCAGGGGATCTTTGCGGTTTACACGTCCGGATGACGTGGCTGCCGTTGTTATCAGACATCTAATGAATGACTTTCCACAAATTGAAAAATCAGAAATTGACGACGTGGTGGTGGGAAATGCTTTTCCCGAAGCCGAAACAGGCATGAACATGGGAAGGTTGTTGTCGCTCATGTCATTGGACACCGTGGATGTTCCCGGCTCTACCATCAACCGGTTTTGCTCATCAGGAATTGAATCCATTGCCATTGCTTCCGCCAAAATCAGTGCCGGTATTGCCGATGTGATTATTGCCGGTGGTGCCGAAACAATGTCCATGATCAACATGGGTGGCTGGCGTATGGTTCCCAACCCGGATATTGCTAAAACCAATCCAAATTGGTGGCTGAGCATGGGGCTCACATCCGAGATGGTCGCCCGCGAATACAACCTGAAACGGGAAGATTTGGATGCTTTTGGCTTCAACTCTTACCAAAAGGCTTTCAACGCCATTGACAAAGGTTATTTTAAAGAGCAGATTGTTCCTTATACCATCAAAGAAAATTATTTTGTAGATGGTAAAATGAAGACCCGTGAAAGAGTCTTTGATACAGATGAGTGTCCGCGAAGAGGCACAACACTTGAAGGCCTTTCAAGACTGCGTCCTGCCTTTGCTCCTGACGGTGTTTCCACGGCAGGGAACTCCTCACAGATGTCCGATGGTGCAGCTTTTGTTTTGGTCGTTTCGGAAAAAGCACTGAAACGCTATAACCTGAAACCTATTGCCCGTTTGGTTGACTATCAGGTAGCAGGTGTTGAACCTTACAAGATGGGGGTCGGTCCAACAAAAGCCATCCCAAAAGTACTGAAACATGCCGGTATGAAATTGGATGATATGGATTTGATTGAACTCAATGAAGCTTTTGCAACCCAATCAATGGTTGTTGTAAAAGAGGTTGGCATCAATCCCGATATTCTGAATGTCAATGGCGGAGCTATCGCTTTAGGCCATCCGCTGGGGTGTACAGGAGCCAAACTGACCGTTCAAATTCTGAACGAACTGAAACGCCGTAACAAAAAATACGGTATGGTAACCATGTGTATCGGTACAGGCCAGGGAGCCGCCGGTATTTACGAAATGTTATAAAATCTTTATGCACAGCGACAAGCCCGTCGCTGTGCATTTTTTTAAATTGAATTATTCATCTATCAAATTATAAAGTTATGTCAGACAATAAAGCATTGAAAGGCGGCGAATTTCTCATTAAAGAAACCAAAGCTGCCGATATTTTTATTCCCGAAGAATTTAATGAAGAACAGCAAATGATGGCGCAGACCTGCCGTGATTTTACAGAAACACAGGCAATTCCCAACATCGACAAGCTGGAGCATCACGACAACGAACTGCTCACAAAATTGATGAAAGATGCAGGAGAACTCGGTTTGCTCGGTATTTCCGTTCCGGAAGAATATGAAGGTTTCGGCCAGAATTTTGTTACCTCCATGCTTACCGTGGAAGAAATGGGCAAAGGTTACAGCTTTGCTGTGGCATACTCGGCCCATACAGGCATCGGAACACTTCCTATCCTTTATTTTGGAAATGAAGAGCAAAAGAAGAAATACCTTCCCAAGTTGGCTTCCGGCGAATACATCGGGGCCTATGCGCTGACAGAGCCCGATGCCGGTTCCGACCCGAACAATGGCAAAACCAAAGCCACACTGAGCAAAGACGGGAAACATTATGTCCTGAATGGCAGCAAAATGTGGATTACCAACGGCGGTATTGCCGACTTGTTTATCGTCTATGCCAAAATTGATGATGACAAAAACCTCAGCGCTTTCATCGTTGAACGTGATACACCCGGATTTACAACCGGAGCGGAAGAGGACAAAATGGGAATCCGTGGTTCTTCTACCGTCCAAATTTTCTTTGATAACGCTGAGATTCCGGCAGAAAATCTTCTCGGAGAACGCAACGAAGGTTTCAAAATTGCCCTTTATATCCTGAACCTTGGTCGTATCAAACTGGCTGCTGCCACTACCGGTGCAGCCAAAGCAACCATTGATGCCAGTGTACAGTATGCCAACGAAAGAAAACAGTTTGGTACGGCTATTGCCAACTTTGGTGCCATCAAAACCAAACTGGCCGAAATGGTCATCCGTACTTTTGCCAACGAATCATTGACTTATCGCGCCAGCCAAAATATTGATGATGCCATCAACCAGCTGGTTGCCGATGGAATGGACAAAGGCAGGGCCTCTATTGAGGGCATTCGCCAGTATGCCATCGAAGCCTCCATCGCCAAAGTATTTGGCTCGGAAGCACTTGATTTTGTCGTTGATGAAGGCGTTCAGATATACGGGGGCATGGGATATTCAGCCGAAACTGTTGTAGAACGCGCTTACCGCGACTCACGTATCAACCGGATTTTTGAAGGGACCAACGAAATCAACCGGATGGTGGCCGTGGGCGAATTGCTGAAAAGAGGCATGAAAGGCGAAATAGACCTGCTTACTCCTGCCAAAGCTGTTGGCAAAGAGCTAATGGGTATTCCTGATTTTGGCAGCACGTCAATGGATTATTTTGAAACCAAACACAAACTTATCGTAAACTTCAAAAAAGCCATCCTTATGGTGGCCGGTGCCGCTTTGCAGAAATACACCACCACTTTCCAGAATGAGCAGGAAATTATGCTGAACATTGCCGACATGCTCATGAATACTTATGCTGCCGAATCGACCTTGTTGCGTGTGGAGAAACTGGCCGGTATGTACGATGAAAAGAAGTTGGAAATTTACAAAGATATCCTCGACGTATTCTTGTATGACACGGCAGCAAAAATGAACAAAATCGGCGTTGATGCCGTTAACTCTTTTGCCGAAGGTGACGAACAGGCAGGTATGCTTATGGGCATGAAACGTTTTACCAAAGTTAATCCGGTAAACGTGAAAGAAGCCCGCAGAAAAATTGCCAACCAATTAATTGATGCAAACAAGTATAATTTTTAGTTAACAACTACCTGAGGGACAGAAATCATCTGTCCCTCATTTTTTAATACAGCAGGGAGCAAGCATGGCAAAAAACAAAGATTTCAGGAAACTGGCCAACAACCCATTTCGGTTAAAACTGTTTTTCATTAAGCATATGCCCATGGGGTTGCTGAACGGCCTGCGTATTGTGGAGCTTGATAAAAAACATGCCAGCGTTTCTGTCCCTTATAATTACCTGACAAAAAATCCGTTCCATTCGTTGTATTTTGCCGTACAATCTATGGCTGCCGAGCTGTCTTCAGGGGCCATGGCCATTGCCGAAGTCAAAGCGGCACCCCGGCCTGTATCCATGCTGGTCTTCGACACAGAGGCCAAGTTCACCAAGAAAGCACAGAGTAAAGTAACTTTTACCTGTAACGACGGGGAAGCCATTAGCCGGGCCGTACAGGAGACATTGAAAACAGGAGAAGGACGAACCGTTACCATCACTTCCATCGGAATTGATGCAAAAGGCAACCAGGTATCCGAGTTTCATTTTACCTGGACTTTCAAGGCAAAATAATTTTATAATCATTAACTTAATTGCGTGCGTATAGAAAATTTTACAAATTCATTCAACATTTTAACCTAAAAAAATGACCTTGAAATTTGAACGGAATTTTGACATTCTCGACCAAAATGTCAAAAATCACAACCTGAAAATCGCTCTTTCCATAAAAAGAAACGGCCGCTGGGAAAACTTTAGTACCAACGAGTACAAAGAAGCTGTGGATAACTTCAGCTATGGGCTGCTGGCCATGGGATTTAAAAAAGGGGACAAAATACTAACCATTTCTAACAACCGGCCCGAATGGAACTTCGCCGACATGGGCATGGGACAGATTGGCGTTGTCCATGTTCCTGTTTATCCCAATATTGGGCCAAAGGAACACAGCTATATCCTGGAACATTCTGATTCAAGGCTTATTATCGTTTCCTCAAAAGAGCTTTATAATAAAATAAAACCCTTGGCTGACAAGATTCCCAAAATCGAAAATATCTACTCCTACGATAAGATTGAAGGCATTCCCCACTGGCGTGAAATTGTTGAACTGGGAAAGAAAAACAAAGCCAAATTCGAAAAGGAGCTCCCCAAAATAAAAGATGGCGTTTCCAAAGATGATTTATTGTCAATCATTTATACCTCCGGAACCACAGGCCGTCCAAAAGGGGTCATGCTTACCCATTTTAATTTGATGAGCAATGTAATGGCCGCCGCACCCCTGCAACCCGTTGTTGCCAACGACCGGTGGCTCAGTTTCCTTCCCCTGTGTCATGTGCTTGAGCGAATGGTGAATTACTCCGTCCAGGCATTGGGTTTAGAATGTTATTATGCCGAAAGTATTGACACCATAGGCGAAAACCTGAATGAAATTCATGCCCATGGTTTTACGGCTGTTCCCAGGGTTATCGAGAAATTTTACGACAAAATTATGCTCAGCGGCAAAGAGCTCACAGGAATAAAACGAAAAATATTTGATTGGGCAGTGGATGTAGGTGCTGCCTACGAAGATGACCCGGCAAAGCGCAAACCTTTTTATAATACCAAGTTGTCTCTCGCCCGGAAACTGGTCTTCAGCAAATGGATAGAGGCCCTGGGCGGCAACCTGAAAGTCATTATCTCCGGCGGTGCTGCCCTGCAACCACGGCTGGCCCGCATTTTCAGTGCTGCCGGAATTAGCATTGCCCAGGGATACGGTCTATCGGAGACTTCTCCCACAGTTTCCGTTAACCACGGCGAATACCCGCTGATGCAAGCCGGTAGTGTGGGCGCAGTCATTGATAATGTGGAAGTCAAAATTGCCGAAGATGGCGAAATCCTCATGCGTGGCCCCAGCCTTATGATCGGCTATTACAAAGACCCGGAAAAAACCAAAGAAGTCATCGACAAAGAGGGTTATTTCCATACCGGCGATGTGGGAAAAATGGAAAACGGCGTGTTGTGGATTACTGACCGGAAAAAGGAAATCTTTAAGCTTTCGACCGGTAAATATGTGGCACCCCAAATTGTAGAAAATCGTTTCAAAGAATCCCCGCTTATTGAACAAATTCTTGTGGTGGGCGAAGGGGAGAAATTTGCTGCTGCCATCATCAGCCCCAATTTTCATTACCTGCACGGATGGTGTTTTAAAAACAATGTGAAATTCCGGGATAATACCGACCTCGTCCGCCATCCAAAAGTGTTGGCCCGGTATCAGGAAGAAGTAGACAGGATTAACCAAACCCTGGGCAGGCACCGCCAGATAAAGAAATTTGAATTGACATGCCGGGAATGGACAACGGAAACCGGAGAACTGTCCCCTACCCTAAAGTTAAAAAGGGTTTACCTGAAAAAACTTTACAAAACAAAACTCGACCATATTTACGGGTATACGGAAGACTTTGGCGATCTGGGACTGGACAAAAAAGATAAAAACAAATTCTGATAATTCTTAATGCGTCATGCTCAATTTTTTTATTAACCTACAATAAATACGCCATGGACCTGGAAAGAAATTTTGATATTCTCGACCAAAACGTCAAAGAAAACAACCAAAAGATAGCACTCTCCATCAAAAGAAACGGTCGCTGGGAAAATTTCAGCACCAATGAGTATAAAGAGATGGTTGACAACTTCAGCTACGGATTGCTGGCTTTGGGATTTAAAAAGGGGGATAAAATCCTGACTATTTCCAACAACCGTCCCGAATGGAATTTTGCCGACATGGGCATGGGGCAAATTGGTGTGGTACACGTTCCTGTCTATCCCAATATCGGCCCGCATGAGCATCGTTACATATTGGAACATTCCGATGCCCGCCTGGCTATCCTGTCATCCAAAGAATATTATGATAAGATTAAACCGCTGGCTGATGAAGTTCCGAAAATTGAAAACATATACACCTACGACAAGGTTGCTGGCGTCCCCAATTGGCGTGAAATTGTGGAATTGGGAAAGAAAAACAAGGCCAGGTTTGAGAAAGGGTTACCCAAAATAAAAGAGAGCATCTCCAAAGACGATTTGCTTTCCATTATCTACACATCCGGTACCACCGGCCGCTCCAAAGGTGTCATGCTCACCCATTACAACTTCATGAGCAATGTTACCGCTACCCGCAACCTGCTTGACGTAGATGCCGGTGACCGCTGGCTCAGTTTTTTGCCCATGTGCCACGTGCTGGAGAGAATGGTAAACTATCTTGTCCAGGCCAAAGGGCTGGGGGTCTATTATGTGGAAAGTATTGACACCATCGGTGAAAACATCAACGAAGTACACCCACATGGTTTTGCCACTGTTCCGCGTGTTTTGGAGAAACTTTTCGACAAAATTATGCTCAAGGGCAAAGAGCTATCGGGAATTAAACGCTGGCTGTTCGATTGGGCTGTGGAGCTTGGCGTACAATACGACGACAACCCGGCTAACCGGAGCAACATGTACAATAAAAAGTTGAACATTGCACGGAAATTAATTTTTAGCAAATGGCAGGAAGCACTCGGCGGAGAGCTGAAAGTGGTTATATCGGGAGGGGCAGCCCTGCAACCCAGGCTGGCCAGGCTTTTTAGTGCCGTAGGAATTAAAATTGCACAAGGTTACGGCTTGACGGAGACCTCTCCCGTAATTTCGGTTAACTATGGTGACTATCCGACTATGCAAGCCGGAAGTGTTGGCCCTGTGCTGGACAATATTGAAGTGAAAATGGCCGAAGATGGCGAAATCCTTATGCGTGGCCCCAGCCTAATGGTAGGTTATTATAAAGATCCGGAAAAGACCAAAGAAGCCATTGATGAACAAGGGTTCTTCCACACAGGCGACATAGGAAAAATTGAGAACGGTGCCCTATGGATTACCGACCGGAAAAAAGAAATCTTTAAACTTTCCACCGGGAAATATGTGGCACCACAGATTGTGGAGAATGTTTTTAAGGAATCACCCCTCATCGAACAGATTCTCGTTGTAGGTGAAGGCGAGAAGTTCGCTGCAGCCATCATCAGCCCCAATTTCCACTACCTCCACGGATGGTGTTTTAAAAACAACATAAAATTCCGGGATAACCGCGATTTGGTCCATCATGAGAAAGTCAGGGCACGTTATCAGGAAGAAATAGACAGAATTAACAAAAGTCTGGGGCGGCATCGCCAGATTAAGAAATTTGCGCTGACATGCCGGGAATGGTCCACGGAAACCGGTGAGCTCTCCCCTACCCTGAAACTGAAAAGAAACCAGCTGAAAAAAGTATATAAAACCAAGTTGGACAACATGTACGGTTACACGGACGACTACGGCGACCTTGGCCTGGTGGGAACCGTCAACACCAATAAAGGGAAAAAAGAATAAAATCTCAGATTAACTTGTTTACCATGCCCCGTTGCGACTTTCTTGTCAGCACGGGGCTTTTTTTGCTTTTCCACAATTTCCTCTTTCAGGTCGATAAAGCCTTGGCTGGTCGGGATTTGCAATCCCGACCCAAAGGACTATAGGATTTTCAATCCGGTTTTTACCATCTCACCGCCCGGGAATGAACGCCCAGGCAATGATTTGAGCCATTCGCCTTCGACGGACTAATATTTTCCTCTTGATTATAGAAAAGAATGGCTTCAGTTTCCTAACTTTGCCGCGACCAATTACAGCGAAACAGATGAACAAAAAAATACGTATTGCCATTAACGGTTTCGGGCGCATTGGGCGCATCACTTTCCGGAACATTCAGAAAAAAGAGAACATGGAAGTCGTTGCCATCAACGACCTTACCGATGCCGCCAACCTGGCCCACTTGCTTAAATACGACTCGGTGCACGGGCAATTTGACGGTACCGTGGAACACAACGGCGGCCATATATACGTTAACAGTAAACAAATTATTGTTTTAAGCGAACCTGATCCGGCCAAACTTCCCTGGAAGAAGCTGAATATAGATGTTGTGATAGAGTCGACCGGCCAGTTTGTGGAACGCGATGAAGCCATCAAACACGTGGAAAAATCAGGGGCCCGTAAAGTGATTATTTCTGCTCCGGCCAAAGGCGAACGCTATGATGTAAAATACGTCGTGCTCGGTGTAAACGAAGCTATCATCGACAAAAACGATGTTGTCATCTCCAACGCTTCCTGTACCACCAACAACGTGGCACCACTCATCATGATACTGGATGAACTGTGGGGTATCGACAAAGCCTTTATGACCACCGTTCACTCCTACACCAAAGACCAGAATATAGTGGACGGGCCACACACGGATTGGCGTCGTGGGCGTGCTGCTGCCTACTCCATCGTACCAACTACCACCGGAGCCGCCAAAGCTGCCTCAAAAATATTCCCACACCTGGCAAAAAATCTTGGGGGTGCCGGTATTCGTGTTCCCGTTCCGGATGGTTCGCTCACCGACCTCACCTGCACGTTAAAGAAATCTACCAGCGTGGAAGAAATCAATGCTGCTTTTAAAAAAGCCGCCGGAGGAAGGTTAAAAGGAATTTTACAATACACCGAAGATCCCATTGTTTCCGCTGACATTATTGGAAACCCCTATTCGGCTGTCTTCGATGCCAACCTGACGGCCGTTTTGGGCGACAAAAACAAACTGGTAAAAGTGGTGGCCTGGTACGACAACGAGATGGGATACTCCAGCCGGCTGGTGGAACTGGTGGAGAAGTTTGTATGAGGAAAAAGGAGGCGGGGTAAAGGAGTCAGAAGTCCGAAGTCCGGAGTCAGAAACGGGAAATTAGGTCAGTCAATCTGGATAATGTTGTTTTTAATGGCAAACTTCACCAGATCCACGGTGGTTTTCAGTTCTATTTTTTTCATAATATTGTTTTTGTGCGTTTCCACCGTTCGCACACTGATAAACAATTTCTCCGCAATATGGCGGTTCGACATCCCTTCGGCAAACAGTTTAAAAACCTCCAACTCTCTCGGCGAGAGCTGTTTCAACTTGTTCTCCTTCTCCACAGGGCCGATTTTCTGATCAGACAGATAGCTATGTAATAAAATATCGGTAATACTTTTGGCATAATATTCGTAACCATTGCGCAAAGTGTAAATAGCTTCCAAAATCTCCGAACGGTTGGCATCACTGCCTATATGCCCTTTGGCCCCTGCTTTGATGCTACGCAGAATAAATTTCTCATCATTAAACATGGAAAGCACCAGCATCTTGGCCTTTGAAAAATGTTGCAAAAACAGTTTTATGTCATCAATAACCTTTTCAGAAACAGAATAAACCATGGTCAATGTCACATGAACAGGATGCTGAGGCGGGTTTTTGATAAGATCTTCCAGAGAATCGTAACAACCCGCGATTTCAATATCATCAGAGTTATTCAACAAAGCCTTTAGGGCATCAGAAATAACCGGAAAAGGATTGACAAGGACAACGTAAATCATGAAACCATTATTTTTCTGCCGGCGAAGTTAATAAAAGTATTTGATTATCCTCAACCTGTAAACGGCTGCTCAAAGTACAGGACAAAGACAGGCTGATGCCTGTTTTTATACACGAAACATTTTACACTGTCCAGCCAACCCCATCAGGAACGAAATAGTGAAGAAATCAGTAAAAGAAGATTATCTGGGGCATTATTAGACAAATTTCAAATCGACTAACATGGGCTTTATGTACTAAAAGACATCCAACAACATATCGCACCTAACAAGTTATCCCATGAAGTCGTAAAGTTCAGGGGTGTTTTATCATTGATAAGACACACAAGATGAATATATTACATATATAATCTAATCGTTATTCTTGTTTTAAGAATCAGTAAAAGCAATGTTTTTAAGAAATAAATAAAATAATTTTTTATTTAATATTATTTTTTACATTTGCGCCCAAAATTATTTAAGGGATGAATTACTTAAATTCTTAAATGAAGTTAACTGAATTTTATAACATTTGAAGAAAAGAGACCTTTTTTCAAAATTAAATTTTTGCAGGATGAAAAGAACAACAATTTTATTCAGCATGCTACTGTTTTTGGCAGTAAGCGGTTATGCACAGGTAGCCATCAACACAGATGGTTCCGTCGCCGATGCGAGCGCAATACTGGATGTGAAAAGTACGGCCAAAGGCCTTTTGCTACCGAGGATGACAATGGCACAAAGAGATGACATAAGCTCACCGGCAACCGGCCTGATAATATATCAAACCGACAACACACCCGGCTATTATTACAATACAGGGACAGCCGCATCGCCAAAATGGGTTATGTTATCCAATCAGGCCTCTGGTTGGAAAACGACGGGAAATGCCGGGACAACTTCCGGGACTAATTTCGTCGGCACTACCGATGAACAGGATTTTGACATACGCACCAACAACACATTGCGTACCCGTATCACGCAAAAAGGGCAAATAGAAACTTTTAACACAGGGCATTCTGTTTTTATTGGCGAAGGGGCAGGAAACGCCGATGATATTTCAAATAACAACAATGATGTTTTTATCGGATACCAGGCCGGATATTCCAACACAAAAGGGGAGGACAATACAGCCAGTGGGTACCAGGCTTTGTATTCCAACACAGAAGGCAACAACAATACAGCCTATGGACGAGGGGCCTTGTATTCCAACACAAAAGGCTATAATAATACGGCCAGTGGCCGCGAAGCTTTGTATTCCAACACAGAAGGCAACAACAATACAGCCTATGGACGAGGGGCCTTGTATTCCAACACAAAAGGCTATAATAATACGGCCAGTGGCCGTGAAGCTCTGTATTCCAACACATCGGGTTATAACAATACGGCCTGTGGGGACAGGGCCTTGCATACCAACACAGAAGGTAATGGCAATACAGCCAGCGGAAAAGAGGCGTTGTATTCCAACACAAAAGGTAATGCCAATACAGCCTGTGGCCAAGAGACTTTGTATAACAACACAACAGGTGAAGACAATACAGCCAGTGGGTTCTGGGCCTTGTTTCACAACTCAACAGGTAGTTATAATACAGCCAGTGGGTACGAGGCTTTGTATTCCAACACAAAAGGCGATGACAATACAGCTTGTGGTTACAAGGCTCTGAATTCCAACAGTGAAGGTGAAAACAATACTGCCAGTGGGTACGAGGCTTTGTATTCCAACACAAAAGGCGATGACAATACAGCCAACGGAGACTATGCTTTATATAGCAATACAAAAGGTGAGGACAATACAGCCAGTGGTTACGAAGCCTTGTCCAAAAACACAGAAGGTGAAGACAATACAGCCAGTGGATACCAGGCTTTGATGGGTAACTCAACAGGTAAGTACAATACAGCCAGTGGTTATTTGGCTTTGTCCAAAAACACAACAGGATATGGCAATACAGCCTGTGGCACCGCAGCTTTGTATAGCAACACCACAGGGAAATACAATACCGCAATCGGATACAAGGCAGGGCCTAACGGAAATGATTATGATAATACCACCGCACTGGGAAACGGTGCCGAACCAGACGGATCAAATAAAGTATTCATTGGCAATACTGACGTTACCTGGATAGGCGGGGAAGTATTTTGGAGTACCTATTCCGATA
>WGCY01000033.1 GCA_015493525.1 Bacteroidales bacterium
GAATTTGAAAACTTTGACGATAGATATATTGCTGATGTTCAACATAAAATAAACCGAAGACCAAGAGAAAAACTGGGGTTCAAATCCCCTAAAGATATTTTCTTTAGTTTAGTAACCTGATTTGTCGCATTTGTGGGTTGAAACTACGAAGACAAAAACAAAAAAATATCTTTTGCTTTTGTAAGAAAAATTTGTCGATTTTTGCGCTTTCAAAAACAAATGTAAAAAGTTAAATATTATGGAAAACAACAACGAAAAACATTGCCTTTTCTGCAAAAGGGATTCGGAACAGGTACCCTTGGTCCAACTGGAATTTAAAAGTAAGCGTTACTGGATTTGCCCGCAGCATATTCCGGTGCTCATTCACGACCCATCGCAACTTGAGGGGATGTTGCCCAATGCCGAAAACATGCAGGCAGGATAAACTATACCCTTTTTAATTGAAAAGGTGCATTTTAGTAAAATTCCGGACAGGGAACCTGTCTTAATTGGTGGTATTCGTAGAAAAAATTGTCTACCACTTAAAGGTAACACCCTGCTTTTTCTGTGGTAACACAATTCTTTTTACTTTTGTCGCCTAATTGTTGAACGAAATTCATTGTTTTGGAAGAGATTGCCATAGATCCTGACCCTCACCTTTTGTCGGTAATGACCGGTAACTTTTATAAGGGCTTCCCGCCCGAAGCAATCATTACCCTGATTATATTGCTTATCATGCTCGTAGTATCCGGAATGATTTCAGGCTCGGAAACAGCTTTTTTTTCATTTCAGCCTGCCGATCTGGATAAGCTGAAAAAGAATCATGGCAAGAGGGGTAAGAAAGTGATTTCCCTGCGCAACAAACCCAAGGAGCTGTTGGCTACCATCCTGATTTCCAATAATTTTATCAATGTGGGGATTGTGGTTATCTCCACCTATCTCACAACACTTTTATTCAACCTGAAAAATCATCCGGCCCTTACCTTTCTGGTTCAGATTGTCATTGTAACCTCATTTTTATTGGTTTTCGGTGAGATACTTCCCAAAATTTATGCCAATAAAAAACCGGTCTATTTCTCCCTGATCATGGCAAATGTACTTGCCGTTTTGATGTGGTTTTTCAAACCGCTGAGCATGGTTCTTGTCGGTTCTACCACTTTTATCGACAAACGGCTGGTAACAAAGAAAGTTTCGGTAAGCATGAGCGAACTTTCCGATGCCATCGATATGACTGTGGATGACTCCACACCCGAAGAAGAGAAAAAAATCTTAAAAAGTATCGCCACATTTGGTGAAAAGGAGGCCAGCGAGGTGATGCGCTCACGCGTTGATGTTACGGCCATTGACGACACAATGCCCTTTCACAAAGTGATAAGTATTGTAACCGAATCGGGGTACTCGCGTATCCCTGTTTACACGGAAAGCCTAGACCAGGTGCAGGGATTGCTGTACATCAAAGACCTGTTGCCACTGATTGATGAAGCAGAAAAACCGGATTGGAAACAGTTGGTACGCCCGGCTTTTTTTGTTCCCGAAAACAAAAAAATTAACACCCTCCTGCAGGAATTTAGGGAAAAGAAAATCCATATGGCCATTGTCGTGGATGAATATGGCGGAACATCAGGCATTATTACCCTGGAAGACATCCTTGAGGAGATAGTGGGTGAAATAAGTGATGAATTTGATGTGGAAGATGATGCATTCCATTACAAAAAATTAAATGCCTTCACCTATCTTTTTGATGCAAAAACCCCGTTGAACGATTTGTGTAAAATTTTGGAAGTTGATGATGATACATTTGACAACGCCCGGGGAGAGTCAGATTCACTCGGTGGACTGATTCTCGAGCTGGAAGGCAAGATTCCCCCGAAAGGAGAGAAAATAAAATACCGGCAGTTTACGTTTGAGATTATGGATGTTGACAGGCGAAAAATCAATAAGATAAAGGTTACCTTTAAGCCAAAAGAGAAACATGAACAATAAGATTTTCAGGATTTTCATTCTATTGCCCTTGCTATTTTGCTTTCTCCCATCCTGTAGTAGCCACTATACGCCCAAACCCCGTGGTTATTTTCGTATCGACCTGCCACAACACCAATACCAGCCATTCGACAGTACTTTTCCTTATCGCTTCGAATACCCTGTGTATGCCCGCATCACCGACGACCGCAACGCCCCTGAACAAAAATACTGGATAGACATTCGTTATCCCCGGTTCAAGGCCACCCTGCATATCAGTTACAAAGTCATCAACCACAACCTCAGGAAATACCTTGAAGATTCGCGCAAGCTGGTGGTCAAACACATTCCCAAAGCCAACGCCATCAACGACAGCCTGATTATTGACCCGCAACGAGATTTATATGGTATGTCGTACGATATTCGTGGAAGCGGTGTAGCTTCACCCTACCAGTTTATCCTGACCGACAGCAGCCGTAATTTTTTACGGGGCTCCCTCTATTTTTATGTATCTCCCAACAATGACTCGCTGGAGCCTGTGATTCAATTTATAAAAGATGATATTCGCCATCTTATCAGGACTTTCCATTGGAAAAACCAGCACATGCCGAATTTTAAAAATCATTGATTCGAATCGTGGGGAATAATTCCGGCACCTGAAAATTATCGTTCTTATGGCCGGGATGGCCCAATTGGAATATGGCGTTGACAACTCGTCGCTTTCCGGACAGGGAAAACCAACAGCCAGCGTATTTTACCGTGTCAACTTTTTCTTTTTGTTTACTTATGTGTTTCTTTTACACGCATATCGCCCAGCAGCACATCCCAAAAACCAATCATCCGGCCCCCGATTTGTGTTTCTTTGCGCTTTACGTAAACCGTAATGTCTTTTTTGGTGGTATCCTGATACACGAGCCGGCCTTCTTTGTCATAGCCTTTGAACTTCTGGAAAACAGTAATTACGCCCACATAAGTGCCATCAGGCTGCCGTTGCAGGTCGCTCACATAGTCAATCTTGTACCATTCAATTTCGACTTTGCTGTAATTGAGCCGCATGAGCCTTTCAAAGTATTTCCGAACGCCGTAATAGGCAATTTGTGGCCTGAGGAGGGAAGAAACACCAATTTCCGAACCCCGCATAAAAAGTTCGTCTGCCCGGTCGATGACACGGTTAGCCTCACTCCATGGCGTATCTTTACTGCCAATAGTGGTGATATATTTGCTCAGGTCGCGGACTTTTTCCAGTGCCAGGCTGTCAATGGCTTGTTTTCTTTTCGGGTTGAGTGTTTCCTGCGCCGTGGCAGGGGTAACCATTATCAGGCCCAGCAAAAAAAGGAGAGAATAAGTGATGTTTTTCATGGGGCTTATTTTTTAATGAGTTCTAATTCCGTAATTTTTCCTTCGGCATTCCTTTTCACAGAGTCAACGGCAAATTTGTAAGCCTTCATGTCTTTCAGGTAATTCAAAAACCGGGATGCCGTGGTGGGCCTGTCGTAATCGTTTACGCCATCCACCCTGTCAATGATTATCAATACGGGCACATCGGGAGTGGCAAACAACTGAAGTGCCTGCTGAATGGCTTTGTCGGCATCTGCATAAGAACCGGCATTTGCAACCTTTAAAAAACCATTATTGACAACATCAAATTTTGCCTGTTCCGCCTGTTTTTTTGCCAATTCTTCTTTTCGCAGGCGTTCTTCCTCGGCTTTACGGGCGGCTTCGGCTTTATCCGTATTCAGTTTGTCTTCAACTTTCACAATCAGGTCTTTTACATCCTGGTCATCGATATTATATGATTTGATAACACCCAAACGTTTAAACTGCTCATCCAGTGTCCAGCCCGTTGTTCCGTTTAGCATGGCCGTAAGGTCTTTTTTGGCTTGTTGCACTTTGGTGTTATAAGCTGTGGCAGCCTGTTCTTTTGCCAGTTTTTTTTTGCTTTGGCAGGAAGAAAGCCCCCCGAATGTTATTGCTGCTATCAAAAAAATAGCCACAAACCGGGTTAATATCATCAGCTGTTTTCTCATGTCGTTTTGGTTTAAATGATTTTTCCTTATGAGCCACAAAAATATCTAAAAAATGTGAAAAATCTGTGTTAAATAGGTTTAAAATTGTGCATGTGGAAAATGACAGGATAATTTATTTTCTTATCCTCTTTCGTTTGCCCGTTCTTTGGAAATTGCTAATTTAGCCCGGTCGTATGGCAGCAAAAGAAGACCGATATTACAAAAAGCGTGTAAACACGGCTTATTTCACATCCCTTGTGAGTATTATACTGGTATTGTTTACCTTGGGATTTCTCGGCTTGCTCGTTGTTCACGCAAAGATACTTTCAAATTACATCAAGGAAAACATCGGTTTTGAAATTATTATCAAACCGGGGGTCAAAGAAGCTGAAGTTTTTCGTTTGCAAAAGCATCTCGATACACGGGATTATGTGAAGAGTACGGAATACATTACCAAAAGTGAAGCTTTGAACAGGTTAAAGAAAAGTCTTGGTAATAATTTTGTCAATTTCTTTGGCAAGGGCGATAACCCGCTCCTTCCATCCATTGATGTCCGGTTCAATGCTGCCTGGGCCAACAACGACAGTATCTCTAAAATTGAACGGCAGCTTTTAAAAAAGCCTTTTATCAAAGAAGTTTATTACCAGAAATCGCTGGTGCAGGAGATTGACAGAAACCTGAATAAAATCACACTGGTATTGCTGGTTTTAAGTGCTGTTTTGTTGATAATTGCTGTTGCTTTGATGAACAACAGCATTCGGCTGACTATTTATTCCAGGCGGTTTGTGATAAAAAGCATGCAACTGGTGGGTGCCACGCGCGGTTTTATCCGTCGCCCTTTTGTGTGGAAAGGGATGTTACAGGGTTTCTACAGTGCTGTTATTTCACTTGTTTTGTTGACAGCCGTTTTGGCCATGGCACGTAGAAATATACCCGAACTGGCAGCCATTGAAAGCACGCAAATGATAGCACTGGTTTATGCATTTGTTATCCTGCTCGGGATGGCGGTAACGGGCATTTCTACTTTCTTTTCCGTAAACCGTTATCTTGACATGAACAAGCAAAAACTCTATTTTTAGGTCATTGTCCTAACTGTTTTTCTATGTCCCTCAGATTATCTACATGGCGCGCTGATTTGCTGGGCCTGTTTTTCCCCAACAGTTGCCGGTTGTGTGGAAAAACCCTGCACCGGCAGGAAGAGGTTTTGTGCACAACCTGCCTTTATAAACTGGCTCGTACCAATTTTCAGGATGTCCAGGAAAATCCCGTAATGGAAATTTTCAACGGAAGGCTTCCGCTTTATTCAGCCACAGCTTTTTTGTTTTTCAGCAAAGGTGGCGGAACGCAAAAACTTATCCACGGGTTAAAATATAAGGGCAAAAAAGAAATCGGGGCCTATCTTGGTAAAATGTTTGGCAAACAACTGGACAGCAGTTTGTTATTTCAATCCACAGATGTTATTGTCCCCGTTCCCCTCCATCCCCGAAAAGAGCACAAACGGGGCTTTAACCAAAGCCTGGTAATTTGTGAGGGAATGGCTTCGCAAATGCATGCACGGGTACATTCCGGCGTGCTTTACAGGAAAATCCATTCCTCTTCACAGACCAGGAAATCAAGGTATGAACGTTGGGAAAATGTAAAAGACATCTTTGAAATAAAGAATGGCCGGCAGCTTAGCGGGAAGCATGTGCTCCTGGTGGACGATGTGATTACTACCGGGGCCACACTGGAGGCGTGTGGAAATAAGTTGTTGGAAATTCCCGGTATCAGGCTGAGTGTTGCCTCACTGGCTTACGCACAGGGATAGCCCATGTCCGTTTCAGGGTTATGGCTATTGCCGTATTTTATCCCGGATATAGTCGAGGGTAGTAGGAACGGTATCCTGTGGCCTTCCCAGTTTAATCATTTTCCGGTTGTACATTTTCCGGTTATGGATAAGCCTTCGCTGCATGACCGCTTTTTCGTTGAGCAGGTTGTACAACGATTGAATAGGGCTGAACAGCACAAAGCCCCCCTGTCGTTCTTTATACAAAAGCGGCCGTTTTTTCAAATCTTCCGTAATATCATAACTGCTTTGTGCCGGTTTCATATGGATGAGCATCTGTTTAAACGTTTCATAATCCCAGAAAGCGTGAATGACAATTTCGTGGATCAAAACTGTGTCAAGGGCCATATGAAAGATAATGGGCTGCTTCAGGCGCAACAGGCTGTCTGTAACAGGGATAATCTCTGTAGTGTATCCCAGTGAAGAGAACATAATGGAATCATGCCGCGCAACGGTTATGTAAAACCGGCCACTGGTGTCGCTAAAACTACCGAGATAATTGTCGCGGCTGAAAATCTGGGCATCTTCTATGGGCTGCAAAGTATCACTGCTCATAAGTATGCCGTTAATCCCAACGATGCTGTCATCTTCTGCCTGGGCTTGTAATTTGTTGGGTGTTGTCAAAAAACACAAAAGCACAAAAACAAGGGGGAAAAAAGTAAAAAAGGGCCTGATATCTCCTGATTTTATAAAAATTACCATGAAAATGTTTTGAAATACGAAGATATAATTTATATTAGCAGATTGATAAAAAGACCGGCAAATCATTTCATAATATTTCTTAAATGTAAAAACACATCAACCGTATTTTTAGAAACAAATATTAGTCATTAAATTACCTGCTATGAAAAAATTTACTACCCGCAGTATCCTGGTTTCTTTCCTGATTTTGGTTTTCACGCTGAGTGTATCGGCCCAAAAACAGGATAACAAGGACAAAAAAGAGGCAAAGAAAGAGCATTCCAAAAAGGAGCCTGCAAAGAAAAAAGAAAAAATTAAAAAAGGCTGGAACCTCGGTGCCCTTCCTGTTGTTTCTTTTGACAGTGATCTCGGTTTTGAATTCGGTGCGCTTATGAACCTTTATGATTACGGCGATGGGAGCAAATACCCGAATTTCCAGCAGTCGCTCTATGCCGAAGTAAGCTTTTTCACCAAAGGGAGCGGTATTTTTCGGGTTAATTACGATACCCGGAAGCTGATAAAGGGAATGCGTGTTTTTGCCGATTTAAGTTATATGCCTGACCAGATTTATGCTTTTTACGGGTTTAACGGCTATGATGCCGTTTATCAGCCTACCTGGATAGAACCTGGTGATGCTGCTTACAAAACAAAAGTTTTTTACCGGTACAAACGCAAATTTTTCCGGGCCAAAATAGATTTTCGGGGAGATTTTAGCAACAACAAACTACATTGGGTAGCCGGTGTTGGTTTATACAGCATCAAGGTTTTACCGGTGGACCTGGCACGGTTGAACAAAGGGAAAAAACCTTCCGATATACTTCCCGACACGGCCGGAATCTATGATAAGTACCTTGATTGGGGGATAATTCCCCAAAATGAAAAAAATGGTGGCGTATTTACCGTCTTCAAAGCCGCTTTTGAATATGACAGCCGCGACAACGAGGCCAACCCCAGCAAAGGAATCTGGTTTGAAACGGTTTTGGCAGCAGCCCCCGGCTTTACTTCCAACATGGCTTCGGGTTTCTTAAAACTATCAATTACCCAACGGCAATATATTACTTTGGCAAAAAACACCCTGTTCTTTGATTACCGCCTGGGTGCCCAGTTTACACTGGCCGGACACAGTCCGTTTTACGTTTCTCCGCTTTTCTTTTATGCCCATTCCACCAAAGCCTACAACGAAGTCCTGGGAGGAGGCGGAAGCCTGAGGGGTATTTTACGTAACCGCGTGGTCGGCGATGGCATAGCTTTCGGTAACTTTGAACTGCGCTGGAAATTTGTGCAGTTTACACTGGCCAACCAAAACTTTTATCTTGGTGTCAACATGTTCTTCGATACCGGCATGGTTATCCAGAAAACGAATGTGGATACTAAAAATGTCCCCGCAGGCTCTGTTTACAGCGAATATTTTAAAACCGGTGCCGAAAAATTACATAACAGTGCCGGACTTGGTTTAAAGATAGCCATGAACGAGAACTTCATCGTTTCGGTTGACTATGGGAAAGCCTTTAATTACCAGGATGGTAACAGCGGGCTCTATATCGGACTGGGATATTTATTTTAAAAGATACTTCCGGATAGCTTAAAGCTTTTCAAAAGCTTCCCGTATCTTTAATGCAATCTCCTCAAATTCGGCTTCTTCAAGTTTGAGTTTGGGGAGTTTGAAGTCTATGTCGAAAAGGCCATCCAACGGGACGAGATGGATATGGGCGTGGGGCACTTCCAGCCCGATAACGGCCACACCGATACGTTTGCAGGGAATAACACTTTCGATGGCTTTGCCCACCTTTTTGGCAAAGGCAAAAAGGCCTTTGTAGAGTTCATCATCCAAATCGAAGATATAATCAACCTCTTTTTTGGGTATAACCAGTGTATGTCCTTTCTTCAAAGGGAAAATATCCAGGAAAGCATAATAATCTTCCGTTTCGGCTATTTTGTAGGAAGGAAGTTCCCCGTTGACGATTTTTGTGAAAATACTTGCCATGTTATTTGTATTTGTTTCCACAAAACTACAAATATTCGGCAAAAGGTAATACCCTGAATTTCAGGCAGCCCTTTAGCGTGAAATTTCCACAATCTCAAATTCAATATTTCCGGCAGGAACGGAGATTTCTACTTTGTCGCCAACCGATTTACCAAGTAAACCTTTGGCAATAGGAGAGTTAACGGAAAGTTTTCCACTTTTCAGGTCGGCTTCTTTTTCCGGGACCAAAGTGTAACTCATGGTAGCCCCGTTTTTCAGGTTTTTAATCTTTACCTTACTCAGAATCAACACTTTGGTGCTATCCATTTTAGATTCATCAATGATGCGGGCATTTCCGATAATGTTCTGAAGTTTGGATATTTTTAACTCTAACAGTCCCTGGGCATCTTTGGCGGCATCATATTCTGCGTTTTCCGACAGGTCTCCTTTGTCGCGTGCTTCTGCAATGGCCTCAGATATTTTTCGGCGTTCAACCCGTGTGAGATAGTCCAGCTCATCGCGTAATTTCTGTAGTCCTTCTTCTGTGTAATATTTTGCCTCTGCCATGGTATAATGATTTTAGTTTCAAGTATTAAAAACATAAAAGACCCCAAACCAATGATGGGGCCTTTTCTGCTGCAAAGATATAAATAAGTTGTTTTGAAAAAAAAACTTGCGCAGATAAGATGTTTTATCTATTTTTGGCCAACAAACAAAACAATTATCTTATTTAAAATCTTAAAATTATGAAAAAAATTAGCTTACTATTGATGGCCATTCTTATGAGTGGGCTTATGTACGGGCAGTTTCATATCGGGCCACAGATTGGTTATACGGCATCAAAGCTTTCGTATAAAGGCTCTGATATTTCAAACGGACTGAAACACAACATGCTTGTGGGTGTGTTTATGCGCATTGGAAAAAAAATATACATACAGCCCGAAGTAAATTACATGACACAGGGCAGCGTGTTTAAATTTCCCCTGACGGGAGGCAGTGCTTCTTTTGTGGAACAGAATGTTTCCCTGAAATCCATTCAGGTCCCTTTGAGTCTTGGATGGCGTATTCTCAACGCCAAAGTTGTTAAACTGAGAATTTTTGGCGGGGCTACGGCAAACTTTATTATCAATAAAGATATTCAACATGTATTACATCCAGGAGAATACCTTACAAAAGATGATTTCAAAGACCTTCAGTGGCAGTATCAGTTAGGTGTTGGGGTGGATGTTCTTATGTTTGCCATTGATGTCAAATATTATGGTGGTATTAACGACCTGTTTAACGGAAATGTTACATACGACAACCAGACCCATGCGGTTTCGGGAGCTGCCAATGTATTTGAGGTTACCCTCGGCTGGAAGATTTTGTAAATTCCGGCTTAAGCATTACAAAGAAATGTCAGTACTTTTGTACCGGCATTTTTTTGTGCCCGGTCGTTAACAAATTCCGGTATGATATGAATAAACAAACCGTTTTCTCCATTTTTCTGCTTTCCCTGCTTTCGGCTACCCTGTTTTCGTGCCATCACGCCCGGCGGAATATTCCCGAGGTTCCCAAAAGCAAACTCCCCAAAGTACAGGTTCAGGTCCATCGTTACGGAAAAGCCCTGTTTGGCATTGATTTGAAAAACTTTCAGACAGGTTTAAAAAAAATTAAGCCTGAATTTCAGCCGTTTTTGAATGCCAACCTCAACGATACGGCCAATGTAAACAAGCTATACCGTTATGTTACCGATACGCAGATACGGTATGTTTACCATAAGGCCATGCAGGTTTTTCCGGATCTGAACCGGGAGCAACAACAATTGCAATCAGCTTTTGCACACATAAAATATTACTATCCGCATGATCACCTCCCCGAAGTTTTCACGTATGTTTCCGATTTGTATTACGAGCAGCCGGTCATGGTGCAGAATAATGTGGTGGTAGTGGCCCTGGACGATTATCTTGGCGAGAAATTCCCGTTGTACGCCGATTTAAACATCCCAAAATACCATCGCCGCTGTATGACGAAAAAAAACATGGTGGTGGACATTGTTAAAGCACTGTACCAAAATGATTTCCGTCAGAAGATATATCCTAAAACACTGCTGGACAATATGTTGGAGGCAGGAAAAGAACTTTATTTTCTGGATGCCATGCTTCCGGATGTTGCCGATACGTTGAAAATTTGTTATACGGAGAAGCAATTACAATGGATGAAAAAGAACAAAAAAGCAGTGTGGGCCGTCCTGGTAAAAAACAGGTTTTTGTATTCTTCCGATTATATGCTTATCAACAAAATGACGCAACCGGGGCCGTTTAGTGATGGTTTTTCACATGCTTCTCCGCCGGCCATGGCAAAATGGTTTGGATGGCAAATGGCCTGTAAATACATGGGCCGGCATCCGAAAATGACACTCCGCGAGTTTCTTAAAATGAAAGATGCCCAGACTTTTCTCGAAGAATCCGGTTATAAACCCTGAGTTTTCATTGCCAGGCTTTGGGCCACAATGCCTGAAATTTCATTCATGGGAATCCGTTTTTGTTGCATGCTGTCGCGTTCACGCAGTGTAACGGTATTGTCTTCCAGTGTTTGATGGTCAACGGTTACACAATAAGGTGTTCCAATGGCATCATGGCGGCGGTAGCGTTTCCCGATGGTGTCTTTTTCTTCATAAAAACACATGAAATCACCTTTTAGGCCATCCATAATTTCGCGGGCTTTTTCCGGCAGACCGTCTTTTTTGGTTAACGGGAAAACGGCAATTTTGTAAGGGGCCAGAAACGGGGGCAGTTTCATAACCACCCGCTGTGTACCGCCCTCCAGCTCTTCTTCGGTGTAGGCATTGCTGAGGATGGCCAGGAACATACGGTCAAGTCCGATGGAAGTTTCGATGACATAAGGCACATAGCTTTCGTTGATTTCCGAATCGAAATAACGAAGTTTTTTACCGGAATATTTTTCGTGGGCACCCAGGTCGAAATTGGTACGCGAATGGATGCCTTCCAGCTCTTTGAACCCCATGGGAAATTCAAACTCAATGTCGGCGGCGGCATTGGCATAATGTGCCAGTTTGTCGTGGTCGTGGAAACGGAATTTCTCTGCCGGGATACCGGTGGAGAGGTGCCAGTTCATACGCCTTTCTTTCCACGTCTTGTACCATTCCATCTCCGTTCCGGGACGGACAAAAAACTGCATCTCCATCTGTTCAAATTCGCGCATGCGAAAGATAAACTGGCGGGCGACAATTTCATTTCTGAAAGCTTTCCCTGTTTGGGCGATGCCAAAGGGGATTTTCATGCGGGAAGTCTTCTGCACATTCAGGTAATTCACAAAAATACCCTGGGCCGTCTCCGGACGGAGATAAATTTCGGAAGCACCGTCTGCAGTAGAACCCATTTGTGTGGAAAACATCAGGTTAAACTGACGTACTTCCGTCCAGTTTTTGGAGCCCGAAACCGGATCGGCAATACCAAGGTCTTCAATCAGTTGTTTGATGGCGGCCATATCCGAACGGTCCATGGCGGGATAGAGCCTGTTTTTTATCTCTTCTGTTTTTTGGCGGTTGGCTACCACGCGCGGATTTGTTTCCAAAAATTGCTGTTCATCGAAGCTGTCGCCGAACCGCTTGCGGGCTTTGGCAACCTCTTTGTTTGTTTTGGCTTCTATCTTGGCGAGATAGTCTTCTACCAGCACATCGGCACGGTACCGTTTTTTCGAATCTTTGTTGTCGATGAGCGGATCACTGAACGCATCCACATGTCCGGAAGCTTTCCAAACCGTGGGATGCATAAAAATAGCCGCATCAAGGCCGACAATATTTTCATGCATTTGCACCATGGCTTTCCACCAGTAATTGCGAATATTCTTTTTCAGTTCCACCCCATTCGGGCCATAATCATATACGGCACTCAGCCCATCATAAATATCACTCGATGGGAAAACAAATCCGTACTCTTTTGCGTGTGCAATAATTTTTTTTAATAAATCTTGTTGTTGTGCCATAATGCTGAATTTTAAGTGCGCAAAATTACAAATATTCGGAGAGGGTGAAAAATAATTCCTATTCATCTTTCATTAGAACATGAAACACCTCTGTTTTGTTTGCCTTTTGCCAATGAAGCCGTTTAAATTTTAAGCTAAAACCTAAATATAAAATCTTGTAAATCAATCAATAGGCATACTCTATCAATGGGAAAGCCCGTCCCGGCTGACGGCGAAAGGGGAGACTTTCTCATTTTGCCCATCACTCGCTTTCTTTTGCCGGTAACACGTTCCGTTTTTACTTTTTCATCCATTCAAACAGCCGGTAATGTTCGCCATCCATGCCGAGTTTACGGTAAACATCTATGGCACGCCGGTTGGTTTTGTCCACATAAAGACGTATGCCGGCAATAGTCGAATCTTCAGCAGCCCATTTTTTAATGTGTGCGTACATATTTTTGAAAACACCCTGTTTCCTGTATTCGGGAAGCACATAAACCGACTGTATCCATAATACAGTTTTGTTGCGCCAATCGCTCCATTCATAGGTGATAAGCAAAGAAGCCACCACTTCGCCTTCCGCTTCGGCCACAAAGTATTTTCCCTTTTCGGGATTACGCAGTACATGCATAACCCCTTCTGCGAGAAGTGTTTTATCTAAAGTCAGATCTTCTGTCTCTTTGGCCATTTTAGCCTGAAAACCTGCAATTATTTCCCGGTCTTCTTCTGTTGCCAACCTGATTTGTACCATGATTTTTAATAATTTTGGAAAATAAATATTCAAAGATAGAATTATCTTTTAAAACCATGAGCGAAGCGATAAAACACGAATGTGGCATTGCCCTCGTAAGGCTGCTAAAACCGTTGGAGTACTATCAGGGAAAATATGGAAGTTCCCTTTATGGCCTTCAGAAATTGCATCTACTCATGCAGAAACAGCACAACCGGGGGCAGGATGGTGCCGGCATGGCTTGTATTAAATTTGATTTACCACCGGGCAGCAAATACATAAACCGTGTGCGTTCCAACAGCGCTGCCCCCATCAAGACTATTTTTGACAAGGTGTATAAAGAGCTGGAAGTCATTCGGCGAAAGCATCCAAAGCGACTTGATGATGTGGAGTGGCTGAAAAACAATGTGGCTTTTATCGGGGAACTTTTTCTCGGACACCTGCGATATGGCACCTACGGTGGCAACGATGTGAAAAACCTGCATCCGCTCAAAAGGGCCAACAACTGGAAAACCCGCAACCTGTTGCTGGCCGGCAATTTCAATATGACCAACAACGATGAACTACTGGAACACTTAATCGGTTTAGGGCAGTATCCGCAGGAGACTTCGGATACCGTTACCGTGCTGGAAAAAATCGGCCACTTTTTGGACGAGGAGAACGAACGGCTTTACAGGAAGTTGAAAAAAAGCGGGATTTCTAAAAAAGAAGCTACTGCCGAGATTATTGACAAACTTAATCTGTTGCCCATATTGCGGGAATCAGCCAAGCGGTGGGATGGCGGTTATGTCATCAGCGGATTGCTGGGGCACGGCGATGCTTTTGTGATGCGCGACCCGGCAGGCATTCGTCCTGCTTTTTATTATGCCGATGATGAAATAGTGACTGCCGCTTCGGAACGCCCTGTTATTCAGACGGCTTTGAATGTTCCGATAGAAAAAATACGGGAGTTGGAACCGGCTCACGCCCTGATAATCCGGAAAAACGGAGAGCTTATCAACGAAGCTTTTATGGAGCCGTTGCCTAAAAAGGCCTGTTCGTTCGAGCGCATTTACTTCTCTCGCGGTACCGACCGGGATATTTATCTTGAACGGAAAAAGTTAGGAAAACTGCTGGGAAATCCTGTTTTGGAAGCCATCGACTACGACTTGAAAAACACGGTGTTTTCTTATATTCCCAATACGGCTTCCGTGGCTTTTCAGGGGTTGGTTGAACAGCTGAACCTGTTTTCAGCCGAACAAATTAAGGAAAAGATTCTTTCTGAACCCGGAAAGCTTTCCAAAGAGAGACTGGATGTCATTTTCTCCCACCGGCCACGTGTGGAAACCATTGCCGTAAAGGATGCCAAATTGCGGACTTTTATTGCCACCGATAACCAGCGTGACGATTTGGTAGCCCATGTGTATGATGTAACTTACGGTGTGGTTCGTGACAATATTGATACACTCGTGGTGCTGGACGATTCCATTGTGCGCGGTACCACGCTCAGGCAGAGTATTATCCGTATCCTCGACCGGCTGCATCCCAAAAAATTACTGATTGTCTCTTCGGCTCCGCAAATCCGTTATCCCGACTGTTACGGTATCGACATGGCCCGGCTGGGAGATTTTGTGGCTTTTCGGGCTGCCATCGCGCTGCTTAAGGAACACCATCTCGAAAACATTATTAACGAGGTATATGCCAAAGCCAAAGCACAGGAGAGCCTGCCGAAAGAACAGATTATCAACCCTGTGAAAGACATATACAAGCCTTTCACACCACAGCAGATTTCAGATAAAATTGCGCAACTCGTTACCTCTCCGGAGGTAAAAGCCGAAGTTGCCGTGATTTACCAAAGCATTGAAAACCTGCACCAGGCTATTCCGCATCACAAAGGCGACTGGTATTTCACCGGCGATTATCCCACACCGGGAGGCAACAAAGTGGTGAACCAGGCTTTTATTAACTATGTGGAAGGACGAAAAGGCAGAGCGTACTGAGTAATAACAATAAAACACATGATACCAAAAAAAATTCATTACTGTTGGCTAAGTGGAGAACCTATACCAAAAAAATTAAATAATTGTATTAATTCTTGGAAAAAATTAATGCCTGATTATGAATTAATTTTGTGGGACACAAACCGTTTTGATATTAACTCAAATCGATTTGTTAAAGAGGCCTTTTTGAAAAAGAAATGGGCTTTTGCCGCAGATTATATTCGTATTTATGCCTTATATAATGAAGGAGGTATTTATTTGGACTCAGATGTCTTAGTGAAAAAAAGATTTGATAAATTTTTAAGTTCAGATTTTTTTACAGCTATGGAATACCATTATGATACCGTATACGAACACAAAACGTGGGAATTATTAAATAATGACGGTACTTCAAAATCATCTGCTAACAAAGAAGGAATTGGGATTCAGGCTGCTGTTCTTGGAGCGATAAAAGGACATCCTTTTTTAAAAGATTGTTTAGATTTTTATAGTACCCAAAAGTTTATACTTGATAATGGTAAATTATTTAATCAGTTCATTGCACCTGGAATTTATGCAATGATTGCTGAAAAATACGGATTCCGATATGTCGATGAATTACAACATTTAGAAAATAATATGCTTATATTACCTTCGGATACTTTTGCCGGAACACCAACGGAGGCAAAAGATACCTCATATGCCATACATTATTGTTATGGCAGTTGGAGGGACAAAAAAACCATTCCGTTAACTACTAGGATTGTACGGAAATTTAAAACATTGTTTAAAAACCGGTTCATAATGTTTTAGCAAATGTTGTAAAATAAAAACTCCTGATTCTCAAATAAATAAAATCAAGACCTAAAAAACAATTACCCATGAAAAAGACAATTACCATTTTACTGTCCCTCTTTGTCGGTATCTATTCTATGGCCTGCACCAACATTATGGTAACACGTGGTGCTTCCGCAGATGGCAGCACTTTTCTGGTTTACCTCAACGATGGTGAATGGCTTTACCACCTGAATACCACACCGGCTGCTGACCACGATGTGAACGACTCACTGGTTTACACCAGCCTTTCAGGAAAGAAGTACAAAATTGCACAGGTGGCCCATACTTGTGCCATTGTGGGATTTCAAATCAACGAATACCAACTGGCCATTGGCGAAACTACTTTTATCGGTCGTACGGAGCTGTGGGACAAAACCAAACCGCTGAAATACTGGGATTTGATGCGGCTGGCATTGCTCAGGGCAAAAACTGCCCGCGAAGCCATAAAAGTGATGACTTCGCTGGTGAAAAAATACGGTTACGGCAGCGAGGGAGAATCTTTTTCCATCGCCGACCCCAACGAAGCCTGGTTGTTGGAAATGGTCGGAACAGGTGGCAAAGGCGGTGCTATCTGGGTGGCCCGCCGTGTTCCGGACGGTATGATGACTGCCCACGCCAACCACTCACGTATCGGGACTTTCCCTCTGCACGACCCGGAAAACTGCCTCTACTCCAAAAATGTGATCAAGTTTGCCAAAAAGAGGGGCTACTGGAACCCCAAATCAGGGAAGCCGTTTGCCTTTAACAACGCCTATGACCCACCTTCGCCGGCACATTTAAAATATACCGAAACCCGCGTGTGGAGCATCTTTCGCAGGGCAGCACCCTCACAGCATTTTTCCATGGCATACAACCGGGGTGTGCCGGGAGCCAAACGCTATCCGCTGTTCATAAAACCCGACAAAAAACTGCGTTTACAGGATGTTTTTGCACTGGTGCGCGACCATTACGAAGGTACACCGCTGGACATGACAAAAATTCCGGAAGGTGGTCCTTTTGGCAATCCCAACCGGGTACGGCCATTGGAATGGAAAACTGATTCGGCCGGTTATTCCTGGGAAAGACCTATCTCCACCTACAACACGGCTTTTTCTTTTGTGGCGCAACTCCGTAATTTTTTGCCTGACAATGTGGGCGGCCTCATCTGGTTTGGCGAGGACGACACCTACACCAACTGCTATTTCCCTGTTTATTGCAGCGTTACGGATGTGGCCAGGCCCTATAAAGTCGGGGATATTTACCACTATTCCCCAAAATCGGCCTGGTGGGTTTTCAATTTTGCCGCCAACTATGCCAATACGCGTTACGATTTGATATCGAAAGACATCCGTAAAGTACAGCATGAACTGGAAAGTAAGTTTATCCATCAGCAGGATTCTATTGAGAAAATCGCTTTGCAAAAAAAAGGGGCACAACGTATTGCTTTCCTGACAAATTATTCAAAAGCAGCGGGTAACCTGGTTTATCACCGATGGGTGGAATTAGGTAATGAGTTAATAACCAAATACAATGATGGTTACATCAAAGAGGGCAGGCACACAAAAGCTGTTCCTTACCCCAAAGCATGGCGTGATGACATCATCCGGCAAAATCCGGAAAAGCACAAAATCAGATAAAAAACATTGATACCCCGATAACACTCAACACGGCACCGGCAATTTCTCCAAAATGTGATGAAAACATTTCCGGGTATTAAGTAATTACTCGTATCTAACAAATGTCTATTCTATTGAAACACTGTGTTTTAACGTGATTTTCTTTCCGTAACCACCACCGCTTAAAGCGTAGACGCTTTAAGCAATTTATTTTTTCTCCACAACTTTCAGCCCCAGTTCATCCAACTGTACGGATGAAATAGTTGATGGTGAATCGATCATCACATCGCGGCCGTTGTTATTTTTCGGGAAAGCAATAAAATCGCGGATGGAATCTTTGCCGGCAAGCATGGCGGCCAACCGGTCGAAACCAAAGGCTACGCCACCGTGAGGGGGCGCACCGTATTCAAAAGCATTCATCAAAAAGCCAAACTGTTCCTGCGCTGCTTCTTCGGTGAACCCGAGGGCTTTGAACATGCGTTTTTGCATATCGCGGTCGTGGATACGAATGGAACCGCCGCCAATTTCCACACCATTGATAACAAGATCGTAAGCGTTGGCATGTACTTTTCCGGGATCAGACTCCAACAGATCAAGGTCTTCCGGCTTGGGCGAGGTGAAAGGGTGATGCATGGCATGAAAACGGCCGTCTTCCTCATTCCATTCCAACAACGGGAAGTCAACCACCCAGAGTGCTTTATAGTTCTGCGGGTCGCGCAGTCCCAGCCGTTCGCCCATTTCCAGGCGCAGCTCATTCAGTTGTTTTCTGACAGCTTCGGCCTTGCCAGACAAAACCAGCATCAAATCGCCCGGTTTCGCATCAAATTTTTCTGCCCAGCTTTTCAGTGCTTCTGCATCAAAAAACTTATCCACCGAAGATTTAAAACTGCCGTCGTCGTTGTATTTTACGTAAACCAGCCCTTTGGCACCTACCTGTGGACGTTTCACAAAATCGGTGAGCTTGTCTAACTGTTTGCGGCTGTAACCGGCGCATCCCGGAGCGTTGATGCCCACCACCAATTCGGCCTCATCAAACACTTTAAAGCCTTTTTCTTTGGTCACTTCGTTCAATTCCACAAATTCCATCCCGAAACGGATATCCGGTTTGTCGGAACCGTAAAGCCGCATGGCTTCATCAAAGGGCAACCGTTGCAATGGCGGCAGGTCAATACCTTTAATTTCTTTGAATAGATAGCGCATGAGACCCTCGAAAGTGTTCAGCACATCTTCCTGCTCCACGAACGACATCTCGCAGTCAATCTGGGTAAATTCCGGCTGACGGTCGGCACGCAGGTCTTCGTCGCGGAAGCATTTCACCAGTTGATAATAGCGGTCATAACCGGCTATCATTAGCAGCTGTTTAAAGGTCTGTGGCGATTGTGGCAATGCGTAAAACTCACCCTGGTTCATCCGTGAAGGCACCACAAAATCGCGGGCACCTTCGGGAGTGGATTTAATAAGATAAGGTGTCTCCACCTCCACAAACTGCTGGCTATCCATGTATTTCCGGGTTTCCAGTGAAAGCTTGTGACGCAACATCAGGCTCTCTTTCAATGGGTTGCGACGTAAATCGAGATAGCGGTATTTCATCCGTAATTCTTCACCGCCGTCGGTGTTGTCTTCGATGGTAAAAGGGGGTGTTTTGGAACGGTTGAGAACAACCATTTCCTGCAAATCAATTTCGATATCGCCAGTGGCCATTTTCGGATTTTTGGAAACACGCTCAATCACTTTTCCCCTGGCCTGGACCACGAATTCACGTCCCAGTTTCCGAACATTTTCAATAAGTCCGGCATCGCTCCTGCCCTCTTCCAGCAAAAGCTGGGTAATGCCGTAACGGTCGCGCAGGTCGATCCAAATCAGCCCGCCTTTGTCGCGAATGCGTTGTACCCAACCACTCAGTGTTATTGTCTTGTTAACGTCTTCAATTCTCAGTTCTCCGCATGTATGTGTCCGCAGCATTTATTTATGTTTTATCAATTTAATTTAACTGTTTTACTCATTCGGATTTGCAATCCGAATGCTCTCTAAACATTGCTCCTCCGGATTTGCAATCCGGAGGTTTTTAAGTAAAGGATTTAAAATCCTTGGTCTCATAACATTCGGATTGCAAATCCGAATGAGCGATGAAAAATTTATTTCACTTCGCTCCCGTTGTTTACCTCCTCCGTGGGAGAAACAAAAACCAGCTTACCGTCTTTGTCTTCGGCCATAAGGATCATGCCCTGCGACTCGATGCCACGTAACTTGCGCGGCGCGAGATTTACCAGGATACTTACCTGTTTGCCCACAATATCTTCCGGGCTGAAATATTCGGAAATACCTGAAACAACCGTCCGCTGGTCGATGCCGGTATCTATCTTCAGCTTCAGTAACTTTTTGGTTTTAGGTACTTTCTCTGCTTCGAGGATGGTTCCTGTACGGATATCCATTTTTACAAAATCGTCGTAAGTGATTTCCTCTTTTTGCGGGGCAGCCGGGGCAGCAGCTTCGTTGGCTTTTTTGGTATCCAACAGTTTCTGCACTTGTTTTTCCACGTCGGCATCTTCTATTTTTTCAAACAAAAAAGCCGGTTTTCCCAACTGATGGCCGTCGGGTAAAATATCAGCACTGCCGGCATCTTCCCATTTCAGTGATTTCATTTGCAACATTCCCAGCAGTTTTTCAGCGGTAAAAGGCAAAAACGGTTCAGCCACAATAGACAGGTTGGCAGTGATTTGCAAGGAAATATTCAAAATTGTCTCCACGCGTTGCGGATCTGTTTTGAAGATTTTCCAGGGCTCATTGTCGGTAAGATATTTGTTGCCGAGGCGTGCCAGGTTCATCATTTCTCCGAGTGCTTCGCGAAAGCGGTAACGGTCGATGCTTTCTGCAATTTTTCCGGGAAAGGCTTTCAGGCTTTTTAGTGTTTCCGTGTCAATATTCTGCAAACCGTGGCGTGGCGGAACTTTACCATCGAAGTATTTTTTGGTTAGCACCAATGTGCGGTTTACAAAATTGCCGAAAACGGCCAGCAGTTCATTGTTGTTACGTGCCTGAAAATCGCGCCAGGTGAAATCGTTGTCTTTTGTTTCGGGCGCATTGGCAGTCAACACATAACGCAACACATCCTGTTTTCCGGGAAATTCTTCAAGATACTCATGCAGCCACACGGCCCAGTTGCGGGAGGTGGAAATTTTATCATTTTCAAGGTTCAGAAATTCGTTGGCCGGCACATTGTCGGGGAGGATGTAACTTCCTTCTGCCTTGAGCATAACCGGAAAGATGATGCAATGAAACACGATGTTGTCTTTTCCGATAAAATGCACCAGTTTGGTATCATCCGATTTCCAGTAAGGCTCCCAGTCTTTGCCTGTATTTTGGCTCCATTCGCGTGAAGCGGAAATGTAGCCGATGGGTGCGTCAAACCACACATACAGCACTTTGCCTTCGGCATCTTCCAACGGAACTTTTACGCCCCAGCTCAGGTCGCGGGTAACGGCACGCGGCTTCAGTCCCAGGTCAATCCACGATTTTACCTGTCCGTAAACGTTGGTTTTCCAGTCGTTTTTGTGTCCTTCCAACACCCATTCCCGCATAAAATCTTCATACTGATCCAATGGCAGATACCAGTGTTTGGTCTCTTTCAGTACGGGCACATTGCCACTCAGTGCCGACTTGGGATTAATGAGTTCCAGCGGGCTTAGCGAGGTGCCGCAACTTTCGCACTGGTCGCCATAAGCCTTTTCGTAGCCGCAATGCGGACAGGTACCGGTGATGTAACGGTCGGCGAGAAAAGTGTGTGTTTCTTCGTCGTAATACTGCTCGTTGGTCTTCTCAATGAACTTCCCTGCCTCGTAAAGTTTTGTGAAAAACGCCGAAGCTGTTTCGTGATGTACCGGTGCCGAAGTGCGTGAGTAAACATCGAACGAAATACCAAATTCCTTAAATGATTTTTTGATAATGCCGTGGTATCGGTCCACGATATCCTGTGGGGAAACGCCTTCTTTGCGTGCTTTGATGGTGATGGGCACGCCATGTTCGTCCGAACCGCCGATGAACAACACATCCTCGCCTTTGGAACGCAGGTAACGTGCATAAATGTCAGCCGGCACGTAAACGCCCGCCAAATGGCCGATGTGGATGGGCCCGTTGGCATAAGGCAACGCCGATGTGATGGTATATCTCTTGAATTTTTTATTCATCTGCTCTTTTTTCTGTAATTTCGGCAAAGTTAATGATTCAGGCGAAAGTGACAGGTTCCCTATTGAAATTTGTGTTGAAAACGATACGCTTGGACAATGGGGCCGAAAGTCCGGCTGATTTGGTTGTTAATAAAAATTAGAATTCACAAACTAACTTTAAATAATTTGGCCTGGATTGCCCGCCTGATCAACCGGGCAGGCAGATCCCGACCAGCACAAGTTACAACTCCCGTGGTTTTCCACCCTGGTGCCAGTGCTCTTCTATTTTCTCCAGCGGTACATCTTTGGTCTCCGGCAGGAAATAATAGCCCCACACCAATCCCAAAACACCGATAAAAGCATAAAACCAAAAAGCACCCGCCGGGTTTCCATTGTTAATAGCGTGAGTGACAAAAGTATGAGTGGCCTCATCATAGAGCTTTTCGTGCGTGATGATGCCTGCACCGGAAGCCGTAAAAAGCTTTACAATTTTGAAGAAGGTAAAAGCCACAACCCCGTTGAAAAGCCAGTTGGAAAGTGATCCGATGGAAGAGCCGATTCCCCTGACACGCAGCGGGAAAACTTCGGAAATGATAAGCCATCCCAATGGCCCGAGGCTGATGGCAAAAAAGGCAATGTAAATCCATACAAAGGCAATGGCCATCCATTTTCCAACATCGCCGAGGGCAGTATGGAAAGCAAAAACCAGCCCCAGGGCATCAAGGGAAAAAATAATACCACTCAACCCGATAAAATACAGCTTTCTTCGCCCCAGCTTGTCAATCATAAACAGCGAGAGGATGGTAAACAGCACATTGACTACCCCCACACTTACCGCAGCCCAAATACCGGCACGGGCACCTTCGAAGCCTACAATCATAAAGATCTTCGGGCTGTAATAGATCACCGTGTTAATCCCCACAAACTGCTGGAAGAACATGATGCCCACGGCAATAAATAGCGCGGTGCGCAACCAGGGACGGAAAATTTCTTTTAGTCCGGCACGCTCTTCATATTTCTTTATCTCGTCTTTCATCCGCTGAATAGAATCTTCAACCAATGCTGGTTCTTCAATGCGTTGCAGGATTTTCCGGCTTTCGTCTTCACGGCCTTTGCTCATGAGCCAGCGGGGTGTCTCAGGAAGGAAAAACATCCCGATTAACAAGATTAATCCGGGAATCACCCCCATATAAAACATAGGACGCCAGGAACTTAACACGTTGTTGTTGGCAAAAGCGAGGTCGCTCAGATAGGAGACCAAAATACCAATGGTTATCAATAGCTGAAATAACGAAACCAGCCGTCCCCGCATTTTGGTGGGGGAAATTTCGGCAATGTACAATGGCACCGAAAAAGAGGAAACCCCGATGGCCAGGCCAATGAATAAACGGGCAACAATGAGCATGTGCGGGTTGGGGGCCCATCCCGACCAGACAGCACCAACGACAAAGACAACTGCTGCGGCAAGAATGGTTTTTTTACGGCCGAAAATATCGGAAAGCCGGCCGGTAAACATGGCACCTATCACCGCGCCAATCAGCCCCGCGGTGGTGATATTCTCCACCATGCTGTTGCTCAGTTGAAAATCTCTCTGGAAAAAGGGAATGGCTCCCGAAATAACTCCGGTGTCAAATCCAAAGAGCAGGCCTCCGGTGGCGGCCACGGCAGCAATGACCACCACGAGGTTTTTGTTATAAGTATCCTGTTTTTCCATGTTGTACAAAGTGTACTTCAAAATGCAATGGACACATCTTGAATTTCGTTTGTAAACTGCTATTCTTTCTGATGTTCCCTGTCCAGTAGTTTGTCGCCTGTTTTGTCGATAATCAGCTTGTACCACGCTTCGCCATAGCCGGGTTGCTCCAGCTTGGGGTTTACGTATTTATATCCTTTGGGAACCGGGCGTTTGAACTTTACGTTGCCGTCCATGTACTTCATAAATAGGTAATGATACAGGTTTTTCCAGGTTTTAAAAGTCTTGGAAGCCATACTGTTACTGTATTGTGTGAGGTAGGCCACCGCTTCTTTGGGATTAGTTTTGTAAAGTAATCCGGCACCGGCATCAACGGCAGGCGTGTAGGCAATAAACTGGTTTTCCAGCTCCGATTGTACTTTTTCAATATCCGGATGGATGCGATCCCAAGCACTGTAAGCAAAATTCTCCACCTGATTGAAAATCCAGAATCCCGATGAGTCGGACCACTTCATTATACTTCCGTTACCCACTTTGAAGTTCTCAGGAACTTTGGTAATGGAGGCATACATAGGCATATAAACGGTACCGGAAGCATCGTCCACGCCCCACCAGTTGATGCCGCCAATGGCATCGGGCAACCAGCTGCGCGATTGTGCCACAAAGGTAAATCCGGTTTGCTGTGTTGCCGTGGCCCTTTCGTTGATGTACTCCTTGCCATTCACTTTCCAGGTAAGCGGCCGCCAGCGGTAAGGGCAGTGAAAAGGGCCGGCACCTACGTCCTGGCTCATGTCCAGTTCAGTACCTTCCAGATGGTTGCGCATAAAGTGCATCATCTCCTGCAAAGTAACTTTTTTGTCGGGTTTCACCCAAAGGGGCATCCGGTTAGTAGCATAACCGTTGCGGTTTTTGTCGCCATTGGCCAGCTTTTTGCCATGTTCAATGTGGCCTTTGGCATAATCCCAATATTTGTCCATGCCCGATTTCACCTCGTTAAACATGGTCCACACACGGATTTCGCAAAAGCGTGCCCCTTCAAAATCTACAGGCTCATAAGTGTCTGAAAAAGAGAAATCTTTGTCGGGCCCTTTGTAAAAACCTTTTTTGCGGGCAAAAGAGATGGCATCGGCAGAATATACCGTGCTGACCTCTTTGTTGAAAATCTTATCCATGTCTTTGGAGGTAATAGAAGTTTTCCCGTTGGCCAGCGGAAAAGTGGTGATACGTGCCTGGTTGGCGTGTGCAGAGACATAACCATCCGGAATGCGGCGGGCTACCCATACAGCCCCTTTTTCGCCTTCGCCTTTGCCAATCATCTCCAGTATCCAGGCTTCATTTTTATCAGAAATGGAAAAATCTTCCCCTTCGCTGTAATAACCATATCTGGCTACCAACGAAGTCATCACTTTAATGGCTTCACGGGCACTTTTCGAGCGTTGCAGGGCAAGGTAAATCAGGCTGCCGTAATCTACTATTGCCGAGGACTGATGTTGCAATGAAGCGCGTCCACCATAAGTGGTCTCGCCAATGGCCACCTGATGCTCGTTCATGTTGCCGATAACGTTGTAAGTCTGATGCGCCTGTTCAATTTTCCCAAGATATTTTCCCGTATCCCAGTCGTACACATCCATCATAGTACCTTTGGGCCAAATGGCTGCCGGCCAGTGATAAAGTTCACCATAGAGAACGTGAGAATCAGCATTATACGAAATCATGACCGATCCATCAGCGGAAGCACCTTTGGTAACAAGATAATTGGTACAGGCTTTTCCGTTTCCGGCAAACAGCAGAAACGACAGCACAAAAGTCAAAAACAGTGCGGATATATTTTTCCTCATATTTAATTTTTTAAAACGGTTAAAATTTTTTCATGAGGGACAAAAATAAGCATTTCGGGAAAAGCTGCTTCATTCTTTCGTGGTAAAAGTAAAACCACGAAGGTGCACGAAGGCTATTCACTAAGTCACACCAAGGTCTTTTTGCCAACGAATGACTCGAATTGCACAAATTTTGGTTTTATCCCGCCTGCGGCCCGACAAAAACCATTTTCTACGTTTAGCCCTGACGCAATTAACATGGGCTTTTGCGGGCGGGAATTGCCGTGAGGGCCTCCGCAGTTTGAAACGGAAATCATTTTCATCAAAGATTCTTACAGCTTCGTCCCTTAGTCTCCCCATCTCTTTGTCTTCCTTGTCTCCACATTCCTTCGTGCCTCCCTTTGTGTTCCCTTGTGGTAAAAATAAAACCACGAAGTTGCACGAAGGCTATTCACTAAGTTACACCAAGGTCTTTTTGCCAACGAATGACTCGAATTTTTGTTTTCGCTACCCTCGTCCCTTCGTCTCCTCGTCTCCTCGTCTCCTCATTTCTTCAAGCCCCATTGAGCTCCTCTGTGAAAATCCCCTGTGTTCCCCTGTGGTAAAAAAATTCAGAACCTAACCCTTTGCGCTACTTTGTGAAACCCCTTTGTGTTCCTTTGTGGTAAAAAAGAAAACTAAAAAAACCTTGTATTTTTGCCCTGTGGCAAAAAAGGCAAAACAGAAATATTATGTGGTGTGGCGCGGATACCGTCCGGGCATATACAACAACTGGGAAGTTTGCAAAGCGCAAATTCAGGGGTACGAACGGGCACAATACAAATCCTTTGGTTCTCTCGAAGAGGCCCGGCTGGCTTTTGAGAAATCCTATGAGGAGATTAGTGCACTGAAAGGGAAGAAAAACCTGCATGAATTGACGACAGAGCGAAAGCCTGTTTTGTACAGTATCTCGGTAGATGCTGCCTGCAAAGGAAATCCCGGCATACTGGAATACCGTGGCGTATTTACCGACACCGGTACCGAAATATTCCGCCGTGGCCCGTACGATCAGGGGACAGTGAACATAGGAGAGTTTTTGGCCATTGTTCTGGGCCTTGCCTGGCTGAAAAAAAACAAACTGAAGATGCCCCTTTATTCGGATTCGCGCACAGCCATCGCCTGGGTCAGAAAAAAACAGGTCAACACCAAACTAAAATGGGGTAAAAAAAATGAGGAACTGCTCCGGGCCGTTCACAGTGCACAAAAATGGCTCAAAGAAAATGACTACAGCGACATCCCTATCCTGAAATGGGAAACCCGTATTTGGGGGGAAATTCCTGCCGATTATGGAAGAAAATAACCGATACGGAAAAAAAAATGAAAAAATAACCCGTTTGAAGAGAGGTTTTCTATTTTTGTCCGATAAAAACCATGCTTTATGGCACACGGCAACAAGGAAGTCATCCTTCTGAATATTTCAGGAAAAGACAAACCCGGTCTGACCGCATCGCTAATGGCGGTATTATCGGAATATGATGTGAATATTCTTGACATGGGACAATCTGTTATTCATCAGGATCTCGGATTGGGCATCCTGTTTGAAGTCCCAAAGGAGTCAAAATCATCCAGTATATTGAAAGACCTGCTTTTCAAAGCTTACGAACTGGGAACGCACATAAAGTTTACCCCCATTCCTATTGATAAATATGAAGAATGGGTCAACCTTCAGGGAAAAGAACGGTACATTATCACATTGCTGGCACCCCGGCTGACGGCTTCAAATTTATCACAGGTAGCCTCGGTAATTGTTGACCAGAAACTGAATATTGACACCATCTCCCGTTTGTCAGGACGTAAATCGTTATTGAAAAAAGACAATGTTGCCAAAGCGGTCGTTGAGTTTTCGGTACGTGGCACACCCGTTGATGTTGCCGCCATGAAACAGGCACTGCTTACCATTGGTTCAAAAAGTGATTTGGATATTGCTTTTCAGGAAGACAATGTTTTCCGCAGAAGCCGGCGGTTGGTTTGTTTCGATATGGATTCCACCCTGATACAGACCGAGGTAATTGATGAACTGGCAGAAAAGGCCGGCGTGGGTGCGAAAGTGAAAGAGATTACCGCACGTGCCATGCATGGAGAAATAGACTTTAAAGAGAGTTTTAAACAACGCATTGCCCTTTTGAAAGGGCTGGATGAATCCGTTTTAAAAGAAATTGCCGAAAACCTTCCCATTACCGAAGGGGCCGAACGGCTTTTGCGTACCCTGAAACAATATGGTTACCGCACAGCCATCCTTTCGGGAGGTTTCACCTATTTTGGCAATTACCTGAAAGCCCGTCTGGGCATCGATTATGTTTTTGCCAACGAGCTGGAAATAAAAAACGGAAAGCTTACCGGCCGTCACCTGCATGAGATTGTGGATGGGAAACGGAAAGCCGAACTGCTGGAACTACTGGCTTTTAAAGAGGATATTCACCTCGAACAGGTCATTGCCGTGGGCGATGGGGCCAACGACCTCGCCATGTTGGAAAAAGCGGGCATGGGCATTGCCTTTCACGCCAAACCTACAGTAAAAGCTTCCGCACAACATGCTATCTCCGTCAACGGACTTGATACGATTTTGTACCTGCTCGGTTTCCGCGACCGCGAAATCAACGTATAAACCTGCATTGGCCCTATCCTATCCGGCAATCAGGAAGCTCCCTGCCGGGTTTTGTCATCACTATCTGCCACAGCTGGTTAAACCGTGAGCGAAAACCACCGGCACTGCTCAATAAAAAATAGGTCCACATCCGGTAAAAACGCTGGCCATACAACTCTTTTAGTTGGGGCCAGGCCTTAATGAAACGGGCATACCAGGCCATGAGTGTTTTGTCATAATCGGGGCCGAAATTATGCAGGTCTTCTATTACAAACAACCCTTCGGCAGCTTTGGCAATTTGAGACAGGGAAGGGATCATCCCGTTGGGGAAAATATACTTGTTGGTCCAGGCATTCACGTAAGTAACACTTGTATTGTTGCCAATGGTATGTATGAGCGAAATACCCGTATCTTTCAGGCAACGGTGGACAACTTCCATGTATGTCCTGTAGTTTTTGTACCCGACATGTTCCAGAAAGCCAATGGAAAGGATGGCATCGAATTTCCCTTTTACCTCACGATAATCCTGAAAACGGAGTTCCACCGGCAAGCCTTTGCAAAGTTGTTGCCCCAGCTCAATTTGTTTTTTGGAAATACTCACGCCCACCACTTCCACATCATAATTTTCGGCGGCATATTTGGCAAAACTTCCCCATCCGCAACCGATGTCAAGTATTCGCATTCCGGATTTTAGGTCCAGTTTTTTACAAATCAGTCCTAATTTTGCTTCTTGGGCTTCATCCAGGTTTTCTGCTTTCTTCCAGTATCCGCTCGAATAGCACATTCTTTTGTCTAACATGCTTTTAAACAAGTCGTTGCCAAGGTCATAATGTTCGCGTCCTACCTGCTTTGATTTTGTTTTTGTCTGTTGGTTAAGTAGTTGGGTAGATAAAATGAAAAGGGCTGTTTTCAGGTTACGTTTTACTTTTTGTTCCAGGTTTGCCCGCAGGATTTTGTCGAAAAACGCATCCAAAGCTTCCACATCCCACCAGCCATCCATAAAGGATTCGCCCAGTCCGAGTTCGGTTTCGGAAAGCCATCGGTTAAAAACCCGGTCATCGTGTACCTGAACGTCCCACGGATTACCGCCGTTGAGAGAGACTCCTGCCTCGGCCAGCAGCGATTGAATAATCTCTTTTGCTTTCATGATCTTTGCTTTTAAGAACGATTTTACAAAGTTACAAAAGGCAAATAGAAATATCAAGGTATTGACTAATAACCTGAATTCGGGATACGCTTCTTTAATTGATTTCTTTAATATTCAATCCCTGACGGGACTTGTTAAAAATGATGAAATCTTATATTATGTCCCTAACGGGACATTCATATAATAACCTGTTTCTGAAACCCTGGTGCCTAAAAAACTTGTCTGCCTCTGGCATGATAGGAATTAGCCGGAATCAGTCATGGATATCGTTGAGCATATTCAGGTAATTTTGATAACGAAACGGTGGGAATGAACCATTTTCCACTGCTTTGCGGACAGCGCATCCGGGCTCGTTCACATGCAGGCAATTGGCAAACCGGCACCGGCCCATAAGTTGCCTGATTTCGGGAAACCGTTGTCCCAGTTCTGCTTTTTCGAAATCCACCAGCCCAAACTCCTTTATTCCGGGGGTGTCAATAATACTTCCGCCAAAAGTCAGGGGAAACATCTCGGCAAAGGTGGTCGTGTGTTTTCCTTTCAGGTGTGCACGGGAAATTTCTCCCTCTTTCAGGTTAAGGGAAGCATCTACCCTGTTAATCAATGCCGACTTGCCAACACCCGAATGCCCGGCCAGTAAACTCACCTTGCTCTCCAGTATTTTTTTAAATTCATCGATATGAAAATTTTCTTTTGCCGACGTTACAAGACAGGAATATCCGGCAGAAGCGTAAACTTTTAACCTTGTTTCGAGTTGTGATTTTACCTCATCGTTATACAAATCGTATTTATTAAAGACAAGCACGGCAGGAATATGGTAAGCTTCGGCAGTTACCAGAAAGCGGTCGATGAAACCTGTTGAGGTCCTGGGCTTTACCAACGAGCTGATAAGTACGGCCTGGTCTAAGTTGGAGGCAATGATATGGGAAGCTTTGGACAGTTTGGTGGCTTTGCGGACAATATAATTTTTCCGGTTATGAATGTGTACGATAAGGCCGGTTTCATCGGCCCCCGACAATATAAAATCTACTTTGTCGCCTACGGCCACAGGGTTTGTGCTGCGGATGCCCTTTATTTTAAAGCTGCCTTTCAGTTTACAATGATACTGTGTTCCGGGGCCGGATTTCACAATATACCAGCTTCCGGTAGACCGGACAACAATGCCACTTTTCGGGGTGCTCATAGGATGCTGTTTGTTTTCAGATATTTCATTAGCCCATCAATTATCTTTTTCGAATCCAGTAAGCCGGATTTTGCAAAACTTTTTGATGCCAAATTTCAAAATGGAGTTCTGTTTTCCCCTGCAGGCTGGTATGGATTACCCCGAGAGCTTCATCTTGCGATACCTGCTGGTTGTTTTTGACAAAAACCTTGTCCAGCCCGGAATAAACGGTAAAATAGTCCCCGTGCTTCAGAATGATGGCAATATTGGTATTGGTAATCCGTACCACATTGACAACTTTTCCGGGGAAAACGGCATGGGCAACACTCCCTTTGGCAGTAGCGATATTTATCCCATTGTTTTTTATCTGGACATGTTTCAAAACAGGATGGGTATGGATGCCGAATGTCTGGGAGATAACACCGCTTTTTACAGGCCAGGGAAGTTGCCCTTTGTTGGCGAGAAAAGAGGAAGAAAGCCGGATATTGGATGCCGTTGACTTTTTTGAAGGGGCTGCCGCCGCTCTCTTTGCCGCTTCGGCAATGGCTTTCCTGATTTGTGCCTGTAGCTGTCGCGATTCCCTTTGTTTTTGTTTCAACCGGGCACGCAGGTTTCTTTCCCTGCCGGAGAGTTTTTGCTTCAGTTTGGTTTTTTGATGTTGTTCCATCTCCAGATTTGAGAGCTGGGTGGTTTCATTGTCCAACAATTTCTTTTTCTCTACTTTGTCCTGTTTCAGCTTGTTTAGCTGGTTCTTTTTTTGCGCTTCGAGCAGGGTAATCCTGTCTGCTTCTTTGCGGATATAAGCCGAAATCTCATCAAGATAACGGAGCCGCTGGTAGGCCTGGTTAAAATCTTTGGCAGAAAAGAGAAAAGCCAGCCGGTTATAGTTGTTATCATTTTTGTAAAGGTACCAGGCAATTTGAACATACTCCTTTTTCAACGCACCGAGGCGTTTGTCCATATCCATTATCGTCCAGTTGGTGTTGGAGATATTTTCGGAAATTGAGGCAACTTCTTTGCTCAGGACATCCATTAAACGGTGGCGGGCGTTGATGCGGCTGTTGATAAGCCTTAACTCATAAACCGTGTTTTTTTTGCTTTTGCTTACCTCCCCCAGCAATTTATTGGTATAGGAAATCTCCTTTTCAAGTTTTTGGCGGCGGGCTTTCAGCGTGGTCGTTTTTGTTTGGGAAAACAGGGGCATAATCCCCCCGAAAAGAAAAAGGACAAGAAAAAAATGTTTTCCCCTGATCATAATCGCATCTGTTACAGATTGACAAAGATAAACGCAAAAACCAAACCGTTAAAAATCCTTTTTTTTGTATTTGCCCGGAACGATAAAAGGGAACCCGCGGGGGATATTCATATCGGTTTTTTTATAGTTGATATTAATGCTGATTTTCTGTTTGGCGTGAACAACAATTTGTATTTTCAACGGAATGTTTTGCCCGTCAATGTTTTGGTATGCATCGTAAAAAATATGCATCCCCTTGTTTTCCATTCCCTCTTCGCTCAGATACAGCTCTTTGATACCCTTTGTTTCCGGATCAATCCATATCTTTTGTTTCAAAAAATGGTATCCCGAAAGGGAATCATTACCCGGCATTTTCATTTTCATGCTCAACAGATAGCACTGCTTGTCAATGCCGGAAGAAGAATCGACAAGCGGATAGGAAATGCTGTTTCCCAACAGCAGCGATTGCATCATATCAAAATTGACAGCAGTATGCATAAGGCTGTCAATCAAGTGATAATCGCCCAGGACATAATATTTTTTTATGCGGTTCAGAAGCTTTGCCGAATCTTTTGTCAGTATAATGCGGGCAGCTTCTATTCCCATGGCGGGGACGATACTCATCCAGATAATGCTGTCATTTTTCAGGCGCATTTGTGCCCTGAACTGCACCGGCTCTTTGTCCCCTTTTTGGTACGAAACCCCCAGTTTTGCGCTCAGGTAGGAAAATGCCGGCCTGTTCTGTTCAATTTTTTTGTACAGCTGTTCAAAAGACATTGCCGGCAGCGACTTATGTATCAACGGCTTGGTTGATTTACAGGCAGAAAAAAAGAAGAAATTCCCTAACAATAAGCCCAATAGCAACAGGTTACGAAGATTTTTATTCATACAGTTTTCCGGTTTTTATTTTTTTCTTCAGCAGCTTGGAGTGATCTTTGAGGCCGGCCGCTTTTTTCCATTGTACCAGTGCTTCTTTGTGTTTGCCAAGCCTGTAAAGGATATCGCCATAATGTTCTACCACAACACCACTGGTTTTTCCACCATTGTCCAAAGCTTTTTGTTCCCACTTCAGTGCCTGATTATACTTTTTTTGCTTGTAAAGTACCCAGGCGTAGGTGTCGAGGTTGTTTTGGTTGTACGGGTCGAGGTCAACGGCTTTTTTGGCAAGGGAAGCTGCTTTTTCCAGCTGAACACCATCCAATGCAAGATAGTAAGCATAATTGTTTAACACGATGGTGTTTTCGCTGTTTAGCCGCAAGACGGCATCGTAGGCTTTATAGGCTGCTTTGTTTTCTTTCAGTTCATGGTAGGTATCGCCGAGGGTAGAGTTGATGTTTTCCAAAAGGGCTTTGTTGCCATTGGCAAGTTCCCTGCTTTTTTCCAGGAAAGTTTTGGCTTTTTTATAATTTTTCAGTTGAAATGAAGCAATTCCACCCAGTAAAAAGGGTATGGGTTTGTCGGGGAAAATTTTTGTCGCACGGGCAGCATCGGCTTCCAGTATTTTGTTGTCGTTCAGATAAAGGTCGCAGAAAAGCAACTGTTCCCAGAAGGCATAATTATCCTGATGGTTGACAAGCATTTTCCGAAACAAAGGCCTTGCCTGCTCATATTTTTTGTTTTCGTAGAGCATGCTGGCATAAAAAGCATCTGCCGTTGAGTCTTCGGGATGTGCCGATTTTATCACCTCTGCCAGTTCCAGTGCCTGGGCTTTCTGGTCATCCGTAAGCGGTCCTGAATAGTAAGTCAGCAGCAGGTTTATCTTGGTTTTGGTATCTAATTTAACATTGGAAAAACCTTTTTTCAACTCTTCAAAAGACTTGTCCGGTTTCCCGTTTTTACGGTAGAAGTCAGCGAGTGAAATGTGGACATAAGGGTCCTGCGGGTTCAGCCTGATGATCTGCCGATAGGCCCATTCGGCCGTTTTAGGAAGTCCGTTTTTAGAAGCAAATTCCGCCATCATGGCATAAACCCGGACGTTTTCGGGATTGTATTTAACCAACTGTTCATATTGGATAAGTGCCGAGTCTTTCTCCCCAATACGGAGATAAAGATCGGCTATTTGCTTGGTAAGCTGCGGATTTATTCCCATCAGCATTTCTACCGTCCGGTAAGTACGTACCGCATTTTTATAGTCGCCCGTAAAATAGTAAGCAAAAGCCAATTCGTTTTGAAAGCCTAAATTTCCCGGCTCTTTTTCACAAAGTTTTTTATAAGTATCAAGATAGCTTTTGTAATCACCATTGATTTTGGACAAGTCAGCATAAAGCACCTGGTACCATTTGTTAAGGCTGTCTTGTTTCACGGCTTTCCGGGCCAGGGCCAGGGCTGCTTTATTTTTCCCGTAAGCTGACAACAGGCGGGCTTTTTCGTAATTGGCCGCGGCATCCTCCGGGTTTATTTTCAACACCAGCGACAGCAGGCTGTCGGCTTGTTTTGGCCGTCCCGTTTCTTTAAAAGTGATGGCACGGGCAAACAGGTCGGCTTCCTTGTAGTGTTTCTGCTCCGTCAGCTCCTGTTCCTGTAATTCTTTTTTGCCCTTACGATGATATTTGTCCTGTGCAAAAACCTGGCTTCCCATCAGCAAAAGCAATAAAAATGTGAGAATTTTTATTTTTGATTTCATTGTTTACCTGTCTTTAAGGTTCCTGTATCATTTCCCGCCTGTATGTCCAAAACCGCCTGTTCCACGGGTAGTTTCCGTTAGTACTTCCACCTCCTCCCATTGTGCCTGGGCATGTGAAGAAATCACCATTTGGGCAATGCGGTCGCCATCGGCAATCTCAAAAATATCACCGGAAAGGTTAATCAAAATTACCCGTATTTCGCCGCGATAATCGGCATCAATTGTGCCGGGACTGTTTAGCACGGTAATCCCTTTTTTCAATGCCAGCCCGCTGCGTGGGCGTACCTGGGCTTCGTAGCCCACAGGTATTTCAATAAACAACCCCGTGGGCACAAGCACGCGTTCCAGCGGTTTCAGCCGCAAAGGCGCATCCAGATTTGCACGCAAGTCCATTCCGGCCGAAGCCAGGGTCTCGTATTTGGGCAATGCATGTTTTGAATGGTTGACAATCTTTATTTTCATTTTCTGTGTTTCCGTGTTTTTGAATATATAATACTGTAAATCAGCAAATAAATATCTTTTAAACTTTAAACAACTTTATTTTCAACGGACCTTTTGCCCGCTTATTTTGGCTAAACAATTCGCGCTCAAAAGTAAAGAAAAAAGCAAATAGGGTATCCCGTTAACTTTCGCCAATATGTTAAACAATGTTTAAAAGCGTATTTGATGGCTTTCATAAATAAAATCCGGTAGCCGGATTATCGGAAAGGAGAAGATTTTATTGAAGTAATTACCTGTTATTCTTTCGGTAATTTCCTTTTCTGCCATCTCTTGAGCGGGGTTTCCCTTTACCACGAAATTGGCCTTTCCCATGAAAAGAACGCCGGACAGGCCTGGGATTCCATTTGGGGCCTTCACCAAGGCCATCGGGAAGCGGCAATTTCATCACCTCGTTTCCGATGAGTTCTTCTATCTGGCTGAAACTCATCATGTCCCGCTCGTTAATCAGCGTAATGGCCAATCCTGAGGAAGCCGCACGGGCAGTCCTTCCCACACGGTGAACATAGTCTTCGGCATCGCCGGGCACATCGTAGTTGATGACAATGTCGATATCTTTGATGTCGATACCCCGGCTGAGCACATCGGTTGCCACCAATACCCGTGTGCGCTTTGAGCGGAAACTGCGCAAAACCTCCTCGCGCCGGCTTTGTTCAAAATCCGACGAAATTCCTTCTACCTGAAAACCTTTTCCCCGCAGCCCACGGACAATCTCGCTGACTTTTTTCTTGGTAGAGCTGAAAATCAGGATGCTTTTTACCTCCGGTTTGTCGGCTATCAAATTAATAATCAAAGGGGTTTTCTGGTTTTCATGGGTTAGGTATGCCGCCTGTAAAACCCCCTCTGCGGGTTTGGACATACCAATGGAAATTTCCACGGGGTTATGTAATATTTTGGCAGCAAGATGCCTGATTTTTGGCGGCATGGTAGCACTGAACATCAGTGTTTGCCTATCTTTCGGCAGGTAAGTGATGATTTTTTGAATATCTTCATGAAAGCCCATGTCCAGCATCCGGTCGGCTTCATCAAGGATAAGGTATTTGAGGTGCTCGAATTTCACATATCCCATGTTCAGGTGCGAGATAAGCTTTCCGGGGGTTGCCACTATGATTTCCGTTCCGGAGGTAAGTGCCCTTTTCTGCTGGTCCCATTCCGAGCCGGTACCACCACCGTAGATGGCTATGGATTCTACCGGCGTAAAATAAGAGAAGCCCTGAATCTGTTGGTCAATCTGCAGGGCCAGTTCGCGGGTGGGGACGATGACCAATACTTTGGTTTCGTGGTACTGTTTGCCGGCCAGTTCATTTAAAACAGGTAAAATAAAGGCGGCTGTTTTTCCGGTTCCTGTTTGTGCGCTGGCAATCAGGTCTTTGTGATCCATAATGGCCGGGATGGCCTGTTCCTGAATGGGCGTGGTTTCTTCAAAGCCCATAAATGACAGGGCCTCCAACAGCGAATCGGATAAATTAAGTTCTTGAAATTTCATGTAATTGTATAATCCTATAAATAGCGGAATCTTCCGGCCACAAAAGTACAAAACTATCGTAAACATTATCAATTGATTATTTTTGCAACATGAGTACAGATATGGACATAGCCGGACAGGGCGATTTGTGGGACCCGGAAAGTTTTCCCCTTGTCGTTGCCGGCCCGTGCAGTGCCGAAAGTGAAAAACAGGTTTTGCAGACAGCCCGCGAAATTGCCAAAATACCGGAAGTAAAGATTTTTCGTGCCGGCCTGTGGAAACCACGTACGCGTCCCGGTGCTTTTGAAGGGGTGGGCGAACAAGGATTGTCCTGGCTGAAAAAGGTAAAAGCGGAAACCGGATTGAAAACCACCATTGAAGTAGCCCGTCCCGAACATGTAGAGCTTGCGCTAAAATATGATATTGATGTCCTTTGGCTGGGCGCCCGGACGGTCGTCAATCCGTTTGTGGTGCAGGAGCTGGCCGAGGCCATGAAAGGGGTACCGGTAACCGTGATGGTTAAAAATCCCATTATTCCCGACCTAAAACTGTGGATTGGCGGACTGGAAAGGGTCAATGCCGCCGGAATAAAGCAGCTTCTCGCCATTCATCGCGGATTTCATTATTTTGACAAATCGCCTTTTCGAAATGCGCCTATGTGGGAGATTCCCATCGAGCTAAAGCGATTGGTCCCGCAACTTCCCATCATTGTAGACCCGAGCCATATTTGCGGACGACGTGATTTGATACAGGAGATTTCCCAAAAGGCAACCGACCTCGAAATGGATGGCCTCATGCTCGAAGTACATGAAAACCCGGATGTTGCCCTTACCGATTCGGCACAACAGATTACCCCGGACAGGCTGCGCGATTTACTCCAACATCTTGTATTGCGAAAACGTACAGGAAGTCCTGATTTTGAAAGCCATCTGGAGTCCCTGCGTACCGAAATTGATAAATTAGATGGGGAGATATTGCAGATTCTTGCCAAAAGGCTGGAGATTATCGATGAAATCGGCAGTTACAAACGCGACAACAACATTACTATTCTGCAAATGAAACGTTGGGCCGGAATCATTACGGACAGGCTTTCCATCGGAACCCATCTTGGTTTAAATGAACTGTTTCTGAAGAAACTATTAAACCTGATACACAAAGAATCCATCCAGCGTCAGACAAAGATTTTCGGGCATAAAACAAAAAGCGAAAGTCAGAAGCCGGAAGAAAAAAACAGATTATCCGCGTAAAGTGGCGGTCATCCTTTGGGGATGAAGAAAAAGGTCCATGGCATCCGAAGCCTGTTTGCACACCACATCCGCATTGTTAAAGGTGGCGACGGCAGCCCCTTCGGCCTGCAACAACACAATACCCAATACTGCTTCGGCCAGCATAAGCCTGTCGTTGCGGCCATTGCCCACGGCAGCAGTTTGTTCCGATCCCAGCTTTTTGACATATTCCCACTTGGCTTCCGCCTGATTTTCTTTCGGTAAAATTGTCAGCAAACAGGGAAGGCCTTTCAGCTCTTGCGCTGCCAGGCCAAAAGTGTCTGCCGTTACCACGTGTAAAGTAAACAGTTTTGCCAGCAACGTAAGTTTTTCGGCTATCCCGGGAAGCAGTTTTCCATCAACGGAAAGGGTACCGTTATAGTCAAAGACCACATGTTTTATTTTCAATTGTTTCCAACCGGGAATGCTAAGCGTCCACATATTCGTTAATGTTTAAATAGTTTGAGAATATCGTTTCCGTTGGCAAGGATCAGCAACGTGAAAAGGATGACCATGCCCACGATTTGTGCATTTTCCAGAAATTTGTCGCTGGGTTTGCGGCGGGCAATAATCTCATAAAGCAGAAACAGCACATGGCCCCCATCCAGTGCCGGAATAGGCAGTACGTTCAGGATGGCCAGCATTATGGAAAGAAAGGCCGTCAGCCTCCAGAAACTTTCCCAGTGCCACACAGCCGGGAAAATGTTGCCGATGGCAATAAACCCGCCCACGTTTTCATAGGCTTTCACTTTGGGCGAAAAAATCAGCTTGAGCTGTTTCAGATAATTTCCAATACCCGCCCAGGTGCGGACAAAACCGGCAGGAATAGCCTGAAATAAAGTATATTTCTTCTGGTTCAGCTGAAAGAAATCTTTGATATTGGCTTCAGGATGAACACCAATCAGGCCATCGCTGCCCAGCTGGACAGGTAACCTCAACGTATCATTTCCCCGCTTTGCCAAAAGGATAACCTTTTGATTTTTATGTTTTTGTATTGCTTCGCGAAAATCGCTGAAGTAGGGAATATATTTCCCGTTAATACCGAGGATGGTATCCCCTGTCTGTAACCCGGCTTTTTCAGCCGGAGAGTTTTTCGCAAATTTTCCGGCAATAAACGGTACGCGTGGGGTGAGGAAAAACTGGGGTTTCTGTTTAATGAGTTTGCGCAGGCTGCCGTCAGGAAAATGAATGGTAACTTTTTGGCCGTTTCGCAGCACCGTAGCTGTCTGTGCTTCGTTCAGGATAATCTCAATGGGAATTTTCTGGAAATTCTCGACCTGTTTGCCGGCAATGGTGAGTATTTTGTCCCCGTTCCGGAAACCCATGCTGCGGGAAAGGCTGTCCGTAACAACACCGTATTTGTTTACCTGTTGTGTGGGCAGGTACTCCTCGCCAAAATAAGTCAGCAAGCCGATGTAAATCACAATGGCCAGCACCACATTCATGGTAACACCGCCCAGCATGATAATCAACCGCTGCCAGGCAGGTTTTGACCGAAATTCCCAGGGCTGTGGCGGTTTTTTCATCTGCTCTTTGTCCAGGGATTCATCAATCATGCCGGCTATCTTCACATAGCCGCCCAGCGGAACCCAGCCCATGCCGTATTCGGTGCCTTTGTAATTAAATTTAAAAATGGAAAACCAGGGATTAAAGAAAAGATAAAATTTCTCCACTTTGGTTTTGAATATTTTGGCTGCTGCAAAATGGCCAAATTCGTGGATAATCACCAGAATGGACAAGCTCAGTAGTAATTGCAGTACTTTTATTAAAATAACCATATTTTTCTCAACTGTTTTTTATGAATTCTTTTGCTTTTATTCTGCAAAGCCTGTCGGTTTCGACATAAGCATCCAAATCGGGATGCGGGACAAAAGGAACGGTTTCCATACATTTCTCAATCAACCGGGGAACCTGTAGAAACCCCAACCGTTTTTCGAGAAAGGCCCCCACAGCTGCTTCATTGGCCGCATTGAGGATACAGGGCATATTTCCTCCTGTTTTCATTGCTTCAAAAGAGAGTGCAAGATTACGAAATTTTTTAATATCAGGCTTTTCAAAAGAGAGGCTTCCCAAGGCGGCAAGGTCAAGCCGGGGATAACTGTTTTTTATGCGCCGGGGATAACTCATGGCAAATTGGATGGGGATATGCATATCGGAAGCTGCAAGCAGTGCTTTCACCGACCCATCGGCAAAATAAACCAACGAATGGACCACCGCCTGTGGATGGACCAGTATTTCAATCTGTGAAATATCCAAACCAAACAACCATCGGGCCTCTATGGCCTCCAGCCCTTTGTTCATAAGTGAGGCCGAATCGATGGTGGTTTTCGTTCCCATTTTCCAAACAGGATGGCGGAGGGCTTCTTCGGGGGTAATTTCCGAAAAGGAACGATAATCACGCCGCAAAAAAGGCCCGCCCGAAGCGGTCAATACCACTTTTTCCACCGGATTGTCCAATTCGCCCATAAGGCACTGGAAAACCGCTGAATGTTCCGAATCGACAGGGATAACGGGAACCTTGTTTTCCATGGCAGCCTGCATTATCAGCTCGCCGGCAACCACCAGTGCCTCTTTGCTGGCAAGGGCCAGGGGTTTTTTATTTTTCAGTGCGGCAAGTACCGGTTCCAACGCATCAAATCCCCCCATGGCCATGACCACAAGGTCTATTGTATCCATTTCGGTTATTTCGGCCACGGCAGCCTTTCCCGCATATACTTTGATACCTTCATCCTGCAGCAGGGCAACTTCGGGATAGAGGCCCTCATCGCCAATAACCACAACGTTGGGCTTAAATTTTCGGGCCTGTTGTATCAGCAGAGAGGTATTTTGGTACGCTACCAATACTTCCACACTGAAGAAAACCTCCTGTGCCTCAATTACTTCCAGCGTTTGCCGCCCAATGGAACCGGTTGACCCCAAAACAGCTATCCTTTTTATCATAAAAACAGTGCCTTTATCTTAATTGAAATTAATGTAATTGATGGGGTTTACCGGATTACCGTTATACCAAAGCTCAAAATGCAAATGGGGCCCGGTTGAAATTTCGCCCGAATTTCCGGCAATGGCAATGGGTTCACCGGCTTTCACAAAGTCGCCCTCATGTTTCAAAAGAACGGCATTGTGTTTATACACCGAAATAAGGTTTCCCACATGTTGAATAACTATCACATAACCCGTTTCCTGTGTCCAGGCATCCAGTATAACCGTGCCATCCAATACCGACATTACCGCAGCGTTATGCGGGGCGACAATATCAACACCATAGTGTTTTTCCAACGGGGCAAACGGTGCGGTAACAATGCCATTGAGGGGCTTGAAAAAGTTCATGCTCCTTATGCCGGATTTTCCCGGTATGCCCAGCGTAACCTCATTTTGCGGGAATAAATTAAATTTTGTCTGGTTCTCAAAAGATACCCTTAACGCACTGTCCTGCGACGATTTATGATCAGTAATCGTATCGTAATTATACGCTTGTGCCGTAGATTCGGATGGCGTCTCAATCAATTCTTTGTTCTCTATAATTCGCTTAATATTTTGGATATAACGGTTGTTTTGCTGCGCATTAAGCATCAGCGAGTCGGCAATTTTGTTCAAATGGTACAGGTTATTTTTTTGCTGGACATTGGGGTATCCGGGAATATATTCCTTCAAAGGCGTGTAGGCAATCACGAAAAAAGTCAATGCAACAAAAGTAATGGCCATGCTCAGCAAAAAGACCACCACCTGTATCCGGCTAAGCCGGAAGCTGATGCGTTCTTCAAAAGTTGTTTCGTTAAAAAGTACCAACCGGTACTTGTTCCGGAGTTTCTGATACCACTTTTCTTCTTTCGGAGTTGTTTCCATAGCCATAAAATATCCGGACAAAGGTATAAATAACCACAAAAAAACGGGGGGCCCTCCCGAATCCCCCACAGGGTTTGCCCACTGTCTACTTGTCAACGGCAGGTTGTTAGAAACTCTGTCGCCATCGTCCCGGGTTTTCAGCTTTTTCAGTTTATTTTTACTGGTGTTCATTTATTATTCTCATCAAAGCTATCTCCCATGGCAGAAAAGAAGTCAGAAAAGAAAAAAAAGATTTTTGTACTGGATACCTCCGTCATTTTGTACAACCACAATGCCATCAACAATTTTGAAGACAACGATGTGGCCATTCCCATTACTGTCCTCGAAGAGCTGGACAATTTCAAAAAGGGGAACGATACCAAGAATTTTGAAGCCCGCGAATTTATCCGGTTTCTGGATGGCATCTCCGGCAAGCTGACCATGACCAACTGGCGGCGGCTGGACGGACCGGAAAAGGGAAAATTTCGTGTCATTATGAACGAACAAAGCAAACGGGATGCCCGCCATGTTTTTGGTGATGACAAGGCCGACCACCGCATTCTGAATGCCGCCCTGAAACTGAAAGAAGACCACCCCGACCGGAAGGTTATCCTCGTAAGCAAAGACATAAACCTTAGGTTGAAAGCCAAAGCACTGAACCTGCCGGCAGAAGATTTTGAAACCGGTAAAATTAAAAATATCAGCACATTATATACGGGAAAGAACATTCTTTCCGATATTCCCGCCGAAGTGATTGACGGTTTATATGCCAACGGTTTTTGTAGTCTGGAGGCACTGAACATCGAGAAACCATACCCAAACCACTATTTTATTTTAAAAGGACAGCGGGCCTCGGCACTGGCTTTTTACAACCCCATTACCGACAGGATAGAACGGGTGGAGAAACATGCCGTCTCACGTATTATGCCGCGCAATGCCGAGCAGATTTTTGCCCTGCATGCCATTATGGACCCGGAAGTAAAACTCGTTACGTTACAAGGGGTTGCCGGAACAGGGAAAACGTTGCTGGCACTGGCCGGGGCATGGGCACAACGACGGGATTTCAAGCAAATCTACCTGGCACGCCCCATTGTCCCGCTGAGCAACAAGGACATCGGTTACCTGCCCGGAGATGTAAGCTCAAAAATAAACCCCTACATGGAACCGCTGTGGGACAACCTGAAATTTATCAAAAACCAGTTTGGCGAACAGGACAAAGAATACCGGCACATAAACGATGCCATCGAAAGTGAAAAGTTGATGATTACCCCGCTGGCTTTTATTCGCGGGCGGAGCATTTCCAATGTGATTTTTATTGTGGACGAAGCCCAGAACCTGACACCACACGAGATAAAGACCATTATCACGCGTGCCGGCGAAAACACAAAAATTATCTTTACCGGTGACATTTACCAAATTGACACACCCTATCTTGACTCACAATCCAACGGTTTGTCGGTACTCATCGACCGTTTGAAACAAAATGCACTTTACGCACATATCCGGCTGGAAAAAGGAGAACGTTCGGAGCTGGCTAATCTGGCGAATAAGATGCTTTAAAAGAACGGATGAACCGTTCGCGTTGTTTCCTTCTCTTTTTGGCATGGATAAGCAATGGTACGGCCACCCCGGCACAGATTCCACCGGTAGCAACGAAAATCGTTCCGACAGATCCAATCATCACATCAGAGCCCGAACCGGCATTGGCACTGTTTTCAATTAAAAAATAAGTTCCAAAACCCAACGATATTCCCGATAAAACGGAAAAAACAATCCCAATACTTTTGTTGACCTTTGTTTGTCTGTCTTTTTTGAGGATTTCCTGTAAAGTGCTGACGCTTTGCAGTGTATAATTTTGAACAGGGCTTACTTCAATCCCCAGCCGGTTGAATGTTTTGTATTGACGGGGCTTAAATTCCTGTGCATGGGTTACCTGAAACAGAAAGAACAGACCGGCGAAAAGAAATAGCCTGACAAAAAAGGTTTTCATCAATCTTTTTTCATCAGTTTTTTTATGGAGAGGCGATCGGCTGTTACCATCCCCTTTTCAGTAATAATGCCGGTAATGTAACGGGCCGGGGTAACATCAAATGCCGGGTTGTAGGCAGGTGAGCCGGGCGAGCAGACCAACACTTTTATGAGATGGCCGTTCGCATCTGTTCCGGTCTGATACAATACCTCATCCTGCGAGCGTTCTTCGATGGGGATCTCACGTCCGGTGGCACAATTCATGTCGAAAGTAGAGGTGGGGGCCGCAATATAAAAAGGTATGCCAAAGGCTTTGGCCAGGATGGCGCGTCCCAGCGTGCCAATCTTGTTGGCCGTATCACCGTTGGCGGCAATACGGTCGGCACCGGTAATGACCATATCAATTTTTCCCTGTGCCATGAGGCTGGCAGCCGCATTGTCAGGAATGATAACATGGGGCACACCGGCATTTTTTAATTCCCAGGCTGTGAGCCGGCCACCCTGGGCACGGGGCCGTGTTTCGTCCACATACACGAAGACTTCCTTTCCCTGTTCCCGTGCCAGATAGACCGGGGCGAGGGCTGTACCGTAATCCACAAACGCCAGCCATCCGGCATTGCAATGGGTCAGGATATTGGCTTTTTCGTTTGTCAGGGCAGCACCATATTCTCCGATAGCTTTTGAGTTTTCTTCATCTTCGCGTGCCACTGATTCAGCTTCGGCCACGGCTTTTTCCGTTGACTCCAGTCCGGCGCGGTAAACCCTGTCAACGGCATAAAACAGGTTTCTGGCCGTAGGGCGGGTGTTTTCAATATCGCTGCGTGCTTCGCGGATCATTTTTAGCCGCTCTTTGGTGCCGATGGTCAGAAAAGCCTGCGCCATGGCAAACCCGGCAGCGGCACCAATGGCCCCCGCACCCCGCACAACCATATCTGTAATGGCAATACAGGTGTCCCAATAAGTTTTGCATTCGTGAACCTTAAACTCAAACGGCAAAAGGTTTTGCTGGATCATAAAGACGGATGTCCCTTCCATCCAAACGGTTTTGTATTCTTTGTTTCCAACGAGCATAGTTTAAACTTTTAATTGTTGTAATGTTTCCCAGGCCAAAAGACCGGTACCAATTTCCAGGCTTTTTTCGTCCACATCAAATTGGGATGTATGCAAGCCGGAAGTGATTCCTTTTTCCTCATTTCGTGTGCCTAACCGGTAAAAACAAGCCGGTACCCGCCGGGCAAAACGGGCAAAATCTTCCGCTGTCATGCGGATATCCAAATCCACAACATTTTCTTTTCCAAGATATTGTTCCGCTGCATGCCTGGCCAAAGCAGTAACTTCCGGATGGTTGTTCAGGCCCGGGTAACCTTTATCAATCATCACCTGGCACGAGCAACCGTGGATATTGGCAATCATTTGGGCATTTTCCGTTATGAGCCGGTGTGCCTTGGCCCGCCAGTTCTCATTAAATGTCCTGAAAGTTCCCCGTACCACCACTTCCGAAGGAATTATATTAACTGCCCCCGCAGCTTTTACTTCCCCAAAAGAAAGTACCGTGGGAACGGAGGGCGGGGCATTCCGGCTGACAATACCCTGCAACGAAACGATGATTTCGGCCATGGACAACACCGTATCATCAATAACATCCGGCATAGCGGCATGGCCGCCTCTCCCGCGAATAACCAAACTGATTTCGTCGGCAGAGGCCATGTAATTACCACTTTTAAACCCCACTTTGCCCACTTCAAGGGCGGGGTAGACATGTTGGCCAAGAATGGTATCCACAGGAGGATTTTCCAGTATGCCGGCATCTATCATTTTGAGGGCACCGCCGGGCAGTTTCTCTTCTGCCGGCTGAAAAATAAATTTAACCGTTCCTTCAAAACCTGATTTCCGTTCGTTCAATATTTGTAACGCGCCCAGCAAACAAGTCGTGTGGACATCGTGGCCACAGGCATGCATCACGCCGGGATTCTGCGATTTATAAAGAACATTATTTTTTTCAAAAATGGGCAAGGCATCAATATCGGCACGAAGTGCCACCACTTTTTTCTCCGGGTTTCGCCCTTTGATAAGACCGGTAATGCCATATCCGGCGATGCCCGTTTGATGTTCGAGGCCCATCTTGGTAAGCCATTCCGAAATATAAGTTGCCGTCTTTTCCTCTTCAAAACTTAACTCCGGATGGGCATGCAGATGATGGCGAACCTTTAACAATTCGTCAGCAATTGCCGCAGAGGCACTTTTTATTTCCGCTATTTTCAGCAAGGTATTTTGTTTAGGACAAAGGTAAAACTAATTCAGCTCCCTGACCATTCTGGGGGTCATTAAAAACGCTACCCGTGCCTTTGCCCCATCGATTTCGTTCCATTTTTTTGCCTTGAAATGAACAGCCACAACCCCCGAAGTAGGCAGGTTATCGATGCGTCTGCCGCTGTCCAGAAAAAGGTTGGCCAATTCGGTAAAATCAGGATTGTGCCCCACGACCATAACCTTCTCCACCTCTTTGGGAAGTGCGTAGAGAATTTCCATTACATCATCCGTATCGGCCCCGTACAGCGTGCTGTTTTTTTCGATTTTATCTTCGGGGAAACCGATGCCATTTGCCAGCAAACGGGCAGTTTCGTAAGCCCGCGTTGCCGTGCTGCTGATGATCCGGTCGGGAAGTGTTTTTTGCTTTTTCAACCAGCCGGCCATTATTTCGGTCCGTTTTATCCCCACGGGGAGTAATTTTCTGTCGTGGTCGGAAACATTCAAATCATCCCACGATGATTTGGCATGCCGTGCTATGTAGAGTGTTTTCAATGGTTTGTTTTTAAATGAAAAGGGCCGTTGCCCGGAATCCATGAAACCACGTTGTTCAAAAATTAATAAGCAAACAACGGGAAACCGGCCATCATTTTGTTGACACGTTTTTTTACATCCGCAAGGACGGTTTCGCTTTCGATGTTGCTAATCACCTCGTCGATGAGTTCCACAATAGGCTCCATGTGGTTTTCCTTCAGCCCGCGGGTGGTAATGGCGGGCGTTCCAACACGCAAGCCACTGGTTTTGAAGGGTGAGCGGCTGTCGAAAGGGACCATGTTTTTGTTGACGGTAATATCAGCTTTCACCAACGTATTTTCCACCATTTTGCCTGTAATATCGGGGAATTTTCCACGCAGGTCAATGAGCATCAAATGGTTGTCAGTACCGCCTGAAATCACATGATAGCCCCTGTCCATAAAGGCTTTGGACATAACCTGTGCATTTTTCTGAACCTGTAGGATATACTCGAAATAGCTGTCGGTAAGGGCTTCACCAAAGGCTACGGCCTTGGCGGCAATAACATGTTCCAGCGGGCCTCCCTGGATGCCGGGAAAAATAGCCGAATTCAGCACAGCGGACATCATTTTGGTAACCCCTTTGGGTGTTTTCAAACCAAACGGATTTTCAAAATCTTCGCCCATGAGAATCATGCCGCCACGCGGGCCGCGCAATGTCTTGTGTGTGGTGGTGGTAACAATGTGGCAATATTCGATGGGGTCGTTCAGCAGTCCTTTGGCAATAATTCCGGCCGGGTGGGCGATGTCAGCCATGAGCAAAGCCCCCACTTCATCGGCAATGGCACGCATACGCTCGTAATTCCAGTCGCGCGAGTAGGCAGACGCTCCGGCAATAATCAATTTGGGTTTCTCCTTTTTGGCCAGCACCTCCATTTCGTCGTAGTCCACAGTGCCGGTATCTTCTTTCACTTTGTAAGCCACCGGATGATAAAGGATTCCTGAAGAGTTTACGGCAGAACCGTGCGACAGGTGTCCGCCATGCGACAGGTCAAGCCCCATGAAAGTATCGCCCGGTTTCAGGCAGGCCATCAAAACAGCCATGTTGGCCTGTGCACCGGAGTGTGGCTGTACATTGGCATACTCTGCATTGAAAAGTTCGCGAGCACGGTCAATGGCCAGTTGCTCCGACTGGTCCACAATCTCACAACCACCGTAATACCGTTTTCCCGGATAGCCTTCGGCGTATTTGTTGGTCATCACCGAGCCCATGGCTTCCAGCACCTGTTCACTCACAAAATTTTCAGAAGCAATAAGCTCAATACCACGCGTTTGGCGTTCTTTTTCCTGTTTTATCAGGTCAAATATTTTTTGGTCTCTTTCCATGATACTCTATTTAAGAATAGTTAATTTTTTGATGAACAAAAATACTAAATTTCAACCAATTGTTTTAATACTTTTGCAACGCTTATCTCATAAAAAAGACAATAATGGAGAATATACTTGTTATCGGAAGTTCAGGGCAAATCGGTTCTGAACTGGTTATGGAACTCCGGAAAATTTATGGCGACGAACATGTGTATGCCACCGACATTAAACAACCTACCCGGGAGATTAGGGCATCCGGCCCTTTCCAGATTTTGGATGTGCTGGATTTCAATAACCTTTTGCATTTTCTTGTAAGGTTTAAAATCACCCAGATTTATAATCTCGCCGCCGTTCTTTCGGGCAATGCCGAGAAAATCCCTTTGCAAGCCTGGGATATCAACATGAAAGCGTTGATGAATACGCTGGAAGCTGCCCGCGAATCGGATGCCAAAAAAATATTCTGGCCCAGCTCCATTGCCGTGTTCGGCCCTACTACCCCGCGGCACAACACCCCACAACTTACCGTGATGGAGCCCAATACGGTTTACGGTATTTCCAAACTGGCCGGTGAACGCTGGGGCGAATATTATAACAAACGTTATGGTGTGGACTTTCGCAGCGTGCGTTATCCGGGGCTCATCAGTTACAAAACCGAACCCGGTGGCGGCACAACCGATTATGCTGTGGAAATTTTCTTTGAAGCCATAAAAAAAGGCCGTTATGAATGTTTTCTGAAAGAGGATACTGCCCTGCCCATGATGTTTATGGATGATGCCATCAAAAACACCATCAAGCTGATGCAGGCCGACCCCAAACGGCTTTCGCTGCGCTCGGCTTACAACATGGCCGGTATCTCTTTTGCCCCAAAACAGGTGGCTGCCGAAATTAAAAAGCACATCCCGGAATTTACCATTTCCTACAAACCCGATTTCCGTCAGCCTATCGCCGACAGCTGGCCTGCCAGTATCGATGACAGTATCGCCCGGGCTGACTGGGGGCTGGAAACCACGTATGATATTGAAAAGCTGACCTCCACCATGCTGGAGAAAATCAGGGAAAAACAGGGGAAATAAGAACGGATTGTGCTTACCGCGAAAGGATGTGTGTGTTTTACCACAAAGGACGAGAAAGAACGAGGGGACGAAGAGACAAAAAGACGAAAAGAAATTAACCACAAAGGAACGCGAAGGGTTTTCACGAAGTAGCGCAAAGGATTGGGTTCTGAATTTTTACCACAGGGGAACACAGGGTATTTTCACAGAGGGGCTCAATGGGACTCTCCTAAAAAAATCTCCCTTTGTCCTTGAACCTTCGGCTCATTCGGATTTGCAATCCGAATGTTAAAGGGGTCAGGGATTTTTAATCCCGTTCAAAAAAACCTGTTCCCTCCGGATAAAATATCCTTCTGCCCTTTCCGGCCGTGGTTAAAAATCACGGCCAGCGTTAATTTTTACCAACGAATTACACCAATTTCACGAAGCGGGTTTTTCTTTTCGCCGAAGGCAAAAAGAAAAATTGAGAGCAGTACAACGGGAAAAAGCAAGTCGGAAAATGGCTTTTGCCAAGCCGCAGGCGAGACAAAAACAAAAATTCGTGAAATTGGTGCAATTCGTTGGGGAAAAATCCCTGGTGTTACTTGGTGGTTTTCCGTTTTCAATTGCGAAGGCTCTCGCAACAATTTCTGCCTGCAAGGCTCCCGCCAATTGTTTCAGAGCTAAACACGGGTAAAAAACACTCATCCGTTTAATTATGAGCCGCATAGGGCGGGTGTTGTGCGGGCAGCTGCGGCGTAAGAATCTTTACTAAAAAGGTTACCATTTCCAACTGCGAAGACCCTCACGGCAATTTCCACCCGCAAAAGCCCATATAATTGCCTCAGGGTTAAACGGGAAAAAAATAGAAACGTTCAATTCTGAGCCACGTAGGGCGGAAAATGTGCGAAGGCAGTGGCGTGAGAATCTTCGCTAAAAAGGTTTTCCGTTTCCAATTGCGAAGGCTCTCGCAACAATTTCTGCCCGCAAGGCCCTCGCTAATTGTTTCAGAGCTAAACGTTAAACAAAACTGCGAAGACCCTCACGGCAATGCCTGCCCGCAAGGCCTGCGCCCATTGCCTCAGGGCTGAACGATTAAAAACCGGATTGGATATCTTGGGCCTTTTACATTCGGGTTGCAAACCCGAATGAGCACGAGTAAAGGGTTTTTACCAAGCCGCAGGCGGACAAAAACAAAAATTCGTGTAATCCGTGTAATTCGTTGGCAAAAAGGCCTTTGGGTGACTTTGTGAAAATCCTTCGTGCAACTTTGTGGTTAGCCAATTGCCCTTTCCTGGTGGTTTTATTTTTACCAGGATTATCCGTTTCCCCAGAGAATTCTTATTTTTGAGCGTTTTCTTTCATGAAAAATAGCAAAATGAGAAATTCTTACGCACTTTTCCGGTTTGCTTTGTCTGCAACCGTTTTCCTGATCCTTTCTTCGTGCAGCCACCATCCGGGCAATCCCTATTACAAAAAGAAACTGCAAAAAAACTGGATAGTCTTTCGTGCCGATGCAAAAACGCCCTCCGGGAAAATAGTAAGCAGCAAGGATTTTAAAATAAAAAACGGTTATCCCGCTTCCGTTCTTTCTACCGTACTGCATGTGCTGGTGGAAAACGGCGTTTATAAAAATATTTACAAAGACATGAACCTGAAAAAGATTCCTGTCGAACAATTCCACAAGCCGTGGTGGTACCGAACGGAATTTAACCTGAAAAAGGTCCCCCAAACCTTGTTGCTACGCTTCAACGGAATCAATTATAAAGCAGATGTGTGGCTTAACGGAAAGCAGATTGCCCGTCATTCCGAGCTGAAAAATTCATTTCGTCAGTTTACATTGAATATTTCAAAGGGGACGAAAGAAGGTAAAAACGTGTTGGCCGTATTGGTTTATCCGCCCAAAGCAGGCGATTTTACCATGGGTTTTGTGGACTGGAACCCGGCACCTCCCGATAACAATATGGGCATTTTCAGGGGTGTTTATCTCGAAGCCTGCAATGAAGTGGGTATTTCAAAGCCATTCATAGTAAGCACTTTAAATGATAATTTTACAAAAGCGGCCCTGACAGCCTCGGTTCAGGTTACCAACCACACCCAAACCGAACAGTTTGGCAAAGTATTTTTGAAAATAGATGGAAAAACCATTTCAAAACCGGTAACACTCCTTGCCCGTGAATCAAAAAAAGTAATTTTCTATCCGAAAGAATTTCCGGAATTAAACATACGGGGCCCGAAGCTTTGGTGGCCGCATACGTTGGGAACCCCATATTTATATCACGCAGAATTCACTTTTCATAATGCCGGAAAAATTACCGACAGCAAATCCATCGACTTTGGCATCCGAAAAGTCTCTGATTTTTATACCCAAAAGGGATTCAGGGGATTTAAAATCAATGGAAAAAAGATTTTAATTCGCGGAGGTGGATGGGTTGACCATTTGTTGTTGGATGATACGCCCGAAAGTAACCGTAACCAGCTGGAGTATGTGAAAAATATGAACCTCAACACCATCCGGATGGAAGGTTTCTGGGGCAACAGCCCAAGCCTTTATTCGCTGGCCGACAGCATGGGCATCATGATACTGGTAGGCTGGAGCTGCCAGTGGGAGTGGGAAAACCTGATGCACGTAAAATGTGATGCAAAATATGGTGGAATAACCGCTAAATCAGATATTGCCATGATGTCCGATGCCTGGCGCGACCAGATTGTATGGCTGAGGAACCATCCTTCCATATTTGTGTGGCTTGGCGGCAGTGATAAAATACCATCGCCGGCAGCAGAAAAAAGCTACCTGCACATCCTTTCTCAGATTGACTCCACCCGTGTTTACCTTGCTTCAGCCAAGGAATGGACTTCAACGGTAGGCCGCTCGGCAGTAAAAATGCGTGGCCCCTATGCTTACGAACCGCCGGTGTACTGGTTTGCCGATACGGCTTACGGAGGGGCTTTTGGCTTCAATACCGAAACCGGCCCCGGTGCCCAGGTTCCACCTGTACAGAGCATTAAAAAAATGCTCTCCCCAAAAAACCAATGGCCTGTGGACAGCGTTTGGGACTACCATTGCGGACGGCACATGTTCGGAAAACTCGACCGTTTTGTCAAAGCACTGGATAATCGCTATGGAAAATCATCCTCGCTAAACGAATTTGCAAAAAAAGCACAGGTCATGGAATACGAGATTATGCGTCCCATGTTTGAGGCATTTTCGGCTTACCGTTATAAATCCACGGGGGTAATCCAATGGATGTTGAACTCGGCCTGGCCGGAGATGTACTGGCAGCTTTACGATTATTACCTCAACCCGACGGGTGCCTTCTACGGCGCACAAAAGGCATCACAACCTTATCACACAATTTACGATTATGCCCATCACTCGCTGTATGTGGTCAACGACAGGCTGCATGACAAAAACGGCTGTATGTTGCATATCAGGGTTTTCGATCAATTGTCGAACCTGAAATATGAAAAGAAAATCAAAGTTAACCTGAAAGCCAACACAAGCCTTGAGGTAATGAAACTTCCCGTTTTTATATGGGCCAAAAATATTTATTTTATTGATTTGCAGTTGTTTGATAATAACAACAAAGAGGTGGACAACAACTTTTACTGGTTGTCCAAAAAAATGGACATCCTTGATTACAACCTGAAACCTCACGGCTGGTATTTCTACACGCTCACAAGTCAGTATGCTGATTTCACAGCACTGAACAAACTTCCAAAAGTGAAAGTAAGGGCGAAAATTACCCAAAAAACAACAGGAAAGGATTATACGGTTTTTACCGTGATGTTGAAAAACAGCAACCAGCACATTGCCTTTTTCGAACAGGTGGGTATTGTCAATAAAACCGACGGACAGACCATTCTTCCCGTCCTTTGGTCGGACAATGATGTGTCGTTGCTTCCCGGAGAAACCCGGATACTCACAGCAAAAATTCACAATAAATATTTAAAAAATAAAACACCGGAACTGGTGGTAAAAGGATATAATGAATGAAACGAAACTACCTCATTGTCGTCTTGATACTGATTACCTTTTTTGTCATCTCTTTCCTGACAAATATACTCGGGGCACTCAATCCCAATGTCTCCTCAGGTTATCATCTCAGTGAAACACAAGCGGGATTTTTGCCCTTTGTCTTTTTTATTGCCTACGGTATCATGTCCATCCCATCCGGATTCCTGTTGGAAAAATGGGGCGGCAAACGGATGATGATGCTGGCCTTTTTGTTGGCGTTTCTGGGTGCCTTTGGCTTTGCCCTTTTCCCACAGTTCAATATTTTCATGTTGTCGCTTTTTGTCATTGGTACCGGTATGGCCGTTTTACAGGTGGTGATTAATCCCTTGCTGCGCGTGGCCGGTGGCGAGGAACATTATGCTTTCAATTCGGTTTTGGCACAACTTATTTTCGGGTTGGCCTCTTTTGTCAGCCCGTTGATGTACTCTTATCTTGTAATAAATATCGACAAAGGAGCTGTCGGCAAACCGTTTATCGGGATGATGAGCAAAATAGTCCCGCCTCATTTTTCATGGGTTTCGGTTTACTGGGTTTTTGCCTTGCTGAGTTTGTTGATGATACTGGTGATTGCCACCGTGAAATTTCCGAAAGTTGAACTTCAGGAAGAGGAAAAAGCAGGTAGCCGTGCCAGCTATCTTGAGCTTTTCAAAAACAAATATGTCATCCTCTATTTTCTTGGGATTTTTGCCTATGTGGGCACCGAACAGGGCATTTCGTACTGGATGTCCAAGTTCCTGTACATTTACCACGGTTTCAATCCTGACACGGTAGGTGCTTCCGCTGTTTCCTACTTTTGGGGGCTTATGACCATTGGCGGCGCACTGGGATTGGTTTTGCTGAAACTTTTCGACAGCAAGCCCGTGTTGCGCTGGTTTACCATTCTCGCCATTGTTAGCCTGGTTATCGGGCTGACCGGAAGTCCGCAACTCTCTTTGTGGGCTTTGCCTGTTTCCGGATTTTTCCTTTCGGTAATGTATCCTGTCATTGTTTCGCTGGGGCTTAACTCGGTAGCAAAACATCACGGTTCGTTTGCCGGGATTTTAATGACAGGGATTGCGGGCGGGGCCATCATCCAGCTACTGATTGGCGGCATCAGTGATTTTACCTCATTGAGGACGGGCATGTTGATACTTTTTGTTACGCTGGGTTACATTCTGAGTATCAGCTTTTGGGCAAAACCCATTGTCAACAACAAAACGATTTCGCTGAAGACGTTGTTGAAAGTAGGTACAAAGTAAAAACAGGGAAAAGAAATTGAAGGAATTGAAAACCCCACTCCTCCGCGTTTGTAACGCGGAGGTATCTTCCCCTGCTATTCGGGATTTGTGCCAAAGGTACGCCTACGGAGTTATCCCAAACCAAAGGACCCGGGGATTTCCGAATTCCCCAATCAAACGAATGATAAATTTCCACCTTCCGGGTCGCTGCCCGCTACCCCACTTCGACCCGGAAGGAGACGGCTTAACCTTTTCGTTCGGTCCCGGCATACGGGCGGGGAACGGAAAGGTTGAAAACCCGAAAATTTTCTGTCTTTACCCGCAGGCCACAATTATGAAAACGGACGAATGAAAAGTACCAAAGGCTGTTCCCCTTACGACAGCAGAAATCCCCCATCAACTGTCAGCAGGCTTCCGGTGATGAAGCTTCCGGCATCAGAAGCCAGCAAAAGGGCAATGCCGGCAATTTCTTCCGGTTCGCCCATGCGTCCCAACGGAGAAGTATTTTTAATCTCCTCCATAATTTCCTTGTTGGTCCACAGTGCAGCACTAAACTTTGTTTTGATAAGCCCCGGGCTGATGGCATTGACACGAATACCGTGTTTTCCCCACTCCTTGGCCTGGCTTTTGGTCAACATGGAAACAGCGGCTTTGCTGGTGGAATAAATGCCCAATCCCTCCTCAGGAAGTTCGCCTTCCACCGAGCTGATATTGATAATGCTGCCGCCGCCCCTTTCTTTCATGCTTTGCAGGCACTTGTTGGCCAAGTCCCAGGGAGCTTTTACGTTCACATTCATTATCTGATCAAAAATAGCTTCCGAAGCCTCTTCAACAGGGCCAAAAACGGGATTGGTCCCGGCATTGTTTACCAGAATATCCACGCCGCCCAGTTCGGAAACCGTTTTGTCAATCAATGCTTTTCTGTCATCCGCACTTCCCACATGGCAGGCTATGGCCACAGCTTTCAACCCATCTGCTTTCAAGGCATCCGCCACTTTGTTGCAAGCCTCTTGTTTGCGGCTGCTAATCACTACGGTAGCACCCTTTTCGGCAAATGTGCGGGCAATGGCTTCGCCGATGCCTTTGGAAGAGCCGGTGATAATGGCAACCTTGCCCTCTAAACTAAATTTATCTTTCATTTATGGTCAATTTTAAATTCTTCGGCTTGTAACACCCGCCACAAAATCTTACCTGAAGCACTTTTGGGAAGTTTTTCCACAAATTCTATGACACGGGGATATTCATGTCCGGCAAACCGCTTCTTTCCCCATGCTTTAACTTCCTCTGTTGTTATTTTGCCGGCATAACCCTCTTTCAGTACAATACAGACCTTCACCTCTTCGCCAACCCGCGGGTCGGGAGTGCCGATAATGCAAGCCTCTTTGATGGCGGGATGCCGGTAGTATTCACCCTCTATTGCAGCCGGCCATACCTTAAAGCCGGCGCGGTTAATCATACGTTTCAACCGATCAACCATATGAAAATAGCCCTCTTCGTCCATGTAAGCCAAATCGCCCGTCCTGAGCCATGACCTGCCATCGATGTTTATAAAAGCTTTTGCCGTTTCTTCGGGTTTGTTCCAGTATTCCCTGAAAACACTTTGGGTGGTCATAATCAGCTCACCTGATTTCCCCTGCGGCATTTCTTCTCCGGTTTCCGGATGAATGATTTTAGTATCTACATCAAATGACGGGATGCCGAGACACTGGAGTTTGGGCCTGTTTAACGGGTTGATGTGTGTTCCCGACCCGGCTTCGGTAAGGCCATATCCTTCGACATAGTTGATGTTCATCGACTGTAATTTTTCACCGATAGCTTTGGGCAACGGTGCGCCACCGCCACCAACAACCATTAGGGAACTTAAGTCTCTGCCGTCAATACCCGTATCCGACAACATATCCACAACCATTGTCGAAATATTAATCCAGTGTGAGCAGTGATATTTTTCAATGGCCTGAATGGCCGTTTCCCTGTCCCATCTGGAAAGGATAACCATTGTACCGCCGCCATAAACAGGAGCTGTCATGCAAAAATGCATGCCTGTTACATGAAAGAAAGGTAAAATGGCGAGATGAACAGAAGAGGGTGCCATGGCCAATGAATAATTCGCCCGCAAAGCATTTACATATATGCCGGAATGGGTGTGCAAAGCCCCTTTTCGTTCTCCGGTTGTCCCTGAAGTGTACAACAGAACCGCTGCATCATCGGAGCTGACTTCAACATCCGGTGCTGTGTTTTTCCCGAGCATAATTTCTTTCCAGCTTTGATTTCCAATGCAGGCATCTGTTGTCATTAACAGGGAAGAAGGTACCGGAATCTCCGGATTTTCAGGGAGATAATCCCCCGGTGTAGTAACGATAATATTTTCTAATGTTGTCTCTTCCTTTATTTTATCAATAAGGGGAACGGCAGCATCCATCAGGACAATGGCTTTGCTTTCGTTATCGTTAACCAACTGTTTCAGCCCTTCGGCGTTTAACATGGGATCAATTGTTACAGCAATGGCATTGGCCCGCATGATGCCGTAATAAGCAATGACAAACTGGGGACAATTGGGAAGATAAATGGCAACCCTGTCTCCCTTTTTTATTCCTGCATTACTCAGATAACCGGCAAACGCCAGAATACTTTCCCATAATTCCCGATAGGATATTCTTTTCCCGTAATAAATAACAGCTGCTTTGTCGGGATATCGTTTTGCAGAAGTTTCTACTGCCTCAAACGCGGGCGTTTTAGGATAATCAAGTGTTTTAGGCTGATGATCCGGCCATATTTTGTACCAAAGGTGATATCCCGACATCTTCTTATTCTTTTTTATTATCAAATTTAAGGTTCAACCACGGTTCGGTTTTCAAATCCACATCATCATCCATGTCTTTGGCCATACCGCCAAGATATTTGGCCACATTCACACGGGTTTTAAAATCGTATTCGAGGCTGAGGGCAATGGCTTCCATAATGGGGGAACCACCGCCGTGTACACCGCCCACAAGCAATTCGGCCGTCATGGCAGAAGTACTCATAATCTCCACAAGGTTCCAGATTTTCAGGGACAGTTCCGGCGGGATATTCGGATTCCTCACAATGAACCGCTCCATGTGCTCTTTCAATTCGTCCATGGTAAAACTTTCCTTAAACGGAAGTGTAGCGGCAATGCCCCCTGCAACTTCTGTCAGCAGGTTAAATTCGTGATAGATAAGTTCTCCCATGAGCTTTCTGCCCACATTGGCATAGATGGTATTGGGAAAGAAAGTGCCGCTATCGGTTTTTTTGCCAAAAACGGCAGCAGCCACACCGGCACTGAACGCCAGTTCTGCCGCTCCGGCAAACTGTGTGAGTTTTTCCCTGACATGGGAAACTTTCACAATGTTATTGGCCTCGGCAGCCAATGCGGTTGTTCCGCACAAGATATCAGAAACGGCCGGTTTACATCCCGAATAGCTGTGGCGATGAGAATCGGCGAAAAGCATGGCCAGCCGCCGGCCAAATTCCCATTCACCGGCCATAAACACGCGTTCGTTGGGAACAAATACATTATCAAATATCACTACGGAATCGGAAATACCGGTCAGGCAGATGGGCGGTGCATCTTTGTCATCTTTCTGACGGTGCCACACCGGACGGGTTACCAGTTTCACGCCTTCCCAGTCGCCGGGAACTGCAAAAGCCACCGCGTAATCTTTGTCGTTTTCCATGAGTGCACGGGTGGGAATTACGAAAATCTCATCCGCATACGGTGCCTGGGTTACCGACATCTTAAAACCACTCACCACAATGCCATCTTCCCTTTTTTCCACAATATGGACATAGGCATCCGGATCCTTTTGGTCAGAAGGCCTTTTCACCCGGTCGCCTTTGCTGTCGGTTTGCGCACAGCATCCAACCAGGTCATTTTCCTGATAGACTTTCATATAATCAACAAAACGCTTGTGGTAATCGGTACCTTTTGCCTTATCAATTTCGTAAGTACAGATAGACAGAGCACTAATGGCATCATGTCCCATACACCTCTGGATACATCCACCGGCACGCCGTGCACCCATGCGAATCAGCTTTTGCTTTTCCATAAGGTCGTACGGATCTTGCGGAATATAAGCCCATCGGTTTACCACATCGTTGGTTAAAGGCGATTTAGCCGTAGCCAGTTTTTTATATTTTGGGTTCTGCGCCAAATCAAAAGTAATGCTGAGGACATTGATTCCCGGTTTCAATCTCGGGTCATCCCGCCCGACTTTTTCATCGCCAATATAAATATTGGGCTTCATTTTGGTCAGCTTCTCTACATATTGCTCTTTAGTCCTTAACATACTGTCTTTTTTTTAGGTTAAAATCATTTTTTATTTCCACAAAACTAAGAAAAGGTTGGTAAAATAGCGAAGTAATTGCTTTGCATGCGTAATATTTATGTTGTGTCTAAATTAGCCTGTTTGGGACAGATTCTTTTCCTTCTTAAATTTTTCAGACCTTTGCAACCGGTTTTAACAAGAAGAAAAAATGAAAATTGCGGCATTGGTTTCGGGAGGTGTGGACAGTTCAGTATGTGTTCCTTTGCTGAAAAAGCAGGGTTACGACCCGCATATTTTCTACATCCGTATCGGGATGGAAGACGAACCGGCTTTTATGGACTGTCCGGCGGAAGAAGATATTGAAATCACCACCTGGATTGCCAAAAAATACGGTTGCCGCTTCGATGTGGTCGATTTGCAAAAAGAGTACTGGTCAACGGTGGTGAAATACACCATGGAAAGTGTGAAACAGGGGCTCACCCCCAACCCGGACGTAATGTGCAACCTACTCATTAAATTCGGTGCGTTCAACGACCGGCACGGAAAAGATTTCGACCGTATTGCTACAGGACATTACGCCACACGATACGAAACAGAAGAAGGCGCATTTCTCGGTACTGCTGCAGATCGGGTAAAAGACCAGACCTATTTCCTTGGGCAAATTGTTCATAACCAATTAGAAAAAGCCATGTTCCCCATTGGCGATTTGCAAAAGAAGGAGGTACGCCGGATGGCCGAAGAGATGCAACTTCCCAGCGCACACCGCCCTGACAGCCAGGGAATTTGTTTTCTGGGAAAAATAAACTACACCGACTTTATCCGAAAATATGTGGGAGAAAAACCGGGAGAAATCATAGAACTGGAAACCGGCAAAATACTGGGCGAACACAAAGGCTTCTGGTTTCATACCATTGGGCAGCGGCGCGGCTTACGGCTGGGTGGCGGGCCCTGGTTTGTGGTGAAAAAAGATATTCAAAAAAATATTGTTTATGTCTCTAATGGTTACGATCCCATCAGCCAGTACGATGACATTATCCCACTGGAAAACCTGCATTTTTTGAATCCCAACCACGACTATTCCGGCCTGAAAGAGATAAAATTTAAAATCAGGCATCAGCCGGAATTTACTGTTGGCGAATTGGTTCGCGATGAAAAAGGGATACGGATTGTTTCGGATAAAAAGATTTCGGGTATTGCACCAGGGCAGTTTGCCGTACTTTACGACCGTGAGGAAAGAACCTGCATCGGCAGTGGTGTGATTGCCCAAAAAGAAGACTGACAGCCCGGTTTTATTATCAAATTTTTGAATCGATGCCACTCCACAGCCTGCAAAAAGCGCAATTGAGCGACCGGATAAAAGCGGAAGCTAAGAAGCTGGGATTTTTTGCCTGTGGTATTTCCAAAGCCGAATTTCTGGGCCGGGATGCCGCCCGTGTGGAAAAGTGGCTGGAAAACGGTATGCAGGGCGAAATGCAATATCTGGAACGTAACCGCGAAAAACGTTATGATACCACAAGGCTGGTGGAAAATGCGCAATCGGTTATCTCGGTACTTTTCAACTATTTTCCGGCAAACGAACTTTCCCCAAAAAGCCACTACAAAATCTCCAAATATGCTTATGGCAAAGATTATCACTACGTGGTAAAACAACGGTTGGCTCAGCTTTTGGAAACCATCGAATCCATCACCGGAAAACGACAAGCCCGGATTTTTACCGATTCAGCACCCGTTTTGGATCGTGCGGCAGCCCGGCGGGCAGGATTGGGGTTTACAGGAAAAAATACGGTTCTTATCAACCGGCAGGGTGGCTCCTTTTTCTTCATCGGGCACATTATTCTTGACCTGGAACTCACACCCGATGGGGAAATCAGGGATAATTTTTGCGGCAGTTGTACAAAATGTATCGATGCTTGTCCCACCCGGGCCCTGTCCGCTTTTGAGCTGGATGCCCGCCGATGCATCTCCTACCTTACCATCGAATACCGGGGAGAAAAAATACCGGAAGAGTTCCATGGAAAATGGAAACAATGGATTTTTGGTTGCGACATTTGCCAGGATGTCTGTCCGTGGAACAAAAAGGCCACACCGCACAACGAACCGGCATTTCATCCTTCGGAGCTGTTGCTGAACATGCAGAAAACCGACTGGGAAAACCTGGACAAACCGACGTTTAAAAAGCTATTCAAAAATACCGCCGTAGAACGTACAGGATTTAAAGGCTTACGCAGAAATATCGATTTCTTATCACGAAAATAACAGAAATCCGGAAATTATTTAATGTTTGGCTTTTGTGTATTGTGATTTTAACCTGTATCTTCGCTCCCGAAGATTTAACCAAAACTTAATGTTCTCCATTTTATGCGGTTACATATATTGCCCATCTTCGCAATACAAAAGGGAGTATGAAAAAGGGAAACACAAACTACGCAGATTACAAAATTCTTCTTGTGGATGATGAGGAGGATATCATTGAATTTCTGTCTTATAACCTGCAAAAAGAAGGCTTTGAAGTGCTGACAGCTTTTGATGGGGAAGAGGCGGTAAAAATAGCCAGGAAGGAACTTCCCCATTTGATTTTGATGGACATCATGATGCCTAAAATGGATGGCATGACCGCCGTTGAAGAGATCAGAAAAATTCCGGCATTGGACAACACTTTTATCATGTTTCTTACGGCACGCGCGGAGGATTATTCACAAATTGCGGGATTTGAAGCCGGGGCGGACGATTATGTTACCAAGCCCATAAAACCTAAAATACTCATCAAACGCATCATTGCCCTGCTGCGCCGCTCAAAAAAACCAGACAAGAAAAACACCGCCATCGAAAGGGCCGGTATTCTCATCGACCCGCTGCGTTATGTGGTCATAAAAGGAGATAAAACCATCACGCTGCCGCGGAAAGAGTTTGGCGTTCTTTACCTGCTGGCATCGAAACCCAACAAAGTTTTTCGCCGGGAAGAAATTTTCCATGAAATTTGGGGCGACGATGTGATTGTGGGCAGCCGCACCATTGATGTCCACATCCGGAAAGTCCGTGAAAAAATCGGACTGGACAATATCAAGACCATCAAGGGTGTAGGCTATAAATTTGAAGATTAAAAAACATGAAACACGCTCCCCGCAATGTGGCCCTGTTGAATGCCGGCATTATAACGCTGGTCTTTGTCGCTATGTATACCGGCATGGTTTACACCGGAATGCCTTTTCGGATGGTTCATTTGGTGGCGGGAAGCCTGTTGATTTTCATCGCCGCTTACCTGACAATTTATTATTCGCTCAACCGGTTTATCTACAACCGGATTAAAATTATTTACAAAACCATTGGAAAATGGCATGAGGTGAAACGCGGACAACACAAGGACAAAAACCCGGATGATATTTTGGGAATGGTGAACCAGGTAGTGTTGGAATGGCACGATACCCAACAGCAAAAAATTGATGAACTGCAAAAAATGGCCGATTACCGCAGGGAGTTTCTCGGCAATGTTTCCCACGAACTGAAAACCCCAATTTTTAACATTCAGGGTTATATCCTTACCCTTCTTGATGGTGGCCTGAAAGACAAAAACATCAACAAGAAATTTCTTAAAAAGTCGGCAAAGAGTGTGGACAGAATGATAGCCATTGTTCAGGACCTCGAAGAGATATCACGTTTTGAGTCCGGGGTTATGAACCTGAACGAAACCGTTTTCAATATTAATGAACTTTGCCGTGAAGTAATTGATTTTATGGAAGTTAAAGCCTTAAAAAATAATACGGAAATAACCATAAAAGAACCGGAGAACAGCCGCATAAACGTTCTGGCTGACAAAGCCCGTATAAAACAGGTGTTGATTAACCTTGTGGACAATGCCATTAACTACGGACGCGTGGAAAACGGACAGATTACCATCTCTTTTTATGATTTTCATGATACCGTACTGACCGAGGTAAGCGACAACGGTATTGGTATCTCGGAAGAAAATATCCCACGTATTTTTGAGCGTTTTTACCGCGTGGACAAAAGCCGTTCCCGCGAAAAAGGAGGAACCGGATTGGGCCTTGCCATTGTGAAACACATCATCGAAGCCCACCGCCAAAGCATCACCGTCCGCAGCAAACCCGACAAGGGGACAACTTTTTCGTTCACGTTAAAAAAGAGCTGAAAATGTATATTTAAAAAAATATTTGCATGGACGTGTATTATTTATTATTTTTGCACGTATGATATAAAGTATTGGATTATGAATACAAAATTGACTTTAACAATCGAGCAGGCCGTTATTAAAAAGGCGAAAAACTATGCAAAGGAAAAAGGGCGCAGCTTATCGGACATAATAGAAAATTATCTTAAATCAATCACTACTGATCAGGAAGTCGATGAAGACATTTCCCCACTTGTAAATTCTTTACGCGGAAGTTTTAAAGCCCCTGAAGATTTTGATTACAAAAAGGAATTATCAAAGGGATTATCCCAGAAATACAGGGTATGAAAAAAATATTGATTGACACAGATGTAATACTCGACTTTTTCTTCGACAGAAAACCATACGCTGATGATTCAACAATAATATTAAGCCTTTGTGAGCATGGGCGCATAACCGGGTTTGTTACACCGGTAATTATTAGCAATATTTACTATTTATTACGCAGGACGGCAAAGCATGAGAAAGTCATTGAAAAAATAAAGCAATTATTGACCATCACACATGTTCTAAAAATGGACAGATTTGTCATTGAAAAAGCACTAAATTCAGGGTTCAAAGACTTTGAAGATGCCTTACAAAATTATGCTGCAATGAATTACGGAGAAATAGAGGTCATTGTTACACGAAATGTGAAAGATTATAAAAAAAGTGAAATTGGGGTATTGACACCGGAAACTTTTGTGAAATCTTTCACTGATTGATGTTTATAAATGCAGGCGTTCATGTCTCAATCCCGGGTTTACAGAATTATCCCAAAATCCCGTACAGCTTTCAAATATTTTAACTGTTTCCGGCGGCTTTTCAATTCGCTTTTCCGGTCTCCCCTGACACCTGCTTCCACCTCAATATTTCTGTATGGGATATTGTGCCGGGAGGAATAAACCGACAGGGAGCCATCGCCCCGCTCACTTTGCGGAACATATTCATACACCACGTTCATGCCCTTCTTTTTGTAAAATGAAATTTCTTTGGCAAGTTTTTGGTCGGGTTCGGGCTGAGAAAATGGAATCCAGATTAAACTTCTTTTGTCCGGATCTTTGTCTGACAAAATGGAAATATTTTTCCAGGTAGCAATGGTGTCCAAAATAAAATTCCCGCCCGGTTTGTTGTTGTGCAAGGCAAAAATGAGTTCTTTCGGCGAAGCCTTCAGTAACTCGATAATTTTTTGTGCCACAGGCCAGTATGGATTGTCTTTGTTAAACATCCGGTTGGGGTCCTGATGTACAGAGCCTTTCGGGCTGCCGTATGAATAGAACGAACGGTTTTCATTATTCTCAAGGGCGATAAAAGTTCCGCCGTGTTTAATGGCACGAAGGCCCGTGTCAAAAGCGGCGTCTTCCGAATCGTGAACGACAATGAATTTCTGTTTCTGTTTCCCTTTTTTGGTAAACACATTGATGATAAACCGTTTATCCCCCACGTCCACGGCAACCTGTTGAAGTTTAATCCCGTGGTTTTTGATAAAACGGGCATTTTTTCTTGTGGGGGACAAAATATCCGCATCGGCTATTTTTTTTGTCAAAACACTGCTGTCTGGAACCAGTGATTTGAAGAAATCGAAATGATATTTTATGGAAAAATGCCAAAAGGCATAATTGTGTGTTCCCGGTGCCGAAATGTAAATGGCTTTTACCCCTGACTGGTCACAGGCCTTCCTAAACGCATTGTTGACTTGATAAAAAGGGTCTTCCGTGCCACAACTGAAAATAATTTCCTTTCCCGAAGCGGCAATTTTCCGGATGTTTCCAATGACCGAATACTTCATTAACAACAGCGAATCCGATTTTGCATTTCCGGTTAACCCGAGGAGATTTTTTATCCGGTACCTGTTTCTGCTGCTACTCAAATCCAATACGCCGCTGGTGCTTCCCGCACTTCGGAACAGGCCCGGTTTCTGTTCAAAAAGATATAACGCACCATGGCCTCCCATGCTTAATCCGGTGATGAACAAATCGTTTTTATCCACAGGGTACTTCTCCGAAATAAGCGGCATCAAATCGTTAAAGAAAAAATCGGCATATTGGCTTCCCTTAATGGCAGGACTATTGATATACCACGCATCAGGCCATCAGGACAGACAATTATAAATTGGTATTTATCCGCATAAGCCTGACAATCAATAATATGGTTCCATTGTTTATAATTTCCGCTCCAACCGTGAAGCAGGTAAACCACCGGGAAATTTTTATGTGCGATGTTTGCGTTACCGGAAGGCGTAAACACCCACACCGTATCCGGTTTAGATAAATTTTTTGACCGGATGACTATCTGATCTTGTGCTGTTGCCGCCAGATTGAGTGTCAGCAGGACAGCAAGAATAAGCGTAAAGCGGTTCATTTGTTTATGTTTTTCCAACAAAATTAACATTATTGCCATAACAGGTGCGGGATAATGTTTTGGCCGGCAGTCCCGTTTGGAAAGGGACAGGGTGGGGGAAATCCTAACTAAAAATAATAAAAATCCCTCTATGTGAATAATTTAGCGTACTTTTGCCGCTCATTTTTAAAAACACCTCATTGATTACATTTAAACAACTCGGACTTTCCAAAGAAATTTTGGATGCCATGAATGACCTTGGCTTCGAGAATCCTACTGAAATACAGGAACAGGCCATATCCTCACTTATGCACGAACAACGCGACTTTATCGGACTGGCCAACACCGGTACCGGAAAAACCGCCGCATTCGGGATTCCCCTTTTGGAACACATCGACACCACAAGTAAACACACCCAGGCACTGGTGCTGGCACCTACACGTGAACTGGGCCAGCAAATTGCTGAACAGCTGAACCTTTTTGCCAAACATTTGGACAAAATAAATATTCTTCCCGTCTATGGCGGAGCTGCCATTTCCGTACAGATGAAAGCATTGCGCAAGACACAGCAAATCATTATTGCCACTCCCGGTCGTCTTATCGACCTCATCAGCCGCAAAGCGATTAAGCTGGAACACCTTCGTTTTCTCATTCTTGACGAGGCAGACGAAATGCTGAACATGGGCTTTAAAGAAGATATTGACAAAATCTTAAGTTATACCCCCGGCGACAAACTTACCTGGCTGTTTTCGGCCACCATGCCTGCTGAAATCAGGAAGATTGTTAAAAAATACATGGAAAACCCGGTGGAAGTAAGGGTAGATGCCGACACAAAAATTAATGTCAATATTGAACATCAATATACTGTTGTGAAACAGGCAGACAAACCCGAAGCCCTCACCCGCTTTTTGGACATCAACCAGGATATGCGCTGTTTGATTTTCTGCCGTACCAAACGCGATACGCAAAATCTCGCCGAGTTGCTGCTGGCAAAAAATTACAAAGTGGATGCCCTGCACGGCGACCTGTCGCAGCCACAGCGCGACCGGGTGATGAAACGTTTCAAAACCCATGATTTACAAGTGCTCATTGCCACCGATGTGGCTGCACGCGGAATAGATGTGGATGACCTGACACACGTATTCCATTACACACTTCCTGACGACCATTCCTACTACACCCATCGCAGCGGACGAACAGCCCGTGCCGGAAAAACCGGTATTTCCATCGCTTTTATCAACACACGGGAAAAGGGAAAAATCGACATGCTGCAGAGAAAGCTGAACATAACTTTCAAAAAAGTAATGATCCCTGCCAGCGAAGAGATTGCCGATATCCGGCTGGAAAACTGGTGCCGTCAGATTCTGGAAAAGAAAGCCAACGGGAAAATTCATCCGCAGCTGCTGGCCAAAGCCGAACTGATCCTTGGAAACCTCTCCAAAGAAGAGTTGATTGCCAAATTGCTGGTGAACGAATTGGAAAAATTAAATATTGGCAAATCAGGAAACCTGAACACCTCGCACAGCTCCTCATCCGACAGAAGGGACAGCAGGGGAAAAAGAAACCGTGGCCGGGAAGATCGTCCGGATTACAAAGGGGAAAGAGAAGGCAACCGCCGCGAACGCCGTGAACGTGACCGGAAAAAACCAGGAAGTTCTTTTAAAGAGCGGAAAACAGAAAGTAAATCCGGAATGCCCCGCTTTTTCATCAACCTCGGGACAAGAGACCGCATGGACAAACGCGACCTGATAGACTTTATCTGTAAACATGCCAAAGTAAAACCTTCGGAAATTGGTAATGTGGACTTACAAAGCTCCCATTCCTTTTTTGAAATAGACGGTAAGGTAAGCCGGAAGATCAGCAACAGTTTTAAAAATGTTGCACTCAAAGGGGGACGCGAATTGCGTGTAAACCGCGACAACTAAAGAACCTGCGGAAAATATCCCGGGAGTTTTTATGTATGTTCTGAACAATCTGTAATCGTTCAGCCACAAAACTTTTTTCTACCACTTAAAATAAAAGAGTGGTTATCAGGGGAAACCTCTATTTTCCAGCTTACGAAAAAGCCGAAATTTCGGTTATGTCCATGCCGGTTATCAGCAGGTGCACATCATGTGTCCCCTCATAAGTGATAACTGATTCGAGGTTCATCATGTGGCGCATGATGGGAAAATCGCCGGTGATGCCCATGGCACCCAAAATCTGGCGGCTGTCGCGGGCAATTTTCAAGGCCATTTCCACGTTGTTGCGTTTGGCCATGGAAATCTGTGCAGGCGTAGCCTTTCCTTCGTTTTTCAAAACACCCAGCCGCCATACCAGCAACTGGCCTTTGGTAATTTCAGTCAATATTTCCGCCAGTTTTTTCTGTTGCAGCTGAAAGGAGGCCACCGGTTTGCCAAATTGTTTCCTTTCCAGTGCATACCGCAAGGCCGTATCATAGCATTCCATGGCTGCCCCGAGCACGCCCCAGGCAATGCCGTAACGGGCAGAGTTCAGGCACATCAACGGTCCTTTCAACCCTTTTACGCCGGGCAGGAGATTTTCCTTCGGGATTTTCACATTATCAAAAACCAATTCTCCGGTTGCCGAAGCCCGTAACGACCATTTGTTGAAAATTTCCGGTGTGGTAAAACCTTCGAGGCCACGTTCCACTATTAAGCCCCTGACTTTTCCGGATTCATCTTTGGCCCACACCACTGCCACATCACAAGAAGGGGCATTTGTAATCCACATTTTTGCGCCGTTCAAAAGGAAATAATCTCCCTTGTCTTCAAAATGACATTTCATGCCACCCGGGTCCGAGCCATGGTCTGGTTCTGTCAATCCGTAAGCACCCGTCCACTCTCCCGTAGCGAGTTTGGGCAAAAATTTCATACGTTGTGCTTCGTTTCCAAAGGCAAAAATCGGGTACATTACCAGCGAACTTTGAACAGAAGCACTGGAACGCACCGCCGAATCTCCCCGTTCCAACTCAGTCATAATCAACCCATAGGAAATGTAATCCAGTCCCGGGCCGCCATATTTTTCAGGGATAAAAGGCCCCAGTGCGCCGAGTATTCCCATTTGGCGCATAAGCTCTCCCGGCAACGGTTTGTGTTGCTGTGCATAATCTTCAACAATCGGTTTCACACTTCGGTTAACCCACTCACGTGTTGCAGCACGAATCATTTTGTGCTCATCGGTGAGTAAAGCATCCATTTCAAAATAATCGGGGGGATGATACATAAAGCATTTTTTTGAAGGGTAAAAATAAGGAAGTTTCCGTTTGCGTGAAATGGAAATAATTTCGGGTTAACCGCAAGCGGAAAATATAAATCCTCACAAAACAAAGCGGATATTTTCCGTAATTTTGTAAAAACATTAACAGCTTAAAACTTATATCATGTACGGAAAATTTAAAGAACATTTAACCCGTGAGATTGCCGCCATACGCAACGAAGGGTTATATAAAGATGAGCGTATTATCGTCAGCCCGCAAGGTGCTGAGATTGAACTGGAATCCGGTAAAAAGGTACTGAACTTCTGTGCCAACAACTACCTCGGCCTTTCCAACCATCCCGAGCTGGTCAAAGCAGCCAAAGAAGGCCTTGACACCCATGGCTATGGCATGTCATCAGTGCGTTTTATCTGCGGGACCACCGATTTGCACAAAACGCTGGAAAAGAAAATAGCCGAATTTTTCGGAACGGAAGATACCATTCTGTATGCTGCCGCTTTTGATGCCAACGGAGGTGTTTTCGAGCCGTTGCTCACCGAGGAGGATGCCATTATCTCCGACAGCCTCAACCATGCTTCCATTATTGATGGCGTAAGACTTTGTAAAGCACAACGTTACCGTTATCCCAATGCAGACATGGCCGGTTTGGAAGAAGTGTTGAAGAAAGCACAGAAAAACCGTTTTCGGGTAGTGGTTACCGATGGCGTTTTCAGTATGGACGGCAATGTGGCCCCGGTGGACAAAATTGTGGAACTGGCAGAGAAATATGATGCCATGGTGATGGTGGACGAAAGCCATTCGGCAGGCGTTGTGGGCCATACGGGAAGAGGGGTCAGTGAGTATTTCAACATCACCGGCCATATCGATCTGATTACCGGGACACTGGGAAAATCGTTTGGCGGGGCCATTGGCGGCTTTACTACCGGACGGAAAGAGATTATCGAAATGCTGCGCCAGCGTTCACGCCCTTATCTGTTTTCCAACTCATTGCCTCCCATGGTGGTCAATGCCGGTATCCGTATGCTTGACATGATGTCGGAAACCAATGCGCTGCAAGATAAACTGCACCGGAACACCGATTATTTTATGGAAAAAATGTCGGCTGCCGGGTTTGACATTAAGCCCACTAAATCAGCTATCTGTGCCGTTATGCTGTACGATGCCAAATTGTCGCAGGACATGGCAGCCAAACTGCTTGAAGAAGGGATTTACGTCATTGGATTTTATTACCCTGTGGTGCCTAAAGGAGAAGCCCGTATTCGTGTACAACTTTCTGCAGGGCACGAACAACATCATTTGGATAAAGCCATTGCTGCTTTTACCAAAGTGGGGAAAGAGTTGGGCGTGATTAAATAATTAAAATACAATAACGGCTCGTTCGGGTTTGTAACCCGAATGAGCCGTTATTTATAGAACTATGGTTTTCGGAACAGGAACGGATATTATTGAGGTAAGGCGTATTGAAAACTCCATTGCGCGAAGCGATGCTTTTGTAAACAAAATTTTTACGGAAGCGGAACAGGCTTATTGCAAAGCGCGAAAAGCAGGCATATTCCAGAGTTATGCAGCCCGTTATGCGGCCAAGGAAGCCGTTTTTAAGGCACTGGGAACCGGCTACCGCTACGGGATGGCCTTCAGGGAAATAGAGGTGAAAAATGACAAACTGGGAAAACCCGAAGTCGTGGTTCATGGTAAAGTGAAAGCATTTGTCAACGAACAGAAAATCACAAATATTCACTTAAGCCTGTCACATGTAAAAGATATGGCACTGGCTTTTGTGATACTGGAGAAATAAGCTTTATTATTTTAAACCACCTTTTTCATTAATTCATCTTTATCGGGAATCTGGCCTTTAAAATTATCGAGATGCATCTTTTTATAAATCATGGGTGCCAGCGATTGAACCGGCTCATAGAAAATAGATTTCTTTACCGCTTCCGGTTTGATAATGGTTCCCTCCGGATTAAAATAATTGATAATCAAGATAATGATACTTAGAAAAAGTGCGCCTTTCAGTACGCCAAAAACGGCACCAAACAGCCTATTTATAAATCCGAGAAATATAATATTGATAAGCTTTTCCAAAAACTTTGCCAATATCCGCACAATAATAACCACACCGATAAAAGTGGCAATAAACGATATGGCAGCCATGTATTTTGGCTCAATATTGAAAAACTGTTTCAGGTATCCGGCAGTGAAATCGGAAAAAGAAAAGGCAAAATAAAGGCCGAGGACAAAAGCCGCCAGCGAAGCAATTTCGATAATCAGCCCTTTTTTGAAACCTTTATAGCCAAACCACAAAAGCGGAATCAATAAAATAATATCCAGAAGATTAATGCTCATGTGCCCATGGGTTAATTCATTTCAAAAGTACAAAAAAAGAAAGAACCGTTTTATCCGATAATCCGTAAGTGCTTTCGCGGGATGTTCAGGATAATGGCACTTCCCACCACCTCTATCTCAACTTTTACGCGGTTTTTCCCTTTGGCTTTGATTAAAACGCCTTTTAACCCGATGAGGTTGCCGGCCATAACTTCCACCTCTTTGCCTTCTTCCCACACCACATCCTCATTTTGTACCGGATCTATTTCCCGGAGGTAAATTTTGATGGCATCAATTTGCTGCGGCGGTACAGGCACGGCTTTCCCTTCAAAGCTGATATATTTTACCGCACCACGAATTTGCAATACTTTGTAGTACTCTTTTGGTGTGATATGCACGAAAATATAAGAACGAAAGAGCGGCTCCTCCACCCATTTTTTCCGGTCGCTCCATTGTCTCAGCCTTTTTTCCAGGGGCAGATAAAAGTCGATGTCTATTCCTTCCAGTTCAACGGCTACTTTTTTCTCCGTCCGCGATTTCACATACAGGGCATACCATACTTTTTCAACCTTTTTCTCTTTATCCATAAGTGTTGTATTTTACCACGGTTTCAAATTTTTTCCTGATCTTTTTCCGGTCGCTTTGCCATTTTTGTACCCATTCAAGGAAGTCCTCCATTCGCTATATTTTAGTCCGTTAGAAAAGACTGTTTTGTTTTCTCAAAAAACCCTGTACTACCGACACCAACAAAATCAATGCGCTGATGTAAGCCGAAACACGGGCAAGCTGGTTCCCATTTTTGACGTAATAGGTCAGTCTGGTGTTAAGGTTGAGCCGTCCGGAGATGACCGCCGGCTTCCGGTAAGCTGTCTGTTGCTGAATGTCCCCTTTTTGGTTGATAAAACCGGAAATGCCCGTGGTAGCAGCCTGTGCCACATCGCGACGGGTTTCGATAGCGCGGAGAACAGAAAACAAAAAATGCTGGCGATAGCCGGGGGTGTTTCCCCACCAACCATCGTTGGTGATAACAAAGATAAGTCCGGCCCCGGCACGAATGGTTTGGCCGACAAAATCCCCGTAAATCGATTCATAGCAAATCAATGGTGCCACCTTAACATCGGTTTTTTCGTTGGTAAAAACAGTGGTGTGGTTGTCTTTTTTCAGTGTTCCCACAATTCCGCCGAGGTTGATGGCAAATTTCTCCAACGGTTTCAGAAAAAACCAGGAGGGCATTTCTTCCACGCCCGGCACAAGTTTCGATTTGTGATGCACCTGAACGTAAGGCGAATTATCAAGATAGAAAGCCGTATTGTAGGCGTAATAGTACATTCCTTTTCTGTATAATCGTGCAGCAGGCGTCCGTTTTTCATCGGGTTTAAGCCACCGGAAAGTGGAAGCTCCCACCACTACGGAAAGCTTTGGGTACGAACGGATAAATTTTTGCAATGTCCGGATACTTTGGGACCGGCGCAAACTTCCTTCCCAGATGTTTCCCTGAAGCGTCGATTCGGGAAAGACGACATAACCGGTACTGTCGGTTACTTTTTCCGCGGCGAGTTTCAGGTTCCGATGAAGAATTTCAGCCGGTGGCAAACTGAACTCTTCGGTGTAAGGATCAATATTGGCTTGCACCACGACCACGTTTACCGGTTGCTTTGTTTCATTGTAATGTGCATAGCGGTAAAAAGAAAAGGAGAGCGGAACCAGCATCAGCAGGAAAAGAAAAGCTGTATTGATGATTATGCGGGTCCTTTCTTTCGACAGGATATTTCGTATTACATTATAAACCAGAATATTCATAAGGATAATCCAAAAACTCCCACCCAAAACGCCGGTATATTCGTACCACTGAATCCAGGTAGGCTGACTGGCAAAGACATTTCCGAGGGTAAGCCAGGGCCAGGTCAAATCCCAGTTCATGTGAAAATATTCCCAGCTAATCCAGTAAAAAATCAGGATGCCAAAACCCCTCCGGTTACGAAACAACCATTTCTTGGAAATATGAAACACCTGAAATACTATGGCCATAAAAAGTGAATTCATCAAAATGGCAGTTACGGCCCCTCCGGCTGTTGAATTCCATATCCACCATGTTGTCAGTGCATTCCAGATGAAGAAAGTAAGCCACGCTAGCCAAAACATCCCTTTTCGTCCGGAATCACCAAGATGTTGCTGCACAAAGAACAAAGGAACGAGTGCAACAAATATCAGCGGCGTAAAACCGTGTACCGGCCAGGCAGCAGCAAGCAGCAACCCGGACAGCAACGAAAGCAGCAGCAAATGAATTCGTTTCATGGAAAAAAATTTGGGGCTAAATTAAGGTTTTTGCACGTTATTGCGGCAGGGAAATTGAAAACAGAAAGAGGGTTTACCTTTTCATAAACCCCATGACTTTCCCCCAAAATCCTTACAAGATAAAGATCCAGGTCATTTTGTGTGAACTTTAGATGGACAAAGCTAAGCAATAAAGGGCTGCCCAATACAATACCATCAATACGCCCGGTGCCCATTTTAAGGTTTTAACAAACTTGTTGAAGGCCAGCAATGAATCGGACAGGACAAACAAAAGGGCACCCAAAACACCAAATGCCGACGCTTTTTCCGGATGAAAACCATACAGCCCCGCAGCCTGCCACAGGAAAACGCCAAGGACAAGGGCATAAACCACTACCGGCAAACGCATCTTTCCGGTATGGCGCAGCAACACGGCAAGGAACAGGACAATATAAACCGCCACGGGAACCAGAAAAGGAATATTCCAATAAGGGCCTGTATGTCCGATGAATGCAGTGATAAAAAAGAGATGTGCCACAAGGAACGAAACCAGTCCGGCAATAAACCGTTCCCGTGGAAGCATGAGAAAAATATCTCCCAATAAGGAAAAACCCAATCCGATAAGCAGGAGAGCTTTGTACCGGGAACACGCCTGGCCTCCCTGCCGGAAGGCAAGAAAAATAATGAGCAGGGTAGTCAGTGGTTTGAAGATCATTTTCAGCGACGGACTTTTTACGTATAGCCCCGTAATGTGCAACAATCCGGAAAGGATAATTAACAAAAGTAAATAACTCATGAAGCAATGTGTTAAAAACAGGTTGAAAATACAAAAAAAGAGATTATGTCCAATCTCCCTTTTGCCCCCGAATAAATTCGGGACAATTGTTTGGGCCGTCCGCCACAGGCGGACTTTTATATTCAACAAATTGCTTTTTTGTCAACGAATTATACAAATTGTACGAATGATACCTGCTTTGCGCAAGTATTATGAAAGGTATATTTTTCGCGGTTCCCGTGAATCAGTACAGGAAATTATTGTAGGGATAGCGTACCGAATGTACCGTACGGATATGGTCGTAAAGCAGCTTTTTGAATTCGGGAAAATTTTCTTTTGTTTTGGCCGATACAAAAATACAGGGCTGGTTTTCGCGCGACATCCATGTGGCTTTCAACGCGTCAAGGCTCATATTTTCACGTATGGGTTCCGTCAGGTCATCTTCCTCCTGCCGGACAAACCGGTAAGCATCTATTTTGTTGAAAACCATAATCATATCTTTGTCGCCGGCACCAATTTCCATGAGTGTCTGGTTCACGGTTTTTATCTGGTCTTCAAATTCGGAATGGGAGATGTCAATAACATGAATTAGGATATCCGATTCGCGGACTTCATCCAGTGTAGATTTAAAAGACTCGATTAGTGCGGTAGGAAGCTTTCGGATAAAGCCTACCGTATCCGACAACAGAAAAGGCAAGTTCTCAATAACCACCTTGCGCACAGTGGTGTCGAGGGTGGCGAAAAGCTTGTTCTCCGCCAGTATGTCCGACTTGCTCAGCAGGTTCATCAGTGTTGATTTTCCCACGTTGGTGTACCCTACCAACGCCACACGTACCAGCTTTCCGCGGTTTTTGCGCTGGGTGGCTTTTTGCTTGTCAATATCTTTCAGCCGTTTTTTCAGGAGACTGATTTTGTCACGAATGATACGCCGGTCGGTTTCAATTTCCGTCTCTCCGGGCCCGCGCAGGCCAATGCCGCCACGTTGCCGTTCGAGGTGTGTCCACATACGTGTTAGCCGTGGTAGAAGATATTGGTATTGCGCCAGTTCTACCTGCACTTTGGCGTGGGCTGTCTGTGCCCTACGGGCAAAAATATCCAGAATCAGGTTGGTGCGGTCAAGGATTTTACACTCCAGTACTTTTTCCAGGTTTCGAAGTTGGGAAGGACCCAGTTCGTCATCAAAAACTACCATATCAATCTCTTCCGCTTTGACAAACTGAAAAATTTCATCCAGTTTCCCGGAACCCACATAAGTCTGTGGATTAGGGTATTGGAGTTTTTGTGTTACCCGGTTTATCACCACGCCGCCGGCAGTATCCACCAGAAATGCCAGCTCGTTGAGATACTCCTCCACTTTTTCTTTACCCTGGGCAGGCGTTATAAGCCCCACCAGAACAGCCCTTTCCGGGCGGTCTTCCCGCTTTTTTTGTTTTTCAATCATATATTTTGGTTCACGCGGCAAAGATAGGCATTTGAGGAGGTTGAGAAAAATAAGAACAGGAAGCGTAAGTTCAATTAAGAAATGCGACTTATCGTTGCGAAAAAGGGAGGAAGAAAAAGGAAAAAATAATTTTTCAGGAAAGGGCAGAGAAAAAATCCCTGCACCTTTCGCTGAAAGGTTAAAAGTTTCTTAATTTGCTCCCTAAATCGCCAAA
>WGCY01000034.1 GCA_015493525.1 Bacteroidales bacterium
CTAAACGCTTTAAAACCTATCCCAATAAAAAAACACGGAAGAAAAGCTTACAGTTTCTTTAAATATGGACTTAACAGATTAGCTAAAATTATTAATATCAATGATTTAGAAACGTTTAAAGACTACTGTGAATTTTTGTCATGTACTTAGGCCAAATAATCTTATCTTTACCCGGTAGTTTGTGTACTTATCCCCTGACAAACAATGCTTTCATGATGTCAGAAGCTACTTTTGGGTTTTCTTTCAATCGCCTGGTGGAGTAGGGGAACCAGTCTTGGCCAAAGGGGACGTAAACACGCAACCGGTGCCCTTTTTGAACAATACTTTTGCGCAAGCCGGGCGTAACGCCGTAAAGCATCTGGAATTCGTACCGGTCTTTCGGGACGTTGTATTTCTCCAGGAGCTGGTAGGCCCTTTCTATCAATGGAATGTCGTGGGTGGCAATACCCGGATAGATGCCGTTTTTCAGAATGTATTCAAGGTCTTCGAGATAATGGGCATTCACCTCTTCGTATTTTTTGTAGGCCACGGTTTCGGGTTCCACGTAAATGCCTTTACAAAGGCGAAAGTTTAACCGGTTGTCTTCGCTGTGCAGGCCAGAAAGGTTCTTGATGTCGTCCAGCGTACGCCGCATATAGGCCTGCAAGACCAATCCGACATTTTTGGGAAACTCTTTTTTCAATCTTCTGAAAAGCTTTATTTCCCTATCAACACATTGTGAATCTTCCATGTCGATACGGACAAAGTTGCCGTAATCCACTGCTTTTTGCACAATTTGCCGAATATTGTCGTAGCAGGCTTCTTCGTCAATCAACAATCCGAACATGCTGGGTTTCAGTGAGTAGTTCCCATCAATCCCGTTTTTCTGAATGGTCTCTATAATGTTAAGGTACTGATCCCGGTTTTTTTCGGCTTCATCCAATCTGGTAATAAACTCTCCAAGTAAATCGATGGTTACCATGTAGCCTTCGGTATTCAGTTGTTTGGAAACGCGGACGGCATCGTCAATGGTGCGCCCGGCAATATATCGTTTGGAAAATATCCACACAAGATTCTTAGGCATGTGGGGCAATATTGAAGCGACCATTTTATTAAACCACATCATAGCTGTAATGTTATATTTTTGCGGTTGCAAAATTAAATTTAATTTCTGCTTCAAAAAGTTTTTGCTGTGTAATTTACAACAATTAAAAACAGAATATAAAAACCTGTATAACAATAATATAGAAACGCTAATTACAAATTAATTTTAAAGTGTTGTTTTCGTGAGTGAATACACGGGTGCCAATTTCATTTATGGTGTTCTCTCTTTAAAAACGCAGTTTCAAATCGAACGCTTTAATAAATTTGGTTAAACAAATATTTATCTCTAATTTTGCCGCCCAATTTTTGAGGAGTGAAGAAGAGTAACAAGGCGTTTTTAATTCCCGTAAAAGGACTGGAACCGGGAGATTATCATTACGATTTTGTTGTGGGGGACACGTTCTTAGAACAATTTGCATTTCAGGATATCCATCAGGGGGAAATCAGGCTTTCGCTGGATATCGAAAAAGAATCCCGGTTAATGGTGTTATTGTTTCGTTTTGACGGAACGTTGGAACTTATTTGTGACCGCTGCCTTGACGTCTATTCTCAGCCTCTGAAAGGCGATTTCAGGCTGATTGTAAAATATGGCGAGAAGAGGGAAGAGTTATCGGATGAGTTGGTTACCATGCCGTATGATGACAGTTATTTCGATATTGCACAGTATGTGTACGAATTTATCCGGCTTATGGTTCCTATGAAAAGGGTCCATCCGGATGACGAAGATGGGAATTCAACCTGTAATGCCGAAATGCTGAAAAAATTGCAAACTTTTGAAAAAGTAAAAACAGACATCCGTTGGGATGCATTAAAAGAATTGAAAATAAAGAAATAACCGATAAAATAGAATTAAAATGGCACATCCAAAAAGAAAAATTTCAAGAACGAGGAGAGACAAAAGAAGGACACACATCAAAGCACATGCCCCTGTTCTTGCCACTTGTCCTACTACCGGCACCGTACATGTTTACCATCGCGCTTATTACGTGGATGGCGATCTTTATTACAAGGGAAAACTTGTTGTTAAAGGTGCTGAAGCATAAAGAATCCAAATAATTTGCCGGACTGGTTTTTAAAAATATTTCCGGAAGATTTACGCCTTTGTTCGTTTTTTTCGGACAAAGGTTTTTTTGTAAAAAGAGGCGATTTGTTGTGTTTTTTCGACTTATAAAAGGAAAATAGTATTTTTGCATTCAATTTTTAATACAATATTATGGCAAAATTAAGAGCCGCCATTAAAGGAATTTATGCCTGGGCACCCAAAGATGTGTTGACAAACAAAGATTTGGAGAAAATGGTGGACACCACCAACGAATGGATTCTTTCCCGGACCGGAATAAGTGAAAGGCACATTTTAAAAGGCGAAGGCCTGGGCACTTCCGATATGGGCGTGGAGGCTGTAAAAGGGCTGCTCAAAAAAACCGGAACAAAACCGGAAGAGGTTGACCTGCTGATTTGTGCTACCGTTACGCCGGACATGCAGTTCCCGGCCACGGCAAATATTATCAGCGATAAAGTCGGTATAAAAAATGCTTTTAGCTTTGACATGAATGCGGCTTGTTCCACTTTTATTTTTGCATTGGAAACGGCTTCTAAATATGTGGAATCCGGTGAGTACAAGAAAGTTATTGTTGTAGGTGGTGATAAAATGTCCTCCATAACGGATTATACCGATCGTGCTACCTGTGTTATTTTTGGTGATGCTGCCGGTGCCGTGTTGCTGGAGCCGACCACAGAGGAACTGGGGATTATGGACCACCGTTTTTATACCGATGGTTCCGGGCGTGTTCACCTGCACCAGAAAGCCGGCGGTTCTGTTAAACCGGCTTCTCATGCCACAGTGGATGCCCGCGAGCATTTTATTTATCAGGAAGGCCAGCCGGTCTTTAAATTTGCCGTTACCAACATGGCCGATGTGGCGGTCGAAATTATGGAACGTAACAACCTGACGGCTGAAGACATTTCGTGGCTGGTTCCCCATCAGGCTAACCTGCGGATTATTGAAGCCACGGCCCGTCGCATGAAGCTGGAGAAAGAGAAAGTGATGATTAACATCCAGCGGTATGGCAATACGACCAACGGGACGATTCCCATGTGCCTCTTCGAGTGGGAGAGCCAGCTGAAAAAGGGCGACAATGTTGTATTGGCGGCCTTTGGCGGTGGTTTTACCTGGGGTGCCATATACCTGAAATGGGCTTACGACGGCAAATAACCTGTTTCCCGTTTTACTTCCTTTTTAAGAAAAACACGATTTAAATATCAGTTCTCTACCAGCTCAAAGTCCAGCTGGCGTTTTTCCATGTCCACATTTTTCACCAGCACACGCACCGGGTCGCCCAGCCGAAGTTTCTGGCCATAACGTTTCCCGATAATCTGGTAATTGTCTTCGTCTAAATAGTAGTAATCGTCTTTCATGTCGTTGAAACGGATAAGGCCTTCGCTTTTGCTCTCCACCAGCTCCACAAAAATGCCCCATTTGCTTACGCCGGAAATTAGTCCGTCAAAAGTCTTGCCCACTTTATCCAGCAGAAATTCCACCTGTTTGTATTTTACAGAAGCCCTCTCGGCTTCGGCGGCGCGTTTTTCCATGTCGGATGAATGCACACATTTCTCCTCGTAAGCTTCTTTGTCTGCCGAACGTTTCCCCTCGAGATAGCTTTCGAGCAGCCGGTGGACCATGGTATCCGGATAACGCCGGATAGGAGAAGTAAAATGGGTATAAAAAGGGAAAGAGAGGCCGTAGTGGCCAATGTTGTCCGTTGAGTAATAAGCTTTTGACATGGTACGGATGGCAATGGTCTCAATCATGTTTTCTTCTCCTTTGCCTTTGATATCGTTAAAAAGCCGGTTGAAAGATTTGGCCAGTGTGTCGTGCGACTGAATTTCCAGTTTGTAACCAAGCCGGTTTAAAAACTGGTTGAAAGTATTCAGCTTTTCCGGATTGGGCTCGTCATGCACACGATAAACAAATGTTTTGGGTTTTTTGTTGTTTTGTGGCTTCCCGATAAAAGTGGCTACCGATTTGTTGGCCAGCAGCATAAACTCTTCCACAAGATGGTTGGCTTCTTTCGATTCTTTCACGTAAGTTTCAATGGGTTTTCCTTTCTCATCCAGTTTAAAACGTATTTCCGGTGTGTTAAAATTGATGGCACCGTTTTTAAAGCGTGCATCCCGCATGATAACGGCCAGTGCATTCAGTTTCAGAATTTTCTTTACATGTTCCCCTTCTTCGGTCTCTATAATTTTTTGTACTTCTTCGTAAGCAAACCTGCGGTTGGAACGGATAACAGTTTTTCCAAACCAGTGGCTCAGCACTTCGGCCTTGTCGTTTATTTTAAATATTGCCGAGAAAGTCAGTTTGTCCTCGTCGGGGCGCAGGGAGCAAACGCCGTTGGAGAGTTTTTCGGGCAACATGGGAATCACCCGGTCCACCAGATAGATGGAAGTGGCCCTTTTGTAAGCTTCGGCATCCAGCAAAGTGCCGGGTTTCACGTAATACGACACATCGGCAATGTGTACGCCCACTTCCCACAAGCCGTCGCCGAGGCTTTGCAGGGAGAGGGCATCATCAAAATCTTTGGCATCTGCCGGGTCGATGGTAATGGTCCACACCTTCCGGTAATCTTTTCGTCGGGCGATTTCCTCTTTTGGAATTTCCATGTTGATTTTTTCGGCTTCCTGTTCCACATTTTTGGGAAAAGAAAGTGGAAAATCATAATCGGCAAGGATTGATTTCATTTCCACATCATTGTTGCCGGGTTTTCCCAATACTTCTGTTATCTCTCCAAAAGGATTGTTGGAGTGCTCGGGCCAGTCGGTGATTTTCACCAGCACTTTCTCGCCGTTTTTTGCATTTTTAATTTTGTCTTTGGGGATAAAAATATCGTAAGGCATGGACTGGCTGTCGGCAACAACAAACCCGAAATTTTTGCTCAGTTCCAAAATACCGACATAATTTACCTTTTTCCTTTCCAGGATTTCCACAATTTGCCCTTCGGGCTTGTGCCCTTTTCGTTTCGGGAAAAGTATCACTTTCACATGGTCTTCGTTGAGGGCATGATGTACGTTGTTGGAAGCAATAAAAATATCATCTCCCCCTTCATCGGAGAGGATGTAAGCTTTTCCGGTCTTTTTCAAATCTACTGTTCCGGTGATGGTTTTCTTTTTGTTGGCCAGCGTGTCCAGCTTGTCGGCATGAAGTACAAATTTCCCTTTTTTCACTTCACGCAGGACTCCCTGTTGCATAAGCTCGTTAAGAATGGTGTAAATGAGGTTTTTGCCGGCTTTGTCTTTTATGCCCAACTTGCCGGCGATTTGTTTGTTGTTGTATGCTTTAAACGGGTTGTCAGCAAAAATGCTCACAATGATTCCGTGCAACTGGCTTTTGGGATATTTTCCTTTTTTTGACATAATCATGGATTTTAAATTTGGTTTTACCTGACGGGGACAGCCTGACTTTTTATTGATAATAATTTTTCAAAGATAAGGATTTTAAAAAAGCTTTTGCTCTCCGTTATTTTAAATGTTTGTTAAAAATTAATCCCGTTGGGTAATTGTTGTTTCACTCTTCAACAAGCCGGCGGAGAATGTTTTTTGCAAATCAAAATATGGATGTATTTTTGCCGGATAAAGCATAAAACAATGAAAAAGTATTGGATTGTGGCCCTTCTGGCCATTATTTTTATAGGTGCCTGTAACAGTACGGCAAGTAAACTTCAGGGCAACTGGAAAGTAGCCGATGTGAAAACCGAATTTGGAAAGACCCAACTCCCTCCGGAAATAACGGCCCACATTGTGGCTGAGCAAAAGAAAATCAGTTTCCGTATTATGAACGATTCCGTTTTGGTATTGATGCTTGACAACAACACGCACGAAGCCAAATGGAAAATGGACAAAGAGCACAACATCAGTTATTATTTCAGCACACAGCCAACGTTGATTCACAAGCTGGGTAAATGGAATGGTAATCAAATTGTTACATCTTCAAAAACACCGTTGGGGGAAATTATTGTTACTTACGAGAAAAAATAGGTACTTGTAAAGGGAATCCTGGTTAGTAAGTTTTCTGAATGAAAGCAGAAACGTGCGGGCACAATAAACTATTTTCTTCTCTCGAAAAAGGTCATGTAGCGTTCTGTTTTCCACAGATGGTTACATGTTTTCAACCCATTGCCGAATGTCTTTGAGTTCCGCCTCCAGGCTCTTGGTCGGCATGGCGATACCTGCTTTTTCGTACCAGTAGTTGGCATTCCATTTATCCCCTTCCTTGCGGTGCAAAAAGGCATGGAACCAGCATGCTTCGTAGCATTCGTAATGTTGTACTATGCGATGGGCATCTTCGAGGTTCTCATCCATGACCATTTCAATGGCCTCTAATAGTTCTTCCTTGCTAATCATCGTCTTCGATTTAGTGGCTACAAGTTACGAAAAAACCGGAAATCCAAACTTTCTGCAAAAAAATATGCCGAAATACCAATTTTTAGGAAAGCTTCCGGAGACAAGAAAGGGGTTGGCCTGCGGTTTCCCGATTTTTCTATCTTTGAAAACCGTCTAAAACACTTTACTATGAAAAAAATTAAATACTTTGTTATCGGCGTTTTGTTGGCCGTTATTGTTTATGGTGCAAACTATTTCATTAAACGTGCCCCCATTTTTACAGGCTATGCGGCCAAAGATTTGGCTTCATGGACTTTCCTCACCCACCGTACACAAAAGGATATTGAGAAACACGATTTAAGTTTTTTCCCTGTCAATCTTTCACACAACGTCATTGATTTCAAAAACAAAACCGTTACCGGAACTTTTCTCGGTACGGCCAAACAAGTGGCTGTTTATCGCGAGGGCCTGGGCTGTACACTTTTGGCTGATGCCGACATAAATAAGGTGAAAAAACAAAAAATGACGGAAGAGGTATTACCTAAAAATCCACAGAATTTATACTGGCCCATGGGTTCAAAGATGCGTGATACCGTTCCCCCGGGCGTGGATGTGAAAAAATTGCAGGCTGCCATTGACTCTGCCTTTAATCCGGGAAATACACGGGCTGTTGTAGTTGCCTACGATACCCTTTTCATGCGTGAGAAATATGCCAAAAACTTTGATAAAAATACCCGTATTCTGGGATGGTCTATGAGCAAAAGCATTACCAGTGCCCTTATTGGCATTCTGGTAAAACAGGGAAAACTGGATGTGAATGCCCCGGCCCCTATCCCCGAGTGGCAAAACGATGGCCGTAAAAATATACGGCTTACCGACCTGCTGCACCAGAGCAGCGGCCTGAAATGGAACGAAGACTACGGTGATATTTCGGATGTTACCATCATGCTTTACCAAAAAGGAAATATGGCCGCTTTTGCCATTGACCATCCGGCTGTTTATCCGCCCGATTCGGTGTGGTATTACTCCTCGGGAAATACCAACATTGTTTCCGAGATTATCCGCCGTACCATTGGCAACGACCGGCAATACTGGAATTTCCCCCGCAAAGCGTTGTTTAATAAAATAGGGACACGCTCGGCTGTCCTCGAAACCGATGCCAGCGGCAATTTTGTGGGCTCTTCGTATACCTTTGCCACGCCGCGCGACTGGGCACGTTTCGGGTTGCTTTACCTCGAAGATGGTGTGTGGCAGGGAAAACGTATTTTGCCCGAAGGCTGGGTGAAATATTCCCGGACGCCTGCCCGTAAATCGCATGATGAATATGGTGCACAGTTCTGGCTCAACAAAGGAACCCACGAGATCAAAGGCTATCCCGATATTTATTATTGCGACGGCTTTCACGGCCAGCGGGTGTACATTATCCCCTCAAAAGACCTGGTGGTGGTGCGTATGGGGCTGAACGACCACGGCGAGTTTGACTATAACAAATTTTTGACACGGATTTTGGATGCGTTTCACTGACCGGATTTTGTTTGGCTTTCTCATCTTTTTTTGAAATGTCACAACGAAACGGGCCCCTCAGAATGCTGTAAAACATTTTGTTGCCAAAGAATTATTCTAAATTAAATTAGGACAAACACGTACAAGCTGCGTAAATACAAAGAAAAGGCGAAATACAAAAGGTGTAAAAATGATAATGTAAGTTATGTACTTGACATTGAGCACGAAATATTATATATTTGTCCGATAGTTTTCTTTTGGGAAACTGTTTTTCTGCCTTTGAAAACCATTATTCTGAAATTTTGAAGCCAATAAACCGGAATAGATTTTTAGTTATAAGTGTAATCCTGTTTTTTATAGTATATACTGTATCTGCGCAGGATTTAGCCCATTTTAAACAAAATAAATCCTCGGTACACGGGAGCCTTTCGGCAACGGCCATATTTTACAATTTTTCAGGCATTACCCCGCGGAAAGATCCCTTTTCTTATATTTTGAACGGCAATCTTGTCATCAATCTGAAAGGTTTGGTACTGCCCTTTTCGTTTACTTACAGCGACCGGAACAAAAGTTTCCGCCAGCCATTCAACCAGTTTGGCCTTTCGCCCAAATACAAATGGATAACCCTTCACCTGGGTTACCGGAACATCGATTTTTCAAGGTATGTTTTGGGCGGCCATACGGTTTACGGGGCAGGAATTGAACTGACACCCGGAAAATTCAGGTTTGGCTTTCTTTACGGAAGGCTGCGCCGCAAAACCAATCAGGCGGTCAATGTGAACAACCCGCTGAGCGATACCCTTCCCGCTTTTACCCGGAAAATGATCAGTTTTAAAATTGGCGTAGGTACCCCGAAGAACTTCTTCGATCTGGTAGTCCTCCGTGCTGCTGACGATTCCGCTTCGCTGGATTCCATCGCAAGGGCAAACGACAACTATCCGGCTACGAACCTGGTTGTAGGCATCAACAGCCGGTTTACCATCCTGAAACACATTCACCTTGAACTGGAAGGGGCTTACAGCATTTACACCTCAGACCAAACCAGCAATCTGACCATTGATGTTCCGCCTCTCCTGACAAAAATTATTCCCATAAACATTACCAGCCAGGGATTTCTGGCCGTCCGTGGATTACTGGAATACAGAAACCGGAAAGGGATGAAAATTGGGGTAGCCTACCGCCGTGTGGATCCTGGATACAAATCGATGGGGGCTTATTTTATTAACGACGACCTTGAAAATATCACTTTTCATGCTACCTTCAATATCTTAAAACGAAAACTTAATTTCAACGGGAGTATCGGCTTTGAACGGAACAATTTAAAAACCGTTAGAAATGCTACCACACACAAAGTGATTGGTTCGGCTATGCTCGCCTATAACCCGGCCCCGGTTTTCGGTGTAAACTTCAATTATTCCAACTACACCATTAACCAACAGGCAGGGCGCATCCAGATAGCCGATTCGGTAAAACTTTACCAAACCAACGGCACCCTGATGATCATGCCCCATTTTCAGTTCATTAACAATAAAAAAACTATTTCGCAGGTTATTTCACTCATATACAATCGGATGGACCTGAAAAACAAGAATTCCGATTCGCGTTACAACAATAGTTTTACAACCAACAATAGCATTGTTACCTACAGCATCAGTTTTTTGCCCCTGGTTTTGACTACCACAGCCTCCTTTAACTACAACCAGGTAATTATGGCTACCGGAAACAGCAAAAACATTGGCGGAACGCTGGGGATAACAAAAGGATTTTCAAAAAACAAAATTTCACTTGGCCTGGCCACCAACCTTACCGAAAGCATCAACGACCAGCAAACTTACATGGTGATTACGCCGGCTTTGACATTCCGGGCAACAGTAGGCAAGCACCATGTTTTCAGGGTTAAAGCCAATATGATCTCTACCGACAATAAGACCAGTAATAAACTATCAAAAGAACTAACCGGATATACGAGCTATATTTTTTCATTTTAAAACGTAAAACAAATGCGTAAAAAACAATTCCTAATCCTGGCACTATTTATGGTTTCACTTTTTGTGAAAGCCCAAAAACCGGTAACGGTAACTGCCACAGTTTTCCCACCGTACTCTACCAAATTATCTTATTATATCAATAACCCCAACAAAGTTCAGGTTATCTTTTTAAATACCGGTATGCAACCCCTAGATGTTTATGTTCAGGGACGACTGACAGGCGACAACGGGGTCGAAATAAAAACAGACCCCAACTACAAGCCGACGGTACCCATTACCCTAAACCCCGGAATACCTTTTCACCTGACTCAAGATAACATTGGCGACATTTTTTCAGCAGACCACATCATATATCACGGCACTTCAGAATCGGAACTGATAACAGGATTGCCTGAAGGCAACTACCAGTTGTGTTTTACCGTTTATAATTTTAATACCAACGCCCTGCTATCTAATGAGAATATGGGCTGCTCCAATATCATCATTGTAGCATACATTGACCCACCCATTATTTTGAACCCGGTTTGCGGCGATTCCATTACGGCCCTCAACCCGCAAAACGTGCTTATTTCCTGGACAACGCCGGTCGGGGCAGGGCCGAACATCCGTTACAGGTTTGTGATGACAGAAATGCATCCCGGCGACAGAAATCCCAACGATGCCATGGCAGCTGCCTCACCCCCCTATTTTCTGGAAAAAGACCTGAATATGCCCCAGCTGTTGATAGGCCCCGGCGATCCCCCCCTTATCAAAGGTAACTCCTACGCTTTTTATGTACAGGCTTACGATCCCAACAACGAAGTGATTTTCAACAACAAAGGAATTAGTAAAGTTTGCTGGTTCCATTACAAAGACGGAAACCCCATCGTCAACGATACAATTTCGCTTTTTGGAGACGGCGGTGCTATGTTCCCCGTCAAGTTCCCGGATATGCTGGCCGGAAGGGCGTTGACGGTAAACGGCAAAATCCATTATCGCTATGTGGAAGACAACGCCACAGGCCCGGTTGCCCACGAACGGTTTGACCTGGTGGACATGTTTGTGCTGAAAAAGCCCGATGGCGAATACATCAACCTTTACGATTTGGGCATGCAGGACCAGAATCCTATGGCCGGCCGGATTACTTATGATTTTGAAGATGAAAACGGGAATCCCATACCTGCAGAAGACATAAAAATGAACCTGGGTTATGTAAACGAAGAAACGGGCGTAAATATCGCAAAGGACGGCTCCATAAAGGTGGCCAGTGGCATGACCGATGCCAACGGAAATTTTAACACCCTGTTTATTGTTCCGCCCGGTACCTATTACGGACTGCTGCATAAAAACATAACGGCGAAAATCATTGCCACTTCCACCCATACTGATGCCACGGCTGGCGGACAAATCCACACTTCATCCACTACCGCTACCACCACACTTGGCACGGGTGACCTGTACCGTGTTTTACGGGTGATTCTGCACGATAAAGATATTTACGGCCATCCTTCAGAACCGATTATCCCCGACAGTGGTGTTTCCTCGGTAACGAAGAACGACCTGGAAGCACTGGTGCGTACTTATAAAATCAACGTTTTGGTAAAAGGCCAGTACACGCGTCGCAGCGACGGCACTTTTGCCGGCGACATTCCTTTGCCCGGCATGTATGGAAAGCTGGTGCGTGAAAACACCATACTGCCCCTTTCTTTCCCGAAAGGCGAAGGGACAGTGGCTGCCCCCAAAGGTCCGCCGCCGCCCGAGCAAACCATTTGTGAAGCGGTATCCGACGGAAACGGCGTTCTGCATTTTAAAAAGGTGGTCCAATTCCAAAGAAAGCAGGCGGGAAACACATCGGGCCAGGTAACCCAACGTATGGCCTATTACATTAAACCCACCAAAACCGGGGAAAAGAACTATTCCTCCTACGGGCCTTCCTATAGTGTGGACCTGCCCGATGCGCCGGACAATGTGTTCAGCACCGTAAACGACAAAAACTGGAAAATCCCCGAAGTGTGGGAATCGGTCCTGGTTCAGGCTTTGAACCCAAAAATCCTCGGTATTGTCCAGGACGCCAAAAACAAAACTCCTGTTAAAGAGGCCGTTATTTACCTGTACGGATATGACAAAAACGGAAAACAGGCCGATTTTCACTGGGCGATAACAAAAACCAACGGCCATTATGAGTTTGACAACCTCAATCCGTTCCTCAGCTACCGCATGGTGTGCGGGAAGCAGGGTTACGAACTGGGCAAACATGATGTCTTTTCATTTAAGCCCATGGGTACCGGCACAAAAGCGTATTACGAATTTGACCTGGCTCCCCTTTCGGGCGTTTACGGCACCATTGTCAACGAAGAGGGAAATGGCATCCCCGTGCACATATACCTCGATGGTGGTTATCAGTTTGCTTTCAAGCCGGAAATGAATTACCTCAAACTTCCCTTTTCTTACAAACCGACCGCTTTTCATATCGATGTCCCCGAAAACAAAATCCATATGATTGTGGATGCCGATGATGAAGCGTATGCCAACTGGGACACCACTTTTACGGTTCAGGGAAAATTCATCAAACTGCCCAGGCCTATCGTTATCAAAAAAGAGATGCGCAAGCTCAAGCTGACGATAAGCAGCGTAGTGGGGAAATGGGGTTTTCTTGTCAGGCCGCTGGCCAAAGCCCGTGTGGTGGTCAACGGGGTGAGCGACACGCTGACAGCCGGTAACGACGGGGTTGTAAAATACCGGTTTAACAGCTCGCAGCAGAGCGATAATTTCAGGGTTACCGTGCTTTCGCCCAAAGGCCTGAGCTACCAGACCCGGGAACTCCGGGTACAGATTCCGGTTTCCAAAGGCTATAACGCATACAAGGTATTACTGCACAACGGCCGGGCGCTCGAAGGTTATGTACACGACAACAACGGCCAGCCGGTAAGCAACGCACTGGTTTTGTGGAAAAACGGCTCTTCAGGTACACCTGTGTCTGCCCGTACCGACGTGCACGGGCATTACAGGCTTGCGGGTCTTCCGGCCGGCAAAAAACTGCAGTTTGCCGCTTCCAAACCCGGCTCACAGTTTATTGGCCAGACCAAAAGCCTGTACCTTGGCAGCGGCACCCATAAGCTGGATTTTACCCTGCGGCGGTTTGGCAAAATGGACATTTCGCACCTGCTGGGATTTGAAATGGCCGTGGACTCGCTGGTTGAAACAAGCGGAAAAACTTACATTTGGGGATACCTCTATCATCTTGCTACCAATCCCGACTTTGCTGCAGCCGGCACCGGACAGCGTATTCCGTTTTCGCGCGTTTCCATCGTGCCCAGAAAAGCGGGCGGAAAAATGGCAGCCTATCCCGAAAACGGCACCTTCGTTGCCGACATCAACCGGCTCGACCTGAAAACCCTGGGGTTCGGTTCCTATACCAAAGATCCTCAAGGCCTGACCGTAAAACAGATAAGTTACAGTACCTCGCACAACAACAGCAAATACGGACAAGGATTTACGACCTCAACATCCGGTTCCTACACCGGTGCTGTCAGGGGAAACCTGTTTCTGGACCCGGCATCCATTCAGGCGACTAAATTTACGTTGAAAACAGCGCCGCGGCTGTATGCGGTAAGCCGTTCGGGAACGGAAATCCAAACTATTTATTCCTTAACGGCACGTGGCATCACCACCCTTTTGCACCATAAACTGAATGTTCACGGCGCCGCCACAAAGCCTCTTACCTTTAAAGTGTACGGTTTTGATGCCACGACAGCCAAAACAGGTTCGTACCTGACAAAAGACACGCTGGTGCTGAATACGCATTTGCACACCCAATTGGCTAACTCCTCTCCTGCCGACCTGAACATTCCGCTTGGGAAACTGAAAATCACCCAAACCAGCATTGTACCGGTTTACGGCAAAACGGCTTTGAACCTAAAGCTCCAACAGTGGACCATCCACTCCGACAAATGGAAATTCGACAAGCTGGGGTTCAGTATGATACAAGGAAAACTGGATATGAACGGCGCTGTGGTGCCTTTTACCGATATAAAAGTAAAACCCACATCGCTTTACCGGGGCAGGTTCGATTTTTCAGATGTTAAACTGATAGGCGTTAAAAAACTGGATTTCACCCCGAACGTCAAAACTTTTTTGACAAACAAGGAAAAATACTGGCGATTTGAGATTTTCCCGGCAGACAACCAGAAGTATTGCGCTTCGATAAGTTCACTTCCCGCCCTTGATCCTGCCGATAAAATAGTTATTGAAAAAATTGTCCTGTTCAGTTCGCTGAACCAGGGAGATCCGTACTACAAACTTCCCGAAAAACACCCCTGGGTCAATGTTTACAAAACTTTGCGGTTCAAGCCATCAAAAATGTTTGTCTATTCCGGTAAAATCAGCCTGAACGGTGTGTTTGACCCGGGAATTCCCAACACCGACCGGCAAACCTATTTCAGCCGCATAAATTACACCAAAGGAGAAAACGGCGGTCTGGCTTTTGCCTACGAGCCTTTTAATTTTAAAGTACAAGCCCATGCCTGTTTGATGGAGTTCAGCCGCCAGTCGGAAGAAGGACGGCAATCGCTCACGGCTGCCGGTTTCACGGCCAAAGGTACCATTGCCGAAAAGCCTTATTTTAAATTTTTGCTGGAGCTGAACAAAACGGCTAAAGAGCACGTCATTACGGCTACGCTGAAACCGGACGGACAGAAATGGGATTTCTCCAAAGGGAAAACGCTGCACAACCTGCGGGGTAGTATGAAAGCCGCTCCTACAAGCTGGCCCGCTTTCTCCTTTACAGGCGATGTGGAGAAACAGGAATTTGGCGGCGCTTCAGGACCTATGAAATTTGTGGTTAACGGTGAAATTACCGGCGATAAAAAAGGTAGCAAAATCTCGCTCAGTAAAATTAAAACTCCGTTTGGGGATATGAATTTCACCTTCGACTATTCCGTTCCCTCCATTGTGGGAAACCTTCATTTTGATAAAAAAATAGGCACGGCACAGGTTAAAGGCGGCATACAGATGGTTTTAGACACCAAAGGCTGGTATTTTCTGGGCGGGGGCGATATGAAATTTCCCAATCCCTATTTTGAAGAAGGGATGGCCGGTATTGTTTTCGGCGATTATCCCGTAAACCAGGAGATGCAACGGGGGTTCTTTACCTATTCGGGTGTGCCTTTCCCGAAAATCCTGTTCCCAAAACAGCTGAAAGGCTTTATGTTCGCGGGTACCGTGATTATGCAGCCCAGTCCCATCCCCGATGTTAACGTGGATGTGGGCGTTGCCAGTGTGGAATTTAACGTGGATGTGATAGCCTCGCTGGGCATGGGCGCCAATTTCGATAACGGCAACTTTATGGCTTTGGCCGACCTGAGCCTGTATGCCTATTTCAAAGTTTCGGCCGCCGGGATGGTAGAGGGCTCCATCAACGGGAAACTTTTTACCGGGGCAGTCGGAATAATTAACCTGAACTCAGGTGCTTTTACTGCCACAGGCGAGGCCGGGCTGAAAATGTCGGGAAGAATCGATGTGGCCGGCAAAACCATTCTCAGCGGAAGCTACGGTTACGGGGTCAACATTAAAATCACCCACAAACCCGACCACTATTCATTCTCTGTCAAATAATAAAAACCACATTGCGTTATGAAACGAATTTTCATTTCAATCCTCATACTCCCCTTCCTGGCCGCTTTTCCGTTGGGCACACTGATGGCCCAAACCGGAAATACAGCACTGCACGCCGGCAAAAACGGAATTTATGCCGAAGTGTTTTTGCAGGCCAAAAAAGCTAAAATTCCGTTGGATAACATTGGATACGCCGAAATACAGACGCAAAAAAATTCAGGCAGTAAATGGAAAACTGCTGTGAAACAGGAGGTTACCACGGAATACAAAGCGTTTGTGAAAAATTACCGTACCAACGAAAAGTTATTTCCCTTTTACGGAAAACGCGATGATGCCGCCTTGCGAAAAGTGTGGGACCGGTACCGGGCACTGGTAGCAGACAATTCCCAATCGGCCCGGGTAATTGCTTTCAGCCTGCCGGTAAAACTGGCACTGGGCATTGCCGTGCGCCTGCCTGTTTCCAAAGCAGGGACTTATGCCTGCCGACTAATTGTTTTCGATAAAAATGGGAAAAACCTCTGGCAGGGCAACGGCCAAACGGTGGCCTGGCCGGCCAAACCCGCTTTAAGTCGGCTGCAATTCAGTGGTAAAAAACGGATAGAAAACGGATTACAGGTTACCTGGAAAGTGGCCGAAAAGAAATATGCAGGCAGTTATTTTGTACTGTACCACCAAACCCGGCGAAACGGAAAATTTGAACGGACAACCCTGACACGTTGGGTCAATTACACAAAACAAGGCGCTTTTGTGGCCTTCGCCGACACCCTGTTGGGCAAGGTTCCCTATGCCAAATATTTTGTGGTGAGTTACGATGCTTATTTTAACAAGGGTTTTGTGAGCGATACAACCTTGGTTTCGAACAGCGACCGGCAAACTTTTCCCATGCCCGAAAATTTCACGGTTACCACCGACAGCCACACCGGGGCAGTAACCCTTAAGTGGTCGTTGCCCGACCCCGCCGTGGTACGCAGCGTTGACATTTACCGCGGTTTGTATTTTAACCGGCCTTTTACAAGAATAGCCTCTGTGGATCCTGCTACCACAACTTACACAGATGAAAATGTAAAAGCGGGCGACAAATACTACTATTTTGTGCAAAGCAGCGGATTACTCAATGAGAAATCGTTACCAACTGTTAAAATTTACGCCTATTCCAAAAGCAATGAAAAGCCCATCCGCCCTGCCGGCTTAACCGGCGAAAGCGTGAAAAACGGGACAAAACTACAATGGCCCGGCGGAAACGATTTTATCAAAGGATATTACGTTTACAGCAACGGGGACAGCACCGACAGCCTGGTAAAAGTCTCCGGGTTTATTCCAAACACCGACTCGGTCATCCGGTTTGTGGATACGAGTGCTCTGCTCAGGCCCGAATATTTTTATGACTATGCCGTAAAAGCGGTAAGCCAAAACAGTGTGGAAAGCGATTTTTCGGACACAGTGAAAATCCGTCCCGGTATAAAAATGACCGTTCCCGAACCTTACGGCGTGGAAATCCTGAAAAAAGGCAATGCCATCTGGATTGGCTGGGAAAACCTGTTTGCCCATTACAATACGGTTATGGGATATAGGCTGAAACGCGTGGACAAAAGTTCGGGAGATACTGTCCTGCTGAGCCGGTTTATCTCGAACCGAACCAACTATTTTCTGGATACCACGGCAGACATTACCAAAAGCTACCGGTACGGGTTGCAGGCCGTCAACGTCAACCAACAGGAAAGCCAGGAAGTGTGGACCGTTTACAAGGGATTGGTGGAGGTGCCCCCTTCCCCGCTGAACCTTTCGTTGATACAAAGTGCCGACAGCCTGGAAATAAACTGGGATCCGGTTTTGGCACACGGTATAGAAGGATACAAAGTTTACCGTTACCGCCGGGGCAGTAATCCGGTTTTGGCAGGTGAAGTAAAAAGTGGAAGGACCAGTTTAAAAATTCCCGCCCCCGCTTCCGGCCTCTGGTTTTTCTATGTGGAAAGCTACAACAGCCATTTCTCTTCACCTCCCGGCGATGAGGTTTTTGTAGGGGTAAAATGAGATATCCTGCCCTGTTTTTACCGTTAACTTAATGTGCATTATCAAGCCTGAAAACACAGGGTTGTCTGGGGGGACATTGCCCTGAATAAATTCAGGGACAAAGAGATTGAACCGTTCCTCCGGGACTGTGATCCATTGTATTACCGTAGGAATGTTTCATGGAAAAACAGGGGAGAATATTCCCGAAAAAATCCTCTTTGCGGGACAGCAACTTAAAGGTTGAGATGATTACAGCCCCAGCAACGCTTCCACTGGGTCTTTGGCACCAAAAAGCATCCGTTCGGGTTGTTCGAGCATCTCTTTCACTTTTACGAGAAAGCCCACCGATTCACGCCCGTCAATCACACGATGATCGTACGAAAGGGCCACGTACATCATGGGATGGATTTCCACCTTTCCGTTCACGGCCACCGGGCGTTCCACAATGTTGTGCATGCCGAGGATGGCACTTTGCGGCGGGTTGATAATGGGCGTGGACATCATGGAGCCGAAAACCCCGCCGTTGGTAATGGTAAACGTACCGCCTTGCATATCTTCCAGTGTAATCCTATTTTCCCTTGCTTTGACAGCCAGTGCTTTGATGGCTTTTTCAATTTCGGAAAGGTCCATCATCTCTGCGTTGCGGATAACCGGTACCACCAATCCTTTGGGGGCACTCACGGCAATACTGATGTCCACATAATCAAACTGAATGATTTCATCCCCTGAAAATTGTGCATTAACCCTTGGAAAGTGCCGGATAGCTTCGGTTACCGCTTTGGTAAAAAAGGACATGAACCCCAGTCCCACGCCAAATTTTTCCTTAAAAGTGTCTTTATATTTTTTCCGGATTTCCATAATGGCCGTCATGTCCACCTCGTTGAAAGTGGTGAGCATGGCAGTTTCATTTTTCACCGATACCAAACGCTGCGCCAGCTTTTTACGGAGCATGCTCATTTTCCGGGGCTCTGTTTCCCTGCCTCCGGGCCAGCTGGTGAGGTTTGTTGTAACGCGCGTATTTGAAACAGGTGTTTTTTCTTTGTTTCCCAGAAAAAATAACACATCTTCTTTACCAATACGGTAAGTCTTAAAGAAGTCGAACAACTCTTTTTCGGTGGCTCCGGCTTCCTGCATCATTTTGCGGGCCAATGGGGAAAGGGTTAAATCTACATCCGTTTTTTCTTCCTTGGCCACCTTTGTGCCAGGTGGTTCAGGCTTTGCCTCTTCAACCGGTACCGTGGCCGTTTCTGCTTTTGGCGTGGTTTCTTTTTTCTCCTCCTGTTTTTTGGCTGCCGGTTTTGAGCCGGCAGCTTCCGTATCGATGACAGCCATTACCGAGCCAACTTCAAGTGTATCGCCTTCGGCAGCGAGCAGTTTTATTTTTCCATTGGCTTCGGCAGCCACACTCAGCGTAGCTTTGTCAGAATCTATTTCCACAATATCCTGATCTTTTTCCACCTGCTGGCCATCTTCCACAAGCCAGGCAGCCAGCTGTACTTCGGCAATGGATTCTCCCGGGCTGGGAACTTTTATTTCAATTTTCATGGTTTCCTTATTTTCATGTTGTTATTTTAAGGGTTTTACACCGGAATGAAATTTACTGTCAATGTGGTCAACGTGCAGTTCGGCCAGCTCTTTCTCGAATGATTTCCAGCGATTTCCGATACAGGCCATTTCACAGTCATCGTTCAGGTACGGGCAGATACATTCAAGAAATACTTTGTCCAGGATTTTCTGTTCGCGAATGACATGGAATTTTGGGGAGCCGGTAGCCGGGCTTCCGCTGGCAGGACGGCCAACAAGCCGCAGGTTGTTTTCTTTTCCAAATGCTTTCAGTATGAATTCCCATGCCCCCATGTTGGCCGGTTCTTCCTGTGCCCAGACGATGTCTCCGGCATTCTTGTACCTGCCAATAATGCGCTCAACCTGCTGTTTTGGAAAAGGATAGAGTTGCTCAATACGTACAATGGCAACAGACGTATTTTTCAGCTTCTCTTTTTCGGCCATCAGGCTGTAATATAATTTTCCCGTACAGAAAACAACCCGTGTTATTTTGTCCGGCTTCGCCGTAATGTCATCCATAACTTCGCGGAAGCCGCCTTTTGTCAGGTCAGAAAGGGGAGAGATGGCTTTTGGGTGCCGCAGCAGGCTTTTCGGGGTAAAAATAATGAGCGGCTTTCTAAATTTTCTCTTAAGTTGCCGTCGAATAACGTGGAAAAAGTTTGCCGGTGTAGTACAATTGACTATTTGCATATTGTTTTCGGCAGCCAGGATTAAAAACCGCTCCATACGGGCACTGGAATGTTCGGGCCCCTGGCCTTCGTATCCGTGCGGTAGCAGGACAACTAAATCGTTCATCACATTCCACTTGTCTTCGGCACTGCTGATAAACTGGTCGAAAATCACTTGTGCCGTATTGGCAAAATCCCCGAATTGTGCTTCCCAAATGGTCAATGAGTGGGGTGAAGTGAGTGCATAACCATATTCAAATCCAAGCACGCCATATTCTGACAGGGAAGAGTTATAAATCTCAAAAGAAGCCTGTTTTGTACTGATGTGGTTCAGGGGGATATATTTTTCTTCCGAATCTTCAAGGCGCATGACCGCATGCCGGTGCGAGAATGTTCCCCGTTCCACATCCTGTCCGCTCATCCTTACCGGTATTTTCTCGTTGAGCAGACTGCCATAGGCCAACAGTTCACCCATTGCCCAGTCAAGTACCTCTTTGTTCTGTATCATATCGGCACGCTGTTGTTGCAGGCGGATGGTTTTACGATAAAATTTCTTGTGGCCGGGCAAACTGGTTATTTGTCTGGCAATGGCGAGCAGTTCCCTTTTGGGCACCGAAGTGTCGGGCGATTTCAGAAAATCTTTATCTGTAGCGCGGCGAATGTCTTTCCAGGTATCTTTCAGGAAGCTGTCGATATTGGTTTTTTTGTGTGTTTTTGATGCCGTATATTCCTTTTCCAGTGTCTCATAATAATGGGTTTCCTGTTTTTCACAGAATTCCGGGGAAACCGTTCCCTCCTCCAGTAACTTCTCTTTGTACAAGGTGTAAGGGTCGGGATGCTTCTCGATGGCTTTGTACAAAAGTGGTTGTGTGAAACGGGGTTCATCCCCTTCGTTGTGTCCATAACGGCGGTAGCAAAGGATGTCGATAAACACATCTTTGTGGAAACGGTTTCGAAATTCCATGGCCAGCTGAACGGCAAAAACAACGGCTTCTGCATCATCGCCATTCACATGAAATACCGGTGAAAGGGTTGTTTTGGCCACATCGGTACAGTAAGTGCTGCTGCGGGCATCCAGATAATCGGTGGTAAAACCGATTTGGTTGTTGATGACCAAATGAATGGTCCCTCCGGTGGAATAGCCTTTCAGGTCAGACATCTGAATGACTTCGTAAACGACGCCCTGGCCGGCAATGGAAGCATCGCCATGGATAAGGATAGGAACGATTTTGTCGGTATCATTGGCTTTGTACTTGTCCAGTTTGGCGCGGGTAATGCCCTCTACAATAGGATCAACGGCTTCGAGATGGGAAGGGTTGGGTGCCAGTGTGAATTTTATTTCTTTTCCTTTACTGGTCTTCCGGCGAATGGTGTACCCGAGGTGGTATTTTACGTCGCCGAGGAGGTTTTCATCTTCATATTCAACACCTTCAAATTCGGCAAATACATCTTTTAACGGTTTGCGGAGAATGTTTACCAGCGTGTTCAGCCGTCCGCGGTGCGACATGCCAATGACAAACTCTTCGATACCCAGTTCCGAGCCTTTTTCCATAACTGCATCAAGGGCCGGTACAAGGGCTTCTGCGCCCTCCAGCGAAAACCGTTTCTGTCCGGGGAATTTCTTTTGCAGGAATTTCTCAAAATAAACGGCACGCAGCAGCTTCTTCAAAATGTAGCTTTTTTCCTCTTTGGAATAGTCCGTCCGGTTTCGGCTTGATTCAAAATAGTGCCGCAGCCAGCTTACGATTTCCAGGTCGCGGATAAAATAGTATTCCACGCCCAGTGAATGGCAATAAGTTTCTTCGAGAAAAGCCACAATATCGCGTAACCTGGCAGGGCCTAAGCCAATTTCATTTCCAGCCAGAAAAGTCCGGTCAAGGTCTTTTTCCGATAAGCCAAAATTTTGAATGTCCAGGGTCGGACTGTATTTCCTGCGTTTACGGACGGGATTTGTTTTGGTAAAAAGGTGTCCCCGCCGGCGGTAGCCGTTGATCAGGTTGATGACCTTAAATTCGTCGGTGGTTTCCAGCCCCACATTCTTTTTTTGCGGATAGTTTCTCAGGGCAAAGTCGAATCCCTGAAAAAACTGTCGCCATCCGGGTTCCACATTTTCCGGATTTTGTTGAAATGTCCGGTATAGGTCCTCTATGTAGCCGGGGTCCGAACTGTTGATAAAACTAAGCTCATCCATGTCTGATGTTGTCGGGTTTGTAAAAGACAAAAGTACAAAAATTTGTTTTATTTAGAATGAGTTTAAGCTTATGGCTTTCCGGAGGGCAGGATGCGGTATTTTCCCTGATGGGTTTCCATAAAAAAACCCCGTCATTTTTTGACAGGGTTTTTAGATTCTGTTTTTTGTCTTTTTTATTCCGGATGAATGGCCTCAACAGGACAAACATCGGCGCAAGCACCACAATCAGTGCACAAATCAGGATCAATTACATAAACGTCCCCTTCGGAAATAGCTTCCACAGGGCATTCATCGATACAGGTACCACATGCAGTACACAGATCAGGATCAATTTTGTATGCCATAATTCAATTTTTTTAAAGATTAACGCTGCAAATATAAAACGAATGTTTAAATAACAAGTCGTACCCTGTGAGAAAAAATAATTTTTAGAAAATCCAAATTAATTTTGATTAATACAATTCAGGAATTTAGACTGTTTATAATTTAGAAACACCGATGGTTTGGTCAACACAATTAATTGATGATATATATTTGATTACAAGTGTTGTATATGCTGTTTTCTTTCCTCTGAATCAATTTGCAAACGTTTTAAAAAAAGTCTGATATATGGTTGTCAGGAAAATATTTAATTTATTTTTGCCATTATCATTTTAAAGTATAACATATATGACAACGAAAAAAGATAAAATCGTTGAAATTGAAGAGGCAGTTATCAGGTTTGCCGGCGACTCAGGGGATGGGATGCAGCTTACCGGAAATCTGTTCTCTGATTCAACGGCCTTTGCAGGCAACGACTTTGCCACTTTCCCGGATTATCCTTCCGAGATAAGGGCCCCCCAGGGGACAGTTTCCGGTGTTTCCGGGTTCCAGATTCATTTTGGGCACAAAAACATTCACACCACAGGTGACCTTGCTGATGTATTGGTTGCCATGAACCCGGCTTCGCTGAAAGCCAACTTGAAATGGGTGAAAAAGGATGCGATTATCATTGTAAACAGTGATGAATTTACAGAAAAAAATCTGGTAAAAGCAGGCTTTGAAAACAATCCGCTGGAAGATAACTCCCTTACCGGACACCTTCTGATTCGGGGGCCTCTGAGTACGCTTACAAAAGAGGCTGTTAAAGAGTTGGATTTGGACAATAAGTCGGCCCTTAAATCAAAGAACATGTTTGCCCTCGGTATAATTTATTATCTGTTCAACAGGGATTATACCAAGACTTTCCCTTTCTTTGAAACCAAATTTAAGAAAAACCCGCTGGTGGTTGAGGCCAATAAAAAAGTCCTTGAAGCCGGATATAATTATGCTGAAACACTGGAAGCTTTTACCAATACCTACCGTATTGAAAAAGCCAGCCTGAACAAAGGGCGTTATCGTAATGTTACCGGAAACCTTGCCACGGCATGGGGACTGTTGGCCGCCTCTGAACGGTCGGGACGTAAAATTTATCTGGGTTCTTATCCCATTACCCCGGCTACTGACATTTTGCAAGAGCTTTCCAAGCACAAACAGTTTGCCTGTGTTACACAGCAGGCCGAAGATGAAATTGCCGGTGTTGTTTCTACTATTGGTGGAAGTTTTGCCGGTGCCATGGCCGTTACAACTACTTCCGGTCCCGGACTCTCGCTGAAGAGCGAAGCCATCGGATTGGCAGTTATGACAGAATTGCCCATGGTGATTGTGGATGTTCAGCGGGGTGGCCCTTCTACCGGTTTGCCAACCAAATCGGAGCAGTCGGATTTAATGCAGGCTTTGTATGGCCGCAACGGTGAAGCTCCTTGTATCGTGATGGCTGCCACCAGTGCTGCTGATGCTTTTTATTCGGCTTACGAAGCTGCCAAACTGGCCATGGAACACATGACACCGGTTATCTTGCTTACCGATGGCTCTATCGGGAATGGCTCTGAAGTATTCAAAATTCCGAAAGTAGCTGACCTGCCGGAAATCAATCCTCCCATTGCCAAAGCGAATGATCCTGAATACCAGGCTTATAAAAGAGATCCTAAAACCCTTGCCCGCCAATGGGCTGTTGCCGGCACACCCGGTTTACGTCACCGTCTTGGCGGTCTTGAGAAAGAAGATATTACCGGAAATGTATCCCAGGAGCCTTTGAACCACCAGAAAATGACTGATTTACGTCAGGCAAAAGTGGACAAGGTGGCCGATTTTATTCCCCCGCTTGAAGTTGAGGGCGATTCCAAAAGTGATTTGCTCGTTGTTGGATGGGGCGGCACGCATGGCGTACTACTGACAGCCGTCGAAGAAATGAGGGCCGAAGGAAAATCAGTGAGCATGGTACATTTTAAACACATCATGCCATTGCCTAAAAACGTTCATGAGGTATTTTCAGGATTTAAAAAGATTATCGTTTGTGAAAACAATATGGGACAGTTTGCCAATTATCTGCGCATGACCCATCCTGAATTCAAATATGAACAATACAACAAAGTTCAGGGCCTGCCTTTCATGGTGTCGGAGTTGAAAACGAAATTTGACACCCTTTTAAACGAATAATATCATGGAACAAAAAATAGAACCTCAGGAATTACAGCTGACAAAACAGGATTTTGAAAGCGATCAGATGGTAAAATGGTGCCCGGGCTGTGGTGACCATGCCATTTTGAAATCAGTGGAAAATGTTTTCCCCGTCGTGGGGCAGAAAATGGGTTATAAAAAGGAAGATTTTGTGGTCGTTTCCGGTATCGGATGCTCCTCGCGTTTTCCTTATTATATGAATACCTACGGAATTCATGGCATTCATGGCCGTGCCGCTGCACTGGCTATGGGCATCAAGCTCACCAATCCAAAATTGAGCGTCTGGATGATTAGCGGCGATGGCGACTCTATGGCCATTGGCGGTAACCATTTTATCCACATTGCCCGCCGTAACCCGGACATCAATTATCTGATGTTTAACAATAAAATTTACGGCCTTACCAAAGGACAGTATTCACCTACCACACCCAAAGGACAGAAGACCAAAACTTCCCCGCAGGGAACTTTTGAAACACCTTTTAATCCGGGTGAACTGGCCATTGGTGCACGTGGCAAATTCTTTGCCCGCGTAATCGATACGAATCCCAAACTGATGCAAAAAGTTTTTCTGGAAGCTGCTTTGCACCATGGTGCTTCTATTGTGGAGATTTTGCAGAACTGTGTGATTTACAACAATAAAATTCATGCATTGATTACAGGGCGTGACACGAAAGATGACAACCAGCTGATTCTCGAAGCCGGTGAACCCATGCTTTTTGGAAAAGACAAAAGCAAGGGAATCATACTGGAAGGTACGCATCTGAAAGCTGTTACGATTGGCGAGAATGGCATCACCAAAGAAGATATCCTGGTGCATGACCCCACTACCGAAGATACGGGCATCCATATGATGCTGGCCAGCATGGCCCCACCGGAACTCCCGGCAGCCCTCGGCGTTATCCGTTCGGTAAAAGCAGAAACACTGGAAGATGCTATCTGGAATTCTGTGGAACACGAAAAAGAAGTTTCTCCTTATAAAAATGTGGACGACCTGCTTAACAGCGGAAACACCTGGGAGATAGACTAATAACGTTTTTCTAAATGATTAAAAAGCTGTTCTGAAAAGGGCAGCTTTTTTTGTAGGGGGATTTCTCATCGCTGCGCTTTCCCCGAAATGACGGAATGGGCTGAGGGATATTTTCCCTCTCTGGGCTGGTCGTGATTTGTAATCGCGACCAGGGGTACAACAGGATTTTCAATCCGGTGGTGGATTGCCAGGCCATAAATCCTTTTGGGTAGCCGGTTGTGGGTATTCGGTAAAGAGGCTGTGCAAAAAAAGGGGGGCACGCAAAGTGAGCAAAACTTTAACGCAAAAACGCAAAACTCATAGCATAGTGATTTGCGGTCTTAGTGGTTTTCTTTCAAGAATCTCCTGAAATAATCCGCGGCTTCCAGCATCCTGATTCCGTACCAGCTAAACATTTCACCATCCACCAGCATCACTTTTTTGTCAGGATATTTTTGCTGAAGCTCCATCCGGTGCTTTTCGTTAAATGGATAAGGCTCCGACGAAAGCAACACCACTTCCGCCTGCGCAAATTCTTTTTCCCCAACTTCCGGATATCGTTCGGAAACGACATTTTCAAAACCGGCCATGTTGAGCATTTCATTGATAAAAGTCTCACCACCGGCAGCCATCCAGGGTTTTTTCCAAACCAGGTAGAGGCATTTGTACCGCTGTTTGGGTTCCGGAAGGCTGTCGAAGTCCTTTTGGATTTCCAGCACTTTCCGGGTTGCCCCTTCCTCTTTTCCCAAAAGCTTTCCCAGGGTTTTTATCATTTCCAGGGCATCTCCGGGATGTACAATATCAAATACAACAACCGGTAATTTTTCAGCCAGTGCTAAAATCCGGGTTTTGTCATTTTCTTCTTTCACGGCCACCACCACATCCGGTTTCAATTGGACAATTTTTTCCACATCAAAATCTTTGGTGCCGCCTACCACGGTTTTCTCCTTCCGGATACCTTCCGGATATTTACAAAAGCGGGTAACCCCTGCCAGTTTGTTTTCCGCCCCGAGTAATGCTATCGTTTCCGTAAGGGATGGTACAAGGGACACCACCTTTTCCGCAGGGGCTATCTTGTTGATTTCTTTTATGTTGTTTCCGGTAATTAACATGGCAGGCTCAAATTGAAAATTATTTATTTTGCGTGAAATTAATGATTTATTTTGCAGAAAAATAAAACTATGGGACGAAAAGTAAAGATTGTTGCTACGCTGGGGCCGGCAACCGATAATAAAAAGCGTGTTTCTCAACTGATGAATGCCGGGGTGAATGTTTTTAGGCTGAATTTCTCCTACGGAACCCACGAGAGCCATCTCAAAAGCTTTCAGCTGATTCGTACGACGGCTGCCGAACTGGGGAAAAATGTGGCCGTTATGCAGGATATCTGTGGCCCTAAAATTCGTATTAAGGGAATGAAAGACATCCGCGAAGTAAATAAAGGTGATCACCTGGTTATGGCTAAAGAGCCTGATGGCGAAGTCTTTTCCATTACCTATCCCCACATTATCGATCAACTGAATGAAGGCGATGAGGTTTATTTTGCCGATGGCACTGTCAAATCGAAGGTGGAAAAGAAAAAGGACGACACGCTGGTGCTTCGTGCCATCACCAGTGGCCAGCTGCGGGAAGGGAAAGGGGTCAATATCCCCAAGTCCGGGATAAAGATGTCGGCACTGACCGAGAAAGACAAAGCCGACCTGAAGTTTGCCGCTAAAATAGGTATTGACATTGTGGCGGTTTCTTTTGTGGAAACACCTGAAGATGTCCTCGAAGCCCGGAAAATCCTTTCTGACAATGGCTCTGATGCCTGGATTATTGCCAAAATAGAGCGTAAGTCGGCATTAAAAAACCTGGATGCAATTCTGAATGTTACCGATGGTATCATGGTAGCCCGTGGCGATCTGGGCGTGGAAGCCGGTATTTTTTCCGTTCCCGGCCTGCAGAAAGAGATGATAAAAAAAGCCAATGAACGTGCTTTGCCGGTCATCACGGCCACGCAGATGCTGACCTCCATGCTGCATTCCGCTTCGCCTACACGGGCTGAGATTTCGGACATCGCCAATGCGGTTTATGATGGTACCGATGCGGTTATGCTCTCTGATGAAACGGCCGTAGGCTCTTTCCCTGTGGAAGCGGTGGAGGTAATGGTAAAGACATTGATGGACACACAAAACCATTTACCCAAAATTAAAAAGATAAAACCCGATAAAACGGAAGGCTTTGCCCATGCTGCTGCGGAGATTTCCGGAGATGTCCCCTGTAAAGCGATTGTTTCGTTTACTACTTCCGGCTATACCGTTCGGCAAATTGCCAAATTCAGGCCACGCAAGCCTTTGTACGCGGTTACCTTTGATGAAAAGGTCGGCCACCGTATGGCATTGGTATGGGGCGTGGAAAGGGTTTTTGTTATTGGCTTGGATATCAGCGAGAACCGTATGATTTATCAGTTTCTGCAACAGGCGGACATGCAGGCAGAATACATTGTTACCATGGGCTCGCATTCGGGCGTAAAAGGCAGTACCAATATGGTCCGGTTGCTGGACGATACTGCTCGGAAAAAGATTTTTGAACGGTTTGGCGGGAAATAGCCGTACTTTTTTGTTTCACAGGCTAATTCCTGTTTTACTGCTTTTCCTACTTTTGTCGTTATGTTGGAGGCCTTTAGGAAATATATTGTCCAGCACCGTCTTTGCCGGCCGGATGAAAAACTTTTGGTGGCGGTCAGTGGCGGGGTAGATTCAGTGGTAATGCTCGACCTGTTGCACCGTGCGGGATACCGCCTTGCAGTGGCGCACTGTAATTTTCAACTGCGCGGCGATGCTTCAGAGGGCGATGAAGCCTTTGTCCGGCAGTTGGCCGAAAAGTACGGCGTTCCGGTGTTTGTAAAAAAATGCCCTACTGAGGCTTTCGCCAAAAAGGAAAAACTCAGTATCGAAATGTCGGCCCGCCAACTGCGTTACGATTGGTTTGCAACACTCATGGCGGAAAACGGTTTTCAGAAACTGGCCGTCGGCCACAACAAGGACGATGATGCAGAGACTTTTTTTATCAAACTCCTGCGCGGCTCCGGCCTGGATGGACTGAAAGGGATACAGCCCCGGCGCGGGAACATCATCCGTCCGTTGTTGTTTGCTTCGCGTACGGAAATTATGGCTTACGCTGAAAAACAGGGACTGGACTTTCGCGAGGATGCTTCCAATGCTTCGGATGATTACCTGCGCAACCGTATCCGGCACCATTTGCTGCCTTTTTACGAAAAACAATTTCCGGGGGCCAAAAATGCCTTGTCCGAAAGCCTGCAAAAACTGAAAGAAACTGAAACCATTTTCAGGCAACTGCTGGACGAAAAAAAGCATCAGCTTTGGCAGCCTTCCGGCAAAGGTTTTCGTTTGGACAAAAAAAGCCTCGCATCGCTGGAACCCAAAGCAGGCTGGCTTTGGTATCTTCTGGAAAGTGTCGGTTTTAACCGGAGCACGGCGGAAGACCTTGTGCAGGCTTTGGGTTCGGAACAATCGGGACAGCTTTTTTATTCGGAAAACTATGTTTTGCTAAACGACCGGGATTACCTTGTCCTCAAAGAAAAGCGTTCTTATGAAAACGAGATCTGCCGGATAAACCGTTTGGAAGGAACGTTTTCGGGACCGGTAAAATTGCATTTTGAGGTGGCGGAAAGCCATCCCGGTTTTGCCTTTGCAAAGGATAAAAACACCGCTTATTTCGACGCCGGCCGGCTCAATTTGCCGCTGGTTTTGCGCCGCTGGCAAAAAGGCGACCGTTTTTTTCCTTTCGGGATGAAAGGGAGCAAACTGCTGAGCGATTTTTTCATCGATGAAAAGGTGGACCGCCTGCAGCGAAAAAACGTCTGGCTGCTGCTTTCCGGCAACGAAATCATTTGGGTGGTCGGCTACCGGGCTTCCCACCGTTTTCGGGTGACGGAAAAAACAAAGCGGATTCTTAAAATTACATTACAGCATGAAAAATAGTTGGAAAATATTTTTATACTTCTATTGTTTTCGTAAGGTTTTGTAATACATAACGTCCTATTTTTGCAAAGCATTTGAAAAAAGAATCTAAAAACTTCAATTATTAGATATGAAGCGTTTCACTTTCCTGATAGCCTTCCTCATTTTGATGGTGGTTTCGGCCTCAGCACAAATCCTTGAGCCGGTTAAATGGTCATTCTCCTCCAGGAACACAGGTATTAACGAGTATGAGCTTATTTTCAAGGCTTCCATCGACAACCGCTGGCACCTTTATTCGCAGGATATTCCGCAGGCACCGCCGGCCACTACTTTTACCTTTAAGAAAGACAGCAGCTATACCCTGGAAGGCAAGGTGCGGGAAGTGGGCAACGTCATCCAGGAGTTCGACAAGAATTTCAATATGGAGCTGAAATTTTACGCCGACAGTGTCCGCTTTGTGCAAAAAGTGAAAATAAAGGGCAAGGGTACTACCGTAAAAGGAACGCTGAATTTTATGTGCTGCGACGACACGCAATGCCTTCCTCCCAAAGATGTGGATTTTTCTTTTGATTTGGGAAAGGTAAAGTCTGTAGCATCCACCGTGGCTATTGGCAAACAGGAAATGGCTACGGGAAAAGACAAAATAAATATCGGTGGACGTAAAAAAGGGCTGTGGGGTTTCTTCATTCTGGCTTTCCTCGGCGGTTTGCTGGGTATCCTGACGCCCTGCGTTTTCCCTATGATTCCTATGACAGTGAGCTTTTTTATGAAGGAGGGTGAAGACAAGGCCAAAGGTAAAATGCAGGCTTTGCTTTATGGTTTCAGCATCATTGCCATTTATACGCTTATCGGTTCGGTGCTGGCAGTGATTGCCGGGCCGAATATTGCCAACTGGCTGAGTACCAACTGGCTGCCTAATATTTTGTTTTTCCTTGTATTTATGGCCTTTGCTTTTTCTTTCTTCGGAATGTTTGAGATTACCTTGCCACACTGGGCAGTCAACAAATCGGACCAGAAAGCGGACAAAGGCGGATTTCTGGGACCTGTCTTTATGGCCTTAACGCTGGTTTTGGTCTCTTTCAGCTGTACCGGCCCCATTGTGGGAACTATATTAGTGGAATCGGCCGGCGGGCAGATATTGAAACCCATCGTGGGGATGTTTGGTTTTTCGCTGGCTTTTGCCCTGCCGTTTACCCTGTTTGCCTTTTTCCCGTCGTGGTTATCGAACCTGCCCAAATCGGGCGGCTGGCTTAATTCGGTGAAAGTTGTCCTTGGCTTTCTTGAGCTGGCACTGGGGTTGAAATTCCTGAGCATAGCCGACCAGACTTACCATTGGCATATCCTCGACCGGGAAGTTTACCTTGCCTTGTGGATTGTCATTTTTTTCCTGCTGGGACTTTACCTTTTGGGAAAAATTAAGTTTGCCCACGATTCGGACGTACCGCATGTTACTGTTCCGCGGTTGTTACTTTCCATTATCACTTTTAGTTTCGTTATGTATATGATTCCGGGGATGTTTGGTGCCCCTCTGAAAGCCTTGTCGGGATACCTGCCGCCGCAAACCACGCTTGATTTTGATATGAACAAAATCGTACGGAACAACCTGCAGGTGTATGGTGGCCAGGGGACGGCAAGCGAACCCAAAGAGGTTTGTGAAACGCCCAAATATCACGATTTTCTGGACCTTCCCCACGGACTGAAGGGCTACTTTGATTACAAACAGGCCATCGCTTGTTCGCGCAAGCAGCACAAACCCATTTTTATTGATTTCACCGGCCATGGATGTGTCAACTGCCGTGAAATGGAAGCCAACGTGTGGTCCGACCCGCGGGTGCTTAAAATATTACGGGACAAATATGTTATTCTTGCACTTTATGTGGATGACAAATATAAATTGCCGGAAGATGAATGGGTTCGTTCAAGTTATGATGGTAAGATGAAAAAGACCCTCGGTAAAAAAGATGCCGACTTCCAAATCACAAAGTTCGGTGTCAATGCCCAGCCTTTTTACGTACTCATGGACAACAAAGGCAATGTGCTGGTACAACCCAAAGCTTACGACCTCAACGTGGATCATTTTCTTGAATTTCTGGATAAGGGCATTAAAAACTACAAAGAGGGGAAAAGTTTGTTCAATATCAACGAAAAATAAGATTTTCGGATATCCCCTGTTCATTTCTGCGTTAATAAGTTTTGCAATAGCATTTCCCGACAAGGGAAGAAAAAATTATTTTTACCATACAAAATTGATGTAGGGAATACTGTGAAAATCAGTAGCTGTCCCCGCAGCCGTAATTCCGACCCTGTAATGCAGGGTAGTATGCTTTTTTACCACGCCACTGTTTCGCTTTAAGCGCGATGGGAAGGCACAAAAAGCCGGAAAAGCCGGA
>WGCY01000035.1 GCA_015493525.1 Bacteroidales bacterium
CCTATCCTTCCATTGGTAATTATGGTGTACCCGGAAAAATTGTTGACCAGAACCTGCTACTCCATTTTGAGTCGGAGCAGGTGCACATCTCGGCACTCATCATTTCCGATTACTCTGAAAAACACAGCCACTGGAATGCTACCCAAAGCCTTGGCGACTGGCTCAAAGCCGAAAAAGTACCAGCCCTTTTCGGGATTGATACCCGCCGGCTTACCAAACACATCCGCGAAAAAGGCGCTATGCTGGCAAAAATTGTTTTTGATGAGGACATCGGGTTTCGCGACCCCAACAAAGAAAACCTGGTGGCGCAGGTGTGCACCCGCCAAAAACAGGTGTATGGCCACGGGAAGCATAAAATCCTTTTGGTGGACTGCGGCGTAAAAAACAACATCATCCGCTACCTGCTACGGTACGACACACAGGTCATCAGGGTTCCGTGGGATTACGACTACAGCAACGAAGACTACGACGGTCTTTTCATATCCAACGGACCGGGCGACCCGCAGGTGTGTGTGCCCACCATCGAGCATTTAAAAACATCCCTTACGGAAGACAAGCCCGTTTTCGGGATTTGTCTCGGGCATCAGCTCATTTCGCTGGCGGCAGGAGCACAAACCTACAAGCTGAAATTCGGACATCGCAGCCACAACCAGCCGGTGATGGAAGCCGGCACCAACAAAGCTTACCTGACTTCCCAAAACCATGGTTTTGCCGTGGATGACAGTACATTAAATAATGATTGGAAAATCTATTTTAAAAACCTGAACGACAACAGCAACGAAGGTATCCGGCACAGGCATAAGCCCGTTTTTACAACACAGTTTCACCCGGAAGCCTCAAGCGGCCCCACCGATACGGCCTTTTTGTTTGGAAACTTTGTCAAGGAAATTGAAAAATGGAAGAAGTCTTTAAAATAACTACAATAAACAGGAAAATTGAAAGAATTTAAAGATGATGTCCGAAAAAATAGTTTTTATAGGTTCACGCTAAAAACGCAAAAAATCCGCAAAGTTCGCAAATCATTTTGCGATAATAACAATGCTGGTCGGGATTTGTAATCCCGACCAGCGAATGGAAACCTACTTTTTAGACAGCTTCAGCAAAAAGAAAATAATAACGGCAAAAAGATAAAACGCCATGAACCATCTTTCCGGCAAAAAAAACATTACCAAAGTCCTCGTCCTCGGCTCCGGTGCACTAAAAATCGGCGAAGCCGGCGAATTTGATTACAGCGGCAGCCAGGCCCTGAAAGCCTTGAAAGAAGAAGGCGTCGAAACCGTGCTGATAAATCCCAACATTGCCACGGTGCAAACCTCCGAGGGCGTGGCCGACAAGCTCTATTTCCTGCCTGTTACACCCTGGTTTGTGGAAAAAGTCATCGAAAAAGAAAAACCGCAGGGCATCCTGCTGGCTTTCGGCGGGCAAACGGCACTGAACTGCGGCGTGGCTTTGTATCACTCCGGTGTACTGGAAAAGTATGGTGTGGAAGTGCTGGGGACACCCGTTCAATCTATTATTAGAACTGAAGACCGGGAATGCTTTGCGGAAATGCTGCATGCACTGGACATCAAAACGCCCCGGTCGGTGGCCGTCACCAACCCGGAGGAAGCCCGGCAGGCAGCCCGTGAAATCGGTTTTCCTGTTATTGTCAGGGCGGCTTATACGTTGGGCGGACAGGGCAGCGGCTTCTGCTACAACGAAGAGGAACTGGTATCCCTTGCGGGAAAAGCTTTTTCTTACGCCGATCAGATTTTGGTAGAAGAATCGCTGAAAGGCTGGAAAGAGGTGGAATACGAAGTGGTGCGCGACCGGTACGATAATGCCGTCACGGTATGTAACATGGAAAATTTTGACCCGCTGGGCATCCACACCGGCGAGAGCATCGTGGTGGCGCCTTCGCAAACGCTCACCAACCGCGAGTACCACAAGCTGCGGCAGCTTTCTATGGAGATTGCCCGGGCTGTGGGCATTGTGGGAGAATGCAATGTACAATATGCCCTGGATCCGGATTCGGAAGATTACCGGGTCATTGAGGTAAATGCCCGCCTGTCGCGCTCCAGTGCCCTGGCTTCCAAAGCTACGGGTTATCCGTTGGCTTTTGTGGCCGCCAAACTGGGACTGGGTTACGGATTGCACCAGCTAAAAAACAGTGTAACGAAAACTACGCCGGCCTTTTTTGAGCCGGCCCTCGACTACCTCGTGGTAAAAATCCCCCGCTGGGATTTGAACAAGTTTGCCGGCGTATCGCACGAAATTGGTTCCGGTATGAAAAGCGTGGGCGAAGTGATGGCCATTGGCCGTAGTTTTGAAGAGGCTTTTCAGAAAGGGCTGCGCATGATGGGCGTAGGGATGCACGGCTTTGCCGCCAACAAAGAGATGAGGTCGGAAAATCTGGAAGAAGCATTACAAAAACCTACCGACATGCGGGTTTTTTCTATTGCTGAGGCACTTAACGAAGGCTGGCCGGTAGAAAAAATCCACGAATACACCAAAATAGATAAATGGTTTCTTGAAAAATTGAAAAATATCCATGATATCGAACAGGAATTATTGATTTTCAATAAAATAGAAGATATCCCGGATGCGTTGTTACGCGAAGCCAAACAAGCCGGATATTCAGATTTCCAGATAGCCCGTTTGATATACAACGACAGGCATATCGGGGATAGCGACAAAGAGATACTGGAAATGCGCAGCCATCGCAAAAAATACGGGATTGTACCTTCCGTGAAACAAATCGACACGCTGGCTGCCGAGTTTCCGGCGCAGACCAACTATCTCTACCTTACCTATCACGGCAGTGAAAATGATATAGATTACGAAAATGATGGCCGGTCGGTGATAGTGCTGGGCTCGGGCGCTTACCGCATCGGCAGCAGCGTGGAGTTCGACTGGTCGTCGGTAAACGCGCTGGACACCATCCGCCGCAAAGGCTACCGTGCCATTATGATAAACTACAATCCCGAAACGGTGAGCACCGACTATGACCGCTGCGACCGGCTCTATCTTGAGGAGCTGACTTTTGAACGCGTGCTTGACATTGCCGAACTGGAAAACCCGTACGGGGTTATTGTTTCCACCGGCGGACAAATCCCTAATAACCTCGCCATGCGAATGCACCGGCAGCAGGTTCCTGTTTTGGGAACATCGCCCGAAAACATCGACCGGGCCGAAAACCGTTATAAATTTTCAGAAATGCTGGATAAGATTGGTGTGGATCAACCCGAATGGCGTGAACTAACCAGCCTGAAAGATATTTACGATTTTACGGAAAAAGTAGGCTTCCCGGTGCTCATCCGGCCTTCGTATGTGCTTTCGGGTGCTGCCATGAACGTGGTTTCCAACCGGAAAGAGCTGGAATATTTTCTGCAACTGGCCACGGAAGTCTCCAAACAATACCCGGTGGTGGTTTCCAAATTTCTCACCGAAGCCAAAGAAATCGAAATGGATGCCGTGGCCCGCGACGGCGATATCGTGGTGTATGCCATTTCGGAACACGTGGAGTTTGCCGGAGTCCATTCAGGCGATGCCACCATGATGTTTCCGCCACAAAAAGTGTATGTGGAAACGGTGCGCCGCATCAAGCGCATCAGCCGGCAAATTGCCCGCCAACTGCACATCAGCGGGCCGTTCAATATTCAGTATCTGGCCAAAGACAACGACATCAAGGTCATTGAATGCAACCTGCGGGCATCGCGGAGTTTTCCGTTTGTATCCAAAGTACTGAAAACCAATTTTATCGACTATGCCGTACGGAGTATGCTCGGTGAAAAGCCGGAAAAGCCCGGCAAGTCGCTTTTCGACATCGACCACATCGGCGTCAAGGCACCCCAGTTTTCCTTTTCGCGGCTGAGCAAAGCCGATCCCGTGCTGGGTGTGGACATGGTCTCCACCGGCGAGGTAGGCTGCATTGGCGATGATTACTACGAAGCCATCCTGAAAGCACTTTTATCGGTGGGTTATCACATTCCTGAAAAGGGTATTTTGGTCTCTTCCGGACCCTTGCGGTCCAAAACAGAACTGCTCAACAGTGCCCGTATGCTGCTCGAAAAAGGATACAAATTGTACGCTACCAAAGGTACCCACGATTTTTACAAAAAAAACGGTATTGTCACTACCCGTGTTTTCTGGCCCGATGAAAAGCAGCAGCCCAATGCGTACAATCTTATCAAAAGTAAGACCGTTGATTTGGTCATCAATATTCCGAAAAACCTTACTTCAAAGGAATTGAGCAACGATTACACCATCCGCCGTACTGCCGTGGATTTCAATATTCCGTTGATTACCAACGCCCGGCTGGCCAGTGCTTTTGTTTACGCCATAAGCCGTTATCGGTTGGAAGACCTGCCTGTGAAGAGCTGGGAGGAGTATTGAAAAGTCAAAACAACACGCAACCATCACAATTCTGGGCCGCATTGGGCTGGAATTGTGCGGGAGGGCGGCCCCGTTTGGAACGGGACAAGCTGTGAGAATCTGCTGAAAATGATTCCCGTTCCCAAACACTAAGGCTCTCACGACAATTTCCGCCCGCAAAGCCTTCTCCAATTGTCTCAGAGCTGAACGATGAGAAAAAGGATAATGTTTGATGAGACTAACTCCTTTGTGCCCTTTGTGTTGTTCTTCGTGTTCCTTTGTGGTGAAAATTGTCAAGACCCTTACGGTAATTAACATAAACGTTTAATTCTGAGCCACTTCAGGATGGCCTGGCGGGTAGCGTGGCGTGAGAATCTGCGCTGCAAAGATTCCGTTCCCAAACACTAAGGCTCTCACGACAATTCCCACCCTCAATGCCTTCTCCAATTGTCTCTGAGCTGAACGATGAGAAAAAGGATAATGTTTGATGAGACTAACTCCTTTGTGCCCTTTGTGTTGTTCTTTGTGTCCCTTTGTGGTGAAAGAGGTTAGGCGTTGGGCGTTAATGAAGTTAGGCGTTATTTTTCTTTGCAAAATCCTTGGTGTCCTTCGTGTTGTCCTTTGTCTTCCTTCGTGGTGAAAAAAATCAAAGCCGGAACCCGATCTTGTAAACGATGCCCAGAAATTCAGGATAAATGTACATGCCGGTCGCTTTGATGGCAAGGGTGTTCACAACTTTTCTTTTCCCCCAGCTGAATTCCAGATCGGTAAAGTAAGCCATATTTGTAATGTGTTCATTGTTAAACCTTTCCTGGGTTTTATTTCCGTTCCCGTCATACGCTACCATTTCCAAATAGCTACTGTTCCCGAAAACACCTGAAGGCCCGGCATTAAGGGTAATTTCAACTTTCTTGTTTTTTACAAAAGAATAAAACAGGCCGCATTCCACAAAAACGGCAGAATAGCTCGAAAAATCATCAGGATTGCCCGGATCAAGGTAGTTGGTCTGTCCCAACGACTGAAAATAACTTAACCGCGGATTCACGCCAAAACGGCGGAGCAGGTAAATTTTCAGCTTTTATTTTGAATTTTAACATTTAGAAATCCGCTGTTTGCCATTTCAAAAATTTTTCTACTTTTGTAGCATTCAATTTTATAATCGTTATTCAATCTAAATAAAAATAATATGGCAATAACAAAACAGCAGGTGGTAGATGCGCTGAAACAGGTTATCTTTTTTGCCAAGAAAGACAACATTGTTGACCTGAACATGGTTCAGGACATTTCCATCAAGGGAAAAGAAATAAAAGTTACTATTGTTTTTGAAAAAATGGATGATCCTGCAGTCGGAATCATTTATAATTCAGTAGTTAAGACTTTAAAAGCAGAATTGGGAGACGATATTACCGTGGATGTAAAACCGGTGGCGGATGATACGCCCGGCCCGCTCTCCGGAGTGAAAAATATTATCGCTGTTATTTCAGGAAAAGGCGGCGTGGGCAAATCGACCGTGGCGGCCAATCTCGCCATATCGCTGGCCAAAGACGGTAACAAGGTAGGCATTTTGGATGCTGATGTGCTGGGACCTTCCGTCCCGATTATGTTTAACGTGGAAGATGGTCAGCCCAAAGTAATCGAACGCAAAGGAAAACCGGTACTGCTCCCGCTGGAAAACTACGGCATTAAGATTCTTTCCATTGGCTTTTTTGTAAAGCCCGAACAAGCCCTTATGTGGCGCGGGTCGATGGCCAACAACGCTTTTAACCAACTTATGACTGATTCCGACTGGGGCGAACTGGATTTTCTCGTTATTGATATGCCTCCCGGAACCGGTGATATTCAGTTAACGCTGGCGCAGAATTATAATATCCGTGGTGCTGTTTTGGTAACTACTCCGCAAAAGGTAGCTGCCGCTGACGTTCGCCGTGCTGCCATGATGTACCGTCAGGAAAAACTGACCATCCCGTTGCTGGGAATTATCGAGAACATGTCCTACTTTACTCCCGAAGATGCTCCTGACAAAAAATATTATATTTTCGGCCAGGGTGCCAGCGACCAGCTTGCCAATGAACTGAAAATAAAAGTCCTGGGACATATTCCCATCGACCCGAAAGTAACTGAAACCGGCGACAAGGGAACGCCCCTTGCTTTGGTGGAGGATTCTTCGGTGAGCGAAGCCTTTAAAGAAATTGTACAAAAACTGAAAGCCGAAGTCGCCAAGCTTTAAATATTTCTTTCGGGAATTTTTCACTCTAAAAACAACGCAAATGGAAGACGATAAGAAAAAACTCAACCAGAAAGTACAGAACGTTATCGAGCAGGTACGGCCTTATTTGCAGGCCGATGGCGGCGACATCAACTTTATCGAAGTTACAGACGACAATGTGGTGAATGTGGAGCTTACCGGTGCCTGCGGTGCCTGTCCTTTCAGCACCATGACACTGAAAAACGGCGTGGAGGCGACACTCAAAAAGGTTATTCCCGAAATAAAAGAGGTGGTGGCCATCAACCTGTAGGCACATTGCCCATCCTACAAAAACCTTTTTCTCATGGAACAACCCGTGGGGGAAAGGTTTTTTTTATCTGTTCAAAATACTTTGCCCTAAAATAAATGGCACGGTTTCCCACAATCTTGTTACCTTTGTTCGGTAAAAATCAAAATTATGGCTACAGAAATTATCCGTCTTGATAAAATTTCCAGACATTATCATGTTGGCTCGGAGATTGTGAGGGCTTTACAGGAAGTGGATATATCTATCAACAAGAATGAATTTGTTGCCATGATGGGGCCATCCGGTTCCGGTAAATCAACGTTGATGAACATGTTGGGATGCCTCGACACACCTACCAGCGGCCATTATTTTCTGAGCGGTATGGATGTGAGCAAGATGACCGACAATGAGCTGGCCGATGTGCGCAACAAGGAAATCGGATTTATCTTTCAGACGTTCAACCTTTTGCCACGTTCCACGGCACTTGAGAACGTGATGCTTCCGCTGATTTATGCCGGAGTGCCCAAACATGAACGTATCCGCCGGGCCGAAGAGACATTGGAAAGCGTTCAGCTGGCAAACAGGATGCACCACCGGCCCAATGAACTGTCGGGAGGACAGCGGCAACGCGTAGCTGTGGCCCGCGCGCTGGTCAATAAGCCTTCACTGATTCTGGCCGATGAGCCCACCGGAAACCTTGACTCTAAAACCTCCGTAGAAATTATCACCTTGCTCGAAGAGATTCACCAAATGGGAAACACCATCGTACTGGTAACCCACGAAGAGGATATCGCCGAGCATGCCCACCGCATCATCCGCCTGCGCGACGGTAAAGTGGAAGCGGACAGCCCCAACGAAAATATCATCTCTTTCAACAAACCTGAAGCTGTTAATGTCTGAAAACATTCCGGATAATGAGCAAAGAGTGGAAAATATACACCAAAACCGGTGACAAAGGCAAAACCGCCCTCATTGGCGGTACACGTGTTCCCAAGTACGATATCCGTATTGAGGCTTATGGCACGGTGGATGAACTGAATGCCCATATCGGCCTCTTGCGCGACATGGATATTGACGCGTACAGCAAAAAGGTTTTACTGGAGGTCCAGGATCGTCTTTTCACCATGGAAAGCAGCCTGGCACAGGATGGCAGGCAAACGGCACATTCCCTGCCGGTTCTTCATCCGGACGATGTGGAACTATTGGAAAAAGAGATGGATAAGATGAACGAACATCTTCCCACGCTAACGGCTTTTATCCTGCCCGGAGGCCATCAGGTCGTTTCTTATTGTCATGTTGCCCGAACAGTCTGCCGGCGTGCCGAACGGCTTACCATCAAAATGAATGAAAAATACCCCACCGACAGCCTGAACATCCGTTATCTCAACCGGCTTTCGGATTACCTTTTTGTTTTGGCCCGTAAGTTTTCAGCAGATTTTGATGTCCCCGAATCCATTTGGAAACCACGTGTTTGAGAAATGGTCCTGTTTTTTTTCAATTTTCTTTGTGCGTATCAAAAAAAAATTACTTTTGCAAAAAATTTAAGCCATGTACTGGACATTGGAATTAGCTTCAAAATTAGAGGATGCACCCTGGCCCGCCACCAAGGATGAATTGATTGAGTGGTGCCTCCGTACAGGGGTAACATCCGAAGTGATTGAGAACCTGAAAGAGATTGAGGTTGAAGACGAGGCCTTTGAAAAAATTGAAGACATCTGGCCTGAGTATCCCACCAAAGAGGACTTCTTCTTTAATGAAGATGAGTACTGAGAGACACAAAAAAAATTGCGTAAGCTGCTCCTGAGGGCAGCTTTTTTTGTATTCATTTTTCTGTAAAAAGACCATCTAAATAAATTTTACCGTATTTTTGTCCACCGGAAAGAGTAGCCGGTAAATTTGCCTTATGCCGCACAGACGTAAAAGAGACCTTATTATAAAAGGCTTTTCCAAACTTTTGAAAGAGGATAAGCTGAAGATTGTTGCCGACCTGATGGACAACCAACTTGAGACCATCGAGTTGTTGAAGAGTTTTTGGTATGCCGATACGGAAAAGCAGAAAATCTTTGATGAGTTCAGCGAAAATACCATCACCAATTTCTATATTCCCTATGGCATTGCCCCCAATGTGGTGGTCAATGGGCGTACTTATCTTGTCCCCATGGTCATAGAAGAGAGTTCGGTGGTAGCGGCAGCTTCTTCTGCTGCACGTTTCTGGTCAGAACGCGGTGGCTTTCATGCCAAAGTAAAAAACACCGTAAAAATAGGCCAGGTACATTTCCAGTGGGCAGGTAACAAGCAAAAGTTTGTACAGGCTTTTGATGAACTCAGGAAACAATTTCGTGAAAACACCCAAAGTATTACTGCCAATATGGAAAAACGTGGCGGCGGTATTTTGGATTTTCAGCTTGTGGACATGCGCGACAAACTCGAAAATTATTACCAAATCAATGTTTCTTTTGAAACCATGGATTCCATGGGGGCCAACTTTATCAATTCCTGTCTTGAAGAGACGGCAAAAACGCTTCAGGAATTTGTAAAGGGCTATCCGGCTTTTGAAGGAAAAGAAAAAAAAGTCGTTATCATTATGTCCATTCTTTCCAACTACACACCCGACTGTCTGGTAAAAGTGTGGGTAGAATGCCCGTTCAAAGATCTCGAGAACATTGATCCATCCCTTACGGGAGAAGAATTTGCCCGTAAGTTTGAGACAGCCGTTAAAATTGCCGAAATAGATACTTTCCGGGCGACCACCCACAACAAAGGAATTTTTAACGGTATCGATGCGGTAGCCATAGCCACGGGAAACGATTTCCGGGCCATAGAAGCTGCCGGGCACACTTATGCTGCCCGAACGGGCCATTACCAAAGCCTGTCGCATGTGGAAATCAAAAACGGAAAATTCAAGTACTGGATTGAATTGCCCCTGGCCCTGGGAACAGTGGGCGGGTTGACCTCTTTGCACCCGCTGGCCAAACATTCGCTGGAGATGCTGGGAAAACCTTCGGCCAAAGAGCTGATGATGATTGTGGCGGCCCTGGGCATGGCCAACAATTTTGCGGCTGTCCGTTCGTTGGTTACCAAAGGTATACAGCAGGGACACATGAAAATGCACCTGATGAATATCCTGAACCATTTTAAAGCTACCGAAGGCGAAAAAGACAAAGCCGTGGCCTATTTTTCCAGTCACAAAGTGTCGTTTGCCGAAGTGGGAGAATTTATTAAAAACCTTCGCCATTCCTGAAAATGTCTGTAACAAAAACATGGTATGCACATGGCAAACTCCTCATTACGGGTGAGTATCTTGTGCTGGATGGTGCCCGTGCACTGGCAGTCCCGGTAAACCGCGGACAATATTTGCAGGTAACCTCTGCTTCCGCAGAAAAAAATGCCCGTCTGCATTGGAAAGCTACGACCCCTGACGGGTTATGGTTTCAGGCAACTTATAGAATCCCTTCCCTCAGCATTATAAATACTTCGGACAGATTACTCGCTGAGAATCTGAAAAAGATTCTTTCCGTAACCCGCCAAATGTCGCCGGAATTTTTAAATGGGAAGCAAGGTTTTAAGGCAGAAACACGTTTGGAATTCGACACGGAATTTGGGTTTGGTTCCAGCTCCACGCTGGTGGCCAATCTGGCAGCATGGGCAGAAATCGATGCTTTTTCTCTGCAACGAAACGCATTGGGCGGCTCGGGATATGATGTGGCCTGTGCCAACAGTGAAAGGCCCCTGTTCTATCAATTAGTTAACGGAAAGCCTGTTACGGAAACCATTGATTGGGCCCCACCGTTTAATGACCGGATATACTTCGTTTATCTCGGACAAAAACAACGAAGCGATGAAAGTATTCAACAGTTTAAGAAACAGGCGGTTTTTGGAGAAAATGAAATCGGTAAAATAGCTGCGATAAGCCGCAAAATTGTGAAAGCAGAAACGCTTGACCAATTTGAAAACCTCTTGCGTGAGCACGAAGCCATTATGTCAGCGGTACTGGGAAAAACAGCTGTAAAAGAGCGGCTGTTTAAAGGTTTTACGGGCATGGTCAAATCGCTGGGTGCCTGGGGTGGTGATTTTGTTTTGGTTACCCGCCACGAGCCGGAAGAAAGTTTTCGCCAACAAATGGCCAAACGCGGCTTTAACACAATATTTTCGTGGAACGAACTTGTGCTCTCCAAATAGCAACCTGAGTTTTATAAACCCAACTTCGAAATGGCAAAAGCATAAGCCCCAACGGCAACGGCTTCGCTGGTCTCCAGCTGGCTGACACCTACTGCTATTTTCTTTTGCGGGTGATAAATCTGTGTTTCGTCCGAAAAAGGAACAGGTAAAATAACCGGGTTGTCTTTTAAAAAAGCTGCCTTTTCTTCATCGTTTTCCCAGTGAAAAGCCGACAATTCCATCCGTGGCATGAGGCTTTTATCCATTTTCTTGAAAGTGCCGTTCATTTGTCTCACGGCAGCCGGCAGAAACAGGGAAGAAGCTCCTGAAAGCCCGCCGCCAACAACTACACAGCTGTCCGTAAGGCTGACGGCATTGGCCAGCGCATCGCCCAATACCTGCCCGAAGGTTTCCCATGCCCGTATGGCTGCCCGCCTGTTTCCTCCTTTTTGTCCTTTTCCGATTTTAAAAATCTCCAAGGGCTCAGGTGTATTCTCAAAGGCAATGGCAGCTGTATCGGCAAACAGATGACGGATTCCTCTGATGCTCAGCACCTCCTCCACACTTTGCTCCCTGTTGTGCCAGCTGCTCATGCGGTTAATCTCGGCAGCCGCCGAATTATCGCCCCGCAAAAGGTTCTGGTAAGAGACAAAACCACCGCCAAAACCCGTCCCCAGCGTTACGCCCAACAGGTTATTATACTTTTTGTAACTTTCTTTGTTTATGCTGCTCAACAGCCCTTCCATGGCTTCGCCCAATGCAAACAAATCACCATCGTTATTGATAAAAACCGGTATATGAAATTCATTTTCAAGTATTCTTGCCAGCGGGACACCACCACGAAAAAAAGGCAGGTTTTCTAAATCACCAATAATGCCGTTTTCATAATCGGCCGGCCCGGGGAAACAAAAACTAATGGCATCGGCCCGGCGTCCCGTTAGTTTTTGAATTTTGGAAAAGCCAAGGATCATCTTTTTAATAAAAGCTTCAAGGCTTTCGGAAGAAGCAGGTAAACGAACTTTTTGTGAAAAAATCCGACTATTCTGGACAGCCGAAAAAACAAGGTTTGTACCACCGGCATCGAGGGTAAGGATGGTTTTCTTTTTTGTGCTCATTAATTGATATTTTTGAATCCAAAAGTAAAGAAAATGGCCATGCCCCAAAGCTTTTGGAAGCATAACGGCCAAACAACAGGCTTCTTGTTTCTGACTGGCCGTTTTCTCAATCGTTTGTTACCGATTATTTCATCATTCGGACAGCGGTATTTAAACTCTTTTCTGCTCCATGCCCCGGCCGGAGGTCAGCATGTTTGATATATGATTACTTTTGCATTTCAAATTCTAAAAAGGAAAAAATGAAACGAGTACTTATAGCAACAGGTGGTGGCGATTGCCCCGGATTGAATGCCGTGATACGCGCCATTGTACATCGGGCATCACAAGAAAAAGATTGGGAAGTACTGGGCAGTATTCAGGCTTTTAACGGGATTTTATGGGAGCCTACCGAAGTGGTTGTCCTGGACAACCAAAAGGTAAAAGGGATTCATTTTCAGGGAGGTACCATCATAGAGACTACCAACAAAGGCGGCCCGTTTGCCTGGCCTGTGAAAGATAAAAACGGTAAATGGAGTACGGTAGACCGTTCCGATGAGATGATCCGTAAATTACAGATTATGCACATTGATGCAGTTATCAGCATCGGGGGAGATGGCTCGCAGCGCATTTCTGAGCAACTTTACCGCAAAGGGCTGAACATTATCGGCGTCCCCAAAACCATTGACAATGACCTCTCTTCCACTGATTCCACCTTTGGTTTTCAGACAGCTGTTGAGATTGCTACCGAGGCTGTTGACAAGCTGGTAACCACTGCTGCCAGCCATAACCGCGTTTTTGTGCTGGAAGTTATGGGGCGCGAAGCCGGATGGATTGCCATGAATGCTGCCATTGCAGGTGGGGCGGATGTGTGCCTGATTCCTGAAATGCCTTACGATATTGAAGTTGTGAAAGAGGCCCTGGAAAAACGATTTGTACACGACAGGGGGTTTGGCGTTGTGGTCATTGCCGAAGGTGCCTATCCACGGGATGGGCAAATATCGGTGCAGGAAAATGATGAAATCGGTTACGAAAACAAGAAACTCGGCGGCATCTCGCGCCAGCTAATCCAACAGCTGAAAAGGGCCGGTTTTAAACACGATATGCGGGAAACGGTTCTGGGACATTTGCAACGGGGAGGTGTCCCCATTGCCTATGACCGGGTACTCTCCTCACAATTTGGCGTGCGCGCTTTTGAAATGGTCCTTGACGAAGATTTTGGAAAAATGGTTGCTTACAGGCACCCCGACTTTGTGGCTGTCCCATTAAAAGATGCCATCTCCAGGCCTAACCTTGTAACCCCTGACAACGCTTTGGTTAAAACGGCCAAAGGATTGGGTATCTCGCTGGGCCAGAAGTAAGTAGAAAAATTCAAAAACTTCCTGTTGGCGTTTAATTTTTGTGAAAAATTTTAACGTAATTTTGGGGCATTACTTTTTAAAAAATTAAAGACATGAACATACCCGAAAATTTAAAGTATTCAGACGACCACGAATGGTTAAGGATGGAAGGCGAAGAAGCCATCATTGGTATTACCGACTTTGCCCAGAGCGAACTGGGGGACATTGTTTTTGTGGAAGTGGAAACCATTGATGAGACATTGGAAAAAGGCGAAGCTTTTGGAACAGTGGAAGCGGTTAAAACAGTTTCTGACCTCCTGCTTCCCGTTGGCGGGACTATCCTGGAGCTCAACGAAAAGCTGGAAGATGAACCCGAGCTGATTAACAAAGACCCTTATGGTGAAGGCTGGATTGTAAAGATAAAAGTAACCCATCCTGCAGAAATTGATGAAATGTTGAATTCAACTGCCTATAAAAGCCTTATCGAATCATAGCAGCAGGTTTATGATAAAAAAATTATGGCCTGCCTTTTCGTGGTCTGCGATTATCCTGCTTTTAACGGGATTGCCCGGCAACTATTTTCCAAAAGTTGTTACTTTTTGGAGCTGGCTGGAACCTGATAAAGCCGTACACCTGTTCATTTTTGGTGTGCTGACTTTTCTTATTTTGTATGGTTACCGGATACAATATTTTAAGAGCAGGAAACGTTATCTATACGGACTTATTGCAGTGGTTGTTACGGCCATTTATGGGCTGATAACCGAAGTCCTGCAATATTATGTTTTTATAGGAAGAAGCGGAAACAGGTTTGATTTTTTTGCAGATGCAATAGGCGCATTACTCGGTTGGCTATTATTTAATTATCTGTATCGAAAAAAAATAAGTAGAATCAAAAATTCATAAAAAGAATTTGACTAATTTAGCAGCCGGAAAAAAGTTATCCATTAAAGATTAATTAACAAATAATAGAACAATGGAATCCAGAAAAACACCTAAAGCTGACCTGGAAAGTAAAAAAGTCCTTTTTTTTGAAATCGGACTGGTATTTGCTTTGGCACTTGTTTTATTTTCTTTTAACTATAAAAGTTATGAGAAAAGAACAGTTACCCTGATTCAGCAAAAGGCGGACAACGCTCCTGAAGAGATTGTCCCCATTACCGAACAAAAGGTTAAGCCACCCCCGCCACCTCCCCCGAAAACAGTTACACAGATTAAAATTGTGAACAACGACGTTAAGGTTAATGACAATATTGATATTGATGTTGATGCCAATATGAATACGGCAGTAGCAGATTATGTCCCGCCGGAAGAGGATGAATCTGTTCCCGAACAGCACATTTTTGTGGTCGTGGAAAATATGCCTTCATTCCCGGGTGGCAACGGGGCATTGATGAAATATCTTGCTACCCATATCAAATACCCCGAACTGGCCAAAGAAAGCGGTATCCAGGGCCGGGTGTTTATCAACTTTGTGGTGGAACGCGATGGCTCCATCGACCATGTTAAAGTCCTCCGTGGTATTGGCGGTGGTTGTGACGAAGAAGCCGTACGTGTGGTAAAAAGCATGCCCAAATGGATTCCCGGAAAACAACGCGGTAAACCGGTCAGGGTCTCTTTTAACCTTCCTGTAAAATTCACACTGGAATAATAAATTGAAGAAATTGACATGAAAAAGCTCTCCTTTTTGGAGGGCTTTTTTTATTGGCGGGAAGCAGGATGAAAATGGTGGAAGATAATTTTGGCCCTTGCCTTGCCTACCACATTGGCCATCTTTTCTTCCGGGGCTTCCCGGATGTTTTTCACGGATTTGAATTCCCGTAACAGCTTTTGGACCGTATTTTTACCGACACCTTTTATCTCCGTCAGTTCCGATTTTAATGTGCCCTTTCTGCGCCGCTGGCGATGATGCGTGATGCCAAACCGGTGTGCTTCGTCGCGAAGTTGCTGAATAATACGCAGTGTTTCCGACTTCTTGTCAAGATACAACGGCAGCGGGTCGTTGGGGAAATAAAGTTCCTCCAGTTTCTTGGCAATACCGATAATGGCCACTTTTCCAAATAACTTCAGCTGTTTCAGGCTTTTTACGGCAGCACTCAGCTGTCCTTTCCCGCCATCTACTATAATCAGCTGTGGTAAAGCTTTTTTCTCCTTTAGCACCCTCCCGTAACGGCGCAGGATAATCTCTTCCATGGAGGCAAAATCATCGGGCCCTTCCACCGTTTTAATATTGAAATGGCGGTACGCTTTCTTGTTGGGCCTGGCTTTCACAAACTGTACCATCGAAGCCACCGGAAATGCCCCCTGAATATTGGAATTGTCGAAACACTCGACCACCTCCGGCAGAACGGATAAATGTAAGTCCTGTTTCATTTTTTCTAGCACCCGCCGGCTGTGGCGGTCAGGGTCAACCAGCTCCTGTTGCTTTTGCCGTTCCATTCTGAAATATTTGGTGTTGCGCCGGCTGAGTTCCAGCAACTGTTTCTTGTCGCCACGCCGGGGAATGGTTACCTTCACCTCATCCCAGCTCATTTCCGGCCGAAAAGGAACAATAAGCTCATTGGCACGGCTGTTGAAACGTTGCCGGAAATCGGCGATGGTATAGGTCAGTATCTCCGCAGGCGTTTCGTTCAGTTTTTTCTTCACTTCCACAGTGTGTGCCTGCACAATGGAGCCATTCATCACTTTCAGGTAGTTCACATAGGCCCGGTTCTCTTCGTCCAGAATGGAAAACACGTCCACATTGTTGATGCGCGGGTTCACAATGGTGGATTTGCTTTTGTAATTTTCCAGGCTTTCCAGCTTTTCTTTTATCAGCTGGGCATTTTCAAAATCTTCTTTTTGTGCGTAATCTGTCATTATTTTACGGAGGGCATTGATAACTTCACTGAGGTTGCCTTTTATGATAGCCCGTATTTCATGAATGGCATTTTGATAGTCCTCCGCTGTCTGTTTCCCCACGCAGGGAGCTTTACAGTTTCCGAGATGGTACTCCAGGCAGACCCTGAATTTTCCTTTTTGAATATTTTTTGGGGAGAGGTTGAGCTTGCAGGTACGCAGCGGATAGAGTTTTCGGATAATGTCCATTAGCGTGTTCATCATGCGCACTGAGGCATACGGCCCGTAATATTCGGAGCCATCATTCAGCACATGGCGTGTGGAAAAGACGCGCGGAAAAGGTTCCTTTTTGATACAAAGCCAGGGATAGGTTTTGTCGTCTTTCAACATGATGTTGTACCGGGGCTGGAGTTTTTTTATCAGGTTGTTTTCCAGCAACAGCGCATCCAGTTCGGTTTCGGTAACGATGAATTTGATGTCCCTTATTTTTCGTACCAACACCCGCAGTTTTCCGCTTTCGGGTTCTTTGTTGAAATAACTCGACACCCGCTTTTTCAGGTTTTTGGCTTTCCCCACATACAGGATCTTCCCATCGGCATCATAATAACGATAAACGCCCGGGCTTCCCGGAAGGCTGTGCACAATGGCAGAAAGTGTCTTTTGGATGTCGTCGTTTTTCACGTGTACCTGATTTTTACAAAAATACCACTATACCGGTTTAATACCAGCATAAATTCTAAATACTTGTTAAAAGGAATTGTTCAAAAAGGCAGAGATGGATAGTTCATGCAAAGGCCGCGAAGAAGACGCTAAGAACGCAAAACGCTTATTCCTAATCATTTATCTTTGCGCACTTTGCGTGAAATTCCCTTTTTGAACAGCCTTATTAATTCTATTGCCATGGAACAATCAAATAGTGGAAAAGGTAAGAATTAGCCGAACAACCGGGTAAGCGTAACAAAATCGGTAACAGAAAGTTGCTCTGCCCGCCGGCCCAACAGCGGATGGTCAAAATCAATATGCCCCAAAAGTACTTTCAGGGCATTGCGCAGTGTTTTCCGCCGCTGGCCAAAAGCCGCTTTTACCACTTTGAAAAACAGCTTTTCATCACAATCGAGCGTAACGGTTTCGTTTCGCCGGAGCCGGATAACCGCCGATTTTACTTTGGGCGGCGGGAAAAATACCGTTTCATTCACAGTAAAACAATATTCTATGTCGTACCAGCTTTGCAGCAACACACTCAAAATACCGTAAGTTTTGCTTCCTGGCGGGGCGGCTATGCGTTCGGCCACCTCTTTTTGGATCATTCCCACCACTTCCGGAATGCGGTTCCTGTTCTCCAGTACTTTAAAAAATATCTGGCTCGAAATGTTGTAGGGAAAATTGCCGATAAGTGCTGTGCCATCGGGAAACAGTCCTTGCAGGTTGCTTTTCAGGAAATCGGCCTCCAGCACCCGTAGCCTTGCATCGGAAAAATGGTTGTTCAGGTATTCCACTGACTCCGTATCAATCTCAATTAAAGTGAGTTCGGAGAGGTTCTCTCTTTCGAGAAGTGATTGCGTTAAGATTCCGGTTCCGGGGCCAATCTCGCAGACCGTGGTAAACGTTGCATCGAGGCAGGCCGTGATTTTACGGGCAATGTTGGCATCTTTCAAAAAATGTTGCCCCAGATGTTTTTTCGGCCTGACCATAGAAATTATTTTTCAATCAATTATATCGAAACCCGTGTAGCTTTGTAATGCTTTGGGAATTTTAATCCCATCCGGTGTCTGGTTGTTTTCGAGCAGGGCGGCCACAACTCTCGGAAGTGCCAGGGCACTGCCGTTCAGCGTATGTGCCAGCCGTGTTTTCCCATCTTTTCCTTTGAAGCGCAACTTCATCCGGTTGGACTGGTAACTCTCAAAGTTGGAAACCGAACTCACCTCCAGCCATCGTTTCTGTGCACCGGAGAACACTTCAAAGTCAAAAGTCAATGCCGAAGTAAAACTCAGGTCGCCGCCACAAAGCCGCAGAATCCGGAAGGGAAGCCCCAGCTTGCGCAACAAGCCGGCCACATGCGCTTTCATCAGCTCCAGCGTTTCGTATGATTTGTCCGGATGCTGAATCTGTACAATCTCCACTTTGTCAAACTGGTGCAGACGGTTCAGCCCGCGGACATCCTTGCCATACGAACCGGCTTCGCGCCGGAAGCAGGCGGAATAGGCCACATTTTTCACCGGCAGGTCATCCTCTTTCAAAATCACATTGCGGTAAATATTGGTCAGCGGCACCTCCGCCGTGGGAATCAGGTATAGCTTGTCGAGGCCGGCAAAGTACATCTGTCCCTCTTTGTCGGGGAGCTGTCCCGTGCCAAATCCGGAAGCCTCGTTTACCATGAGCGGCGGCTGGTATTCGAGATAACCCGCATCGATGGCCTCATTGAGAAAAAAGTTGATGAGCGCACGCTGCAACCGCGCCCCTTTTCCACGGTAAAACGGAAAACCGGCACCGGTAACTTTACTGCCCAAGTCAAAATCAATAATCTTATATTTGTCTGCCAGCTCCCAGTGCGGAAGCGCATTCCCGGGAAGTTCCGGCAGGCCGCCTTCCGTGTAAACCTGCTCATTGTCCGCATCACTCTTGCCCCGCGGGACCGAAGGGTGCGGGACATTGGGAAGCTCCACCAGCTTGGCATTGAGCATTGCGGCAATTTTGTCCGCCTGCTCCGACAACCCTTTCGCCTGCTCTTTCAAAACCAATGATTCCCTGCGCACAGACTCGGCTTTTTCCTTTTCGCCCGATTTAAAATACCGACCAATCTCCTTTGCCAGCTGTTTTGACCGGGCCAGCGTATCGTCCAGCGTTTTTTGGTTCGACCGGCGTTGTTGGTCCAAATCAATAATTTCTTCCACAAGGGCGGCAGCGTCAAAATTCTTTACGGCAAGACGCGCAACCACCTCTTCTTTGTTTTCCCTGATTCTCTGAAGTTCAAGCATAAATAAAATTTTTCACAAAGATAAACAGGATTAATCCATAAAAAATAGTCATGGAAAGTTTTTTGAAAAATATTCATTTTTTGGGCAGCCTTCCCGCAGGCCTTCACGGGCTGTCCGCTTATATCTTTGTTCCCGGAAAGCCGTGTTCCGTATTGCCAAAAACAGGGGCTTCTTTGGTCGCCCTGTTTTGTCAACTCCACATCGGCTTCCGAAAACAAAGGATACCGCTGCCATCCCTGCTGCGGAGGAAAAGTGGTGTTGTAACAAAGCAAAGTGTTGAATCGAAGAAATTTTCAATCACTTAGTTCCCCGAACTCAGGAATTCAGGTTTACAGGTCCCGTTTCAATTTATCTATAATCCGCCGCTCCTTTTTGGTAGGACGGCCGGTGCCGCGCGAGCGTTTCTCGTAGTTGAGCTGCCGCATAATCTGCTGTTTTTCCAACTCTTCGGCAGGGGTGAGGTCTTCCATTAGCTCCGGGACCAGGGCGGCAGAAACACGGTTTTTTACTGCTTTTTTTACGCGGACCCTTTTGGTAAAGCCTCCCGAGTGAACCGTTATCTCTTCATCAACCATGATTTCCCGCGAAGGTTTGGCGTTTATCCCGTTTATCTTCACTTTCCCGCTTTTACAAGCTTCTGCGGCCTGCGAACGGGTTTTGTACAGCCGGACCGCCCAAAGCCATTTGTCGAGCCTGACGTTAGACATAATCGCTATTTTTGCCTGAAATACAGCTGGATGGGAACACCGGTAAAATCATAATGTTTTCTAATCTTGTTTTCCAGAAACCGTTTGTAAGGATCTTTTACTTCATCCGGAAGGTTACAGAAAAACACGAATTGTGGTGATTTTGTTTTCAGCTGCATGACGTATTTTATCCGGATATAACGTCCCCGAGAAGCCATGGGATGGGGGTTTTCTTCAATAATCGGAAGCAGGAAATCATTGAGCTGTGAGGTTGTAATATGTTTGTTTCGTTTGTTGTAAACCTCCTCGGCAAGATTTAAAGCTTTGAAAATCCGTTGTTTTTCATGTACCGACACAAATACTATGGGCACATCGTTAAAAGGGGCGATACGTTTCCGGATGGCTTCCTCAAATTTCAAATGGGTGTTGTTTTCCTTGTTTACCAAATCCCATTTGTTCACCACCACCACTATTCCTTTTCGGTTTTTTTCGGCCAGGTGAAAGATGCTCACATCCTGTTTTTCAATACCCTGGCTGGCATCTATCATCACCAGGCAGATGTCGGCATTTTCGATGGCACGGATGGTACGCAACGTGGAATAAAATTCGATATTCTCGTAAACTTTTCCTTTTTTGCGCAGGCCGGCCGTGTCCACCAGCATAAACTCATGGCCAAAGCCTTTGAAAGGCGTGTAGATAGAATCGCGCGTAGTCCCTGCCACCGGCGTAACAATGTTCCGGGTGTCGCCAATCAGCGTGTTGATAAGGGACGATTTGCCCACGTTGGGCCGGCCGATAACGGCAATTCGCGGGACATCCGGAATCTCCTCTTCTTCGGTTTCGTTGAAATCTTTCACCACTTCGTCCAAAAGGTCGCCCGTGCCACTGCCGTTTATGGAAGATATGGGATAGACTTCGCCCAGCCCCAGGGCATAAAAATCGCTGCCGATGTGTGTCAGGTTGGGCGAATCCACTTTGTTGGCGGCAATAAAGACCTTTTTGCCTGAACGGCGCAACAGCACGGCCACATCTTCATCCAACGGATGAACCCCTTCACGGGCATCCACCACAAAAATAATGGCATCCGCTTCATCAATGGCGAAAAGTACCTGTTTTCTGATTTCTTCTTCAAAAACATCGTCGGAACCTTGTACGAAACCGCCGGTGTCAATAACAGAAAAATCTTTTCCGTTCCAGTCACTTTTGCCGTAAATCCGGTCGCGGGTAACGCCACTAATCGATTCGACAATAGCCGCTTTTGAGGCCGTAAGTCGATTGAAAAGTGTGGATTTTCCCACATTGGGACGGCCGACAATGGCTACTATATTGTTCATAATTATTTTTTTGCAAAATTAATGGATTTACCGGTCTTATTGGTCATAACCAAATTGTCCCAGCTGTTTTTCATTATTCCGCCAGTCTTTGTTCACTTTTACCGAGAGTTGTAGGAAGATTTTCTTGTCAAAAAACTTTTCCATCTCCAGGCGCGCCATGGTCCCGGTACGTTTGATGGCACTTCCCTGGTGCCCCAGCAGGATGCCTTTTTGCGAGTCGCGTTCCACAAATATGTAAGCGTGGATTTTAATCAGGTTTTCACTTTCTTTGAAAGATTCCACAGCTACTTCCACGGAATAGGGGATCTCCTTTTTATAGTTCAGGAATATTTTCTCGCGGATCATCTCTGAGACAAAAAAGCGTTCGCTCCGGGTGGTCAGCTCATCTTTCGGGTAGTATGCCGGGCTTTCCGGAAGTTTTTCCAGAATGGTTTCAAACACTTTTGAGATGTTGAAATTCCTTAAGGCAGAAATAGGGATAACCTCCGCACGGGAAAACTTATTTTGCCAGTAGGCTATGTCTTTTTCGACCGCTTCCTGGTTGGACAAATCAATTTTATTAATTAACACCACCAACGGAATTTTAGAATCTTCTATCTTGCGGATGATGGTTTCTTCACCGAATTTTATGCCTGGTTCGGTCATGAGCAGGATAACATCCGCGTCAACCAGTGCCGACTCGATGTACTTGTTCATGTACTCGTGCATCTTGTAGGCGGGGTCGCGAACAATCCCGGGGGTATCGGAATAGACAATCTGAAAGCCCTCTCCGTTCACAATGCCCATGATGCGATGGCGGGTTGTCTGTGCTTTTGAGGTGATTATGGAGAGTTTTTCGCCCACCACGGCATTCATTAGTGTCGATTTTCCCACGTTGGGATACCCTATAATGTTGACAAAGCCTGCTTTATGTGCCATAAAAGATTTCTAAAAAAATATTTGCGTGGCAAAGAAACAAAATATATCTTTGCACTCCCATTTAAAAACGGGAAACGGAGTATTTAAAACTCCGGTGTTCATTTGAAATAAAAAAGAAGTTCTAAAAATATATTGCGGGGTGGAGCAGTGGTAGCTCGGCGGGCTCATAACCCGTAGGTCGTAGGTTCGAATCCTGCCCCCGCTACTAAAAAGCCGGCTTTTAGCCGGCTTTTTTTATTGGTCACAATCGTTAGTTAAAATTACGTAAGTTCAATTAAGAAATGCGACTTATAGTTGCGAAAAAGGGAGGAAGAAAAAGGAAAAAATAATTTTTCAGGAAAGGGCAGAGAAAAAATCCCTGCACCTTTCGCTGAAAGGTTAAAAGTTTCTTAA
>WGCY01000036.1 GCA_015493525.1 Bacteroidales bacterium
GATGTTTTTGTCGTTAAAAACTTATCTAATATACTGAATGCCAGATTATTAAATGACAAAAACAGATAAAAGTTATTACCAAGTTATCAACATAATAACTTAAATATCAATTGATTATAGTGGTAAAACGGAAAATTGTCATGTACTAAGATATTTAACTTTTTTAACAATATTTAAGCTAAAAAAGACAGAAAAATACTATTTTTGAAAAAATACAAAAACAATGATTGGAAACTTTGTTTATCTCCAAAAAAGACGCATCTTTCGTTCTTCATTCTGGCAGAAAAATCTCGCCATTAACATTATTGTCGGTTTTTTCATGTTCGTTGTCCTGTTGGAATTGCTGGCAGTAGGCTTGTTTCTTGAAAAAATATTAACCGAAACCGGAAAAGGTGTTTCACCTGAACAACTGTTGGATAAGGCATTGATTTATTACTTTCTCGTTACTTTCATGCTTCGGTTTTTTGTCCAGGAGCTTCCCACCATGGAAATATCGCCACTGTTGCACCTGCCGATAAAGAAAAACAAGATGAGCCTTTTCCTGAACTACAGGTCATTGCTTTCATTTTTCAACTTTTTGCCTTTTTTTCTGTTTCTGCCATTTGCCCTTCATTATTTACCTGCACATTATTCGGCGTTGACTGCTTTTGTCTGGTTTGTCGGGATTTTCCTGTTCGAAATGACTTCCAACTTCCTGTTGATTCGCGTCAAACGCCAGTCAACGGTGAAACCTGCTGTGGTACTGGTTGTTTTTGCACTTGCCGTTACCATCGGATTGCTGGAAAAATTCCATATTTTTTCGTTGTCTGTTATTTCCCGGTGGTATTTCGGGCACCTGTTGCAGCAACCGGCCTGGGTGTTGCTTCCCCTTGCCACCCTGCTGATTTTCTTTTGGGAAAGTTTCCGCTATATCAGGAAACACAGTTACCTCGAAGATATTAGTAAGAAAAAGAAACGTTCCGAAAAGCTTACGGGCCATTTAGAAGGGCTGGAAAATCGCGGCAAGATAGGTTCAATGATTTTGAATGAGGTGCGGCTTCTCGTGCGAAACAAGCGGTCAAAACAAATGATTTTTTTTATGTTGCCTTTCATGTTACTGTATGGATTGATATTCTATCCCAATCCCAAAAACATGAGCCACAATACCATTCTTGACTTTGTCGGAATTTTTATCTCCGGCGGTTTCCTGATTGCTTATGGCCAGTATATTCTTGCCTGGGAGAGCCGTCATTTTGATTTTATTTTGTCAGCAAACATCAAAACGGACGAATTTTTCAGGGCAAAATATTATCTCATGACTATTCCCACTATTTTACTGTTCATTCTGACCATTCCCTATGTCTATTTTGGGACCAAAATATTGGCCATTAACTCAGTTATGCTGGTCTATAATCTTGGGGTTAACGCGCCGCTACTGCTGTTTCTCGCTTCTTTCAACCGGAAGCGCATGGAACTCGACCGCGGACAGATGATGAACTATCAGGGCGTTGGTATTAATAACTTTTTAAACGTCATTCCCTTACTGGTTGTGCCTGTTTTGCTGGATTTGCTCTTTTCCGCTCTCTTTGGCCACACCATTTCTATGGTCATCATAGTTGTCCTTGGGCTGAGCGGTATACTCTTTCACCGGCAGCTCATCCAGATGGCCGGTCGCTTTTTTATGAAAAACAGATATAAAATCGCGGAAGGGTACAGGAGGAGTTAGGATGTGGGGATGTTGGGATTTTGGATGTGAGATGTTGGGATTTTGGATGTGAGATGTGGGGATTTTGGATGTGAGATGTTGGATGTTTGGATGTGGGATGTGAGATGTTGGATATTAGGATGTGGGATGTTGGATGTTAGGATGTGGGATGTGATGAAAAAATTTAATAATGAATGGATATCATAAAATAGGAAGAGAAGTTGTTTAAAGTTATCCTTGTGAATTTAAATGTATTAAGTTGTAAATCAGCAGATAAATCCTTTGATTCTCCTCTTGGGAGGAGTGTAGAGGTGGGTTAATAATAAAATATATTTATTTGCTGATTTACAAGTCTTTATAATTGAGTTTTATTTTAAACTTTAAACAACTTCAGTATAAATAAGGATTGGTTTTGTGTTAAAAAAAGTACATTTATAGAATATTCTAAAGTCAATTAAAAATGAAGCAAAATTTAATTAAGAAGCCTTGTCCGATTTGCAAAACGCCAATAGGAATAGGTTTGTTTACTAACAGGGAGAAAATTACCCGTTGTCCAAGTTGTGGCACATTATTAATTGAAAATCCAAAAAGAATAAAAATGGCGTTATTCTTGCAAATTGGAGGAATTTTATTGTGGATTGCTTTATATTATTGGATTGGGGCCGGCTCATTATGGCTTCTGCTGATTGTAATATTAACCTTGGTAATTTCAGTGGCATTATTTAACTTTAAAACCGTAAAAAGGGATTTCGTTATTCGAAGTAAACTAACAAACGAAATTTCCTATATCAACAAGGCTGATTGGAATGAGGTAATAAAGAAAAATAATTTTGAAATTATTGAAGAATTAAATAAAGATGCTGCCGCCAACAGAAGCTGAGCGAGATGCGTGTAGTGTGCTGATATTGAATTTTATAGTATTAGAATAACAAATAAGATTTAACATGGAAACCATGATACAAGTTGAAAATTTGAAGAAAATATATGGCGGGCGAACAGTATTGGATGTCCCCGGAATTTCTATTGAAAAGGGCGAAAGTTTTGGCCTTGTAGGGAACAATGGTGCCGGGAAGACCACGCTTTTCAGGCTGATTCTGGATTTAATCCGTGCCGATGGAGGCCAGGTACTGTCGCTTGGAGAAGATGTTTCCAAAACAGAAGACTGGAAAAGTTATACAGGTTCTTATCTTGATGAAAGCTTTCTGATTGATTACCTCACTCCCCGCGAATATTTCCTGTTTGTGGGAAAGCTCAATGGGATGGGCCGTGGGGATGTGGAGCAGTTTACGGACAGCCTGAAAACTTTTTTCGGCACGGATATCCTTCTCGAGAAAAAATATATCCGGGATATGTCCAAGGGAACCCAGAAGAAAATGGGAATTGCTGCTGCCTTGATGATTGAACCGGAAGTATTGGTGCTGGATGAGCCTTTCTCCAATCTGGATCCCACTTCCCAGTTTCAATTAAAAGAATTGTTGAAAGAGTGGCAGCAACAGAAAAAGGTTACCATGCTCATTTCTTCGCACGACCTGAACCATGTAACGGAGGTGTGCAAACGGATTGTGGTTTTACACGAAGGAGAAATTGTCCACGATTTGGAAACCAACGAAAATACACTGAAAGAGCTGGAAGCTTTCTTTGCCGTAAAAGGGGATTAATGGCTGGCATCCCATCTTCCGGCTTCGGCCTCCTGACTTCTGACTTCCAGACTTTCTCTTTGCCTGCTTTTTACTACTTTTGCCGGCGTATGAACGACTTCAAAAAACAGATGGGAAAAGAGCCTTTTACTTCTGTGGCGGCTGTTGGCTGGCAGATGGGAATTCCTGTCTATGTCATTGGCGGTTATGTTCGCGATATGTTGCTGAAACGGCCATCAAAGGATGTGGATTTTGTGGTGGCCGGCAGTGGTATTGCGTTTGCCCAAAAGCTGGCCGAATATATCGGACAGGGCTCTTCTGCGCGTTATTTTAAAAATTTCGGTACCGCCATGCTCCGTTTCAAAGGCTGGGAGCTGGAGTTTGTCGGTGCGCGGAAAGAATCCTACCGCAAAAGTTCGCGCAAGCCCATTGTGGAAGATGGAACGCTGGAAGATGACCAGCGTCGCCGCGATTTTACCATCAATGCGATGTCCGTCAGTCTGAATGAAAAAGATTTCGGACAACTGAACGATCCGTTTGATGGATTGAAAGATCTGGAAGCCAAACTTATCCGCACACCGCTGGATCCGGACATTACCTTTTCGGATGACCCGCTGCGCATGATGCGTGCTTTGCGGTTTGCCACACAACTGGGGTTTGCCATTGAGGAGCAGACTTTTGATGCCATTAAGCGAAACAAAAACCGGATTTCCATTGTTTCCAAAGAGCGCGTAATCGATGAGCTGAACAAGATTATTCTTGCGAAAAATCCGGGTAACGGATTTAAACTGCTGGATGAATCGGGACTGCTGAAACAAATCTTTCCCGCTTTTACCGCGCTGAAAGGCGTTGAGGTAATTAACGGGAAAGGCCATAAAGATAATTTTTACCATACGCTGGAGGTGCTGGATAATGTGGCCAAAGTGTCGGACGACCTCTGGCTCCGCTGGGCAGCTGTTTTGCACGACATTGCCAAACCGGTAACCAAACGTTTTGACCCGAAAGCAGGATGGACTTTTCACGGGCATGAGTTTGTGGGTGCCAAGATGGTTCCCGGGATTTTTAAAAAGCTGAAACTGCCTGCCAACGAAAAAATGCGCTATGTGCAGAAGCTGGTGCTGTTGCACCTGCGCCCGATTGTGCTGGCACAGGAAATTGTAACCGATTCCGCAGTACGCAGATTGCTCTTCGATGCCGGTGATGATATTGACGATTTGATGATACTCAGCACCGCTGACATTACCTCTAAAAACGAGGCCAAGGTAAAGCGGTATCGGAAAAATTTCGAGCTGGTACGCCGAAAGCTGAAAGAGGTGGAGGAAAAAGACCGTATCCGCAACTGGCAGCCACCCGTTACCGGTGAAGTCATTATGGAGACATTCGGGCTGAAGCCTTCCCGGAAAGTGGGGGACATCAAAACAGCTATCCGCGAGGCCATTCTGGATGGGAAAATCCATAACGATTTTGCAGAAGCCTTTGGTTATATGCTCCAAACCGGTGAGTCCATGGGGCTAAAGGTTGCCAGCCGGAAATATTTCCCTCAAAAGTAAATCACATGGCCACGAAAAAGACACTTGTGGTGGTTTTGGGGCCTACGGCAGTGGGGAAAACCGATGTGGCCATTCATCTTGCCAGGCAGCTTGGAGCGGAAATTATCTCTGCCGATTCCCGCCAGTTTTACCGGGAAATCCCCATTGGAACGGCGGCTCCCACGGCGCAACAACTTGCCATTGTCCCCCATCATTTTATTGGAAACCTCTCCCTGGGCGAAGACTATAATATCTCCCGTTTTGAGCAGGAGGTGTTGGCACTGCTGAACCAAAAATTCCGGAAACTTGACTTTATGGTTATGACCGGTGGCTCCGGGTTGTATATCGATGCGGTTTGTAAAGGTATCGACCGGCTCCCTGATGCCGATCCTGTGCTGCGGGAAAAATTGCAGAAAGAATGGGAACATCAGGGAATTGAAGTATTACAAAAAAAGTTGCAGGAACTTGACCCTGAATATTATGCCGGCGTGGACAGACAAAATCCAAAAAGGCTGATGCGCGCCATTGAAGTCTGCCTGCAAACCGGCCGCAAATATTCCGAATTACGTTTGAACAAAACCCGGGAGCGGGATTTCCGGATATTGAAAATCGGGTTGAACCTGCCTCGTGAAGTGTTGTTTGCCCGTATAAACCAACGGGCGGAAAAGATGCTTTCCAACGGTTGGCTTACAGAAGCGGAAACGGTCCTCCCATACCGCCATGTGAATGCACTCAACACGGTAGGGTACAAGGAGTTGTTTGCTTTCTTCGATAAGAAAATCACTTTGGAGGAAGCAATTACTAAGATAAAAGTCAACACGAGGCGTTATGCCAAACGGCAGCTCACCTGGTTTAGAAAAGACAAGGCAATTCATTGGTTTTCACCGGACGATGAAAATGAAATCTTTCAATTTGTTAAATTTACAGGGTCATTTTGTTCGAATAATGAGCAGAAGTTTTAAATTAGGAAGAGAATAGTCAGTTCCCGAATAGGTTTCGTTTGTTGTACTTGTAACATTACCATATTTATTATACTCTGTTATTTTGTAATGGGCATCAATTTTAGTAACCACACTTCGCGTTTCAGAAGTATTGTTGGTTTCAAAGAACTTTATGTTTTCACCGAACTCTTCCTCAAATCCTTCGGCTTCCGATTTCGGACGAACGAAATCCGTTATGTCTTTGAGCCAATAAACTGTGGTCTTATCTTCTGTTCTCCATATATATGGATAAGATTCAAGTTTGTAGCCTACTACATCACCTTTTGCATTCAGAATATAGTCGTAATAGGTATGCAGTTTCTGGTATTTATTTTTATGTTCTGTTATTTTGGTTAAACCTGAAATAATATCTTGCTCAATAATTTGTTCAAATACAGTGCTGTCTTTTTGGGTCATATCTCCCATTATTTCAGGTTGATCAACGATAAGGGAATATTTAGTTATTGTCCTTACCGTATGGTTATCCGCCATTTTTTTGGAAATACTCTTGTCGGTTTCGTAGGCTGTATAGCCTGTAGCACTGTGCCAATATGCGGCATTGGGAGTGCCAACACTTATATAATCTTTTTTGTCATTGAAATTATGCTTTATCGGATTTTGGCCATTGTAAATATTCAACATTCCTATATTTTCGATGTTGAGTAAGGGTGTCGCCGTAAGCTTAATCGAAACTTTAAAATCAGTAGCCTTTTTGTCGTATTCCTTGTTGATTAACAGTATTATACCATAGTTTTTAAAATTGCCATGTATGTTACCTTTGTTTCTTGCATCTAACAAAAAATTATATTCCGTAGAATCAGAAATATTTACATACTCCATCTTTTTTTTCTTCGCATTGTAAGAGGCGTAATAAACCAGGTGGTTTTTATTATTGTCGGCTTCCCTTTTATAATTTACCACGACTAATGAATCCCGGTCAATATTTTTCAGTAGAATAATTTTTGCGGCCAGATAAGGAACTTTTATCGCTATGTCTGTTTTAATTGGTTCATCTTTATCTTTAAAATTATACGTTACAGGGTAGGTAAATACGCCTGCGTTTTGGGGCTCTTCAAAATAAAAGAACGGGTTGCTTTTTTTATCCAGAAGGGAAAAATTGTCGTTTACCCCTGAAATAATATATTTTACAAAACCATCATATTCTTTCCCTAAGTCTGAATTGAGATGCTCTGCAACAAAACCTGCCAGATAATTTCGCCAGCTTCCAAACCAGGTGGTTTCTTTAAGTAATGCCAACGGATCAAGTTTATCGCCTGTGCGAAAGCTTTGCATGTAATGCAGAAAAGTACCCGCCATATAATCGTAAAAGATATTTCCGGTGAGATTGCTGGCTATGAATGATTTATCCCAATAATCCCATGAGTTTGAAAGAAAATTAAAAATTGAATTTTTTGAAGTCCTGCCTTTTAAAAGGGTCCTTTCCGACTCACATACGGGGATGTCGTTGACACCCCAAACAACACGGTCTTCTACAGAGGCATGGGCTTCCATCCAAAAACTGTTACCCGGATTAGCGGAAATGTAATAGTCCTGGGTGTAATGCATAAATTCATGTGCCAATACCCCTTTTAGCCTCTTGGGAGAAGAAATTTTTGCATCAATCAACATATAGCCGTTAAGCATACCCAATAGGCCAACACATCCGGCATCATTCATTTTTTTAACATATACGTTAAACGTACCGTCCGGGCTTTCAAGGCCTGCCTCTTTATACTTTTTCATCACTTTGGGCAGATATTCCGTAATATCTTGTACAAGAAGTGGATACGATGCTACATGCCATGGTTGTGAAGTTTGATGTCTGGCATATATAAACTTCATATAATCGATATCATCATCTTTATAATACACACAAATATTGTTGCGTTCATATTTGTCCGTATAGCCTTCGGCTACATCTTTAGTATCCCACCAATAGGAGAGTTTGGTTAGATGATGGGTAGTGAAAACAACAGAACTATCTTTTAAACTTAAATGCATATTGCCGAATAACTTCCACTTTCTTTCTTTGTCATTGAAATAGACCGCTTTTATCTTGTTTATATCTTTTGCCTGTACTTTGGTTTTGTCTATATTTTTTAATTTAATCAACAGCGGCAGGGGAAAAGTATCAGCAAAGCTTACCACTACATCGTATGCGCTTCCTGCAATTACAGAGTCGGGTGCTGCCGGCGGATGGGCAATTTTCGTTATGGTCAAACGAAAATCGCTGTTGTGAAAATTCTTGGGCAGGGTTACTTCAATGCTGTCAGCTTTTACGGTACGCGAAGAGTCTTTTACATTTACCATGTCATCAAAAAGAACCTTTCCCAGTGCTTTCACTTGCAGTTTGTTACTGTACATGGTGTCGCAACCGGTTTCGAGCAGGCAACAACGGTAATAGGCTGTGTTGCGGGGTGAGAGGACCAACGCGTCTTTGTTTACCGTTACAACATTTGCCTTCAGGTCTGCACGGGCCATGTCGTCTGTAACTTTTTCCCAGGATGAACCATCGGAAGAGGCTTCCCAGAATGTTACCCCTCTTTTTATTTTTACCGGTGGAACCAATGTTACCGTTCTGTCAGCCAGGGTGTTTCCTGGAATGTTATTGAGAGAGGTAACAAATTTATTGGGGTATTTGTCTGCAATCAGCTCTTCATCAGTGGCTAATTTAAAGGCAATGGTATCTGTATTCAAATAATCCAGAACGGGGCTTTTGGAAACAGAGCCATTGTAATTTAGAAGATACTGGGGTGATTTAGCATTGAAAACTTTGCAATAAAATTTATTTTTAGGGGTATTGTCGTTTACCACGAATTTCAAAACAGGACTTTCCGTTAAGGCTTTAAACTTATCGGTTTTACCGGTAAGATCTTTAAAGTCAGGATAGATGAGCCAATAATATTCGTTTGCCGAATCGGAAAGATGGGTCAACTTGCGAATGTCAAGGGTTACAGTATCTCCTTTTTGAACCTTGAAAAGCTGTTTGGACAAAGGAATACTGTTTTGACGGTGCAACCCAAATCCCAGACTGTCCGCTTTCGGGATGTCGCTAAAGACAAACCGGTTGTTGCCTAACCGTACAACCCTGCCGCTATGGGGGTTGTACATCATTAAATTGGCTGGTATTTTTCCCTGTATCTTGTTGTTTTGCAATAAAACAGTAGTAAAATCTGAAATGTGGGTAAAAGATTCCGGGATAGAGTCAATTTGATTGTTGCTCAAATCTATTTCACGCAAGTCAGGACAGTTTCCTATTTTAGGAGGAATAGAGGGAAGCTGGTTATTTGATAAATCAATGTATTCCAAACTGTTAGATTCCCCGAGATTGTCAGGAATGTAAGATAACTGGTTATTTTTTGCCTTTAAGTTCTTTAAATTTGGCAATAATGCCAGGCTGTTGGGCAGAACTTTTAGTTTATTGTTGTTAGCATTTAAGGTTTCCAGATCCAGTAAATCACCGGTCCTGTCGGGTAATGCGGTGATTTTGTTGTTTTCAAGATAAAGTTGTTGTAAGGATGTCAGGTTCCCCATCGATTCCGGTAAAGCCCCGCTTATATTATTATCTTGTAGTTTAAGGCTTACCAACTGAGGACAGCTCCAGTTTCCTTCAGCAAAACCTGTTAACTGGTTATTGTTCAATTCCAGATATTCTAATTTAGGGTTCTTCATCGCCGGAATAGCACCGGTAAGCTCGTTTCCGGATAAATTAATGGCCACGAGTTCAGGCAGGTTTCCTATAGATTTAGGCATGTTGCCGTTTAACTGCTGGTTGGAAATTACAAATTGGCCCAAATGGGTTAAGCTGCCTATTTGGTCGGGAATTGCCCCCGTCAGTCCGCCTTTTCCGAAAGAAGCCGTGTCCTGAAAAATAACCAAAGTTTTTAGGTTTACCAGATTTCCAATGGAAGGCGGAATGGTACCTTCCAAACAATTTGATGCAGACAGGGATTCAAGTTTTGTTAAATGAGTGATGTTATTGAACAGGTTACTTCTCAAATTTCCTTTGTACAATGTGCTGTTGGCATATACCGTATGATTCGAAATGATTAACTCTTTTAAGTTGGTAAGGTTGTTGATGGTTGCAGGGATGTTGCCGTTAAAACATCCGCCCAAATTTAGCACCTGTAGTTCTGTAAGATTGCCAATTTCGGGAGCTATGCTCTGGCTGGCAGCAGGAGGTGCTTTTAAATCTAATTCCAGGCGTATTACGCGTCCGTTCATAATGACCACACCCGGCCAGCCCCACATGGATTTTGTTAAGTCCCATTGTGTAGCATCGTGCCCTCCCAATGCGTTGTATACAGCGACAAGAGCAAGAGAGTCCTGTTTGTTCACGGGAAGGTTCTTTGGCGAAACGACCATAACACGCGCAAGAGAGGAATTAAAGATATGACCTTCAGGCACTTTGAACCAGGTAAAATTGTTTAACAGGTAATATCCGTTTGAGTTTCCGCCCCAACCTAAATTCAAATGAAAATAGCCCCGATCATCGTATCCATCAATAACGATGGCATGCCCTATTGGTTTTCCGTACAATTCCACATAAAGCGGCCGTCGGTTGTCAAGTTCTTCTTTGAGATAAAAATTGTCTCTCAGTCCGTTAGCAACAAAATAATGAAAATATTCAGACATTCTGGCCGGAATATTTATGCCGGCAGGCGGGCTGCTTCCTGGCCAGTCAGGTGAATAGTTCATGTCCAGTGAAATGCCCACATGAAACGATAAAAGTTTGGGGTTATTGGCATAGTTTGCGTTTCCAAAATCGGCACAAATCTTTCCGTATGTCGGATGAGTATAGCAATGACTGCCGTATCCTTTTACAGGAGTGTTTTGTTCGGCAGCATAGTATAACATAATCTGGGTCAAAGCTGTTGCAACACAACCGGAAGGGCTTCCACCTACTTCGGAGTGTGTGTATTGGTTTAAGTTAATGCCATGTTCATATAACAAGGGGGCTACAACCGGAGTTCCTTCTTTTGGCGATGCAAGTGATGTATTAATAAACTGCAAGGAATCCTCATAATAAGAAAACAAAGATTTAAGTTCAGCAGGTGATTTTGACATACTAAAACTATCTTTATCTGAATACCCAACAACTTTATATGTATTGTGACTTTGGGCTATGATGACAAATCCGCCGCCTGCTTTATTAAAGATGTAAAGCGGGGTTTTTACCTTTGCGGATGATTGGTAACATTCCGTTAAGGCATTTGCAGAGGCAGCACTTTTTAATTTTGAACTGTTATTGCTTATATTGAAAAATTTTGCTGCATACTGCTTTGCCCCTGTATTATCGGTATTCTGAGAGAAAACAGGAGTCTTTATGATGAATAAAAGAAGTATTATAGCTGAAATTATCAGGTAATTTTTGCTGTTGTTCATAGCGGTACTGTTATTTAACTATTATCTTTTCAATCTTTTGAATATCACCGGATTTTATGGAAACAAAATAAATGCCCGGAACCAGGTTCAGGTTGACCGTTGTACTGTTTGTAATATTTTTTTCTTTTACAATTTTTCCATTCAAATCAATAATACGCAGTAAAAAGTTTTTATTTGTCGTAGCGGGAATGTCCACATTAAGATAGTTCTTTGCCGGGGTAGGATATATTTTAATGCCTTTTTTATCCGTTTGATTCTTTGCATCTATTCGGATAATTTTCAGGTTAAAAGAAGTGGTTGCCCTGCATTTGTTGTTGTCCGTTACTTTTAATACCAGGTTATCTCCTTTGGTGGGGACAAAAGAGAGTACCTCATTAGACGAAACTTCGTTTCCGTTCAGAAACCACGCGTAAGAATAAGGGGTGATGCCTCCTTCCACATCATAGCCCATGATACCTAAAACAACGGGGATGCCTTCGGGGATTTCTTCATTAAATAATGCGGTTACGCTTAATTTCTCATCTGCCTGTTTTGGCATATCCATTTTTACAACAGTCTGCGACGACAGCCGGAAAATGGGAATAAAAGTAAGAAGCAGAAGTAAGGTAAATGTTTTCATTTTGATGCATCTTTGGTAATTACTAATCTAAATCCGGGATAGTGATAAAACCCGTCGTAAAGAAAATTTTTGGTGTCGATTGCAGGGGGGAGATGGTTTCTTGCATAAACGGCACAGCCATCTCTGTCGTACTGAAATTGTTCGGCAATAAAATCGCCACCACGGATAACTTTTTCTGTGCCTGTTTTAGGGCCCGTAGGGTTTTTTGCGTTGGCCGGCGGATGGTTATCATCAGTCCATTCTTCATACCAATCCCCACACCATTCGCTCACGTTTCCACTCATGTCATACAGCCCTAATTCATTGGGCTTTTTCATTCCTACATTGTGTTTCATCCCCTCTGAATTGTTCCAATACCAGGCTACAGAGTCAATGTACATGCTTCCTGCATAGAGTGTCCGGTTGCTTTTCAGTCCGCCTCGTGCCGCCACTTCCCATTCGTCTTCTGTTGGTAAGCGTAAAGTATATTCCGATAATTGATTTAATTTCGGCAGGAAGTCCTCAGAGATACTTTTCCAGTTTACGATAACAGGGAGATGGGGAAAATTGTTTTCCGAGCCGTAAGGCAGACTCCCGGTTATTGCTTTCCATTGCGCATTTGTAATTTCGGTTTCGGAAATGAAGTAATTGTCGAGATATACATTTCTGGAAGCTAAATAGGTTCCCCCATCGAGATAAAATGACGTGTCGGCTTTTACCGGTAAAAAAGTAAAAGAAACGCCGTTTATTTTAAATTCAATCTTGGAAACGCCTGATTGTGTTACTTGTATTTCTTTTGAAAGTGTGCCTGCCACAACGGAAACTTTTGTTTCCCGTTTAAATTCTTTGTTTTTTGAAGCAGCTATGATTATTCCTGTAGTGCTGTCGCCCTGCGTGGCTGAAAATGTCAACCACTTGGCTGTACAGGTAGCTTTCCA
>WGCY01000037.1 GCA_015493525.1 Bacteroidales bacterium
CGCCCCACCCAGCTCAACGGGCGCATCGCCAAAACGGTCGATTTCTTTTACCGTTTGCAGATAATTGCGAATAATTTCTCTCAGAATACCATAGCCTTTGCCATGCAAAATGTTTACCTCTTTAATACTGAGCAGCAAGGCATCGTCTATGTAACGGGTAAGCAGCTCCATGGCTTCATCGGCACGTTTTCCACGCAAGTCCAGCGTCAGCTCAAATTGCGATGCTTTCCGGTTAATATCCTGCATGATACCCGAATAGCTTCTTTTCCTAGAACTTGTTGTCGGCTTTTTGTTGGTTTTCAACAGCTTGTCGGTGGACAGTTTCAGGCGGATATTGTTCACATTCACCAAACTCTCTTTTCCTTCCACCGACAGCAATTCACCCACAATGCCACGCCCTTTCACCACCACAAAATCGCCGGGTTTTAGCGGCCCTTCCGGAAAATTCTCCCTATTTTCATGGTCAATTTCTGTTGCTTTTTTCTTTTTCGGTTTCTTTTTCTTCTCAATGTGCGGTTGCGACTTCAGAGATTCTTCCAGCTTTTCTTTCGATGCGTTGAGTTGCCGGCGCAGCTGTTTTGTTTTCCCTTTGTCAGCCTGTGCCTCTTTGATTTGCCGAATGGTATTCTCAATTTCACGGTTCGACTGTCGCACAATTTCGAGGGCCTCTTCCTTTGCCTGTCGGATAATCTGTTTCTTCTCCGCTTCCAGCTGTCCGGCAAGCTGTTTGTACTTTTCAATAAGCTGCGAGAGATGTTCATCGGATACGGAAATTTCCTTTTGTTTCTGTGCCATGGAGAGCTTGTCCGCTTCGAGTTGTTGCAGCTGGGTGTCGAAACGCAAGTGTTTTCCGCCGCTTTTCTTTTTGGCACGGTTCAATACATCCTGTGGAAAACCAATTTTCCGGGCAATCTCAAAAGCAAAAGAGCTGCCCGGCTTGCCGATTTTAAGCTGGTACAGCGGCTTCAGCTCTTTCACATCGAACAGCATGGCCCCGTTGATGGTACCAGCAAGACGTTCGGCCGTAAGTTTAAGGCTGGTGTAATGGGTGGTTATGACCCCAAAAGTCTGTTTGTGAACCAGTTGTTCCAGTGTGGCTTCTGCAATGGCAGCCCCGAGCTGCGGCTCTGTTCCCGTACCAAATTCATCAATCAGGATCAGGCTTTTGCTGTTGGCATGTTGCAGGAAAAACTTCATGTTCAGCAAATGAGAGCTGTAGGTACTCAAATCATTTTCAAGTGATTGCTCGTCACCGATATCGATAAATATCCGGTCAAAAACACGAAATTCGCTATCAGGGGAAACGGAGACCGGCAACCCACACTGTAACATGTATTGCAACAGGCCCACCGTTACGAGACAAACCGATTTCCCTCCGGCGTTGGGACCGGAAATAAGCAGCAACCTGTTTTCCCGTTCCAGTTCCAATTCCAACGGCACCACCGTTTTTCCGGAAGCTTTATGCGAAAGGTACAACAGCGGATGAATACCTTTTTTCAGATGAAAATGATTCTTGCTGATAACCGGTCGGACAGCTCCAATTTTTATGGAGAACTTCGCTTTGGCACGAATAAAATCCAGCAGGCCGAGAACACGGTAAGCTTCTGCCAACGGTTCGAGATAAGGACGCAGCCCATCCGTATAACGGACAAGAATGCGTATAATTTCGCGGCGTTCTTCACTTTCCAGTTCCAGAATTTCGTTGGAGACTTCAAAGCTGCTGACAGGTTCGATAAAAACTGTTTGTCCCGTGGCCGACTCATCATGGATAATCCCTCTCAACGCACGTTTGTCGGCAGCTTTTACCGGAATAACCGCCCGGCCGTTACGGATAGTTATTTCTGCATTCTCCGGCAGCCAGCCTGAATTTTTTGCCTGTGAAAAAGCTTTGCGCACCTCCTTCATAACCTGACGTTGCCTTGTTATCAACTGTCGGCGAATATCTGCCAGTTTATCCGAAGCCGTATCCCTTACCCGGCCTTTGTCGTCCATAATACGGTCAGCCTTTCCCAACAGCTCACCGGGAATGGCCATATCGGCAAGAAGGGTTTTCAGTTGCGGATAATCCGCTTTATCGGTCTTTTGAAAAAAGGCAAGGATATTTTGTATGGTGAAGAGGGAGCTTTTCAGGTCAAACAATGCTTCCTGCGAAAGGTAAGTTCCGGGGACTTTTATCCTGGCCAGCTCCGGGCGCAAATCGATGTAATCCTGTGTGGGAAAGGTTTTTCCCATTTCAAGAATCCGGATAAATTCGGTGGTCTGCAACAACAATTTATCTATCACGGAAGGGTTGGACGAGAAACGTATTTTCGACACATATTCCCGCCCCATATCGCTGACACAGGCCTCGGCAAGAAGTCTCCTGACGGTATCGAAACCTATCTTTTTTTCAAAATTTTCCGGATAAATCATTGGGACAAAGGTAAAAAATTGTTTCACCGAACTCATCTGCGTTTGCAATGCGGATGTTTTTTAAAATGCATTATTTTTTAAAGGGAAAAGGATGTGTTGCCAGGCATTGAATTGAAATCCAGGTTCATTTTTTTTTGCAATCAATTTTTTCCCTAAATTGCAAACTTATTTATAAAATAGTCCAATATAAAACATTGATTATGAAAATTTCTACATTCATTTCATCGAATAGTAAAAGGCAAATTTTAAATGTATTAAAAATGAATCCCGTTTTTTCTGTCTTTTTGTTGGGATTATTCATCATAACAAGCCCTGCGTTATCACAAAATGACTGGCAACAGACAAATATGCCGCATCATTTAAGTATTTACGCCATGGCCTCTGACAATTCAGGCAACGTTTACGCCGGGGGATATGGACAGGGACTTTTCAGGTCGTCCGATCATGGCACCTCATGGGATAGTGCAGGAATGACCGGTTATTGGGTACGATCAATGGCTGTGAGTTCCTCGGACAACATCTTCCTCGCAGGGATAGGAAATGCATATGGATCAGGAGTTTTCCGTTCTACCGACCACGGTACAAACTGGAAAAATATATACAAATCTAATCTTGTTAATTGCGTTCATGTTGCAGGAGACAATTCTATCTGGATAGGCCTCCAATATTCCCATGAGCATAATGGCATTTTCAGATCAACAGATAATGGAGAATCATGGGACAGTGTTTTTAGCGATACAAAGAATTTCAATTGCATAGCTACCCTTTCAGGAGGAAAAATATTTTCAGGCTCCTATGGAAGGGTCTATCGGTCACTGGACAATGGAAAAACATGGTCTTACTCCGAGAAAGGGTTAGCCAATGCCAAAATAACAGCTATTGCCGTCAATAAAGCCGGACAAGTATTTGTTGCCACAGCGGGTTATGGCATTTTCCGTTCTGATGATAAAGGTACTACCTGGAAAGAAGTTGGAGAATCGTCTGGTCCGGATTACTCCTGCCTTCTGGTGGATAAAGACCAGAATATTTACACGGGGACACAAGGATATTGGGTTTATAAATCAACTGACAATGGTGATAATTGGACGTTAACCAATTCTGGTTTGACCAATAAATACGTACTGTCGCTTACCATGGATAAAGATGGTTATCTCTATGCCGGAACTGATACTTCCGGCGTTTTCAGAAGTACCAATAAAGTCATTAGTGGAATTTCTGATATTCAATCTTCTTCAAATCAGCCAAAATTATACCAAAATTACCCTAACCCTTTTGCCCATAATACAACGATTAGCTACTACGTGTCACGCAAAACCCAGGTAAGTCTGGTTGTTTATAATCTAACGGGGAAAAAGGTCAGAGAGTTGATTAATGAGAGTCAGGATAAGGGAAGGCACAGCATACTGTTCAATGCTGATAACCTGCCGGATGGCATTTATTACTATACTTTGAGTATGGGGAAAACAGAACAAAGCAGAAAAATGATACGAAAGCATTAATTCTTTAAACCTTTACCTTTTCTTTCATCTTTTTTTTCTGTTCTTCGGTAAGATACAGGCGAAGGCTTTCTTTTGCAGGAATTTGGTCGGCCCGGCGAATGGCGTAGGAGATAAATTCGGACTGTTTTTTAAACCGGCGGCAGAATTTGCAACCGGCCAAATGCATCTTCAGCTGCAGCTGTTCCACACACGACAAGCGGGTAAACTCACCTTTGGTAATCAGCAGGGTAGCCGTATCGCAGTTGAGCATGATTTTGTCCATGCTTTTTGTCCATATTTTCTGAGCTTTGTTCATTTCAGCCATTTGATTTCGATACACTCGCGCAGTTTCAGCCGGGCACGGTGCAAAATTACCCACAGGTTAGACGAGGTACAACCTATTTCCTTACACACTTCATCGGAATTAATCTCTTCCATAACTTTCAGCACAAAAACAGCCCGCCACTTTTCGGGCAGCAATGAAAGGCACAAAGCCATAATCTCCTGAAACTCATCCTGCCGTGTAGGCGCGTGCGTTTCCTGTTGCCAGTCCTTGGGGACACGTTCCATAATCCAATGTCCCTGCATCCCATCCTCATTCTGGAAAGGCTTGCTGAAATGAGCGGCGGCAAACTCTTTTTTGGTACTTTTTTTTCGGTAAAAGTCAATGATTTTTCGTTTTAGGATGGACAGCAGCCAGGTAAGCTCGGAGCTTTCGCCGCGAAAGGATTGTTTTCCTTTCAAAGCTGAAATAAAAGTTTCCTGCACAAGGTCTTCGGCAGTCTCTTTGGATTGCACCCGCGACCAGGCAAAATTGTACAGATAATCGCCATGGGCATCCACCCATAATTCGGGATGAAGTTCGGTTTTGGTGTGGGAAACGGTTTTGTTCATTGTGGCAATAAAAGTATAAAAAAAACCGGGAACCACCGGTTAATAAATAATGATAAACGGTGAAAAGGGATTTCTCCATCGTTGGCGAAAAAATCGTTTCTTTGTAGCTTTAAAATTCAGCACTGTTTCATCATGGATAAAAACGTCAAATACATCTTCGTTACCGGAGGTGTTTCTTCCTCATTGGGGAAAGGAATTATTTCGTCATCGCTGGCTAAGCTGTTGCAGGCCAGGGAATTTTCCGTTACCATTCAAAAGCTTGATCCGTATATCAACATTGATCCGGGAACCCTGAACCCGTACGAGCATGGCGAATGTTACGTTACGGATGATGGTGCTGAAACCGACCTGGACCTGGGGCATTATGAGCGTTTTTCTAACACACCGACTTCACAGGCAAACAACGTAACCACCGGCAGGATTTATCAAAATGTTATCAACAAAGAACGCCGGGGCGAGTATCTCGGCACAACGGTTCAAGTGGTTCCGCATATCACCGACGAAATAAAACGCAGCGTACGCATTCTGGGGAAAACGGGAAAATATGATTTTGTCATCACAGAGATTGGCGGGACGGTTGGCGACATTGAGTCCTTTCCGTTTGTGGAGACTGTCCGTCAGATGAAATGGGAAATGGGAAACCGTTGTGTGGTCATTCACCTTACGCTGGTGCCTTATCTGCGTGCTGCCGGCGAGCTGAAATCCAAACCCACCCAGCATTCCGTAAAAAAGTTGCTGGAACAGGGCGTTCAGCCTGATATTATTGTGTGCCGCACCGAACGCCCGCTTTATCCGGGTATCAAAAATAAAATCGCCCAGTTTTGTAACGTTGTGCCCACTTCCGTGATTGAATCGCGCGATGCAGAGAGCATTTATGATGTGCCGCTTATGATGCGCGATGAGAGACTGGACATCGAAGTGTTGGAAAAAACCGGAACAGAAGTTCCTGAAAAAATAGACCTAACCAACTGGGAACGTTTCCTGAATAACCTGAAACATCCCAAACACGAAGTTTCTATCGGCCTCGTGGGGAAATACGTGGAGCTGAAAGATGCTTACAAGTCTATCAATGAGGCTTTTGTACATGGCGGTGCCATGAACCAAACCGAGGTAAAAGTGCATAGCATCCAGTCTGAAAATATCACGGCTGATAACGTGGAAGAAAAGCTGAAAGGACTACATGGTATCCTGGTAGCACCCGGATTCGGGAACCGGGGCATTGAAGGGAAGATTGAAGCCATCCGCTATGCCCGTGAAAAGAAAATTCCATTTCTGGGTATTTGCCTCGGCATGCAGTGTGCAGCTATTGAGTTTTCCAGAAATGTGTTAAACATGAAAGATGCCAATTCCACTGAAATGAATCCGGACACGCCCTACCCTGTTATCGATTTGATGGAGACACAGAAGAAAGTGAAAAACCTGGGAGGGACCATGCGGCTGGGTGCCTACAACTGCAAACTTAAACCCGGGTCGAAGAGTTATGAAGCTTATGGCGTGGAAGACATCCGGGAGCGTCATCGCCATCGTTATGAATTCAATAATGCCTACCGGAAAGCTTTTGAAGAAAACGGGGTTCGTCTTGCCGGAATCAATCCGGAAGAAGACCTGGTGGAGATTATTGAGCTGAAAGACCATCCCTGGTTTGTGGGCGTGCAGTTTCACCCGGAATACCGCAGCACGGTAAAACAGCCTCATCCGTTGTTTGTCCACTTTGTAAAAGCAGCGTTGGAGAATAAGTAAAACGTTTAAAAACCACGAAAGGGCACAAAGGAATTCACCAAGGCAACTTCCTATCCGGATTGAAAATCCTTAAGCCTTTTTAGGTCGGGATTGCAAATCCCGACCAGCAAAGTTTACCCTGTCCAGTGCCCATAATAAACGCAGTAAAACATTGTGACTTAATCCCGACTTACGGCTTAATTCGGAAATATTCACTTTGAAAGGAACTGCGTCGGCAATATATTGTTGTTTACAAACAACGTTTTTAATAATTTTATGTAGTTTTAATACAACATTTCATTTTAGAAAAGCAAAAAAACGTCCGCGTTACAAACGCGGACGAGAAGGGTGCGGACGGGAAGGCGGCTGTAATAATTAGGCTTTTGCCGTGGCACCGGTCATTTTCCGCATCAGCCCTTCGAGACTGAAACGTCCGGAACCGTAAACCAACAGGGTAATGAGCATAATGAGGTAATACAACGGGATTTCAAATCCGTTGGCACCGGCTTCAAACCCGTTGTGAATATGCACCGTGAAAATGGCGACCAGCATCACGACCATCAGCGGAATGGAGATAAGCCGGGTGGCAATACCAAAAAACAAAAGGACGGAACCGGCTACTTCAGTACTGGCGGACAAATAGGCATTTACCGTAGGGAAAGGAATACCCATCCCGGCAAACCAGTTGACAATGCCGTCCATATTTTTCCATTTCATCATGGCAGGTCCCCAGAACCCGTAAGCCAATACCAGCCGCATCAGCAGCAGAGGAATGTCTTTTGTGAATTTTAGTTTGTCGGATATCGTATCGCAAACACTTAACATTTTACATTTCATGATTTTATTTTTTTGATAATGAATAATTCTGATTGATATTGTTTGAAGTCTTGAAACAGTTTGTATTGTATCAGACTTTGCGTTACGCGCACTCTTTCGGAGAAGCCCTTGAAATATCTGTAAAAAGCAGGATCAGATACCCGCCTGGTATCCACAGAAAATTCCCTGCGAAAACATGGTTTGTATGAATCCAAGCAGATTTTGTTTTAACGCCTTCGTGTTAAGAATCTTACCGGATGATTGTTCCAGCTCTTTCAAAAGCTTGACACCGGTTTTCCCCTGCTTGATTTGTTCGAAATAAAATGCATGCAGAGCCGGAAGGTCAACAAACCGGACATCAAAATCGCGGGTACGAAAAGGCAACAGGAAATAATCTCCTTCGTGTGCCAGAGCCTCCTCTGCCGCATAGAGATGAACAGGATATTTTAGGCGAATAATACTGTGCTCAGGATGAACCACAATCGTATCTGCCAGAGGGTCACCTTCATTTCGGTAAGGCTCAGGCTGTTGGTCTTCCATGGTATGCACGGCAATTTCTATCCACTTGAAGTGAAGCAAGTCGTTAAGGAAAGGAAGCGAAAACTTTTCGGCATAGCGATGGGCCTCAACGAACGTATAAAACTCTTCCGGCAGCTTCCATACCTGCGGTGTAGCAGCCGGATGGTTGGCATGAAAATCATCAATCAACGTATCCCACTGGCTTTCTGTCAAAACCGTGAAAGCAATGGGGAAAGCCTGCTCCATGGCATTATGGATGTTGTTGCGGAGGAGCCGCCGGTATTGGTCCAGCCCTTTTTGCCGCGTTCCCGGAATGGTAACAGATTCACCTGTTTTGCACCATTGCACGAGGTCTTTTTCTATTTGGTATGTCTCAGGCGTGTATAACATGATGTTTGCTGTTTTTGGCGGTTATTTCACGTAATTTTTTCATTTCTAATGCCAGCTCTTCCATTTCGGGAAAGTTAAAATCGCGCTCCAGCAACACCGGAACATTTTTTCCCATTTTAGCTGTCGTATAGTCAAACAGATCATAAACCGGATCGATAATCGGCTCACCGTGGGTATCAATAATCAGGTCGGGAGCAACTTGCAGATGACCGGCCATGTGGAAATAATTGACTTTATCCAATGGCATTTGGTCGATAAATTCTTTGGCATTGTAGCCGTGGTTATGGGCATTGACGTAAACGTTGTTTACATCCAGAAGCATTCCACAACCGGATTCAGCCACTATTTCGCGGATAAAATCAGTTTCACGCATCTCGGCGGCAACAGGCGTGTAGTAGGAGACATTTTCGAGTGTAAGTTGCATTTCGAGAAAATCCTGCACCTGCCGTATGCGTTTCACAATATGTTTTATGGCGTCCTTACGGAAAGGGATGGGTAGCAAATCGTAGAGATGTGCGTTATCCAGTTTGGCAAACGACAAATGTTCGGAATAAATTTTCACGTTATACTTCCGGATCATTTTTTTCACCTCTTTCAGAAAAGTCCAATCAGGTTCTTCAGGACTGCCAATGGAAAGTGACAAGCCATGCAATATCACAGGATAGCACTCAGTTACACGGCGAAAGACATCTCCCCAATATCCGCCGAGGCCTACCCAGTTTTCAGGGGCCATCTCGATAAAATCGGGCTGAAGAACCGTCTGGCCAAAGAAGTCATCGGCAATCTCTCTTCTGAATCCTATCCCTGTTTGTATTGATGGTTGCATGGTATGGCTCTTTTAAACGTTTATTTTTATGGTTTTTTACTAAAAAATCTCAAATGACAAATAAATGACAATGTTCAAAAATCAAAATCCGAAACAGTTTGTTATTTGTTTTATTGGAATTTCGGTATTATTTGTGATTTGTCATTTGTGATTTGTGTTTTGTGTTTTGTGTTTTGGTTTTGGTAATTTCAAAAAGTGCACACGCAGGGCATGGCCCCGGTGTACACTTATGAACAAGCTGACTTGTTTATGCAGCCCCACATTTACCCTGGCCACACTTACCTTCGGTGGTTTTGGATTTTTTATCGGCTTTCTTTTCGGCTTTCTTCTCGCCCTTTTTCATTTCCTTTTTGTGTGCTTTTTTATCGGCACCGCATTTACCCTGGCCACATTTGCTTTCGCCGGTTTTACTCTTTTCGGTTTTCTTCTCTGTTGTTGCCGTTCCTGCACCACACTGCATCTCAAACACATTGGCAGGAGAAGCAATCACGTTCAGGTCGATAATTTCGGTACGAAGTTCGGCACCGTTACCCAACACACGGGTGGTGGCAGGACGCGCTTCCACGTTAGAGATTGTAAATGTTGCAAGTGCTCCGGCCAAAATGGCTCCGGTTAAAAGGCTGTTTCTTTTGTTCTTGTTTTCCATGATTTTAATTTTAAAATGTTTTAATGATTTTGTTAATTCGTTCATTTAGTCGCAGCCACAACAAAATCCTTACAAATTATTTAAAATGTTTTTAAATTAAGGCATGAAGAACTAATTATCAACAAGATGTATTTTATTGTTTTTGGTTTCAGGAGATGCCATCTTTCAAAGATACAATCCGCGTTTAGCAAGGTTTTCCAGTCAGTAATTCTTGCAAAAGCCAATGAAGAGGGGAGCATGACCGGCATTGGTTCTTATCAGACAGGACAAAGAAAATTTGTTCTTGAGCAAAATTATCCCAATCCGTTTACCGGTTTCACCACCTTATCCTATACCATTCCCAAAGTAAACGGAACCATTCCGGTATCCATCAGTATTTACAACATGGTGGGGCAAAAAGTAAAAACGCTGGTCAATTCCAAAAAAGCTGCCGGAACCTATTCCATGCTGTTTCATGCCGATGGACTTGTTCCCGGAATTTACTTCTACCAACTTAAAACCGGCAACCGGATAGCGGTAAAGAAAATGATACTGACTAAATGATTTGTTTTTTTTTCGGATTTCCCTTATATTTGCTTTCAACTTGTTTAAAGTTTTTTAAACCCGTTAAAGGATGAATTCCTTTGGTGGCCCCATACCGTTTTTTCTGTTTCGGTTGGAGAGGTGCTTTTCTTCAGCCTGTTGTTTCTTTTGGTTTTTTTTAGCGATTGACTTTCAAAGAATTCAAATTCATTTTAAAAATCGATGCTATGATGAAAAAAATTCACCTTTTTTTGATTCTGGTGTTCACTGTGTCGGGGCTTTTGGCCCAAAAGCCCCAATGGGTGAACTACACTTTCACCAACCATGTAACCTGTTTGCAACGAACCGGAACTTACTGGTGGGCAGGTACTACCGGCGGCCTGATACGTTACGATACGGTAAGCAGGTCGATAATGCTTTTTAACCGGGGCAACTCGGAGCTCCCAGCCGATTACATCAACGATTTAACGGTGGATGACAAGGGAACCCTGTGGGTGGCCACGCATAACGGCCTTGCCCGTTACGAGGGCGGCCGTCAGTTTTCGGTGTTCGGCCCGGCTACCGCGAGCCTCTATTCGGATAATGTTTTGTTTGTCAGAAACGAAAAAAGAAGGGGACTCTGGATAGCCACGGATACGGCTCTTACCTTTTACGATGGAAATGCCTGGACTCATTTTTTTGCTGATGATCAGGGATATAAACTGGAGGATATTACTTACATTTTCCCTGTTGCCGGCAGCGGGGTGATTTATGCCAACAACAACCAGTTGAAATTTCTGAACCATGACAGTGTCTTTATGAATTATGACTATCCGGGGCCGGGTGTCCGGGGTTTGGCATTTGATGGGATGAATAATATGTATGTGGCCAGTAACGGGTATGCCGGCGGCTTTTATGAAATGACTTCCCAATGGGATTTTTATGATAAAAGCAATTCGCCTTTGGCCGATAATTTCGTTTACGACCTGCAAAACGACAGCAAGCAGAATCTCTATTTCCTGCATGGCAACGGGTTTACCATGAAAACGGCCAACGGGGGTTATTGGAGCCGTGAAACAGGCGAACTTGACAGCCGGCTGAGTAATGTTGTAACAACCGCAATCTACCCGGATACGCTGGGTGCTTTGGGACTTGCTGGCGGACTGATGCCCTATTCTTTACAAGAAAGTTACAATGGCGGATATTCTTCCCATTTTACCTTTTCGCCTGTTGTCAACCTTAACACCAGTCCTCTGGAAACCAATGAGGTGCGAAACATTACTTTTTTTAAAGGACAAAAATACATAGGTACACGGGGTGTGGCTGTTTGGAACGGTGACAATCATCTGGTAATGAAATACGACAGCGGTTCAACGGTACTGACCAACCCCATTGGCCCCATGGAAGTAGATGCTTTCGGCAGGATTTGGGTGGCTGATTTCAGTTCGCCCGAGGAAAGTTCTCCGGGTGGTTTTGGGGTAATTAATCACGGAAAATTTACCGAAATAAAAGGCGACAGTATTTTGGGTTTCCCCTTTTCGGGTGTTACAGCCATACAGTGGGAAACCACGGGTTATTCACCGGATACCAGCGGCAGGCTGTGGATTAGCTATTGGGGAAATAAATCGGGAATAGCCTGGCTCGAAGGCAATACCTGGCATACTTTTCCGGCTGATGCCGGTGCGCCGGGAAGTTTTGAGCAATTTGTGAACGATGGGCATGGTGTAAAATGGTTTGCCACCTGGAGTGGTATTTATTCTTTCGATGGACAAACATTTACAAGGTATTGGGACATTGCGCCCATACACCGCGTAACCTGTGTTGCTAAAGATAAACAGGGTAATTTGTGGTTTGGGGCCAAACCGGATAAACATCTGGGCTGGAAAGGCGGACTGGCCATGTACGATGGCCAAAACTGGAGGCATTATACCACGGACAACTCCAAACTGCCGTCGAATTGGGTCACTTCCATTGCGGTGGATACCAACGGCGTGATTTGGGTCGGTACATGGGGTGGCGGAGTTTTGCGGATGTCTTCTCCCTACGGCAGTTCAACCGTTCTGAACAGCCATAATTCTGTTTTCGACAATGACCATATCGTTAAAATTGCCGTGGATACAGTTAAAAACGATGTGTGGTTCCTGAACGATAAGGCAGGCATTTTTGTGCACAATGCAAAAGGAATTGCCACCGGTATTTTGCAGCCGAAAACACGTCCGGACAATGCAGGGGTAATTTTACAACAAAATTATCCCAATCCGTTTACTACAAGAACAATGATTTCCTATACCCTTCCCAAAAACCCGGGAAGCACACCGGTTACTTTGCAGGTGTTTAACCTGTTGGGACAGCAGGTAGAAACACTGGTGCGGTCGGAACAATCGCCCGGAACGTATTACGTTCCTTTCAGGGCCGAAAACCTACGCCCCGGCATTTATTTTTACAAACTGACGGTAGCTGGCCATTTTTTGGCAAAGAAAATGTTTATCACGAAATAAAGATATAAAAAACTGATTGTCAACTTATTTTAAAATTATAGAAAAATGAAAAAGCAATTTAACAAATCGGTTTTGCTGGTTCTTGTGTTAATGTTGGCAACCCTGCTTTCTTTTGGCCAGAATATGCATTTTCAAATGTTGCCCGGTTTGAACGGCGGCTATATTACGGCCCTTGACAATGTGGGGACCACTACCCTATACGCAGGAACCCCTTTGGGGATTTACCGTTCGGATGATCATGGAAATTCCTGGAAAAGAGAACTCTCCGGCGTCAGCGTGAACAAAATTGTGGTGTATTCAAAAGAGCAGGTTTATGCAGCTACCCATTCGGGCCTTTACCTGCGTAGCGGAAACCAATGGAACAAAATCGCTTTTTCGGGAAAAATGATTACCGATATCGGGATTACGGCTTCCGGGCTAATTTTTGTGAGTGTGAAAGATGATGGCACCCTTTACAAAGGCAGCACTTCAGGTAACACGTTCACCAAAGTTACCACGTTGGATTATGCTTCTTCAGAATACACCATTGCCTGCTCCGGCGATTCCACCGTGTTGGTCGACCTGAGCCTCTCCTCCGATGGCGGGCAAACCTGGATGAAAATAGATAGTACTTTCCCGCAATTCCGTTCCGTACGGGCCCCGGCTTTGGACATTGCCGACAGTATCCTGATTGTGGGAACCGACAACGGTGCATTCCGGTACGATTTTCATAAAAAACAGTGGGAAGACCTGCATCTTATGGAAGCTGCTTTTAACACCATCGACATGCCCGACAGAAACCACATTCTGGCTGCCACATTTGGCGGGGTTTACCGCTCCTCCGACCAGGGTGATAAATGGCAGCAACTCAATGGGGGGCTATCGTCTGCTGTGGTAAACGATGTGTGTATTGCCGGCGACCGCATCTTTGCCGCTACCATAAACGGGCTGGATGCTTCCACTTTTTCAGGAACATCATGGTCTCCGGCAGATAAGGGCATCCATGAGGTAAAAACGTATGCCCTCACTTTTTATAACGGTAAGCTGCTTGCCAGTACCTCCAAAGGCCTTTTGATCACAGCGGATGACGGTGCCAACTGGACACATGCCCGCCGTATGGACTACTACGGGGCAAATTTCGAGTGGCCGGTAAATCATTTTGTCAAAAAACAGGATAACTCGCTAATTTATGCCGCCACCCACGGCGGACTTTTCTTTTCCGGAAATAGCCTGAACTGGAATAATCACGGCGGTTTTGTGGGTCAGCAGGTGAACGACCTGTATATCGAATCGGGTGGTGCCTTGATAAAAGCGGCCGATGACGGGGTGTTTAAATCAACGGATGATGGTCTTACCTGGACCAAACTAAACGAAAAACAAAATCTGGAGGCCGTAACCTGCGTGGTAGAAGATGGCGGGGGCAACATTTATGCCGGTACGGTCAGCGGAATGTACGAGTTGCCGGCCAAGGGAACGAAATGGAAAGAGGTTTCTTCAGACAGCATCAGTAAAATCGCCTTTAATAAACTGCTTTTCGATAACGATAATATTTTTGCGGCCACTTCCAAAGGGATGCTGATTTACGATGTGTTCTACAACAACTGGTCGCAAAGCAATACGGGCATGAAAACGCAGTGGGTGTACGATATAACCCGGAACGCCAAGGGGGATTTCTATGCTTCGACCACAACGGGAATTTACCATTCCAACGACAACTGCAAATCGTGGTCGTCTGTGGATATTGGCGATGCGCAGCCTCCCGTAAGTTGTGTTACTTTTGACCCGGAGGGAAACCTTTATTTCGGGACCACTGGCGGGGGGATTTATACTTCCAAAGAATCCCTTACCGGCATAGGCCGGCCGGAGCGGGTTGATCTTTCGTTGAAAGCATTTCCCAATCCCTTTGTTTCCCACCTCAGGATATCCTACACCCTTCCTGAAAGTTACGGCAAACCGGAAGTTACGGTTTCCCTGTTGAACGAATTGGGACAAAAGATAAGGGTTTTGGAAAGCGGTTCCCGGCTACCCGGAACTTATCATCTCACGTTGCAGGGGGCAGGTTTAACACCCGGAATTTATTTCCTTCGTTTGAAAGTGGGAAATGTTTCTTCGGAACGAAAAATTATAAAAACGGAACCTTACCGGTAATACCATAAAACTCTTCCTGATGGAATTAACCTTTCAGCCCGGATGAGAGCTGAAAGGTTGAATTTTGATTTAATAACCGGAATAAATACGCCTGCGCTGCAAACGGCGGGTGAGAACAGATTTTTTTGTTGCTAAAGTGCCTTGAGATTCGGGTCTGCTTTAGCTCAATATTACAGCCTGTTGTACAACACCTTTCGGTTTATTTCGCCTTTCAGGTCATTTTTTTCTTTAAAGCTATCAATATATCGCAACATATTAGAAAAGTTTTGATTGTCAGGACAGAAATAATACACCGAAAAACCAAAGATATTGTCGGGCAAAACTATATTCCCATTCCTGTCAATGATATAACTGTCCATGATGTCCTGAGAACCATCTCCGAGGTATTTGTCCCTGATAATTTGTACAACTTCCTCATAACTCTCAGGACTAAGATATGGAAAGTTATATGAGAAGAAAACTAAATCCTTTTTGTAAAAATGAAATTCTAATTTGACTTTATATTCGCCTATCTGCCGTTTATAAAATAAAATAGTAATATCGGGAAATGCTTCATTTTTAATTTTATAGTTTGGCCTTCCGTATTTTTTGACTACTTCTTTTCTTATAATATTGTTAGGTGTCTTACCATCAAGAACCCTTATTTCAACCGTTGACTTCCTTCCAGCCAAAAGAGCCAATCTGTCTTTCAGATTTTTGTAAAACAGCCCGTCACTGTATTTATCCAAAAGCTCTTCGTAGTAGTAGTCCCTCGAAAAGTAATACAATCTCTTTCCCAAAATGACTCTGGAAATAAAGTTATTTATGCTTGTGCTTATCGCTTTCATGCAACGCTGTTTCTAAAAATAAACCACATCTGACCTCTCTTTTATAAGCCAGTTTCAAAAAATCAAATACCTAAAACAATGGGTTGCAAAAAATGTTGGGAATATGGGTGCAATGATATTAGCTGGCAAGGGCATTCTTTACTGCTTTCATCAGGACACTTTTGGTTTTCACACCGACAAATTTCTTGACGATTTTACCCTCTTTGAAAATAAGAATTGTAGGAATATTACGAATACCCAGCTCTGTAGCCACGCGCTGGTTGTGCTGTACATCGAACTTGCAGATTTTAGCCTGGTTGCTGATCTCTTCGGCAAGTTCGCTGACCACCGGCCCCTGAATTTTACAGGGAGTACACCATTCGGCCCAAAAGTCCACCAGGCTGACCCCTTTGGCAACCTGTTTTTTAAAGGTGGCGTCGGTCAGGATAACCAACTTGTCGCTCACAGGAGCTTTTGACATGGCCGCCACCATTTTGTAACGGCGGTAAAATGTAAATACAATAACTAAGAAAAAAATACCGAAAATAATCCAGAAATACGTGTTCATTGAATTTGTTGTTTGATTTGGTTGATTAAATACGCTTTGCTTTGAATACCCGGCATTTGCATAACCACACTGCCTTCGCTCATCAACAGGAAAAAAGGGATATTGCGTACACCAAAGCGGTCGGCCAGCAAGCGGTTGTCGCTGACGTTGATTTTGCCAATGTTCAGTTTGTCGCCAAACAGGCCGGCCAGCTCTTCGTAAACTTTATCCTGGACGGTGCAGGCAGTACACCACTCCGCCCAAAAATCCACCAGCCACAAACCGGTATTCAGATACCTTTCCCAATTAACAAAATTAATATTCACAAAGCCTTTTCCCATGCACGGGCAAAGATAGCGGTTTTTGGCTATTTATTGCACGGGATTTAGCGAAGAAAACAAAAATCTCAGGTATCCGTTTCGGACGTCCACGCCCGAAGTATCGTTAATTATGCTGGTCAAGATTTGTAATCCTGACCTTTTCTATTTATTCATACGGATTTAAAATCCTTATTCCCCTGGGGCCGGGATTGCAAATCCCGGCCAGCGTTAATTTTTGTATCGTTCCGGCGGCCACTTTCCAGACCGTTTTATGCATCTGCTTCGGGCATCCACGCCCGAAGCAGATATTAAACATCAGGCGGTTTCCTTCTCTCCGGCATTTGGCTCATAAGCCGACAGCTGATTTAAATAAGTACGGATTTCCTCTTCGCCCGAATGTTGCTCATCCAGCAGATGCTCAATACTCTCCAGTTTGCTGGTAACATACGTTAATGCTTCTCTATGCGATTTATTGATGGCCGTATTGATGTTTTTTGTCAGGATGGAAACCAACCGCCGAAGGTTTTTCTCTGCCTCACCGGGCAGCTGATTGGCAAAAGACTTACGAAAAACATTTCTGAAAAATTTCATGGGAATCAGAAACCAAAGCAAATCGATATGACTCTCAAATGCCCACGAGGTAATAATATCGGGTTTCTTCAACGGGGCTACTTTCACCTGAAATTCCTCTTCGGGCAATTGTACATGCAGTACCTCACGGATACGCTGGTTCAGTCTTTCGCGAAAATGGTCAGTGTAATTATTGAGATGGGCTTGTGTTTTGGACAGCAGGTCATTGGCAAAACCGTGTTCCTGTTTTTCAATACGGTCAAGTGCCCTGGCCATATTCTCTTTCAGCCATTTTTCATAATTTCTGGAGATTTTGTAAAGATTTCCTGTCCATCTGTCATATTCGGCATGAAATTCTTTTATCAGCAACGCCCGTAACGGTTCGAGATGGTTTCCCAGCAACTCCTTTTCCAGCTCATCACGTGTACTGTTCTGATAACTTTGTGCGATGTATCCCAACTCTTTCTGGATAAAATTCAATTTAAGCTGTTCATCCAGAATTTTGTTTTTCAATGCCTGGCGTTCGCTATCCTTTTTACTGGCAAGGTTCAGCCGGATCTCCAGATAACTTTGTGTCAGCGAACGCAGGTGCGTCAGTTTATGGCTAAAAATATTTTGCTGTGTCTCCGTAAGGTGCCGGCTCAGATGATCCAACACGGTAGTCTGGATCCGGGTCCTGAATTTTCCCACAGAATCTTTTATGGAATAGGGAAAAACCCGAAAATTACGTCCTGTGGCTTCCAAAGATTTGGCCTTTAGGAAGTCCATAACCTCTTCCACCTCCGCTTTGCTCAACAAGTCGGTTTTGCTCAACACAAGATAAACTTCCGGACTTTGTTCGGCAGCCGTTTTTATCACCTCCTGGTCATTCTCCGAAAGGGGTTGTGCAGCACTTATCACCACAAAGGCAGCACCAATACGGTTAAACCAGTTTTCGGTAACTGTTGTGTTGTGTTTAAAAGCACTTCCCAGCCCGGGCGTATCAATCAGCCGCAGCCTTTCAAATCCTTTTAGCTCGGGAAGCTCGATATCCACAAGATAAACCTCTTTTTTGTTTTCAGGGTTCTTTTTTTCGGTAACATATTCATCCAGTTCCTCCAACGGTATTTCAAATTTTAAACCATCCAGCCGGGTGATGACTACTTTTTCCTGCGGAGCGTAAACCAGCCTTGTAATAATGGCCGTTACGGGCAAAACACCCATAGGAAGCACATCGCGCTTCAGGAAGCTGTTAATAAGCGAACTCTTTCCGGCCTTAAACTGCCCCAGTATGACCACATCCAGCCATTGGTTCGACCGGGTAAACTGCTTCAGGTCGTTGGCTTCTTTGAGAATCCCCTGAAAATCCTGCTTTTCAGCAATGTTACGAATAGTTGTTAGTAAATCCTGCATAGTACATTAATTTAAAGTATCTTCTTCGTTTAGGCTTCTATACCATGTTGGGTTCCCCTTCAGAAACCCATAGGTCAACTGATAAAAACGCTCCGGGGCTTCCACATGAACCCAGTGGGAAGTCCCGGCAATGGTAACAATCTCAGCATGGGGGAAATTTTTCCGAATAGCATCAAAATCTTCCAACAAGATGTAGTCTGAAGCACCACCTTTGATAAACAAAACAGGTTTCCCGAATGTCTGGCCGGTTTCGATGGCATCGAACATGTCATCGAGGTTGGTTTCGATTCCATCGAGGTTCATACGCCATGCAAAATTATTCCGGGATGTGCGGTGCAAATTTTTCAAAACAAACTGACGGATACGATGTTCTGAAATAAGTGTTTCGAGCTGCCCTTCCACCTGCCTGCGATTTTTTACACTTTCGAGGTCAACCTGCCGCATGGCTTTGATGATTTGTTTGTGTTGTGTCCGCGGCGGATAAGCTTTGATGCTTATGTCCACAACCACCAGCCTTTTCACCAGCTCCGGATTCTCTAATGTAAAGCGCATGACAACCTTTCCGCCCATGGAATGTCCCAACAGCACAGGACGTTCAATTTCGTGTTCATCAATAAACTCAAACAAGTCATCGGTAAGGGCAAGATAATTGAAATTACCGCTGTGTGGCGATTGTCCGTGGTTTCGCTGGTCGGGGACAAAAACTTCAAATCCTTCCATGGCTATCCGGCGGGCAAAGGTTACCCAATTGTCGGACAACCCGAACAATCCGTGTAAAATAATCAGCGGCTGGTCGCCCTCGTTACCGAATTTCCTGTAAAAGAGTTCCATAAAAAACTTTCGGACAAAGTTAATTTTTTAATCACTATTTATTCCCCCTCCGGAGAGATCAATTTTTTGCCGGTCAACGGCAAGTAATAACGCCAAAACAGCGCGTACGCTTAAGAACGAAAACAGAGGGGATTTTTGTTTAAGCTAATAACCCCTCGCAGTGTTTGGTGCAAAAAGCACCGAACAGAGGTCATTAGCCCGTATCAGGACGATTAAGGGTGAACCTCATCACCAAATCTGTTGTAAAAATAATAAATACTTGTTGAGCAGGCGAATTCAGGTTGTTTTTTGTGTAATTTTAACGGGGTATAAACAACGATGAACGAAACAGTGATAAAATAGCAGAAACGCCTTATCCAAGGTAAAGTTTTTCAGACAATTTGAAAAGATACTTCATTTCCGCCGCGATTCCATCGAAGCCTATTTTGCCCGGTTAAGACAATCTGTCTCTCCGTTACAAAAGGGAACAACCCTGCTCCTTCGCTCTTTTATTAAAAGACGTTTACAGAAACGCTCAGAACCTTATAAAGCTCTCTGTGAGAATAACACAGAAGATATTGCCTATTTCTTTCGAAGCAGGAAACCGGAAGGTTAACAACCTCCTGCTGCCACAGCTGCCTTTCTTTTCCTGCGGACGATAACCGGTTTTTTCATTTTTTGGGTAGTTGTTGCAGGTACGTTTTTGCTGCTGGCCACTACGGCATAATTAAAACGGGGAATGCCCGTCAGGTAACTGTTGTCGTTTTTGGTTTCCGCCAGATTATCCTTGTGGGCCTTGTAGTAGCCGTAACCGCCTGCCAGGTATTTGACATTGGAAAACCCGACCATACGAAACCACATCCAGGGGCCATTGGCCTGCAATGGGCCATTACCGTAAAGGACTACCGTTACGTTTTTACCGGCGAGGGCTTTCAGGTGACGGATATTCTTCTTTTTGGTTAAATCAAAAGCCGAAATATTTTCCGCCCCGGGGATATGCCCGCGACTGAACACAAACTTGTTCCGAATGTCAATCAGGACCACTTTCGGATGGGTTTTGTCAAGGACGTCCGGCAGTTGCCAGGGATAAAAGCAATTGGTTTTGTTTTGCAGCATCTGTACACTTTCCGCCATGTTTAGTTTGTATTTAAACCTGGGCCGGTGCAAGGTCAGAAAGCCGATGACAATAACCAGGACAAAAAGAATAATTGTTATCAGTGTTTTTTGGGGATTTGACTCGTGTACATGCATTTTTCGGTTCTTTTTGAAATGAATAAAACTAATGGACTAACAGCCTCCTGCCGCTACGGCCGCTTTTTTCTTGCGATGGATAACCACTTTTACCTTTTTTGAGACAGTGGATTTCTCTACTTTGGCACCTGTGAAATAGAGCCGTGCCCCCTTACGAAATTCATACTCTTCAAAGGCAGTATAAGGTTCACTTTCTCCGGGTTCTTTCGGCTGGATAATGGTCTCTATCCAGCGATTTAGCCCACCTTTCATAACGTACATATTCTTGAATCCCAATCGTTTGGCCAACACCCATTCCTGGTCGGCTTTGATACCATCGTCAGAGATGAAAACGATTTTTATTCCCGGAATACCAAAGTAATCGTTGGAAGAGGGAGCCATCAAGCTGTCCGGCGGAATATTGATGGCATTGGGAAGGGAGAATTTGGCAAATTCTTCGGGTGACCTGACATCCAGTATTTCCAGCGAAGGGTCTTTCTGAATAATCATCCTGGCCACCTGATCGGTGGTTACAAAGCGGCTGGGCTGAATTATTTCCCACAGCAGCTTATCCGCGTTAATTTGCTTATAATCTGTTTGTTTCTTAAGAAAGAATGTTCCTGCAGCCAGTATCAGCATCAAGATAGTCAGTAAAAAATAATTCCTGTTCATAATCTTAGAATTTATAATCTTTGATTCTTTTTCTAACCTTCTTCTCAATTAGCCAGGAAACCCAAAAGGCGACAAGGGCAATAACGGTAAATCCAAATGCCCACCAGGGGGCACTAATACCGGTTACATCCGTAAGTGTTGCATTTCCAAGGTTTCCTTTGTAGTAAAAGCCTTCAATATAGGGAAACACTTCGGCGAAGAAAAATATCCCGATAAAAAGGCCGACAGCAAATACCAGGGCATCCAGTTTACCGATAACAATGGCCGTGAAACTTGTCCCGGGACAAAACCCTCCGATAATAAATCCAATCCCCATGACAACTCCTCCCACAATCATGGAAGGCAGAAAGGTAGGTAGAATAAAAATTTTGGAAAGGTCAAGCCAACCAAAATAGTTGAAGTATAGCAAGCCAACCATGGCCACGATAACGGCGGTAAAAAACACCCGCAACACAACGAAATTATAACCATAAAAGACACCGGCAAGATTTCGGGAGGAAGAAAAGCCCGAGGCTTCCAATAAAAATCCAAAGGCGATACCAATTAAAACAGCGAAGACGAGATTCCAATCACCGGAAATCAAGCCATTAGGAAATAGAGGTCCCATTTTATTATATTTTTAGTTTTAACAATCGATTATGTCCACAGTTTTCTAAACAACCAGGCAAAAAGATAGGCGGAGGCAAAAATGAGCAGCATAACCATGACCCCTCCAAAAGAAAAAGTTGAACTTCCGCTAAGAGCAGCGCCACTGGTACAACCACGTCCCAACCGCGTACCAAATCCCCACAAAATTCCTCCTATCAAAGCAACAAGGAGTCTTCTTCTGGAGGTAATATTCGGGCCATGTTCTACAAAGGGTTTTCTAACCCTTTTAAAAATAATACCCGACAAAAATGCGCCGATAAAAACACCCAAGACTTCAAATACCAGCCAGCTATCCATGGGTGAACGACCCTCCTTAATATATTGACCATAATAGGGATGGGCCTTTGCCGCCGTGGGACTAATAATGTGGGCTGCTTCAACAACGGTATCTTTTACCGCGCCACTGATTCCCAGTTCGCGTCCGGAAATAAAAATAGTAACAATCATTAATAGCCCCATCAGAACACCCCCGAGATAGGGATTTATGTAATGGGTACCGTTATTGAGATTAGATTTTTTCATTGTCCTATATTTTTTATACTTATTAATACAAAAACCGTGTAATTTGCCCTGCATCTACCATGACAAAACGGAAAACCAGTCCGCCAAACAAAATCAGGAGCGGTGGCAGCCAGGCAGGAACATGAAACCCCCTCAGCTCCATAGCCTCCAGTGTAGCCGGGAAAACAAGTCCCAAAATGACCACGAACACCCAAAAGGTAACCGTAAACTCCCCACCGAGAAACAAAGCGGCTGCTTCATTTTTAACGGCTGTTCCGGCAAGAAAACCCATAAAAAGATGAACGATAAAGAAAAGTTCCACAAGAATGAGAACCAGGTCAATACGGCTGATAGTCTTCCGCTCGTGTTCGTTTTTTGAAATCCATAAAATGGCCGCCAGCCCTGTGGAAAGTCCTGAAGTAAGAAACAACGGGCCGAGGATGGAGGTATTCCACAACGGACGGGCATTAAATGCCGATAAAAGGATACCGGTGTAAACCCCAAGGATAATGGACAATACCATCATTATCCAGGCAAAAGGCACGCGGTTTTCAATAACCCAGGCTTCAAACCGGTCGAGGATTTTCAGTTTCCAGTCCCAGCCTGGGAACATCTCCTTCATGTAACTGGCTACCCACACAAACGACAACGGCGTAATGGCCATCAGCGTCCAGGCACCCCACGACATGGGCGAGGTAAAACGAATAGTGGTGTACAACTGCCAAAAATAGAGTTTGTGGTGCAGGTCATAAAACAAAGCCAACAGGCCGATAACCAACGCAATGGGAGCAATAATGGGAGCCCATTTCACGGTGGCGGGCATCTCTTTTTCTTTCCCTTTCACCACAAAATATCCGGCAAAAAATAAAATTCCGGCAGCCAGTCCTCCCAGAAAAAGATACAGGGCAATGGGCCAGTGCCAAATGTTCAGGTACGGGTCGATGTGGGGAATATGTCGTCCGCTGGCAAAAATTTCTTCTTTCATTTTATATACATTTTAGCAAATTACATCAGAAAATACAATTGCGGTTTGGTTCCTGCTTCGGGAGCCAGCACTCTCCATTTACGGTCTTTCATGGCGAGGGAAACATCCGAATTGGGATCTTCCAGATCGCCGAAATGGAGGCAATGGGTGGGACACACATCCACGCAGGCCGGATTTTGCCCTTTTTCCACGCGGTGGATACAAAAAGTACATTTGTCCACGTACCCATCCGGATGAGGATAACGGGCATCGTAGGGGCACGACTCGATACAGGCACCGCAACCGATACACTCGTCATGGGTAACCAGCACAATGCCCCCTTCGGCAATGTGGCTGGCACCTGTAGGACAGCATCTTACACAAGGTGCATTGTCGCAGTGGTTACAACGTTCGGAGCGAAACTCCATTTCAACTACCGGATAGGTACCACTCACATTTTCCACAATCCAGTCGCGGCAATATCCGTGGGGAACATTATTTTCTGTCTGGCAGGCAACCACGCAGTCGCTGCAGCCGACACACTTTTTGGTATCGATGGCCATGGCGTATCTCATGCTTTAACCTCCTCTCTGTTTTTTCTGGGATTTTCTTTTAAAAATGTAACAAAATTGCTTCGCATACCTGTACCTCCCATAACAGGATCTTCATAAATTTTTGAAACGAGTTCCGAGTCGCTGGCCCCGTGCCCAAAAGCACGGGTAAGCTTTGTATCGGTTTGGCCAAAGCCATGGACCATGTACACCGAATCCCATCGGATACGTTCGGTAACCCGTACCTTTACCGGGAAAGAAGAGATGATGCCATCCTGGTTTTTCAGCCATACTTCCTGTCCGTTTTTCAGCTCCCACAAATCGGCTACTTTGGGGTTTACCCAAACGTTGTTCTCCTTTTTCAGGTCCCACAGGTTGTGGTTGTTGACCGTACGGCTGAAAGTGTGCATGGGGGCACGTCCGTAATTCAGCCGGTAATAGCCTTCGGGTGGCTCAGGGTGATGGGTATAATCGGGCAGCGGTTCGAAACCTTCGGCTGCCAGCTCGGTGGAATAAAGCTCAATTTTCCCCGTATTGGTATTAAATTCATAGTCGGGCAAACCCTGCAGGTTGTACAGGTCTTTGTACTCGCGTGGAAACTTCTTCACGCCGATACGTTTCATTTCTTCTAAAGATGACCCCACTTTTTTTAATTGCCAGTCGAGCATTTCTTCGATGTTGTCCCACTTAAAATAATCATCAAGTCCCAGTTTGTGTGCCAGTTGTTTGGCTATCCACCATCCGGGTTTCGTGTCGTACTTAGGCTTTGCTGCCGGCATGCGCAAGGCAATGTAGGGTTCGCGATGGGGTGAAGTACGAATGGGGTCATACCTTTCGAGATAGGTACACTCGGGAAGTACCACATCGGCATAGCCGGTAATGTCCATGGGCATGGTGTCGATGACCACCAGAAAATCAAGGTTATGAATGGCTTCCAGTGTTTTTTGCTGTTCGGGCAACGATGCCATGAGGTTTGTCCCATACACAATCCATCCGTGCATACGGTAGTCCATATCGGGATTGGGAATGGAAGCATAACAGATTCCTGAAGAAAGCACTTCGGTAACGAGTTTATATTTGTCTTTGGGGAAAGCATCGCGCCAGGAGCGTTTGGGTTTGGGATAGGGCGGATAAGGATAGTTGGGGAGATGTACCTTTTCGGGATTGTAAAATCCTCCCCTGCGTCCCCACGAGCCCAACAGTGCATTCAGGATGGCAATGGCCCTGGAACGCTGTGTATCGTCGCCATACCAGGTAACATGGCGGCCCGGATGGACAATTACCGAAGGTGCTGCAGCGGCCATTTCTCTAGCCGTGCGCCGGATAACTTCGGGCTCAATCGTTGTAATGCCATAAGCCCATTCGGGCGTTTTGTCTTTGACGTGCGCTTTTAATTCATCAAATCCGAAGGCATATTTTTTTAAATAAGGCTCATCATAAAGCTTTTCCTCAATAATTACGTTTATCCAGGCAAGCAACAGGGCCAGATCGGTAGCCGGTTTGATGGGAAGCCAGTATTTGGAGTGCGAAGCGGCAGTGGAAAAGCGCGGGTCAACAGTAATGATGGTGGCTCCGTTGTCAAGGACCTGCGACATCTCCTGAATCTGCCCGTTGTGCATATTTTCACCAATATGCGAGCCAATAAGGACCAGACATTTTGTGTCGCGTATGTCAGTCCTTTCGGGCGACAATACGCCTTCGCCATAAGTAGCCGTGAAGCCTACCTCACGCGGGCCCCGGCACTGGGCAAAGGAGGGTGCCGTGATATTCGGCGTACCGTAAGCTTTCGCCAGGTGGGTCATAAGTTTTCCACCGGTACCGTGTGAAAAGAGTGCCAGGCTTTCGGGGCCATAATCCTTGCGGAGCTTTTCCATTTTGGAAGCCACCAGGTTTAATGCCTCTTCCCAGCTGGCCTTACGGAAATACTGGTATCCGTTTTTGTCGATTTCACGAATCAACGGGGTACGCAGCCGGTCTTCGTCGTTGTACATACCAACGCCGCCGGTTCCTCTCGGACAAAGGCGGCCCTGACAATGCGGGTCCTCTTTGTTCCCGATAATTTTCCTGAGATTTTTTTTCTTGTCAACATAAGACCAACCGGCGCATTTCCAAAAACAAACTTCGCAATAAGTGGGGGTGGCTTTCATGTTCTCGTCGCTGACAGGTTCCTGTTCGTTGCTGTCGAACAGGCTGAGCCCCTTTACATTTAAGGTGTGTAAGCCAAGGGCTGCCGCCCCGGCACCTGCCGCCGAGATTTTGATGAATTGACGTCTTGTTTTCATCCGGAATATTTTAAATGATCATCTGTTTTCAATCTGTCTTTCTTTTTAGGTTTACGTAGCGTACTGTTGAATTTTTCCTCATTTCAGGTAGCATGCAATATAAATATGTTTATGGTTACATATACAAAGACAAATATATAATATTTACATGAAGAGTTAAACAAATATAACTATTTGAAAACGTTACAAATAAAGGCCTTAACCCTTGATATTCTGCCACTTATTAACACAACCCCTATCTATGATAAAAATCATAATATTTATAGCAGATTGATTTATATGATTTTAAAGATTCTATTTAGATTGCCAATAAATTAATTTATCGACCGAAAGCATTTTCCTGCTCTCTTTTGCCAAAGAAATTTATCAGGCAAACGAATTCAACCTGCCACTGAGCCGCAGCGAGCTGGCCGATTTGGTATGTACTTCCCGTGAAACGGTAAGCCGGTTGCTCAACAATCTTTTTCAGGAAAAAATAAGCAAAAACGGGTAACAGGCCTAAAACCAATAGCCTATATTAAGAAAAGCCTGGAGTTTCCGACTTTTATTGGAACTCATCAGGGTAAGTTCCAGCGGGCCGATAAAGCTGTCGTAGCTATAAGTTAACCCGTATCCTATCAGGAAGTTATCATGATTAAAAAGGTTATCGAACACATCCGAATTGCTCCCCACATCGCACCTGAACAGCAGGTAATGCTTTTTGGCCACCTGATATTGCAGTTTCATTTTAAGGGCGGCAGCGTACAGCCCGCCCTTTTGGCTGAACCTGATGCCGGTAAAGTCCTGAAAAGTTTCAATATAATTTGTGGTCATAAGCCCGCCAAAAGTAAAATAGTCCTGTAACGGCGGTGAACCGTTCCTGCTGAAAGTAGCCCCGAGAAAAACACCCGGGCGCAAAGCAATTTTTTGCCCAAGCTTTATCGCCTGGTCGTACCTGAAATAGACTATCAGGGCAGGATCAAAAACTTCTTTTACCCATCCTTTAGACAACGGAAACGCATATTTGGCTACCAACAGGGAGCGAAACCCTTTTTTGGGATAATTACGGTTGTCGTAGGTGTCTGAGCGGAAAGAAAAGAATACATTGCCGTAACTGTTGTAGTTGTTAATCAATTTGGCCAAATCAGAGGTGTCGTATTCCAAATTGAATTTCAGGTACTCGTATTGGAAACCCGCCCTGAAATTGTAAATGTTTTGCACTGTTGCGTTAAAAAAAACGGAACCGGAGAAGTTTGTGAAAAATACTTTGTCAGTTTTCTCATCTCCCTCGTAGGTTTTAAATCCGAAATGGTACATATCAATCTCGGTTCCTAATCCGGGAGTTTGTCCGTTACCGGTTAAAAAGAGGATACGCCCGCGCGGATTAGGTCCCACGACCATGTCCGTAAAAAGTCGCGTTCCCGGAAGCAGGTTACGGAACGTTGCGCCCGCAATAATACTGGCCGAATAATTATTGTCGTAATGCACCGATGCCCAGACCGTTCCCAGGCTTTTTTCCTTTATTTTCAGTATCAGCATGGCCGTGTCGCCTTTGCCTACCGGTTGCAATTCATAAAAAACATGGTCAAAATAGTTTGTCCCATAAGCATAGGTAATTTTGTCTTCAAGCTGTTTCAGGCTGATTTGTTTATGGACAATATCTTTAAAAATATGGCCTATAAAGGGAGCTTTTAGCCTTTTCAGCCCTTCTATTTCCACTTCATTAATGTAAATCGAATCCAGCAATCGGGCATCACATTTGTTGGCCGGAATATACTTGATGGCATTGAGTGAGTCAGCCAGGGCTTTCAGCTCCGCATAATGTGCACGGGCTACCCTTTCTCCCAAAGCGATAATGGAATCGTACTTGGTAAAGTCCATCATTCCAAAATCCATTTTAAAATGGATGAGCATATCCGTATTTTTGTATGCCTGGTTATTGGCCCGAACACGGTTAAAAGAGATGACCTGATCCAGTATCTTGGTAAAAGAATTGAGTCCTTTGATATCTTTTGTCAGCCCCTGTTGCACATCGCCCCCAACAATGTAGGGAATCCCCTTTTTCTTCACATTGACCACCGGAAAATTATTTACCACGCCCCCATCTACAAGATAATGGCCCTGATAATGCGTAGGGGAGAAATAACCCGGAATCGACATACTGGCACGAACAGCCATGGGAAGATAACCGCTGTCCAGTTCAATTGCTTTGCCGTTCAATAAATCCGTGCCGATACAGAGAAAAGGGATGGGAAGCTTTTTAAAATCCCGTATTTTATAGGATGAATTCAACATGTGGTTTAACATAAGGTTCACCTCCTGGCCTTCGTACAAAGCTTCTTTCAGCCCGACGGATTTTCTTTTGAGGGGGAGGCTGACCACCTGTTTCTCTTCAAAGTTTTTTGTCTCAAAATCCACATATTTTCTCGGAATTTTATCGGTTAGCAAGGCATTCCAATCCTGTTGGCCGATAATCTTCGCTATGGTATCCGGTGCATATCCCACGGCATATAACGCCCCCACAATACTGCCAATGCTGGTTCCGCCAATATAGTCGATGTGCAGGTTGACTTCCTGCAAAACTTTCAGCAGGCCGATGTATGCAAACCCTTTGGCCCCTCCCCCGCTCAGTATCAGTCCCACTTTCGGACGGACCCTTTTTACAGAAAGTGTGTCATTGCCCTGGCTGTAAAGAAAAGCGGGCAAAACGAAAAAAGAAAAAAAGAGAAGTACAGATTTTTTCATAAAAATAAAGACTTATCCGGGTTTGGCTTTTAAATAATTATGCAAATATATGAATATTACAAATAATTCCTTTTTATTACTTTTACCGGTTCATAAAATAGCGAAAACAAATGGAATCAATCAAGGAGATATTCAGGATAGGGCGCGGGCCATCCAGCAGCCACACCATGGGGCCGGTAAGAGCCGCCAAACGTTATAAAGCCAGGCATCCGGAAGCGCAGTCGTTTCGGGTAACCCTTTACGGAAGCCTGGCACTCACCGGCAAAGGCCATTTGACGGATGTGTCGGTTATCCGCGAATTGCAACCGGCCCGTACGGAAGTTGTCTGGAAAAAAGACGAAACAAAACCTTTCCATCCCAATGCACTGGAATTTGAAGTGGCGGATGCCGGTGCCAGGCCGGACAAATGGCTGGTGTACAGTGTGGGCGGAGGAAAAATTGTGGATGAACCGGACAAGGGCAAGGAACCGGAACTGATTTACCAACAGACAAATATGCAGCAGGTCCTCCACTATTACAAGGAAACGGGAAAAACACTGTGGGAGCTGGTATTTGAAACCGAAGGCGATGCCATAAAAGCCCATTTGGCCAGGGTGTGGGAAATCATGCAACAGGCTATGGAAAACGGGCTTCAGCATGAAGGACTGATTCCGGGCGGGTTAAAATTACAGCGTAAAGCAGCCGCGTATTATGCCAAGTCGATGGGCTTAAAAGATTATGCCCGTGTTACCAGCCGTCTTTTTGCTTACGCGCTGGCAGTAGCCGAAGAAAATGCTTCGGGTGGAGAGGTGGTAACGGCACCTACCTGTGGTTCTGCCGGCATCCTGCCTGCCGTACTGAGGATGAGCCGGGAACATTTTAAAATCGGCGATGATAAAATTATCAGGGCATTGGCTACGGCAGGCCTGGTAGGGAATATTGTAAAGTACAACGCCTCCATTTCGGGTGCAGAAGTAGGTTGTCAGGGCGAAGTGGGCACAGCCTGTGCCATGGCTGCCGCTGCTGCCACACAGATTGGCGGTGGCACGCCTGCACAAATTGAGTATGCGGCCGAAATGGGTCTTGAACACCATTTAGGGCTGACCTGTGATCCGGTGAACGGGCTGGTACAGATTCCCTGTATCGAACGCAATGTACATGCAGCTGCCCGGGCATTTGATGCGGCACGGTTCTCTTTGTTGTCCGATGGGAAACACTTTATTGGTTTTGATACGGTAACCCGGGTAATGAAACAGACCGGAAAAGACCTGCCCAGCCTCTACAAAGAAACCTCTCTTGGCGGGCTGGCCATATTCGGCGACAAAGATTTTGTGGACAATTAAAAAGCTACAAGTTTTAACCTATCCGAGAAATACGATGAGTATAACTCATTGCAATACCAGGGTTTTACTTATTTGAGTTCAACATGCCAATGGCAATTTCCGCTGCCTTGATAATAACCGGTTTTGTTGGTGCTCCGGTCAGTAGAGGATGTGTGCCAATCTGAAATGAGATTAACTCATAAACAGTAATGTATTTTTGAATGGCAAGGCTCAGGGTGTTAATGATTTCCGCAGCCGTAGGGCCACCCCAGACTTCTGCTCCAAGGATTGCCCCATCGCAGGGGGAAAAATTTATACGTACCGTAAGCGGAGAAGCATCGGGAAGTGTTCCGGGATGCCGGTCCACATCGGTAAATTCAGCAGTCAGGAAGTCTACATTGGCATCTTTCGCTGTATTTTCATTAATACCGGCAGAAGCCATGGTTAATCCGTTAATTTTTGTGGAAAAGACAGCAAGGGTCCCTTTAAAATGCTTTCTTATCCGAATGCCAAACAAATTGTATCCCAAAACACGTGCTTCGGCAGTAGCAGTGGAAGCCAGCATAATATGGTCGCTGCGACCGGTAAGAAATCCGATGGTCTGCGAGCAATCGCCTACGGCACAGACATCTCTTACCGAAGTACGTTCGTAACTATCCACTTTTATAGCCCCCATAATATTCAAAGGCAATCCGGCTTTTACTGCCAAATTGGTATTAGGTTTATAACCAACAGAAAGAATAACCACATCGGCAGGAATTTCTTCCCCCTCTTTTAAAATTACTTTTTCGACTGCACCCTGAGTACCAATAATTTCTTCCACCATGGCAGAGGTGCGCACGTTTACTTTTGTATTACGAAGACGTTCTGTGGCCATTTTGCTCAATTCTTTGGAGAAAGCTTTAGAAAAACATTGTGGCTCTGTCTCAATAATCGTTATTTCTTTATCAGGATAGGCAGCGAGTTGCTCCGCGACTTCTGCACCGATAAATCCTCCACCCACAATCACTATTCTTTTTTTGTTTTCCAATTTTTCGAAAAGCTCCTGAATATAACGGTAACTTTTCTTTATATAAAAGACATTCTCCAGGTTGTGCCCTTTGATAAAAGTGGCTTCAGTGGGAGTAGAACCAGTGGCAAACACCAATTTGTCGTAACCATATTCCTGGTTTGAATTTCCATAAACAATTTTTTGTTTTAGGTCTACATCGGTAACGCTATCCACAATTACCTCGCCACCCAAATTCAGCAGAGGTTTTGGTCCCATCGCATCGGCTTCCACCGAATTTAGTTTATTGAAGATATAAGGAATCCCACAGGGGACCAGTCCTTTTTTCTCTTCCGTTAATATTAAAACTGATTTCTCAGGATAGTATTTCTTAACCGTTACGCCTGTAACAATTCCGGCAGGCCCGGCACCAATAATAATCACATCGTACTTTTTCATGTTTAAAACCTTTTTAAGAATTTGTTAATCGTTTAACAATGCAAAAGTACATATAAAAGTTTACGCCATATTAAATTTTAACATTTTTTTATTTTGGTCATGCAAGGATATATCAAGGTCGGGACAAATGCATTATTTTTCATTGTCAAATCCTTTTCTTCAGGAGGCCGTCCAAAAAATAAAAAAAAGCCCCTTGAACTTCAAGAGGCCTTTTCTCCAATTTATTCACTTTATAAACTTAAATCTGCTCACTCTCTTTCAATTCTTTTTCGGCCAGTTTTTTGTCTGTTTTATCAACGATAAATCCTTCTACACCCACTACTTTATCGCCTTCGTAAACAGGCGTCATGGTAATATGGTGGTAGCCAATGGAGTTGTCTTTACAATGGCGGCGCGTAATACCAAACGGGATGGTTTCGCCTTTCAAGACACGTTCAAAAGATTTTTTCAGGGCTTCAAAGTCCTCTTTGGTGCGGCTGAGCGAATAATGCTTGCCGATAATTTCATCTTTTGAATCGTATTTGTACAACTTCACATAAGTATCGTTCACATCCTGATAGAAGCCATCTTTTCCAATGCGATAATAACCCACATCTTTCGAGGAAGCCATTAGCTTGTAAAACTCATCGCCTTTATGACCGGAGGTTATTTTCTTTTCCAATGCCTGTTCGGCTTCCACCTGAGGCGTAATATCCATAATGAAACCTTCCAATCCGGCGATATTTCCATCTTCGTCCTTGTAGGGAGCAGCCGACACTGTATGGTAACCAATGGAACCATCTTTACAAACACGTTGTACACGCTCGCCCGAAATGGTCTCTCCCGAAAGAACACGGTTCACGAGTGCCATTATTTTCTCTTTACCCTCGGGCGTACGGTCAAGCGTTACATGTGAGCCAACAACTTTTTTCTTGTCAACGCATTTGTAAAAAGATAACCAAACATCATTCACCTCTTCGTAATTACCCTCTTTGTTTATTCTGAAATAGCCCACATTTGAATTCAGCAGCTTCTCGCGAAGTCGTGTGGATTCGGTATTGATACCCAATTTTTCGACTACATCTTCAAAAGCCGTATCGAACATCCCTTCTTTTTCGATAGTACCCTGTCCACTAATCCCTTTGCGGCTTTCTATCAGGGCAACTTTCAGGTTTTCTTCCAAAGCAATTTCGGCATCTTCATCCGACATCTCTTCCCAACCCGTGAGCATGGCTTTAATAGCCGAAAGTGGTTTAAGCCCTGTAGTGGTCAGATAAACGTGGCCTACTACAAAACCCAGTAACAAAAAGGCACCGGCAACGTGAAAATAGGCAATGGGGCCCAAATCGTGGACAACACCTTTGTTTACAAAATAAATGTAATACATGTAAAGCAATCCGCTGAAAACAACCACCGGAATAATTAAAACACGTAATCCGAGATAGGTAAGACGTTGCAACGGATTAAATTTGTTGTAAACAGTTTTCCGGGTCGGGTGCGGTGCATGGCGAAATATTCCGGTAATATAATATTCAATTTGTGCTTTCAAAAGTTTAGCCGAAGGCACATACTGGTGCCATTCTCCCGTAGTCACGTTCCAGAACTGGGTGAAGACAATCAATATAATGAATGCCCAGGCCAGGTTGCGGTGAAAAAGCACCGCCTGCTCATAGCCAAACAGATGATAAACACCGTGGACTTCAAATCCCGTTAAAGCGAGCAACAAAATCAAAGCAGCCTGTGTCCAGTGCCAAAACCGTTCGTATCGTTTATAAATCAATACTCTTTTCATAGTCAAAGATTTTTTTAATTATTTTTTTTGTTGCTTACAATCCTTAAAATGCCGTGGATGCTCACGCCTGCCAAAACCAGGATAATGAAAATCAGGCCTGCGTTGTCCAGTAAAGAACTGTGGTCTCTGCCGGGCAGGTAAAAACCTGTCAGATTTTTTAAGCGGCTGTCCTGTGCATTATGGCAATCGGTACATTGCAGTGCCTTGCCTTCCGGCGAAACTTCGTGGTTAAGGGGCCAGATAGTTTCCGTTTTGATAAAAGTATAATGCCCGCTGTATGGCAAACCAATGTATTTCATGCCGTGTTCAAAAGAGGCTTCCCAGTTAAAGTCGGCCCAAAGGGCACCGCTGCCCTTAATTTGTCCGGCCAGATAGGGCTGGATCAATAATTTATTTACCGGGTCGAACGGCTGTTTTCCGCGCATGACTTTTACCGGCCATATTTTGGACGGATGTTTGGGATCATGTGGCAACACATTGTCTTTGTAAGAACCATTTAACGGGTTCAAAATAAGTGGTTTTGTGGTGTCGGCCACTTTGTCTTTCAACAAATGGTGATTGGCCGTTCCGTTAAACCAGATGTATTCGGGTTTTACACCTTTTTTAAAGACGGCGGTTCCGTGACGTGAATCATATTGAATCTCCACATCTTTATATGTTTTGCCATCGTAAGTATAAGTATTCCCCGGAAGGTCTTTGTCGAAAATCGGTTTTCCGTTTTTATCCATTTTGGTAGCTGTGGACCAGTCCCAGATAATCTTGGTATGAAACCCCTTGGCATATTCCGAAATATGGCAGGTTTGGCAGGCCACAGTTTTAAAGTGATCGTTGAGCAATTTGCTTTTGTGGGGTTTGTCGGTATGGCATTCCACACAGGTGGCCCGGTTGTGTGCCGAAGTGGCTACCGTATATAAATGGCCTGTAATATTATGGTTTTCCGTTTTGTGGCAGTCCTGACAACGCATGTTTTTGGCATCTTTTCCTTTGGAGGCCATGTGTACATCAAAATCACGGGTACAGTGTAGCAGCCCCATTTCCAGGTCGCCGTGTTTTACGTTGTTTCCGCCGCCTCCGGTAAAGTGACACTGGCCACAATTACTTTTGCGGGGCTCTCCCACATGTTGTGCCACTTTATTCAGGTCAACACCCAGAGCCGGCATACCTGATTTGGGGAGATTGGGACCCATGCAGGGATTCGATTTATGATAGGTGCCCGTGTTGTCGTGACAAACCACACAATCGATGTTATTTTGATTATGAAAGTCGAAATTTTTGTCTCCGTATCCGTATCCGGCATGACACATGGAACAAAGATGCTCGTTGCTGTTAACCCCGATACAAAAATCGTTGAGCAAATCGCGTTTTCCCAGATTAAAAATCCCCCTACCGGGAATGGTATCGCGTTGCAACCATTTCCAGTGTGGGGTTTTCATGAACTCTTTCCCCCGTCCGTTATGACAGCTCAGGCAGGCTTTGGTCATGTCCTGCGGGGTTTTAAACTTCTGCTGCAACACGGCAAACTTAGAGTGGTCCACAGGAACAGAATCACGCTTAATTTCAATCTTCTTTTCAGAATAATAATCCCTGTCTTTGTCACCATTGTAGGTGAAAACAATCCAAAAGATAACAATCCATGGGACAATCACAATCAAAACAATTTCGAAAAACTTTTTCATAGTTTTTTTCTTTGGATAGAATAATGTGCAAAGCTATAGAAACTTCTCCCATAATAAGAACACTTTCAATTATTTGTAATATATTTAAATAGGATGGATGTTGTAATTTATTACGCATGCGTAATAAATTGTGATACTGTTAATTACAAGCAATGTTGTTTGGTAACCGGCAAAAACATATACAAAAAAAGTAATTTATTTTCTCTCTAAATCTCCCGGTGGGCATGTTAAAATAAAAAAACCGGGCTTTTTTTCGCCCGGTTTCCTGTTTGGTTTGTTCATCCTATTTCAGCAATCGTTTAATCTCCTTGTCCAGAAATTCTGCCAGCAGGGGCAGCCGCTCTTCATTACATTCGTGCGTATAAAGGGCCACCAGGTCTAAAATTCTGTCTTTTTCATGGTAGTAAACCAGGGCCGTATTGAACATGTTCAGCTCACAGTTGTTTTTGATGTCATCAATCATGGTTTCAAAGACAGCGTATTCGATGTCGGAAGGAATTTCAACAAAATGGGAATTTTTGTCCCCTTTGTTCCGGTAAACGCCTTCGGAAAGCTCCTCCAGTTCTATATATTTTTTAAACTGCACGAAACTTGTGTAGGGTTTTAAATGTCTGAAACGGCGGCCATAAAAGAATTCAATGCCCATGTCTTCCAGGTCATCAATAAAATCGCCCAGCAGGCCAATCTCCTGAACCCTCACCCGGATACAAGAATGAATTTCATTTTCAAATATCATCTGTCCCGGTGAAATATGCAGGTGAAGCTTTGATTCTTTGTCAACAGAATAGGCCAGCCGGATAATTTTGTCCTGAAAACAGGGAATGGTTTTGCGTATCACAAAATAGAGGTGATGGTCGTTGGCATGGTGCATTTCTTCGGGCAGGCGGCCACCAAAAAAGTAACCCTGTTTGGGGTTCGATTCCAAAATCAATAAATCATGGAGTTCTGAAGATGGAAATTTATCCATCTGTAACTTTTGTGAAAAGCAGGCATAACCTGCCAGATCAGGTTTTTTCATAAGTAATTGAAATTAGCGTTTTATGCAGTGCAATTTACAAATTTTAAGAATAGAATGAAAATAAATATCTGACTGTACCCAAAATGGCCCACCGGTTATGGCAATAAATATCCGGCTTCAGGCTTACTTTTTGTATTTTCGCCTGAAATCTGTTGCCCTTTGACCTTAAAAAAACATACCCGTAGAAAATTCTTTCAGCTTGCTGCTGCCGGTACCGGATTTTCCATGGTTTATCTTTGGGACAGGATGATGGGAAACCAACTGCTGACAACCCTGCATCAAAAAATCGTGCTCCCACTGACGCGCCATTTGGTTTCCTTTTATGGCGACTATATCGTGATAAACCAAAAACAGCATGTCAAAGTATTTTCATCCCATTGCACCCATTTGGGTTGTCTTATTGATAAGGTGGAAAACGACAGGCTCATTTGTCCGTGTCATGGTTCCGAGTTCAACCTGGAAGGCGATGCCGTAAAAGGGCCGGCATACAAACCGCTGAAAGCTTTCCCTTTCAAAGAAAGCAGCGACGGACAGCAAATTACAATCCAACCCGCTGAAACGTGAAACAAAAGGCAGCACATATACGTTTCCACACCACCTATGGCCAAATCGGCCTGGCGGTGTTTTTATACGTACTGATTTCCGGTATTTTGCTTGCCGTTCCGTTCGATGTAAACAGGCCTTATGCCTCTGTCAGCAGTCTGGTGGTAATGAACCCGTGGGCCTCTTTTATCCGTAATTTTCACTACTGGAGCGCGCAATTTTTCCTGATATTCAGCCTGTTACATATTTATGACCATTATCGGAAACAACGTGCAACCGGTTTGAAACGGGGGATGGGTTTTCGGTTAAGCCTTGGGGTGCTCCTTATTTTTATGGCCATGCTCACTGGATTTCTGCTGAAAGGCGATGCCGACAGCCTGCAAGCCCGGCAAATTCTGGGGACGCTGACAACCGGAATTCCCCTTGTCGGGAAATTTCTCTCTGCGACCCTGCTGGGAAAAGAAGGTAGTTTTCAGCTGATTTATGTCCATCATATAGCTACTTTCACCATCCTGCTTGCTGTAATCATTCTGGAACACAGCCGGAAGTTCTGGCCAAAGGCAGGAGATTTTGTGGTTGTTTTCCTGGTACTGGTGTTGGTAAGCTGGCTGTTCTCTGCTCCGCTGCACGACAACCTGAACCCAACAGTAAAAGGCCCCTGGTATTTTGTGGGGTTTCAGGAAGTATTACATTGGCTCAGCCATCCCGAATGGGCTTTACTTTGGATATTGCTGCTGCTAATACTGATTTATTTTGCCAATTCAGGCAAAGAAACCAAAGCCTTTCTCAGTAAGCGCACGTTGCTCATCCTCACCATTTTATATTTCCTGCTTACAATTGTCGGGTTATTTTTCAGGGGCGAACACTGGCAATGGATGGTTCCGGGACAAAAGGACTACGACTACAGTGTGATGAATAATTTTAAAACGGAACACGTTGATTTTCATCCCAATTTCTCTGCTGCGCAAGCCACTGATGCGCCACTGATTCAAGGCAAAAAAGAGAGTTGTGTTATCTGTCATAGCAAAGTACACGGTTTCACAGATGCCCATAATCCGAAAATCATCGGATGCTTTTCGTGCCACGGAGGGAACCCTTTCGCCACAGACAAAAAGCAAGCGCACAAAAATATGCTATTGATTCCGGGCAACCTGAACAACGCAGCGCAAAGTTGCGGTACTACTGCCTGTCATCCCGATATCACACAACGCATCAACAGCAGCCTTATGACTACCCTTAGCGGGATGATCAGCGTGGACAGGTACGTGTTTGGCGAACAGGACAGCCCCAATTTACTTACGGACATACATCATTTGGGACACCCGGCAGCCGATGAGCACCTGAGAAATCTCTGTGTCCGCTGTCATCTCGGGAATCCGAAAACCATTCCGGGGCCGGTAACCGAAAAAAGCCGCGGGGGCGGCTGCCTGGCGTGCCACCTGAATTACGACAAACAAGCTTCCGAAGCCATAGCAACACATCAAAATGACAAAAACGATACTGCCTTTCTTCGTTATCATCCTTCCATTGATTTGAATGTGAACGACAACCACTGTTTTGGTTGCCACAGCCGCTCGGGAAGAATTTCCACGAACTATGAAGGTTGGCACGAAACACCACTTTTGGCAAATCAAATGCCGGACAGCACAGATTATCGTCTCGTGGAAGGCACGCGTGTCTTCAGAAAAGAGCCGGAAGATGTCCATCACAAGCTGGGGATGGAATGTATTGATTGCCACAATTCTTATACGCTAATGGGCGATGGTAAACATTACCAACACGAGGAAAATCAGGAAGATGTGCAGTGCACAGATTGTCATTTTCCCGGTGTGCCACTCACTACCACAAGCCGAGAGTTAGATGTGGAATCAGCTACTATTGCTGCTTTGCGTTTTGGGAAAATTTCCGGGCACAATTATCTCACAACACACAAAAGGCATCGTGCGCTGATAAACACTACCGTGAGGTCGGATACGGCCCGGCTTTCCACAAAAAACGGCGGAAAAACTTTCCGTCTGAAAAGTCCTGCAGCTGTTTGTCTAGCACCGGCCCACAAAGCGGTCAGTTGTTCGGCCTGCCACAGTGCCTGGGCACCGAGTTGTATTGGATGCCACAACGCTTACGACCCCAACGAAAAAGGGTACAATATGGTTACCAACAAAGAAAAAAAAGGCAGCTGGGTGGAATATACCGGACAATATCTTGCCGGGTTGCCCGCACTTGGGATACGTCAAGATGGGAACAAAAAGGAAATCATTCCCGTCATTCCCGGCATGATACTGACCATCGACCGGCAGAGCTACACCCACAAAAAACATGATTCGCTGCTTTTCCGCCGGCTGTTTGCGCCTGTTGCCCCACACACTACGGCTGCCAAAGGCAGAAGTTGCAAAAGTTGCCATAACAACCCGGTGGCACTGGGATTTGGAAAAGGAAAACTGAAATATGTCATCGATGGGAACCGCGGCTCCTGGCGTTTTCAACCGGCTTACGAAAACAACCCACACGATGGGTTGCCCGAAGATGCCTGGACCGGATTTCTGCAAAACAGAACCGGCAGGGTTTCCACACGCAAAGATGTTAAACCTTTTGCAGTTGAAGAACAAAAGCGGATATTGCTGGCCGGTGCCTGTCTGACCTGCCACAAAGGAAATTCAAAAGTTATGCGGGAGAGTTTAACTGACTTTGCCAAAACATTGCACCATTGCAGCCCAAAATGCCTATTGCCGGTGTGGCCCAAAAAAAGTAACACAAATATTCCCTGACAAATCAAAAATTTATTAATTTTGCCGTCTCTAAAAAATTATAGTTCTTCAACATATTCGGGGTGTGGTGCAGTTGGCTAGCATGTCCCGACATGGATTGTCGGGATGGTCGCAGGTTCGAGGCAGCTCCCCGACAAATAAGGTGAAAGAAAAAACGTTCTTAACATATCGGGGTGTGGTGCAGTTGGCTAGCATGCTTGCATGGGGTGCAAGTGGTCGCAGGTTCGAGTCCTGCCACTCCGACAACCTAAAGGGATAACTTGTTTATTTACAGGTTATCCCTTTTTTGTATTTTATAATTGCAACGACCGTTGCACCACGTTTATCAGGTTTTGTATTTGATGATGAGTTAAATTTTGCCTTTGTTTACCGCTTCAATAAATTTTATCAGCCCTGTGAAATAGGTTTGCTGGTCATCGTACATGGCCAGATGGCTGCCTTTGGAGCAATAAACATTTTGTCCGTGCTGTACCTGTGTGGCCATCCACTTCATATATTCCGGGTCCATGGTGTCGTATTTGGCACCTATGGTGAGTGTCGGGACCGTTATTTTCGGCAAGTCCCGCGAACGGTCCCAATGCAGCAGCCGTCCGGAGCCACGAAACTCACTGGGGCCCTGCATGAGCGTGTAAATGGTCTCGTTGCAATGGGTAAACCCGCGCGTTACCGGATCGGGATATTGTTTCATCCGAAGGATATGCTCCGGGTAGTAATATTTGTTCAGCAGCCCCATATACTGCGGATTGTCGTAATCTTTGGCCGCTTCAAATTTCTCAATTTGTGCCAGTACTTTTGGTGGCATCTGTTTGGCCAGCACGTCTTCAGCATATTTGTTGTACGCCGGGATGCTGCACATCATGTTGGAGATAATAAGCCCTTTGAGGTTTTTCTGATATTTCAAGGCATATTCCAGTGCCAGGATCCCGCCCCAGGAGTGCCCCAGCAGGTAAAAATTGTTTTTGTTCAGTCCCAGTGCCTTACGCACCTGTTCCACCTCCTCCACATACCGGTCGAGATGCCACAGGCTGGTATCAGCCGGTTGGTCACTGAAAGTAGAGCCAAGTTGATCATAGTAAAAATATTCGATGCCTGCTTTCGGAAAAAAGCTGTCAAAACATTCGAGGTATTCGTGTGAACATCCCGGCCCGCCGTGGAGAAGCAACACTTTTATTTTGGGATTGTTGCCTATCTGTTTTGTCCAGACCTTAAATTTTCCTTTGGGCGTGTTGATGGTAATCATTCTGACGCCACCATCTTTTACACCGGTTTCGTGCAGGTTGTTATAAACGGCTACGGTGGTTTCTTTGTTTCTTTGCGGTGCACAGGCAGAAAAAGCCAGCAGCATAAATCCGACAAGGGCAAGAAGCGTGTATTTATTTTTCATAAGGGGAAATTAAGATTTTTAATTTGTTAAAATTACAACATTTTGCAATAACCTGAGTTCAAGATAAGACTTGCTTACGGTTATAGATAATCTTTCCATAAGATGACACAATACGAATTATGGTAGGGATGTGCAAAAAGTAAAGTTCACGCAAAAATAACCATTGAACCTTAAATGTAATTTGGAATTATCCATGTTAAAAAATAGTTTAGAAGCATTTTAGGTATATGCTATTTTTATATACCTTTGTGATATCAAAAAGCACAACTTATGAGAAATATATCTTTAAAAATGGACGACAGTATTTTCGGGGAAACCGAAAAAATACTTTCCAAAATCAAAAAGCCCCGGAACAGATATATAAACGAAGCCATAAAGTATTACAACAGGCTTCAAAAAAGATTATTGCTTGAAAAAAGGCTTAAAGCAGAATCGGAATTGGTGAAAAACGATTCATTGAAAGTGCTAAAAGAATTTGAGGAGGTCGACTATGCCGATGAAACAATTTGAAATCTGGGTAGCAGATTTAAACCCTCAAATCGGGACAGAACCGGGAAAAACAAGGCCTGTTTTAGTGGTTCAAACCGACTTGTTGAATAAAGCCGGTCATCCTTCAACAGTCATCTGTCCCATCACCACAAACGTAAAACAAAATGCTGAGATATTAAGGGTGCACCTAAAAAAGGGAACGGCAAACTTACACAAGGACTGTGACATAATGATGGACCAAGTCAGGGCGATTGACAACAAAAGACTGGTAAAAAAATTAGGAAAATTACCCAAAAAGCTGGCTGAAAATGTTTCAGAAAACTTGCGAATAATCCTTGATCTGGAATATTAACCTTCAATCCCCAAATTTGGAAAGATTATATCCCCTGTTGCAGTGCCTTCACTTTCTCCACAATGGTAGCGGCGAGTTTCAGGTTCGATTCGTGTGTCCATCCGGCCACATGGGGCGAAAGAATAACATTTTGCATCTGGGCAAGCTCCGAAAAAGTTTCAGGCAGGTCCTTTGCCTCCAGGTTTTCAAAAGAGAGGCCTTCAAACTCCAGCACATCGAGGCAGGCACCTTTCACTTTTCCCGATTTCAGGGCAGAAACCAAGTCGGCGGTTTTCACCACTTTCCCGCGGGAAGTGTTGATAAGCCAGATATTTTTTGAGAACCTGCTGAGGAAATCCCCGTCAACCATGAAACGGGTTTCATCGGTAAGCGGGACATGTAAGCTAAGGATATCGGCCTGTTCAAAAAGGGTTTCCAGCGAAACTTCTTTCACAAAACTGTCGGAGAAACCTGTTTTGTATTTGTCGTAAGCCAGCACCTGAGCACCAAAGCCGCTGATTTTGGCGGCAAAAGCCCCGCCCATATTTCCATATCCTATAATGCCAACGGTTTTCCCTTCAATCTCCACGCCCCGGTTTTCCTCGCGCAGCCAAAGCCCGCGGCGCACCTCGGCATCTCCTTTTTTCAGGTTGTTAAACAGCATGAGCAGCATCCCAATGGCATGCTCCCCTACGGCACTGCGGTTGCCTTCAGGCGCATTCAGGCAACGGATGCCTTGTTTTTCGGCCACAGCCACATCGATATTCTCCATACCGGCCCCTACCCTGCCGATAAACTCCAGTCTGCGGGCTTGTAAAAGTATCTCCCGGTCAAGTTTTATTTTACTACGGATAATTACCCCCTGGTACCCTCCAATAATCTTCTTAAAATCATCGTACTGAAAATCAGGAAAATAATCACATTGAAACCCCAGCTTTTCCAACCCTTTCTGCAAAGAGGGATGTGCCGTATCTATAAATAAAACTTTTTTCATGTCTAAAATATTATCGCACAAATATCCGAAAAAAGCGCATGAAACCGGATTTGAACAGGCATAATTTTTCTTTGTCTGAATGCCAAAAGGGGCAAAAAGAAGGGCCGTAACAAATATTTTGCAAACATGAAAACATCTGTTAACTTTGCGCTTCTGAAAAAGTGAGGTTTTTGTGTGTTTTAAATATTGGAAATCAGCACAAAAGCAAGTGGGATTTTTTGATAAAGTGAAATAATATGTGGCAATTTCTTGTTCGGTTTACCCTTAGAAACCGCTTGGCAATATTGGTAGTGATCGGTTTATTGACGGTTTTTATGGGATACGAAGGGTCGAAAGTCCAGCTCTCCTACCATTTGGCCAAAATGCTCCCTTCCACTGATCCGACCAGTATAGAATACAATAATTTTAAAAAGGAATTTGGGCAAAGCGGCGATGGAAGTGTCAGTTTTGTGGCGGTAAAAGACCCCAAACTGTTTACGCTTCAGCACTTTGACGACTGGTACGACCTCACGCAAAACCTTATGAAGATAAAAGGCGTGAAACAGGTGTTGTCGTCTGCACGTGTTTTTACCCTTGTAAGAAATGACAGCCTGCATAAGTTTAAATTTGTAAACCTTGTCCCACACAGGCCCACAACACAAAAGGAAGTCGATTCCATAAAAAACGTCCTCTACAGCCTTCCGCTTTACCAGGGCAGGTTGTTTAACCGGAAGACAAATGCCCACCTCATCATGATAACGGTGGACAAGGCCATTCTGAACTCAAAGGCCAGAATCCCCATGATGAAAAAAATAACGGAGGTAGCAGAGAAATACGGGCAGAAATATCATTTAATTGTACGGAAATCAGGGCTCCCCTACATCCGGACTATCCAAAGTGCCTTGATTCTTCACGAGTCATTCCTTTTTGTCTTTTTATCTGCCTTCGTTACTTTTGTTTTGCTGTTTGTTCTGTTCCGATCGGTCAGGGCCGTATTTTTTGCCATGGTTGTGGTGATTATTGCGGTTATCTGGACTTTGGGAACGGTTACCCTGCTGGGCTACAAATTCACCATTCTGACCGGTGTCCTGCCACCGTTGCTCATAGTTATCGGCGTAGAGAATTCCATTTTCCTGCTCAACAAGTATTTGGATGAAATACGTCTTCACGGGAACAAGGCCCGTGCCCTCTCGCGCATGATTGTCCGTATCGGGAAAGCCAACCTGCTTACCAACGCCACTACGGCTGCCGGATTTGGTGCTTTTATCGTAACCTCCAACACATTCCTCGTGGAATTCGGGATTGTGGCCACCCTCAATATTTTGGCCATTTATGTGCTTTCCATGCTCATCCTTCCCATCCTGTTCAGCTATTTTCCAGTCCCCAAGCACCGGCACCTGAAACATCTGGGCAACGACAAAAGCCTGACGACAAAAATTATTGGCAAAGTTGGTATTCTCATAACAAATTACCGAACCGTAATCTACATAATTACGCTTTTAATTGTGGCAGCCGGGGGGTATGGCATTACCAAACTCCGGACAACAGGAACCATTGTGGACGATATCTCCAAGAAAAATCAGCTGCAAAAAGACCTGTTTTTTATGGAACAAAACTTCAAAGGGGTTATGCCACTGGAGATTACCGTCAATACAGAAAAAAAGGGGGGCCTTTTACGCCTTTACAACCTGAAGAAAATAGAGCAGTTGCAGGACACACTGGCTTTGTATCCGCAATTTGCACGTCCTGTTTCCATTGTGGAGGTGGTAAAGTCTGCCAAACAGGCATTTTACAGGGGAAACCCAAAAATGTACTCACTGCCCAACCGTCAGGAGAAAAATTTTATTTTAAGTTACATTCCCCATTTTAAGCAAAAAGCACATAACCACAAACGAAACCTGCTCAGTGCCTTTGTTGATTCCACTTTACGCATTACCAGGGTCTCGGTACAGATGGCCAATATCGGAACCAACGAAATTGATAGTATTTTGCGTACCATAAGGCCCAAAATCAATAAAATTTTTCCGCCTTCCAAATACAAAGTACACCTGACCGGTACCAGTGTGGTATTTTTGAAAAGCACCAACTATCTTGTTAAAAACCTAGCCTACAGCCTGCTGCTTGCCATTGCCGTCATCACCATCCTCATGTCGTTTATTTTTTCTTCGGCCAAAATGGTGATTGTATCACTCATCCCAAATACTATCCCGCTTATCCTTACTGCCGGGATGATGGGTTATTTCGGCATCTCCATAAAGCCTTCCACCATCATCATCTTCAGTATTGCACTGGGAATCAGCGTAGACAATACTATCCACTATCTTTCGCGATACCGGCTGCATTTAAAAACAAACCACTGGAATGTGAAAAAATCTGTTATGGATGCTTTAAACGAAGCGGGTTACAGTATGATATTTTCCGCCACCGTACTGTTTTTCGGCTTTTACATTTTCACATTTTCCTCATTTGGCGGAACCGAAGCCCTGGGATACCTTGTTTCGTTTACCCTACTGATAGCCCTGCTTACAAACATGATTGTGTTGCCGTCCCTGTTGCTCACGTTTGATAAATGGCTGTTTACAAAATCGTTTAAAAAATCTGAAAGAGAAGTCTTTGTGGAAGAAAAACATGATGAATTGGATGACATTGTCCGTAGAGAATTAGAGAACAAGAAAAAATCATAATTATGAAAGGAATTATTTTGGCCGGTGGTTCCGGTACGCGCCTGCACCCGCTTACCCTAGCGGTCAGCAAACAGCTTATGCCTGTTTACGACAAACCCATGATTTATTATCCCCTGTCCATTCTTTTGATGGCCGGGATAAAAGAGGTCCTTATCATTTCAACGCCACACGATACGCCTAATTTTGAGCTTTTGCTGGGCGATGGCTCTCAAATCGGATGCCGGTTCGAGTACGCCGTGCAGCATGAACCCAACGGGTTGGCACAGGCTTTTGTGATAGGAGAAAAATTTATTGGAGATGACAAAGTAGCCCTGGTTTTGGGCGACAATATTTTTTATGGAAGCGGTTTGCAACAGCTGCTTATGGACAGTTCCGATCCGGAAGGCGGCATCGTCTTTGCTTACCATGTAAAAGACCCCGAACGTTATGGCGTTGTCGAATTTGACGACGAAATGAATGCCCTCTCCATCGAAGAGAAGCCGGAACATCCCAAATCCAACTATGCCGTTCCGGGCTTGTATTTCTACGATAACTCCGTTGTTGAAATAGCCAAACAGCTAAAACCAAGTCCCAGGGGAGAGTATGAAATTACGGATGTCAACAAACAATATTTGGAGGCCGGGAAGCTTAAGGTAGGTTTGCTGAGCCGCGGAACGGCCTGGCTCGACACCGGTACTTTCTCTTCACTGACACAGGCTTCGCAGTTTGTGGAAGTCATTCAGGAACGCCAGAACCAAAAGATAGGATGCCTCGAAGAGATTGCTTTTAACAAGGGATTTATTGATGCCGGACAATTAAGAAAAATTGCAAAACCACTTTTGAAAAGCGGGTATGGACAATATTTATTAAATTTACTCGATTAAAAAGATACAGGGCAGTGTATAGTTACGATGAGTTATTCCGGATTTTTTCCAATCATTTGGAAAAGCAAAGTTTCAGCCATAACCCCAAAGAGCTGTACGAGCCGATTGTTTACAGTATTGCACAATGTGGCAAGCGGCTCCGGCCGGTTATTGCGCTTATGGCCTGCGACCTGTTTGGTGGCGACATAAAGAAAGCCTTGCCACAAGCCCTCGCCATTGAACTGTTGCACAATTTTACATTGATTCACGATGACCTCATGGACCAGTCTCCCATCAGGCACGGAAAAGAGACCGTTTTTAAGAAATGGGATTCCAAGCTGGCCATTCTTGCCGGAGATGCCCTTTTCGCTTTGGCTTACGACTACACACTTCAGTCGGAAACTCATCAGCTCCCCGAGATTTTAAAAATCTTTAATAAAACAGCGTTGCAGGCATGTGAAGGCCAGCAGATGGACCTGAATTTTGAAAAGCGCAAGGATGTCTTGCTGGATGATTATCTTGAAATGATCCGGCTGAAAACAGCCGTACTTTTCGGGACAAGCCTTGAAATAGGGGCACTTGTTGCCGGTGCTTCCAAAAAAAACAGGCAACTTATCTATGATTTTGGTATCAATGTGGGGATGAGTTTCCAGCTGAAAGATGACCTGCTGGACTTATATGGCATGGAAGAAGTTTTTGGAAAAAGAACCGGCCAGGATATCCTTGACAACAAGAAAACCTATCTTTTTGTCCAGGCACTGTCCGCTGCCGGCCCGAAAGCCAGAAGTGTCCTTCTGAGTTATTTCCATGAAAAAGAACTTCCCGAAAAAGAAAAAATCCGTTCTTTAAAAAAAATATTTGATGAACTGGGTATTGAAAAAATGACCGGCAATGCCATTTCTGGTTTCCTAAACAAAGGAATGGAAAAACTGGATATGATTGAACTCCCCGAAGAACGAAAACAACCGCTGAGAAACCTGGCACAAACCATGATAAACCGGAATAAATAAATTCTTTTTTCTTCTTCTTATCTCATACAATTCCGGCCGTTTACTCCTCCAGTTTCAATTGCAACGCTTCCCATTGAACAAAAAAGGCATCTAATTGCTCCTGAAGCCGGCTGTGTTTCTTATAAAGTGTCCCATCTTTCATTTCCTCAGCATAGCGGTCCGGTTGCGAAAGCTTATCATTTATCATGGCCAGGGCCTGTTCCGTTTCTTCAATCTTTTGTTCTATTTCGTCAAGTGCTTTTCGCAGCTTACGCAGATGGCGTTCTTTTTCTTTTCGCTGTTGCCAGTTTTGTTTTTTTTCTTTGTTTTCCGCCTTAGCAACAGACTTTTTCTCAACGGCCTCCAGTTCTTTCAAATGATCAATGTTCCGCTTGGCGAGATAGTCGTTCAGCGTTCCGCGAAATTCTTTCAGCTTATGGTTCCGAAATTCAAAGAAATATTCGCTCAGCCCCTGCAGAAAGTCACGGTCGTGCGAAACGACAATGAGCGTGCCATCGTATTGTAAAAGGGCATTCTTCAAAATATCTTTGGAAAGCATGTCAAGATGATTTGTGGGCTCATCAAGTATGAGCAGGTTGGAAGGGCTGAGCAACAACCTTGCCAGTGAGAGGCGGGCTTTTTCGCCCCCCGAAAGGACGCCTACCCTTTTGTTAACATCTTCGCCCTGAAACAAAAAAGCACCGAGGATGGCATTGAGCCGGGTTCGCACATCGCCCACGGCAATATCGTCCATCGTCTCAAAAACAGTTTTTGAAGGGTCAAGCATCTCCCACTGGTCCTGTGCGTAATAGGCAATCTGCACATTATGCCCGTATTTTATTTCACCTTCATAATTGAGCTGCCGGGCAATTATTTTGGCCAAAGTGGTCTTTCCTTCACCATTGCGCCCCACAAAAACAATTTTGTCGCCTTTGACAACCTGAAAGTTCAACGATTGCAACACACGTTTTGGGCCATACGCCTTAGACACATTGATTCCCTCCAGCACCACCTTACCGCTGCGCGGGGCCGGGGGAAACCGGAAATGAATCCCTGCGTTGTCAAGGTTGTCCACCTCCACTTTCTCCATTTTCTCCAATTGTTTCAGCCGCGACTGTGCCTGGCGGGCTTTGGTAGCTTTATAACGAAACCGCTCGACAAAATTTTCCAGCTCCCTGATTTGCTTTTGCTGGTTAGAAAATACAGCCTTTTGCTGTTCGATACGTTCGTTGCTCAGCTCCAGGTATCTGGAATAAGGAACTTTATAATCGTAAATTTTTCCGTTGTTGATTTCCAGCGTACGCGTTGTAAGGCTGTCAAGGAAACTTCTGTCGTGGGATACAAGCAAAACCGATCCGCGATAGTTCTTCAGGAAATTTTCGAGCCATTGGATTGCATCAATATCCAAATGGTTGGTAGGCTCGTCCAACAGCAGCAAAGTGGGCTGCAACAACAGCAGTTTGGCCAATTCCATACGCATCTGCCATCCCAGGCTGAAACTGCTTACCGGCTTCGACAACTCTTTTTCAAGAAAGCCGAGGCCTTTCAGCACTTTTACGGCATTCCCTTTTTGTTTGTCAACATCATTTACCGCGAGCAGGTGCTGTATCTCTTCCTGCCTGTCGTACAGGCGGATATAAGCCTTGCTTTGATAATCTGTCCTGGTAAAGAGCGTTTGATGAACCTGTTCCAATTCCGCTTTCAGGTCATTCAAAAAAGAAAAAACAGAGAGGGTCTCTTCCAGAATATTTTTGACGCTGTCGATTTGTTTTTCCTGGGGCAGGTAGCCAATAGTTTCGCTGTCCGGAACAATAACCCCGCCGCTTGTTGGTTCCTGTTTGCCCACAATAATACGCAACAACGTTGTTTTGCCTGCTCCGTTTTTGCCGGCCAGCCCTATGCGTTCTTTGTTCCCGATATGAAACGAGACATCCTTAAAAATCGGCTCTCCGCCGAATTCCATGATAAGATTACTAACAGATATCAATTGAATTTTTTTGCAAAAATATCATTTCTGTGTAAGCAAAAGGTTACGTGGGGAAGAGAATATTAAGCTTTTAAAAATAGGAATTAGCCAAAAAGGGAGGCAAAATGGTTTGTAGATATTACTTTCCTGAAAAAAGCAGCCGTTCGCCCCGTACCGTCTCGTTGAATTTTCCCCGATGGTACACCATCTGCCCGTTCACAAAAGTCGTTTGGACCCGGGAGTGAAACCGGATGCCCTCCATGGGCGACCAACCGCATTTGTACAGGATGTTGGATTTACTTACTTCCCCTGTTTTATCCATGTCCACTAATACGAGGTCGGCAGCGTATCCCGGCCGAATAAAACCACGGTTTTGAATACGAAACAAAACAGCCGGATTATGGCACATCTTCTCCACCACTTTTTCCAGGGCCATTTTCTTTTGGTGCACAAATTCGAGCATAGCCATTAAAGCGTGTTGCACCCCGGGGCCGCCGGAAGGAGCCTCAAAATAAGGACGTTGCTTTTCTTCCAAAGTATGCGGCGCATGATCCGTTGCCACCACATCGATGTGGCCGTCAAGCAGGGCATCAAACAAAGCCGCACGGTCAGCCTCCGTTTTTATGGCCGGGTTCCACTTCACAAGATTGCCCTTTGTCCGGTAATCCCTGTCTGAAAACCAAAGATGATGCACACAGGCTTCAGCCGTTATTTTCTTGTCTTTCAAAGGGATATGATTATCAAACAGCTCCGTTTCGCGGGCAGTTGACAAGTGCAGAATATGCAACCGCGTTCCGTACCTGCGTGCCATGGAAACCGCTTTTGAAGAGGACAAATAGCAGGCTTCTGCCGTTCGTATTTTAGGATGGACAGAGGTTGTGGCCTTTAGCCCCAATGCATTATAATACTTGGTCGTATTGTTTTGAATGGTCTTTTCATCTTCGCAATGGGCGGCAATGAGCAGGGGAACTTTTGAAAAGACAGCCTCCAGCATATTCTCTTCGTCCATCAGCATATTTCCCGTAGAAGACCCCATGAACACTTTTACTCCGCAAACCCGTGATGGGTCGGTTTTCAGTACTTCCTCCAGGTTGTCGTTGGAGGCCCCCATATAAAAAGAGTAATTGGCCAGTGATTTTTCTGCAGCCAGTGCATATTTCGCTTCCAGCAGTTCCTGTGTCAAAACAGGCGGACGTGTGTTGGGCATCTCCATATAGCTGGTTATCCCTCCCGCCACGGCAGCACGGCTTTCGGTAAAAATATCGGCTTTGTGTTCCAATCCAGGTTCACGGAAATGAACATGTTCGTCAATAACACCCGGGAGCAAAAAGAGGCCATCGGCATCCACCACCTCCCAATCATTCTGAACAACTTCATTTTCCCCTTCGCAGACTTTCGCAATCATACCGTCCTTAACATACACATCACCTGTAAATTGCCGGCCTTCGTTGACAATACGCGCATGTTTTATGATAAACGGATGATGCATCAGGCAAAAAGATATCAGGTCTGTTTTTTTGGCTTAATTTTTCCCAACATGCCGCGCCTTCTCAACGAAATTACACCGAAGACAGCTTCACGGAAGATGCTGTTGTTCATTTTTGATTCGCCAAGGGTACGATCAGTAAAAATGATAGGAATCTCCACCACTTTGAAACCTAATTTAATGGCCGTAAACTTCATCTCAATCTGAAAAGCATACCCCACAAATTTAATTTTATCCAAATCAATGGTTTCCAACACTTTTCGTGTCCAGCCCACAAACCCGGCCGTGGTATCACGAATTTCCATTCCGGTTATCAGCCGGACGTAAGCCGAGGCATAATAGGACATGAGCACACGTCCCATGGGCCAGTTGACCACATTTACACCGGTAATGTAACGGGAGCCTATGGCCACGTCGGCATTATCATCGTGCAAGCTTGCGTAGAGCCGTTCCAAATCAGCAGGATTGTGAGAAAAATCGGCATCCATCTCAAAAATATAATCATACTTGTGCTGCAACGCCCATTTGAAACCCGTAATATAGGCCGTCCCCAAACCCTGTTTCCCTTTTCGCTCAAGAATATTGAGCCTGGCAGGAAATTCGGCCATAAGGCGTTTCACAATAGCAGCTGTTCCATCGGGGCTGTTGTCCTCCACCACAAGGATATCAAAAGGCGTATTTAAGGTAAAAACCGTACGGATAATATTTTCAATATTCTCCTTTTCGTTATAAGTTGGGATAATAACCAGCCCTTTGTTCATGGAAATAATTTTTTGCTAAAATAATAGAATTCCATCAAACAAACGGGACGGAATTTCTTAAAAAAGTGCAAAATAAAAAACCGGCTGTGGAGAAAAAATCCCACAGCCGGTTTAAAAATCTCAGTTCCGTACCGGAATTATTTACTGAACAGTTTAATGTTGTCTATCCGGTAAGAAGTTGTTTCTCCCTTAGTATCATCGCCATGGTACCTGAAAGCGATGTAAATTTTACCGGAATAGGAGGACAAATCAACATCTCCCGATGGTATCCAGGTGTTGTCAGCATCGCTTTCAACGGCCACTTTCGGATGAATTTCCGTCCAGGTAGCCGAAGCGATATTGGTTCCATCAAAATCGGTTGATACCAGCACGGCAAACGGGCTGGCCCCTCCTTTAGGCAACCAGTAAGCTTTTTCGGTATCAAAGCTGATGGTTGGGTTGGTCATGGCATCCAAATCAATTTTTGGCGTAATCAGCCAGCATTCATTTTCTTCCGTTGACTTATAAGAGGTTGCCTGGGCATAGAGTTTTCCACTTCCGGTGGGATACTCTTTGGCCTGCCAGTTACGCTTGCCAATGGTAGCCTTGTTCAGCCATCCGGCAATGGAAATATCTTTGTAAGCGGTCTGGCCGGAAAAATCAATATCAAACGAAGTTACGGTTGACCCGCCGCCACCGCCACCACCGCCGCTATTGGCGTTAATGACTATATCGTCAAGTTGGATAGAAGTCGATTCGGTATCGCTGCCTTTGTACTTGAAAGCAATGGAAACATTCCCCACAAAATTTGCCAAAGAGACATCCCCCGATTTAACCCAGGCATAATTGGTACCGCCGGCCGTGGGAAGCGTAGGCGATAGTTCTGTCCATGTAGCTGTGGCAAAATTAGTTCCATCAAAATCTGTTGAAGCAAGGACGGTAAGCGGTTTGTCGTTACCGGTATGTTTCCAGTAAGCCATGGCCGATTTAAAATGGAGCACTTTATCGCCATTTGTATTGATTACCGGAGGGGTAATCAGCCAGGTTTCCATATCATTCAGCTTGGAGTTATATCCTGAAGCCTGGGCATAAGTATCGGTATTATGCACCTTCCCCTGCCAGGCACGGCTACCGGCTACTTTAATATTGCTCCAACCGTCTATTTCGATATCCGTATAATTTTGGGCATTCGCAAAGTTTTCGTTAACACTGTCAACAGGTGTAATGGGATTTCCGCCACCACCACCAGACTGGCAACGGGCACTGTCCATAACCACTTCAGAAAGGGAGCGCAGATACAGCTGCGGGCTTCCGTTGAAAGCCCCCACGATAGCCACAACGGAACCCCGTTTGGCCGGAACTTTAGCCGAAGCAAAAGTAGCATAGCTGCTGGTACGGACGTCCACCTGATTGCCGCTACAATCTTCCAATTTACGGTTAGTTGCCGAAGTCGAAGTCTCGGCAAAGACTTTTCCCGTATCTGGATCGGCAAACTGCACATTGTTAAGTTTCACCAGCTGTGCCTGGTATTTGTTGGCCAGCAGGTCTTCAACAGATACATCTTTTGGTGTAACAAATTTCTGGGTTGCAAGAATCACGATGCTTGAGTCGTTGTTTACATTGTCCAGCTGAAACATTCCCGCATAATCTGACAAAACGACCCCTTTCAGGTACACACGAATGGAATCTCCCACACGCAATCCGCCGGTTTGTTTCAAGTGCATGTTTACGGCATCGCCGGCATCCTGAATATAAGCACTTTTATAAATGTTTCCCGAACTTTCGTCCATGGTTACAACCGCATAAACGGAAGCATCTTTATTTATTTGATAAGCTCCCGAGTCGGCATACATCTGACGGAGCTGGGAAATGGTATAAATGGTTCCCACCGGGATATCTTTAATGGGAGGGGTGTCAAAATCCTGCTTAACGCAAGCAGAGAAGAAAAGAAGCATCGAGGCTGCGAAAAATAAAACTAACTTTTTCATATTATTTATTTTATGATTATTCATGGTTTGGGTTTACATTCTGAAATATACATTGAAGAAAAAGGTCCTGCCATACAGATAGCCGTATTTGGGCGGAAACTTATTGATATTTTGCGGGTCGTAACGCAATTGTTCATAACCTCCCGTGATATGGTTCGTATCATTTAGCAGGTTACTCAGGCTCAGCGTGAAACCAACAGTGTATTTGTGTTCTATCCTCCACGATTTACCGCCAAACAGATCCAGTGTCATTCCATCGGGAAGTTTTTCCTGGGCCAAAACGCCCGAAATACGGTAATCGCCATCGGGCAGGCTCTCCAGTGCTTCTTTTGTATGGCGGTCAGGATTTACCGGAAGATAAGCATTGCCAAAGTAGTTTCCGTTTAGCCCGATAAACCAATATTTCGGTGCATTGTACCTGATTCCCAACGAAGCCACCGTTTGCGGCATGCCCCCGACATAATAATTTTTCAGGTAAACTTTACGGTCTTTGGCCAGCAGCCTGGCATCGTTATCCTGTGTGATGGTAGCCACAGGCCTCGAGGTATAAACATACTGCCCGTAGCCAAACACCCCCGAAACGGAGATGGTAGGCGATAAATTGGCTTCAATGCCCAACTCCAGGCCGGTATTCAGCTCATCAACGCCTGTCATAATATAGTTTACAAATGAGTTTAACGCTTCGTGATAAAAACTCCGCGACCATGTTTTGTCCTTAAACTGTGTGTAGTAAACCGTAATCCGGGCTTTTACGGCCGGCGTACGAAGCAGGTAACTCAGGTCGCCCGAATAAATCGTTTCGCTTTTCAAATTGTCCACGGTAAAGTCGCGTGTACGAACGGAAATATAAGCATCCCTAAAATAAGGTGCACGCGTCATGTACATGAGGTTGCCCCTGATATAGTTCCTGCCGTTGGCTTTATACGTTATGCCGCCTTTCAGCCCAAAGTTCAGAAAACTGTTGTTGTGGCCATCGCCATAGGAATGGAGCGGAAAATGACCGTTGCGCATATTTCCCGTCCGCCAGAAATTGGTATGGGAAATTGTTGCCCCAAAATAGAAATCCAGTTTTCTATAGGTAAATTCGGCTTCGCCAAAAGCAGATTGCATGTTGATGTTGGCATCATAATCATAACCAAAAATATCTCCTTTTTTCACCAGCCTGTTCGGTCGGTTCAGGTCGCTTTGGGCGGCAGCCGGTATCTTAAACGGGTCTCCCGAGGCATATTTGTCAATATCGAGCCAATACTGTCCGCCGAGCAGATCGTTGATTTCTTTATATTGATGGCCCTTGTAAAAGTTTAAATTAAAGCCACTGTGGATAGCGATGTGGTCATTCAGGTCAGAGGTGAAATCACCATTTGCCTGGATCTGGCTTTTGTCGTTTCTTCTGTCCTCAATAATATATTTGGAACGGAGGCCTGTTACATCATTGCCTTTAATGCCGTCAACATTTTTCACCGTGTACAGGAACTTGCTGTTGGCAAAATAAAGGGCATCCCAGTTGACCTGCCGGTAACTGTCGTTGGTTTCCCATTGGTTTGTATAATATTCGGCTGAAGCAGAGTCGCCAATCAAATTATACCAGCTGGGCAGATAGCGATAATAATCAGGACGCGGATCGTTGGCTTCTACCCAGTTGAGGGCTGTGGAACCACCTTTTCCAAACCAATAAGAAACAGAAAGCTGTGCTTTGGTTTTATCCGATATTTTCCAATAATCGCTTAAGGTTATCATGGGCTGATGGTAAGAACTCACCCGTGAGTTACGTTTTTTCCCATTCTGATATCCCCAATAAGGGTTATAGTAATTGTTTCCGGTCAGGTTGTAGGCTTCCTGAACAGCAATACCCGACTTTCCACGTGTGGAAGGGGCACCAAAAATAGTCAAAGCCAGGCTATGGCGTTTGCTCAGTTTCTTTTCGACACCGAGAAAATATCCCCAGGCATCATAAAAGGTACCGGCCACATAGCCTTCCTGTGCCCACCTGCGCGAAACGGAAGCCACCAGCGACCATCCGCTGGGCAACACGCCCGTTGAATAGGTAAGCATCAGCCTGTTACGATAGCTCCGGTTGGACAGGGAGTAAGAAAATTTTAGCTGTTTCCTGAAAGTAGAGGGACGGGCAGTAATCTCCGTAATCCCGCCTACACCGCCAAAACCAAATTCGGAAGAGACAATACCGTTTTGCACTACATTGTACCGTGTGATGTCGTTCAACCCGCCCCAGCTCGACCAGTAAGCACGGCCTGAAGTCGGGTCGTTGAGCGAAACACCATCCATCAGCACCGAAATATTCTGTGAGTCGTAACCCCGGACACGGAAACGGGCAGGACCAAAGACATACCCGGCCGTGGAGACAAAAATATCGCGCGAAGCCTGTAAAAGGCCGGAAACATCCTGCGACTGGCTTTCATCGTTCAAACCGGTTTCGCTCAAAGTGAAAGTCGGGATTTCCGTTTGCTCGTTCGACACCGTGGTAGTATCTGTCTGCGCCCACACCTGCTGAATCATCAACAGGATAATAAAAATAGATAGAAACCTTTTCATGTAAATTATTTCAAATTAACTAATTAATGATTTTCATCATTATTGAAACAGGTATTCCAAAAGGAAAACCTGTCAATTTCTCCGTGAGAAAAAGTAGCCAAAGGTAAAACATTCTCAAATAAAACCTACATTTGCCCTGAAAAATTATCAATCTACATAAAATGAAAAGAGTATTGTCTTCCTTCCTGTCGGGCCTGTTGTTGTTATCATTTGTCAATTTCCCGGCATCAAATTTGAAAGCACAGCAAAAAAAGAAACTTGCCGTGGCCATCGTCGGTTTTTACAATCAGGAGAACCTGTTTGACACCATTAACGACCCTAAAATTAACGATGAGGAGTTTCTGCCCAACAGTGCCAACCACTGGGACACAGAAAAATATATGCACAAACTGGCCAATATGTCAAAGGTCATTTCCAAAATCGGAACGGACATTAACCCGGATGGCATTGCCCTGCTGGGCGTGTCTGAAGTGGAAAACCTGCGCGTGATGAAAGACCTCGCCAACCAGCCGTTGTTAAAAAACCGTCATTTGGGCATTGTCCATTACGACTCACCCGACCGGCGCGGCATAGATGTGGGACTTTTTTATAATCCGAAATATTTTAAGTTCATCTCCTCCAAATCGTACAAGTTGCATATTCCGGATAAATCCTGGTTCCGCACCCGCGACCAGCTTTTGGTTTCCGGTTTGTTGCTCGGCGATTCGGTTTACGTCATTGTAAATCACTGGCCATCGCGTTATGGCGGGGAGAAAAGGTCAAGGCCCATGCGTAACTATGCTGCCGACCTTACACGGCATATCTCCGACTCACTGCTCAAGTTGAACCCACAGGCAAAGATTATTGTTATGGGCGACCTGAACGACAACCCAACCAACGAAAGTGTGATGAAACACATGCGGGCCGTTCCCAAAAACAAAATGAAACCGGGCGATTTTTACAACCCCATGTACAGGCTTTATAAAGAAGGTATCGGTTCTACAGCCTGGCGCGACACCTGGAGCCTGTTTGACCAGATTTTTGTTTCCCCCGGATTGCTGGGGCCTGTTACGCTCCATTCTGGCCTGAAATTCTACAAAGCTTTTATCTTCAACAAGCCTTTTATGCAACAAAAAGACGGACGCTACAAAGGCTATCCCTACCGTACTTTTGCGGGCGGAACATGGCTGGGTGGCTACAGCGACCACTTTCCGGCTTATGTTGTGATTGTTAAACAGGTGCAGTAATTCACCGGTTATCAGAAACATAAACCGTTTCCCAATGTTTAAAGAAACTTTAGTTGCCGGTCAGGCATTTGAAAAAACCATAACGGTGGAACACAAAGATACTGCTGCTGCATTCGGCTCCGGCAGCGTGGAAGTTTTTGCCACGCTGGCCATGGTTTCCCTTATGGAAGGAACAGCTTTGGAAGGGGTACAACCGTTCCTTGCAGACAATTTCACCACCGTAGGAATTGATGTTTGTGTGAAACACATCAAAGCTACCCCGGTGGGCATGAAAGCAACCTGCAAAGCCGTGTTGACAGAAGTGGATGGGGCCAAACTTTCTTTTAACGTGGAAGTGCAGGATGAGGAGGGAAAAATTGGCTACGGAACCCACCAGCGTTTTATCATCAACCTGCCCGAATTTATGAAAAAAGCGGGAAGAAAAGGTTAAAACCTGCACAAAAACAGCCTTCAGTTTTACAATTCGGGAATTATTAGACAAATTTCAAATTGATTACGATGGGTTTCACATGATGAAGGACATACAATAACATATCGTCCCTACCGGGACTTAGCATTTATTTTGCTTTTTTTCTAGAAATATTTTGTCCCTGACAGGACATCCAAATAATAACCTGCTTCTGAAATCCTGGCACATAGAAAACTTGTCTGCCTCTGGCATGATAGAAATTAACCTTTGAAATGGCAAAATAAAGAAAAGGCGCATGTCCAGGATTTAAAGCTCTTTGGCCGGGTCCCAGAAAATCTCGTTAAAATTCACAATCTGATCATCTTTAATCCGGATGCCTTCACTCTCCAGGAGTTCTTCCATGGTATGCTGTCCGCCGAAAGCACGTTTTCCGGTGAGCAGGCCCTGCCGGTTGACCACACGATGTGCCGGAATCCCGTGCAGGTTATATTTGGAGCTGTTGAGTGCCCAGCCCACCATGCGTGCCGACCCTTTGCTGCCAAGATATTGGGCAACAGCCCCGTAAGAGGTTACCCGCCCATAGGGGATTTTTTGTACCACGGCATAAACCTTTTGGAAAAAACCGCTCTTTTCTGCGTCCATCTAATCCTGCTTTTTAAAAAACTGCGGATGAAGCCGGAATGCCAAATACCGGATGGGCGTTCCGTATTCCAGCCACTTTTTTTCATAAAAAGTCTGTATCTGTGTTATTTCATTGTCCATTCCCGAACCGTATATGTCTTCATTGGCTTCCAGCAGGATATGGCCATCTTGTTTTATCATTTCCAGGGTGTAATCGTAAAGCAGCAAAGCATCCGTTTTAAGGTGAATGATGGCATCCGGTTTCAAAAAAAGCGCATACCGTTTTAAAAACCGGGGGGAGACAAGCCGTTTTCGCTCTCTGGCAGCCTTTATTTGCGGGTCGGGAAATGTAATCCACAGTTCATCCACCTCCTCCCGGCCAAAATAAAACTCCGATTGTTCGATGCGTGTCCTGACAAAAGCAACATTTTTCAGGTTTTCTTCCTGGGCCGTTTTTAGCCCGCGCCACATGCGTGCACCTTTTATATCCAGTCCGATAAAATTTCTTTCGGGATGGCGGCGGGCCAGTCCAACGGTGTATTCGCCCTTTCCACAGCCCAGTTCCAAAGTCAGCGGATGGTCATTTTTAAAAAAATCCTGTTTCCATTTCCCTTTCAGGAAGAAACCATTCACCACTTCTTCGTAACGATACTGGAAAAGATTGGAGAACGTGAGGTTTTCGGCAAACCGCTGTAGTTTGTTTTTATTTCCCAAGCCGGAAGTTTTTTATTTGACCAAAATCCATGCAGCAGGGTTCTCTTTCTCGCGGATAATCCCCAGCTGTTTTTTTGCCTGCCAAAACCTGTGGAATGTCCCGACAGCTACCCGGTGAAGACCGTTTGACGTACTGCCGGCAGCAAAAGCATTGTAGCCTTTTTTCTGTAAAAGGGCAATGAGCGTTTGGACATTGCGGACATCTTTAAAAGAACCCGTAATAATGATATACTGCCGGGAATGGGCCATTTGCCTGACCGGAACAGGCTTAGGTTCCGGATTTTTGGAAGATGACTTTGGGGCAACTTTAGAAGCTGCAGGGGTGTGCGTTTCCGGTTTCTTCAAAGTATGGGACTCGGGCTTTTCCGTTACACCGGCCGGCACTGCAACAGTATGCTTAACGGAAACGGTACCTGATGTATTGGAAGCAACAACTTTGGTTTTGTGTACTGCATGGCTTTTCTCAAAAAGGCCTATCCACCACGAGCCAAACCCGCTGCTGTTGACCTTGTCGATATTGTCTATCACATAAGCGTTGGGCTGCGCATAAAAAAACGGAATGACGGAAGTAAAATTATCATAACCGGAACCCGGTTTTGCCCTGTCCCTGGCATTCCAGCCCAGAAAAGCAGTGATCACCAATGCCACAAGCAATATTCCTATCAGTCTATAAATCAGATTATTTTGTACTGCAAGACGTTTAGCATGTTTTTTCCTGCTTGTGCGAGAAGTATGTGTATTTTCAACCTGCTGTTTTTTATTTTGTTTTGCAGAAACGGCTTTCTTTTCGCGGACCGTACTGACCACCTGACGCAATTTCTCTTCGGGATGGGAACGGCGAATGGCGGGCGAAACAAAATCGGTAAGCCCGAAAGCTTCCGCGTTATAATTAACAAGGTTGTCCTGTTCAAAAACAATCTTTTTGTTTTCATTTAGATAAAGGGCACCGATTTTATCAAAAATGACACGCTCTCCCAGCCTTAATGTTTCTAATTGGGAAGAAACAAATTTATCCACCTGTTCCTTTGCCTCCTTGTAAGGGATGTTTTCTTCACGGGCAATATAATTCACCAGAAGGCCATCATTTGTTTTCAGGTAAGCATTGAACATTACCCGTTTATAAGGAGGGTGGAAATGATGGGTTTTGGTTTGAATGGAAGCAGGCTTATCGTGGGTAAGGAAGCCACCCAAACCGGGGATAATTACACATTCAAAATCATACAGTAAGTCAGCTATGTATTTGTCTATCTTCATAATACAAATTTTATAGTTTACAGAAATTGGAACCTGCTAAGATACTCATCGCGGTTGTCCATTGCAAATTTTGTTAATAAGTTTTGTGAGGTTTTCCGGCGTATCAATTCCAATACCCTCATAGTCAGTTAGTCCGACCTTTATCACAAGGCCATTTTCCAGCCAGCGCAATTGTTCAAGTTTTTCGGCTTTTTCCAATAATCCTTCCGGCAGCCTGACAATTTTTTTCAGCACGGTTGAGCGATAGGCATAGATGCCGATGTGCCCGAGGAATGCAGCTTTTGTTAACCAGCCCTCCTGTTTTTCGCCCCGCACAAAAGGGATGGCCTGCCGGCTGAAATAAAGGGCTTTTCCCTGCAAATCAGTAACTACCTTGACCATATTGGGACTCATGAGCTCCTCCCTTTGTTTTATGGGACGGGCAAGCGTGGCAATGTCCGTTGCCTTGTCCTGAAAAAGCGAAAGGAGTTGCCCGATTTGTTCCGGTTGGATCATCGGTTCATCGCCCTGAATATTGATTACCACATCAAAAACCTGTCCCCCTTTTTCCAACTTCTCCATCACTTCGTTGCAGCGTGAAGTCCCATTGGTATGCTGTTCATCGGTGAGCATGGCTTCTCCGCCAAAACCCTCCACATGCCGGAGGATACGCCCATCGTCGGTGGCCACCACTGCCCGGTCAACATTTTCCGTAGCCACAACCTGCTCATAAACCCGTTGGACCATGGATTTGCCACAGATATCAGCCAGTGGTTTTCCGGGAAAACGGGTCGATGCATAACGCGATGGAATAATGCCGAGGACTTTCATAGGCGTTGGATATTTTAAAATAAACCGTTGATTTCAGCATCAATTTTTTCAATGACCACACCGATGTCTTCGGGACGGGAGAAATCAAGCTTATCCACATTTATTATCAGCAGTTTACCTTGTTTGTACTTGGAAATCCAGGCTTCGTAACGCTCATTCAGCAATTTCAGGTAGTCGAGCCGGATGGACTCCTCATACTCCCTTCCCCGCTTTTGAATCTGTTCCACGAGTGTGGGAACGGAAGCACGCAGGTAAATCAACAAGTCAGGGGGCTGGATAAACGAGCTCATCAGTTCAAAAAGCGAACTGTAATTTTCAAAATCACGGGTTGACATAAGGTTCATTTCGTGCAGGTTGGGCGCAAAAATATAAGCATCCTCATAAATACTGCGGTCCTGTATTACTTTTTTGTTGCCCCGCCTTATCTCTACCACCTGACGGAAACGGCTGTTCAGAAAGTAAACCTGAAGGTTAAAAGACCATCGTTGCATATCGTCATAAAAACTTTGCAGGTAAGGATTGTGGTCCACATCTTCGTAATGGGCTTTCCAGCCATAATGTTTTGATAAAATTTTCGTCAGGGTTGTCTTCCCCGATCCAATGTTTCCGGCAATTGCAATGTGCATTATCGTATTGATTTAAAAATTAAAATTTTTTTTTGTTTTGTTACTGTTTTTCAATATCTCATCCACAAAATCGCGGCTGTTGTGCAGGCGCGGTATTTTGTGCTGGCCCCCCAGCCTGCCATTTCGCTTCATCCACGCATAAAAAGAGCCTTTTTTCATAGACTTAATGAGCGGTGGTTTCAACACAAGGTCGTGGTACCTTTTGGCTTCATAATCCGAATTGAGTGCTTTGAGGGCATTGTCAAAAAGTTCGGCAAAGAAATCAAAATTATCCGGCATTTTCTCAAATTCAATCAGCCATTCATGCCGGATGGTGTTATCAAGATAAAGGGGAGCTGCCGTATAATCCCTTATGGCCGCACCGGTTTTGGAACAAGCCGTGGCAAGGGCTTTCTCAGCATTGTCTATCATCAGTTCCTCCCCCACGACATTAATAAAATTCCGGGTACGGCCGGTAATTTTTATCCGGTACGGAGACAACGAAGTAAACCGGATGGTGTCGCCAATCATATATCGCCAAAGTCCTGAGTTAGTAGTTATTACCATGGCATAGTTGGTATTCAGTTGCACTTCGTTGAGATCAAGTGCATGGGGAAATGCCTGTTCTGCCTCGTCAACAGGAATAAACTCATAATAAATACCATAGTCGAGCATCAACAGCATATCGTTGGCATCGCTCCTGTCCTGAATGCCAAAGAAACCTTCGGAAGCATTATACGTTTCAAAATAGCGCATACTTTTATCAGGAATCAATGTGGCAAACTGTTCACGGTAAGGCGCAAAACTCACACCGCCATGAAAAAAGACTTCCAGATTGGGCCACACCTCGGTCATTGTTTCTTTTCCGGTAAGTTCAAGCATCTTCCGCATCAATACCAATGTCCACGAAGGCACCCCCGAAAGGCTTGTAACATTATGGTTTTGTGTGGTTTCAGCCATAAGCTGCAACTTGCTTTCCCACTCATCCATGAGGGCAATGGAGAGCGATGGTGTCCGCATAACCTGTGCCCAGTAAGGCATGTTGTGTATCAAAATTGCGGAGAGGTCACCCTCGAAATAAGATTGGTTGTTTACTTCCTGAATATTCTGGCTGCCCCCCATGAGCAGGCCTTTTCCCTGAAAAATAGAAGAGTCGGGATGGTTATTCAGATAAAGTGTCAGCACATCTTTCCCCGCCTTGAAGTGGCACTCTTCGATGGTCGACTGGCTTATGGGTATAAACTTACTTTTGTTGTCCGTTGTCCCCGAAGACTTGGCAAACCATTTAATCTCTTCAGGCCACAGCAGGTTTTTTTCACCCTTTCGCATCCTGTCAATCAGCGGTTTTATGTCTTCGTACCTGCTCACAGGAACCCTTTGCCTGAAAATTTCCGGACTCCGAATGCTTGCATAATCATATTTTTTTCCCCACTCGGTAGAGACACCGGCCTGTATCAGCTTCTCAAACCAATCGTGTTGCACCTCCATGGGAAATTTCAAAAAGAGGTCAATCTGGTGCATCCTCTTTTTAATCAGCCAGGTGAGTACGGAATTTATTATTGCCATGCGTTTTTTGTACAGGATATTAAAAGAAACCAAATTTAAAAAGTTTTTGCAAACAGTTGGAACAGAAAAACCATCCGTTGGAATAATATTTTGAACCTTACCCGTTTTTCAGGTTTATTGATACGGGATGGGCAATAACCTGAGTTCAAGATAAGACTTGCTTACGGTTATAGATAATTTTTCCATAGACGACTCAAATTGACGAAGTACTATCGGGATAATTCAAGGAAATTTGAGGAAGTATAGGGGGAAATTATCCGGGTCTTTTGGGCGGCAAACGGGCTGTACGCCATAGCTTCCTCAGGCCTTCCATGCACCTGTAGCCGGTGCGTGGTCTCGTCTCAAACGAGCCTCCGCCCGCCAACAGTTGCTATGAAGCCCTTTCGTCAGGCTATTTGCTCCATCCCTGCCGCGGGAAAAACTTCTCCACAAAAAGCCTACTTTTGTTCTTCAGGAAACTTCTCATAATTTGTTTCCTGAAAGAAAGGGATTATGAGAAGTCCCCCTTAAATTATCAACCATGATACTTTTCCCTTCGGCAAAAATCAATCTCGGACTTTGGGTAACAGCAAAACGCAACGATGGTTTTCACAACATCGAAAGTATTTTTTATCCTATACCGATGCACGATGCCATCGAATTCAGGGAGTCTTCAAAATTTAAGCTCAACATCTTTGGGCTGTCAGTACCCGGAAAACTTTCGGAAAACCTGCTGGTCAAGGCATGGGAGCTATTGCACCGCCACTACCAGGTTCCTCTGCTGGAAATCAACTTACTGAAAGCCATCCCTGTTGGAAGCGGCCTTGGTGGCGGTTCGGCAGATGCGGCTTTCTTTTTAAAAGCATTGAACAATTTTTTTCAACTAAACATAAAGGAGGATGAACTGCTCAGCCATGCCGCCCAAATCGGCAGTGACTGCCCGTTTTTTATCCGGAACAAACCGGCTTTTGTTACCGGACGAGGAGATTTTATCAGGCCGTGCAGGGTTAACCTCAAAGGTTTTTATCTCATGCTTGTAGTCCCCCATCGTCCTTTGTCCACCGCCACTCTTTTTTCAAAAATAAAACCGGTAAAGAGAAAAAATTCCCTTTCGGAAATTATAAAACTGCCCGTAAAACAGTGGCAGCCCTTTCTCACCAATGATTTTGAAAAAATTGTTTTTCGGGAAAATCCTGTAATGGCAAAGACAAAAAATGCCCTGCTCCATCAGCATGCCCTGTACGCCTCCATGACGGGAACCGGAAGTGCCGTTTACGGACTTTTCAATACAAACCCTGATACAGAAACACTCCGAAAATACGGTACAATATACAAGTACAGGCTGTAAAACTGTTTATATTCAAAACATAAACCTGGAAACTGCCATTTATTTCCTGCGGCGGCGACGGCGTTCTTTCTCACGTTCGGAAATAAAACCATCAATGGCCATGGCCATGGAAGGGGCGGCCTGTGTAGGTGCCGTAATATTAACGGTAAGGCCGGCCTCTTTTATTGCTTTGTTGGTAGCCGGGCCAAAAGCAGCAATCAACTGCCCGCCCTGTTCGTAATCAGGGAAATTTGTCATTAAGGAGTTTATGCCACCCGGACTAAAGAAAATCAGCAAATCATACTTTTTAATATCCAAATGGGAAAGGTTGCTGGGAACCGTACGGTAAATAACGCCCTGGGTATACTTTATCTTTTCTTTGTCAAGAATTTTGAATATGGCCTGGTTGGGCACATCCGAGGAGGGAACGATAAAAGTTTCATTGCTGTGTTTTTTCAGCACTTCCAGTAAATCCTTAAAGTTCTGCTTCCCAAAGAAAATCTTTCGCTTACGGTACTGCACATATTTTTGCAGATAATAAGCCGTAGACTCGGAAATACAGAAATATTTCATCGAGTCGGGAATCTCTTTTCGTAATTCTTTGGCAATCCTGAAAAAGTGGTCCACTGCATGGCGACTGGTAAGGATTACCGCCGAGTGACCGTTAAAAGAACTCTTGTTCATTCTAAATTCCTGAGCAGAAATACCTTCAATAGTAATAAATTTTTGAAAGTCAATGTTCAGATTAAACTTATTTCCCAATTCACCATAAGGCGATTTGCTAATGTCTGCCGGTTTCGGCTGCGATACTAAAATATTTTTAATCTTCAATGTCCCGATTTTTTAATCCACTCTTAAATGAAATGTCCTGTCTCTATCGGCTTTCCAACCAAAATTTAATCACATCAAGTATATTTTTATCAACAAAAATAAAGGTGCGATTTCAACGGTGCAAAGATATAAAAATAAATGAAGCACATTAAAATTACGTGTGGAGAGGCTTGTCTCTGCTGTCTTAAACCATTTGAACAACAACAAAATCAGCCACAAACCGATGATGCCATCCATAATAACAACAGCCCCCGAGTAAAAATAAATCAACAGCAAGAACGTTAAAAACAAACCACTTATGTAAGCCCACAAGAGGTTATTTTTCATTTGCAGGGAAGCCTGCTGGCCTGTATCAAAAACAAATCCTGTCAAAAAAGCAGAAACCTGAACGTACAGGAAGAAACTGACAACTCCCCCCGCAGCAAAAAACCAAAAATGCGGGGAACTTAAAATACCGGAAGGGACCGCTCCGGTTTTCATTTGCAGTACCATAAGAAACAAGGTGGTGCTGACAATAAAATTGAGCATTAAAAAAGAGGGCAAAAAAAGACCTTGTTTACCACCGGGATCATTTTTTCGGGAGCCTGTACCCGAAAACCAGGAAAAAACAACTTTTGCAAAAGCCGGCTGATAAAACCGGATTACGGCAATCAGCAACAATAACCCGAAAAGCATATAAAATACCCCATTGTTATCGGCAACAGGCAGCAGCCTGGGATGAATGACAACCGGATGCTTTTGAAAAAACACGCCCATGCTTCGGGAGCTGTCCCCAAGCATATAATTTACCGTATCTATAGTAACCTTATTTGCCATAAATTTTTAATCCCTGTCAACCAATACAATACATAAGGGACAAGGAGGTTTAAAACCGCTTAACGTATCATACATAGCTGATTAAAAAGCCTTAACAAAAAATAAATATTTTTTGTTAAATAATTAACTATAATAAATTCCGCAACAAAATTAATAATACTTTTGCAGCAGTTTTATTAAAAGTAAATTCAATATGGAATTAATCAGTAAAATACATGAAATGGCCCGTCAGGCGGGGAAAACAATTGTCCTGCCCGAAGGGAATGAAGAGCGAAACCTTCGCGCTGCCGACCATGTCCTGAAAGAAAACATTGCTTCCCTCATTTTGTTGGGAAACAAAGAGGAAATTTTGGGCAAAGCCGCCACCTACGGCTTACAAAATATGGAAAAAGCCACAATAATTGACCCCAAAGACCATCCCCAAAAAGAGTATTATGCCCGTATGCTGGCAGATATCCGCAAGAAAAAAGGGATGACTTTCGACGAAGCCATAAAACTGGTGGAAGAGCCGTTATATCTTTCCACCTTGCTCATCAAAGATGGGAAAGCGGATGGCGAGGTCAGTGGTGCCGAACATGCCACCGGCGATGTGCTGCGCCCTGCTTTTCAGATTATTAAAACCTTGCCCGGAGTAAGCGCAGTCTCGGGTGCATTTATTATGATTTTGAAAGACAAGAATTTTGGGACGGATGGTGTTATGGTTTTCGCCGACTGTGCCGTAAACCCTGACCCTTCGGTACGTGAACTGGCCGAAATTGCCGTCGAATCGGCCAAAACAGCCAAAAATATTGCCGGCATCGAACCTCTTGTGGCCATGCTGAGTTTCTCAACCAAAGGCAGTGCAAAACACGAAAAAGTGGACAAGGTAGTGGAAGCCATGGCCATAGCCAAAGAGATGAACCCTTCGTTACAAATTGATGGGGAATTGCAGGCTGATGCCGCCATTATTGAGGCCATCGGCCAAAAGAAAGCTCCCGGTTCAGCCATTGCAGGAAAAGCCAATGTGTTGGTGTTTCCCTCGCTCGAATCCGGAAATATTGCTTACAAACTGGTCCAGCGCCTTGCAGGTGCCGAAGCCGTTGGCCCTGTTTTACAAGGACTTGCAGCCCCCATCAACGATTTGTCGCGCGGTTGTTCCGTGGACGACATTGTCAATATGATAGCCATTACTGCCAACCAGGCCAACGGGCTGTACGGTGATAAATAAGATGACTGAAAAAAAATTAAAAATTTTAAAAATGAGCGAATTAGTTCAATTTAGCCTTGGCGGACGGCTTAAGCCCAAAGGAAATATTCAAACCATCGGTATTATCGGATGTGGTACCGTAGGCCAGGTCATTGCACGTATTGCTGCACAATATGGAATGGATGTTGTTTTTTTGGATTTAACCGAAGAACGCCTGAAAGAAATTTATACCGACATTGAAAGCCAACTCGACGAAGTAATTGCCCAATGGGGAATCACCTCTTCTGAGAAAAAACTTATCATGTCAAGAATAAAAGGCACGACAACTTATCCCGACCTGAAAAATTGTGATTTGGTTATCGAAACCATTAGCTCACGCCAAAAAGGGACATTACTCAATCTGCGAAAAGAATTGTTTAAAAAAGTAGAAGAAGTGGTAAGCAGCGAGACCATTATCTCATCAGACCTGTCCACCTTAATTATTTCTGACCTTGCTGTCGTTTTAAAACATCCGGAAAGGGCCATTGGGCTTCATTTTATTGAGCCTATTGACAAAACAAATATTGTGGAGGTTGTAAAAGGCCGCAAGACATCAGATGAAACTTATGAAAAAATAAGCCGGTTTTTGAGAATGATCAACAGAAAAGCCATTCTTATCAACGAATCCCCCGGAAACGTTTCCACACGTATTTTGATCCCCCTTATTAACGAAGCCTGTGAAATCCTCATGGAAGGCGTGGCCTCCATATCCGATATTGACGAAACCATGAAAGAGACCACCGGATATATTTACGGGCCTTTTGAAATTGCAGACAAAATGGGCCTGGACAAAATCCTGAAATACATGGACAACTTGTATCAGGAATACGGAGACAGAAAATACAAAGCCTCCCCCATTATAAAACGTTTGGTAAGGGCAAATTACCTCGGCATACAAACCAAAAAAGGATTTTACAATTACGAAGGCAGCAAGCCTGTGGGCAATACCATTTCATGTGCCATTATTAATTAAGCAAAAAGAGGAAGAAAAATGAAAATTATTGTTTTGAATTGTGGCAGCTCCTCCATCAAATATGAGCTGTTGAATATGCCTTCCAAAGAAGTTTTGGCAAAAGGCCTTGTGGAAAAAATAGGCCTCCGCGGGAGTGCCATAAAACACAGCCGTAATGATGGCCTCGAAAAGAAGATAACCGGTGAAATACTGGACCATCAGCAAGGTATTGAGTACCTGCTTGGCATTTTAATCAGCAAAGAATATGGCAGCCTGAAAAACATGGAAGAGATCTCTGCCGTAGGGCACCGCGTGGTACATGGTGCCGAAGAGTTTAGCGGCAGCGTGTTGATTACCAAAGAAGTAATTGGTGCTTTAGAACGTTCTTCCGAATTAGCCCCCCTGCACAACCCGCCCAACCTGAAAGGAATTTATGCCATGCAGCAATTGCTGCCAAATGTTCCGCAAGTCGGAGTTTTCGATACAGCTTTTCACCAGACCATGCCGCCCCACGTTTTTCTGTACGGAATACCTTATGTACTCTATGAAAAATATAAAATCAGGCGTTACGGCTTTCACGGAACCAGCCATAACTATGTTTCGCACAGGGCCTGCGAAATGTTAAATGTGGATTATGACAAACAGAAAATCATCAGTTGTCATCTCGGAAACGGCGCATCGGTTGCTGCCATAAAAGAGGGAAAATCGTACGATACTTCCATGGGCATGACGCCTACCGAGGGGCTTATTATGGGAACACGTACCGGAGACCTCGATCCGGGCGCTTTGCTTTTTATTGCCGAGAAAGAAAGAACATCCATAAGCTACACCCGGACTTTGCTCAATAAGTTCTCCGGTATGATTGGGATCTCCGGCATTTCGTCCGATATGCGCAATATTGAAGAAGCTGCCGAAAAAGGGAACAAACGCGCCAAAATCGCCCTGGAAATGTTTGCATACCGCGTGAAAAAGTATATTGGTGCCTATGCAGCCGCATTAGGCGGTGTGGATATTCTCATTTTTACCGGTGGCATTGGTGAAAACGACACGGAAACCAGAAAAAAAATACTGGACAACATGCAGTTTCTCGGTATTGAGCTGGATGAGGAAATGTTAGACAAACGGGGCCAGGAGATGATCCTGTCCACCGAAAACTCAAAAGTTAAAGTGCTGGTAGTCCCCACAGAAGAAGAACTAATGATTGCTTCCGACACTTACGAACTGGTAAAATGGCATTTGTCCTGAGGCAAGTTGCTATAAAAAAACAAGCCTGCCTTATTTTTTCGGCAGGCTTGTTTTTTTTGTAAAGGACTGGTTTTACATATTTTTCATCATTTCATCGGTCATTTCCAGATTATGAAAAACTTTCTGGACATCATCGTCATCTTCAAACAAATCAATCACTTTTAAAATTTTCTCGGCATTTTCCAATGACAGTGTTTTGGTATCGTTGGGAATTCTCTGGAGTTCGGCAGACTCCGGCTCAATACCCAGATCCTCGAGTTTCTTCATCATTGTTCCGAAATCTTCCATGGAGGTGGTAACATTAAAGAAACCTTCTTCGTCAAGTTCGATGTCTTCGGCACCGGCCTCAATCAGCTCCATTTCAAACTCATCCGGATCAAGATCACCCTGAGGAATTACAAAAACGCCTTTTCGGTCAAACAGATAGCTTAACGAGCCATTGGTTCCCAGGCTGCCTCCATATTTGTTAAAAATAGCACGGATATTGGAGACCGTGCGTTGGAGGTTGTCTGTGGTGCATTCGATATAAACCGCTATACCATGGGGCAAATAGCCTTCGTAAACAACCTCTGAGAAACTGGCACTATCCTTGTCTTTTCCTTTGCTGATGGCCCTTTCAATGTTGTCTTTCGGCATACTCTGGCCTTTGGCATTGGCAATGGCCATGCGCAACCGCGGGTTGCCGTCCGGGTCGGCACCACCCTCTTTTACAGCAACTGTGATTTCTTTGATGAGTTTGGAAAAAATCTTGGAACGTTTGGCATCAAGTGCCCCTTTTTTTCGTTTTATGGTTGACCATTTACTATGTCCTGACATAATATAATAAAGTTTAAAGTTTCTTAATTTCGCCTGGCAAAGTTAAGAAAAATAAGCCATTTTTTGTCGGGTTTGTTTTTTTGTACAATGGGGAAACCCGGGATGGGCGGCTGGCCTTAGCATGTCGTACGCCAAAACAAAAAAATGAAGCGGGCCAAAAGTGGGTTTCACGCAAAGTCCACAAAGCGTTAACGCAGAAAACGCAAAACTTAAATCAGTGTGGCAAAACGATTTGCGTTTTTAGCGTGAACTTTCAAAAACTATCTTTTTGGATACCCCTGAATGAAACGGTTCACAACAGGTTCTACCATCCGGAAATACTGATTCCGGCCGACCACTGGTTTAACGCCGGCCCCTGTCCTTTCAGAAACATCTGGTTCAGGCCATACGTGGCATACAACGAAACAATTCCATAACCGATACGCAGGGTGGCATCAAAACGAAACGGCTGTAAGTTGAAGCTGTTCACACTCTTCACAATATTACGGTTTGTGCTGTTGGGTGTTGTGTAATAGCCGGGCAAATAACTTCCGTCTGCCGGATTCTCAAGATAATATTTTTTGTTCGCTTCATTAAAATATATTTTGGTATGCGAACGCAAACGGGCATTAATCAGCACTCCCACACCGACAAAGAACCTGCGGCTGCGGCGGACATTATTGGACTGAAACTCAAAAATCACGGGGACGGTAACATAAAATAACGACAGCTTACTTTTCCTGACGCTTACGTTGCGCATATAAAACCCGCTTAACGCATTACTGTCGGGCGAAAGATAAGTGGGGTTGGAAAAACGGTAATCGTTAAAGCTAAATCCCACACCGGTAACCAACCCGATGGTTTTGGCTTTGTTAAAAGCAATATTTTGCTCAAAAAGGTTCACATTTACATTAATGGACTTCTCGTACTGTTGGTTCAAAAAACCATATTTTTTCCCGTATTCCGTGTTAAAAGAAGGGGTTAAGTAGCCGTTAATTCCCAAATCGACACCCGCCCAGTGTCCGTTAAATTTCACCGGTTTAGTCCGTTTCCATTTTACATTTCCATTGTCATCGACAATCAGCACATGGCCGCCGAGAGACACCTTGGTGGTGTCGCCATCGACCACTTCCAGATGAATGGAGCCAACATTGACACGGGTAGTATCTTCCATGCCCGGCCCGTAGGGATGGCTATAGACCACCACGCGTGCCTGTTTGCCCTGTTGCTTTACATGAATGGCTTCCGGGGAAGCATTTGCCAGTTTTATGCTTGCCGCCGTAGAGGCATCTTTACTTAAATATTTTTGGGCATTTACGCGGACATCAGAAGCTCCAGAAGCTTTTGCAAAGACTGAGTCAGCAATTAATTTCCCTGCTTTAATGTCAGCCGCACCGCTGGCCTCGGCAAACAGCTTTTTTGTCTGTCCTGAAAGGGATAAGTCTGCTGCACCGCTGGCATGTGCCGTAACTGTCCCGGAACCCAAAATCAAATTCACATTGGATGCCCCGCTGGCAACAACCTTAAACATCTGCCCACCCAGCGTATCTGCACTTTTTACCACAGAAGCACCGGAAGCATGTACAATTGAAAGGGAGGGCACCGTAACATAAAACCTGAGTTTTGTAGGACTGATATCGGCATAAGAGAAATTCAACACCTTATTGTTAACTGAAACATGGACAGCATTCAGAATATTTTCATCCGTTTGTATCACCACGCTGTAAGGAGTATTTCCCTTTGTCAGGATAACGATGTTATCAGCAGCCCCGGCGCGGATCTCATCAAAAGCAGGAACAGTTTCCGTGCTTTTCACAACATGGCCATTGCCCTTGATGTTTCTATAATTTCGTTGACAATAGGCTTCCACACTTACAAAAAACATAAGCGTCATCAACAGGATGGTTATCGAGGTAACTTTTTTCATAATAAATAATATTTTTTTGTGTCTTCAGGTGAGACGGCCAACACGGAAATAAAGTTACAGCCAGCTGTACTTTTAGCGCAGAATAGTAACCGATCCCTGCAGATGACGTTTTTTCAGTCCATCCGTAGCGATAAAATAGACTTCACAGGTATAGAAATAGACTCCGGATGCGCATTTTTCTTTTGTATTGATATTGGTGCCATCCCAGTTTATCATAGGGTCTTTGGTATGAAAAACCTGCTTCCCCCAACGATTGAAGATAACCATATCCACGTGGTCCACAATGGCTTTGGGGTTGCTGCCGATGGAATTCATGGGAACCATTTTATCATTTACGCCATCGCCGTTGGGCGTAAACACATTGGGGAGTTCATATTGCGGACAGACATCGTAATTGACACACACCCTTGCACTCATATTGCTCACGTTGCCGATGGTATCCACCGCCTCCACAGCATAACAGCCCACCACGTTTTCCAAATTTTGATGCAGAAACGAAACGGTATCGGCATGGTTACCATCTATTGAATCAAGCAGGGAGAGTTGGCCATCGGAAGGGGCATAATAGATACGGTATTTTTCCAAATCGTAGTAGCAACTGTCCCGGGGCAGCATCCAAATTTTCAGTGTATTCTCTATCTTGTCACAATCTGTATAAACAGCATTCTCCGGGGCACAGGGCGGAATAATATCTCTTGGAATGGCACAGGCAATCTGTGAATAATTTATGATCGGATTTACCAATCCGGGCAGCGAATAGTGTCCGATTGATTTTATGTAATAGCAATATTGAAGTGTGTTATTCAGGTTTTTGTCCACAAATATTGGCGTATTCACCGTTGTAAGCGAATCAAAACGGCTGCTGTTTTCCGTCTTCCTGAAAATCACATACTGGTCATTAATCCACGGAACCTGTGGGGAGAAGAAGAGTGTCAGCCTTTTGTCTGAAGCCCTTATCCGGAGAAAAACCGAAGAGGCCTCCTGAGAACTTCCCATGGCCCCGGAAGTTTCACTTTTCAGATCGACGCGGTACTTTACAGCAGCACCTTCCGTGTTCAGGTTTACCCCTGCATCCCGGAAAATAGTATCATTTAGCCCTGAAAATGTCTTCACCAGTTGCATTTGTCCTCCCGAGGCCTGATCGCTGCGGTACAAAAGATAACTGTACGGGCCCGGAAACTGAGTGGTATCCAGCTCCGTGGGCTTTGACCAGTCCACATAAACCCGGCCGGAAGAAAAATCGGCAGTATCGTTACTCACATGGGTGATAATGGGGACATCGCGTTTGAGGGAGGCACAGGCCTGGCCTGAGGCAAAACCCTCTGCCCTGTCGGCAAAAAAAGCAGTTACCCGGTAACAATACCGCACGCCTTGCGAAAGGTGGTTGTCATCACGAAAAGTACATTTGTTGACATTATCCGTTGTGCCCACCAACTGAAACCCCGTATAAGCAGGGACCCCCGTTTCACAGGCTCCGTGTTGCCAGAAAGTACTGTCGGCTTTTCGATAGATTCTGTAGCCGGCCACATTTTTACAGAGAGAAGTATCCCATGTCAGGTCAATACCATTGCCCAATGCGCTGGCTTTCAGGTTTTCGGGAGCCGGGCCAACGACTTTTATTTTTACATCTTTGAAACTGGCCAGGCTCACCGGAAAGCCACTGTCTTTTGCTTTAAAGCCAACGGAATAAGGCCGGTAGCGCACATGGCTGCAACGTGTGTGCCATGAAAAAACAGTGGAAACGGTGTCATTGCCTTTTGCCGGATCAGGAAAAATTGTCGCCGGGCTTTCCGCTTGTTCAAAAGGCCCGCCAAAAGCGGACAGAGTTACGTTTGTCCCATCCGGGTCTATCGCCGTTGTTTTAAAATGCAAACTATCCCCCGCCCTGACACAAGTGTCGTTTCCTGTAATTATTACGGGCGGCTTATGACTGCAACTGACAATAATAATCTGCATATCGCGGCGCACATAACCTATCAGAATCCCCCTGCGCCACTCTTCCGTCAGAAATGCCACATTGTACTCTCCCTGCAATATGGGACTTACCCATTGCATTTCTCCTGTTACCGAATCGATACGAAAATATTTTGAAGCCCGGGGGAAAGTATATCCGGGAATATCTTTCCCGCCCGTACCTTTACAAGCCACCAGTTTGTACGACAGGCTGTCGCCATCCGGATCATAAGCCCCCGGGTCATGGTAAAAAGGCTGGTTCACACAACCCTCATCTATGGGTGGATTAAGCAATTGGACAGAGTTATTGTAACCGAGAAACGGGTTAATCAGGAGATAACAGTCCACAAACATGGAGACATTTACCGAATTGGGAATATTTACCACACCATTGTTACGGCTATAATCTTCCACGGTTATGGTATAAGCACCCGGACCGGAATAAGTATGGCGGCCCACATAACGATTGTACGAGATGTCATTCCCCAAAGGGTAAAAATCGATACGGGGAATATTGTCGGTGCTGCCATCGCCCCAGACAATGGGCATGGTATTTCGCGCATCATCCGCAGGACTGGAAGTACGGGTGTACATGGTGATAGTAAATTCATACGTCAGCCCTTCGATGTGCCGGTAGGTTATCTCGGCAGCACGTTGATGTGTGGCCAGGCCTGCCCGGACAAAGAAAATGAAAAAAAACAAGGTTAAAAAATACCGTTTCATACTTCTTACGAATGGTTCTCAAAACTACAAATATTATCCAAGAAATTCTTTTTTTCATAACAGGTGAAAATCAAAAACTTATAAAAAGCAAAAAGAGGCCGGACAAAAAATTTCACCAACATAAAGCACGCATGACAAAGACATTACAAAAAAACTTAATTTTGTTCATTCCGAGAGGACTGTTGAAAGTATGAAAAAATCGACCACAGAAAATGAAAGGCAGGAGATCCTGCGCCAGTACAGGCACCTGATAGAGGTATGGACTACCCGCAAGGAGACCAAAGACCAGTGGGATGTGCGCAAGGCTTTCCGCATGGCTGCTGATGCACACAAAGATATGCGCCGTAAATCGGGCGAACCTTTTATTTTACATCCCATTGCCGTGGCGACCATAGCCGCCGGAGAAATGGGGCTGGGACGTACTTCCATCATATCGGCCTTGCTCCACGACACCGTTGAAGATACGGATATTACACTGGAAGATGTGGAAAAAATATTCGGGACAAAAGTTTCCCGCATTATCGATGGCCTGACAAAAATTGATGAGATCTCAGACAATAACTCTACAGCTCAGTCAGCTACCCTGAAGAAGATTATTTTTACGCTATCGGAAGACATGCGGGTAATCCTCGTAAAACTCGCCGATCGTCTGCACAACATGCGTACCATGGAGATTATGCCACAGGAAAAACAACTCCGAATCTCCTCGGAAACACTTTACATATATGCCCCATTGGCTTACCGCCTGGGGTTTTTTGCTATTAAAAGCGAACTGGAAGAACTCTCTTTTAAATACTCACAACCAGATCTTTATGCCGAGATAAAAGCAGAAATAGAAAGAAGCCGTCCCGAGAAAAATGCCTACTTGAATGATTTCATGGCCCCTATTCGTACCTCATTGAAACAGAAAGGATTGAATGCCGATTTGCTGATAAATGAAAAAACAACTTATTCTGTCTGGCAAAAAATGAAACAGCTGGAGTTGCCTTTTCAGGAGTTATACGATACTTTTAGCCTGGACATTGTTGTGGATACGGGAGATCAGGACGAAAGCCTGGAATGCTGGGCTGTATATTCCGCGCTCACGGTCCAGTACAAACCTAACAACAAAAAGTTGCGCGACTGGATGAGCACCCCCAAAGCCAATGGCTACGAAGCTATTCACACCATCGTCATGGGGCCAAAGGGACGATGGGTATCTGTTCATATTCGCAGCAAACGCATGCAGGAAATTGCCCAAAAAGGTTATGCTGCTTACCTGAAATACAGGACAAACACTTCTTCGCCGGGAAACCTCGACAACTGGCTCAACAAAACCCGGGAATTACTTATGGAGAACAACGATGAGGACGAGTCTATCGGCTTTATCGACGATTTTAAACAAAATCTTTTCTCCGAAGAGATTTATGTTTTTACCCCCAAGGGAGAAATGATTACCCTGCCCAAAGGGGCCACAGTCCTTGATTTTGCTTACGCCATTCATACCGACCTTGGAAACAGGGCCATTGGGGCAAACCTCAACCGCCGGGTTGTTACCATCGATTATAAACTGAAAAGCGGCGACCAGGTAGAAATAATCTCTTCAAAAATCATAAAGTTACAGGAAGACTGGTCAAAAATGGTCGTTACGGCACGGGCCAAAACAAAAATAAAAACAGCACTGAAAAATGAGCGAAAAAAGTTCAGGAAAGCAGGTGAAAAAAAACTTGACGATCTTTTTTCTCAACTAAAAATTGAAAACAACAACCAAAATATCCAGGAATTAATGAAAGGGGCAAAAATAAGCAGCCCCATCGATTTCTATTATTTTCTGGCCACGGACAAACTGAACGAAAGTGACATTAAACGTATCCTCCTGCCCGAAGGAGACCGCTCCGGATGGCTTCGGGGACTACATATCCCTTTTATCAGCAAACAACCCAAAGCTGTCCTGCCTGCTTCGCCCACCGCTACGGAACCTTCCCCATCGGACATCCCGGAAAGCCAAAAAAATTACGTTATATCCGAATGCTGCCACCCAATTCCACACGACAACGTCATTATCCTGGAAATTCCGGGCGGCAATACGGAAGTACACAGAACCGACTGCGAAAAAGCCATCCAGCTTATGTCTGTTTATGGCCGTAATATATCAAAGAAAAAATGGGTCCCCCTCAAGGGGAAAACATATCAGGCCAGCCTGCAAATCTCAGCCAAAGACAAACCCGGACTGCTGAACATGGTTACAAACATGATTTCCAATGATTTTAAACTAAACATGAGTGCCATCAACATGCATTCACACAAAGGGCTTGTCTTTATTAAAATTGTCATCTTTGTGCCCAACGCTACTATCCTGAAAAAACTTATGACAAGCCTTTCCAAAACGGAACAGGTTATAAAAGTTGTACGGACTTTGTAAAGCAGCAGACATATCCGCTATACCAAAAACAAAACCTGTTGCATATCCGGTATTTTTTTCTGCAAAAAAATAAAAATATTATTTCTATTTAAACCATTTAAAGATAATTTGTTATTTTTACCCCACAAAACTTTATCACGGATAATATGAAACAGGAAACGAAAAAAGACACTTTTGAAAAGGTGAAAAAGGTTTTCACTGAGTATCTTGACTCCAGGGGACACCGAAAAACACCCGAGCGTTTTACCATTTTGAAAGAGATTTATGCAACCGATGGGCACTTTGACATTGAGACGTTGTATATTCGAATGAAAAACAACAAATACCGTGTCAGCCGTGCCACGCTTTATAACACCATCGAACTGTTGCTGGACTGCAACCTCGTAACCAAACATCAATTCGGAAACAACTGTGCACAGTTTGAACGCTCCTTCAAATACAAACAACACGATCATTTTGTGTGTATGGAAGATGGTACCGTATTAGAGTTTTGCGATCCGCGTATCCATGAGATTCAGAAGTCTGTGGAAGAACTACTGGGCGTTAAGGTAGCTTACCACTCACTGACTTTCTACGGAAAATGTCCTGAGAATTCATAAAAACAGCAAATAAAATATTCCGTTTTTGCTGTTTTTTTTCGCCCGGACTCTTTACCTTTGTTGCAAAATACAGGCAACACCTTAAACACACGGTATGGAAACAAAAACAGATGTTCTTCTTGGCTTGCAATGGGGCGATGAAGGAAAAGGGAAAATTGTGGATGTCCTTACGCCCCATTACGATATCGTCGCCCGCTTCCAGGGTGGCCCCAATGCCGGGCACACCATAGAATTCGGTTCCAAAAAATTTGTTTTACATACCATCCCCTCGGGCATCTTTAATAAAAACACCATCAACGTTATTGGAAACGGCGTTTTGATTGACCCTTTTATCCTTGACAGCGAAATCGAATCTATTCGTACTTCAGGTGTTGATGTATTCAAAAATATTCTTGTTTCGCGAAAAGCACATTTGATTCTGCCTACGCACCGGCTACTGGATGCCGTTTACGAAAAAGCCAAAGGCAAAGATAAAATCGGTTCCACACTAAAAGGAATCGGCCCGGCCTACACCGACAAAGCAGCAAGAAAAGGGCTGCGCACGGGCGACCTTGACCAGGCAGATTTTGAACAACGCTATCAAAAAATTCGCAGCCAGCATCTGAAAATTGTTTCTTTGTACCAGGTTGATTTCCGGGATATTGCCATTGAAGGAATACCTTTTGAAGCTTATGAGAAATCATGGCTCGAAAAATTAGCCGTTTTACAACAGTTTGAAAAGACAGACAGTGAATACTTTTTAAACGATGCCCTGGCCAAAGGGAAAAAAATCCTGGCCGAAGGGGCACAGGGATCTATGCTGGACATCGATTTTGGGGCTTATCCTTTCGTAACCTCCTCCAGCACAACCAGTGCCGGCGTTTGCAGCGGTTTGGGAATTCCCCCTTCAAAAGTGGGCCGTGTTTTTGGAATTTTCAAAGCTTACTGCACCCGCGTGGGCAGCGGACCATTTCCAACCGAATTGTTTGACCAAACCGGTGAAGAGCTTCGTAAAAAAGGCCATGAATTTGGGGCCACCACAGGCCGTCCGCGGCGTTGTGGCTGGCTTGACCTGCCGGCACTAAAATATGCCATTATGCTCAACGGCGTTACCGAATTGAAAATAATGAAAGCCGATGTGCTTTCAGGCTTCCCTAAGGTAAAAGTTGCCACACAGTATAAAATCAACGGGCAACTGACGGAAACCGTTCCTTTTGACCCGGAAAGGATTGAAGCAGAGCCCGAATACAGAACTTTTGAGGGCTGGGATGAGCCATTAAACGAAATATCCAGATTTGACGACCTTCCCCAGCAGTTGAGAAAATACATCCAATTTATTGAAAAAGAGACCGGCATCCCTATTCAGCTTGTTTCGGTGGGGCCAAACCGGGAAGAAACAATTGTGAGATAAAAAGCAAAGCCGTTGGTTTTGTTTCTTCGGTTGGTAAAGAAGAAGTTGGGCTTCATGCGAAAGAAAACGTGTTGAAAAATAAAAATATCGTTACTACCCAGCAGCAAATGTTCTCATTGCAAGTGTTTTTAACCATCATAAAATCAGCCGATAAATAGCTTCTTAAAAGAACCTACCTTCCATAGGAATTCCTACGGAGCCTGCATCCCTTCGAGAAGGGAAATTATTGGGATTTATCGGTTATTTTATAGTATTACCCCCTAAATAATTGTGAATACCTCTCCGCTCAGGTCCACTTTCATGCGGACAATGACCGGAAGGTGGTCGCTAAAGCCGCCGTAATAATATTTTCCGGCAGTGCGGTTGGGAACAGCAGGCCCTTTTTTCGGATGATAAAGCATCCAGCTTTTTTTGAATATCTCTTCCTTAAACGAATCTGTTTTGATGCCATTGTAACCGCCAATCATGGCCGAAGAAACAATAACCTGGTCAAATAAGTCCCAACCCTTGTAGTAAAGCGAACCCTGTCCGGCCTTGAAGGGTTTCAGCGCAAGGTTATACAGTTGTTTTTTGGCAAAAGGCTGTTTCGGCTCTTGCGCCCCCAACGAGACCGTCAGGCTTTTATCGGTAGGATTGTCATTCAAATCACCCATAATCAGAATGTTGGCATTGGGGTCCACATTAAAAATCGAATCCGCCATAAGGCGCAGCAAATGGCCTGTGAAACGGCGCAGGGCATCTGTCTTTGCCTGACCGCCATAGCGCGAAACCCAATGATTGACAAAAATATGGATGGTATCTTTTCCGTAAACCAGGCCTTTTGAATAAAGGATATCGCGGGTAGGGTTTTCGGGTTCGGAAGGAAATTGCAAACGGATAAAACGTGTTTTCAACGGGTGATAAATGGCTGGCTGGTATAACATGGCCACATCAATGCCCCGTTCATCAGGACTGTCCTTGTGAAGAATTTTATAACCGGCTTTTTTCAGCTTACCGGTGTTTATCAAATCTTCCACAACCTGTCGGTTTTCCACTTCCGAGAGTCCGAAAACCGTTGGAAACCGGTGGCCGTTTATGGCAGACATCACTTTGGAAATATTATTCAGCTTATGCTCATACCGTTTTGTGTTCCACGGTATTCTGCTCGTGGGCAAATGGTCGTTGTCCCGCGTTTGAGGGTTGTCAATCGTATCAAACAGGTTTTCCACGTTGTAAAAAGCGACAGAAAAAGGTTTCAGCTCATCCTTTTTACAGGAAGAGACGAGGTAAGTCAGTAAAGCGACAAACGCCAGGGTGCCAAAAATATATTTTTTCATTTCACAAAATACTTATCGAATTTGCGCGGCAAAATTAATCAATTAACTATCAACTATTCTATTAACAGAAAATAAATATTTTGTCGCTGAACCACTTCCCCATCGCCATCTTCTCCCTGACGAAATGGCAGTACTCGATTTTTTTCTTACCTTTGCCTTTTGGGTTTAAAGTTCCGGAATCGGGCTTAGACATATTGATTAACAGTTATTTAAAGAATATCATACATCAGGGTTTACCCGGATATTTTTCGACAGTGAAATATTTCAGGGGGTCTTGACTGAAAAACAAGAACAATAAAAATTAAAAATAATGAAATTATCCTATAATTGGCTGAAAGATTATATTGATTTAGATGTTAATCCGCTGGAGTTGTCCGCCATATTAACCGACATTGGACTGGAGGTGGAAGGTTTTGAAGAAACGCAGTCCATCAAAGGCGGGTTGGAAGGCATAGTCATTGGCGAAGTCCTTTCCTGTGAGAAACACGCCAACGCTGACAAGTTGAGCGTTACCACGGTAGACGTAGGCGGCAAAATGCTCCCCATTGTCTGCGGTGCCCCCAATGTGGCAAAAGGCCAGAAAGTATTGGTTGCCACGGTGGGGACCACGCTGTACGACGGCGACGAAACTTTTAAAATTAAAAAGGCCAAAATCCGGGGCGAAGTTTCCGAAGGTATGATTTGTGCCGAGGACGAGCTGGGTTTGGGAGACTCGCACGAGGGCATCATGGTGCTTCCCCGGGAGGTGAAGCCCGGAACGGCAGCTTCCGATTATTTTAACATTCAAAAGGATTTTGTTTACGAAATAGGGCTTACGCCCAACCGGGGCGATGCCGCTTCGCACATCGGCTCTGCCCGCGACCTTGTGGCCGGCCTGAACCGCTATTTCAATACAAGAAAATACCATCTCCGGCTGCCATCGGTAGAAAATTTTAAGATTGACAACCACGACCTTTCCATTGATGTTGAGGTGAAAGATACCGATGCCTGTCCGCGCTATACAGGTATTACGCTAAAGGATGTCCAGGTAAAAGCATCCCCCGAATGGCTAAAAATAAAATTGGGAAGTATCGGCATTCGTCCCATCAACAATGTTGTGGACATCACCAATTTTGTACTGCATGAAACCGGACATCCATTGCACGCATTCGATGCTGCCAAAATAAAAGGGAAAAAAGTGGTGGTGCAGAAAATGCCCGACCAGACACCTTTTGTTACACTTGACAAAATGGAGCGCAAGCTTCATGTGGATGACCTTATGATTTGCAACGAAGAAGAGGGCATGTGCATAGCCGGGGTATTTGGTGGTGCCGATTCGGGCGTTACTGATAAAACCACTTCCGTCTTTCTCGAAAGTGCTTATTTCGATCCGCGCCACGTACGCAAAACATCCAAAAGACATGTGCTTCAGACAGATGCCAGTTTCCGGTTTGAAAGGGGGGCCGATCCCAACATTACCATTTATGCCCTGAAACGTGCTGCCCTCCTGATCAAAGAGCTGGCAGGAGGAACCATCTCCTCCGAGATAAAAGATGTTTATCCCCGGCCCGTTGAAAAATGGACCATCGATGTCTCCTATGCGCATGTTGACCGGCTGATTGGCAACGTCCTTGACAGGAATATTATCAAAGAAATCGTACAAGACCTGGAAATGGAAATTGTTGAAGAGACACCGGACGGGCTGAAACTTCTTGTCCCAACCTTTAAAGTGGATGTACTGCGCGAAGTGGATGTGATAGAAGAGATTCTGCGGATATACGGTTACAATAACGTTAAACTGGAGAATAAAATCCACTCTTCCGTAAGCCTTCGCCAAAAACCCGATCTGGAAAAATTACAAAATGAAATCTCTGATTATCTTGTGGGACAAGGGTTTTCGGAAATCATGAACAACTCCCTCACCAAATCAGAATACATCAACAAGAGCCGGGATTTTAATGAAAAACACAACGTAAAGCTGCTTAACCCGCTGAGCAAGGACCTGGACATCCTGCGCCAGACACTGTTGTTTGGCGGATTGGAAGTCATCGCCTATAACCAAAACCGTAAACTCAACGACCTGAAACTTTTTGAATTTGGAAAAGCTTACTTCAAAAAAGAAGATTACGACAAAAGCCGGGGGGTAAAAAACTATTTTGAAGAAAAACACCTTACTTTTTTTGCTACCGGCCGTATAAAACCTGAAAATTGGAATGCACAAAATGCCCGGGCCGATTTCTATTATGTTAAAGGGCTGGCCGACAGCCTGCTGAAAAAGCTGGGGATTGATAAAAACGAATTGGAAACGACAGAGATTTCAAACGGAAATTTCAGTTATGCATGGCAACTGTCCAAAGACAAGAAAGTCCTGGCACAGATTGGTTCTGTTCACACAGACATTTTAAAAATGACCCATGTGAAAAATGAAGTCTTTGTGGCCGATTTTAACTGGGATTTGACAACCCGGCTGGTTTCACGCCACGATGTACAATATGTTCCGGTTCCAAAATTTCCATCGGTACGGCGTGATTTGGCACTTGTCGTGGACCAGGCCGTTCGTTTTGATGACTTAAAGAAACTGGCTTTTCGCTCAGAAAAGAAGTTGTTGAAATCGGTAAATATCTTTGACATTTACGAAGGGGACAAAGTTCCGGAAGGTAAAAAATCCTACGCTCTCTCTTTTGTCTTGCAGGATGAGCATAAAACACTCACTGACAAGGTAATTGATAAGGCCATGCGCCGGTTACAGCAGACTTTTGAGAAAGAATTGAAGGCCGTACTCCGGTAATTTATAATTTTTTATTAATAACAAGGTTATGGATGTTCAAAGTGTAAAACAACGATTCGGGATTATCGGGAACTCCCCCCTGCTCCATCGGGCCATAGACATTGCCATGCAGGTGGCTTCCACTGACCTCACAGTACTGATAACCGGTGAAAGCGGTACCGGAAAAGAGGTTTTTCCGCAAATCATTCATCACCTTAGTCCGCGAAAACACGGAAATTATATAGCTGTAAACTGCGGGGCTATTCCGGAAGGCACCATCGATTCGGAACTTTTCGGGCACGAGAAAGGTTCTTTTACCGGCGCGCACGAAGCCCGCAAAGGCTATTTTGAAGTAGCCAACGGCGGAACAATTTTTCTTGACGAGGTGGCTGAGCTTCCGTTGTCCACACAAGTACGGCTTTTACGGGTACTCGAAGTAGGCGAATTCATGAAGGTCGGTTCGTCCAAAGTCATCAAAACCAATGTGCGCGTGGTGGTTGCCACCAACGTCAACATTCCCGAAGCCATTGAAAAAGGAAAATTCCGTCAGGACCTCTATTACCGCCTGAATACCGTACCGATTTATATCCCTCCGCTGCGTGAGCGAAAAGATGATATTCACTTGTTGTTCAGGAAGTTTGCTGCTGATTTTGCCGAGAAATACCGAATGCCCCCTTTGCGCCTCACGGAAGATGCCATTCAGGTGTTGCAAAACTATTACTGGCCGGGGAATGTGCGCCAGCTGAAGAATATTACGGAACAAATCTCCATTATCGAAAAAGAAAAAATGGTACAGGCCGAAACACTCAGGACTTATCTTCCGGATACCTCACGCCCGGGCCTGCCGGTGCTGTACCATCAGGATGACGAAAAACAAATATCCGAAAGGGACCTGCTTTACAAAGTGCTTTTCGACATGAAAAAAGACATCACCGAGTTGAAAAAAATTGTTGTTGACATCCTGGAAAAGAACCCGGATGATGTGTCCATGGAAAAGACAAAAGCCCTGCTGGTAAAACACATTTCGGACGAAAGTCAGGGCCTTATACGCCCCGAAGGGGATGAAGTAAAAATTGTCCCCAGCAACGAACCTTCTTCTCCGGAAGATGAAGATTTCCATCCCTCCGAAATTATCGAAGAGTCGCTTTCCCTGCAGGACAAGGAAAAGGAGATGATACGCAAAGCCCTCGAAAAGCACAACGGCAAACGCAAAGATGCCGCCAGTGAACTGGGTATCTCGGAAAGGACCCTATACCGGAAAATTAAAGAATATCAAATCCGGTAACCCGATTTAAGAAAGTGAGAAACTTTTTATTCAGGTACGTCTTTAGAAACTTACCCTTACTTTTTATAAAAAAGTTTTCCCGTAAGGATAAAAGAAGAAAAGGCGAAAACCCCGAATACCAGACTACTCACGGCCATTTGCATTCCACCCGACAGGATATGCCCGCTGGTACACCCTCCCGCCATGCGGGCACCAAAAAGCAGGATAAATCCACCGATGAAAGCCCAAACCAGCCGTTTTGAAACCGAAGGGCCTTTGGTTTCGGCCCATCGTGAATAAACAGCCTTTATTTTAAAATCTTTCCGCAACAAGGCAAAAACCAATCCCGCCACCAGTGCACCAAACAGAAAAATTAATTCCCAATGGCCGGGGACCGATATCTTTGAAAAATAGGTATTATCTGTCAATCCGGATACTTTGTCAGCCACATAGGGATAGGAAGTAGAAGCACCAATGGGCCTGTTGGAAACAGCTTTTAAAAATATGATGCTGTTCAACACGGCAAGTCCTACGCCACTGACTATCCAGCGATAATTTAAAGCAGGGTTCAGGCCTTTGCGTTTCTCTATTCTGTGCAGGAAAAAAGCAAACAGGATAAAAGCGGCTGCCACAACTGTCAGCAACAAAAAGAAAATTACCGGATGGCTTCCCGTAAGGCTGAAAAGGGAAATTTTTCCAAGGTTGGAGCCCAGCACAGGCTGAATAAGTGGTTTGGCGATTGTAAAAGTCAGTCCGCCCAATAGCCCGCCGGCAATGCCAGACAAAGCATCTAACGAACCTTCACCGAGAGAAACAGCCATCGTTCCGGGACAATAGCCCAAAATAGCCATGCCGACACCAAAAAGGAGGCCGCCCAGCAAAATTCCGCCCAAAATAAAAGGCTTCACATGATAAGAAGCCAGCCCGAAGGCTATTTCCGTATTCAAAATCAATGCACCAAGACCGATGACAAGGAGAATAACTTTGGCAACGGTAAGATCTTCCAAAACAGCATTGCCACTGATAACGTCAAATCTGTTTAACCTCGAATACACAAGAAGTCCGCCAAACAAGAAACCGAGAAAAAGAGTAAGCCAATCCATAGATAAGTATGATTAAAATGAATAATAACATTACAGAAAAGTTGTCCCTCATCATTCACAATAAAATGATTAACAATTCATTCAGGTGCAATAATAAAACTTATTATGCAATTGATATCAGGAAAAAAGATTATTAAGGATAACCACAAGTTATGGTTAGCTGGAACAACACCGGACTATTTATGATTTTTCATGGGGAAATTATGGATGACAAACTGCATAAACATTTCGGCCAAAGGTTCTTCGTTTCCGTGAGGTGATATGAAGCGGAAAAAACGGCTTATGGAAGAACCCGGAAGTTCTATAACCGTCAATTCACCCCGATGAAGCTCCTGCAACACACTATTTATGGAAAGAAAAGCAAAACAGTCCGTTTTTTTCAGATAATTTTTGATTCCCTCGGTACTCCCAAGCTGCATCTCCACATTTAAATCGCCAATGGAAAGATGTTGTGTTTTTAGATAATGTTGGATGACCTGCAAGGTGCCCGAGCCAAATTCGCGAATGGCCAGCGGTATCTTCTGCAGGGCCTCTTTATCAATTTCCCCATCCGGGAACAGCGATGGATTTTTTCTCGTTACAAGCACCACTTCATCCTCCATAAAAGGCGTGTATTTAAATTCCGTCTTTTTTGCATAGCCTTCAATAATGCCCAGCTCAATTTCCTTTTGCATCAAGGCCGACTCAATCTGCCACGTGTTGCCATTGATAAGGTTTACCTGGACATCCGGGTACTGCTCATGAAACCCGGCAAGTACACCGGGAAGGACATACTGGGCAATTGTTGTGCTGGCACCAAGATGCAGGGTACCACTATTTTTCCGGGCAGGTTTGTCCATCTCAAACTGTAATTTCCGGTACAGTGCAAAGATTTCTTCTGCATAGCCAAAAAGCACCTGCCCTTCCGGCGTCAGGCTGATTTTGCTTCCCTGCCGGACAAATAGCTTCACCTTGAAATAATTTTCCAGGGCACGGATGTGTTTGCTCACAGCAGGCTGAGAGATAAAAAGCTCTTCTGCAGCCCGCGAAAAACTCAACTGCTTAGCCGCAGTGTAAAAAACTTTCAGGCGAAAATCAAACATATAAACTGTTTTCTGCAAAAGTGCAGATAATTTCAATTCAGGCCACCGGCATCAAAAGACAAACTTTCCGGTTTTAAAATAATGGTTATCCCCTGTGAGGCGATAAAGGAAAATCCCATGGGTAAAAACAGGAATACGACAGGCCTGTTGTGGTTTCAGGTTATCAAAGGCTGCCACTTTTCTTCCCTGAAGATCAAAAACAGAGAGCCGGAAGTTTCCGGAAACAGGGAGAGAAGACATTTTTAAAAAGCAGGCATTGCCTTGTTTAAAAAAGGAGACCGCTATTTTATCTTTTTTTTTAGAAGGAACAGCCGTCAGCGGACCGGCCAGCCAAATAGTGCCATTTATCATCAGCTTTTCATGGTTTCCGTTGGCATCTTTTATCCAGCCATCATAGAGGTGGTCGTTACGGTCGCCCGTCCCATCATCAGCCGGTGAGCTATCGCCCATGGCTACCACCCTGCCTTTGCCAAAAGAAGCAGAGGCAAACATAACATCACGGTTACCAAAAGAAGATCCGCTACGGTATATCAGCCCCTCCACCGAATTGTTATCGGATGGATGCAGGCTCATGGAAGTACCGGCAAAAAACCACAAAGCCGTTACTTTCCCCATGGGGCCATCCAAAACGGGGTTACCGGGCAGGTTCCTGACATTATTTGTTTTATCATCAAATTTTAACAAGTCGAAAGATATTCCGAAAGGGTCCGCCTGCATAGAGTTATTCTCCATCAAATCGTTCCACACCGAGGGCGAGTCAATCCCATCACCGTTACGGTCGGAGCGGTCATGGTCAGAAATCATAAACAAACCACCGCCATGATAGACAAATTGCAGGATAGCTGTCTTCTCCGCATTGGTAAACCGGATATTGGGTTCATCCACCACAAACACGGCATAATTTGATAAGTCCTGCGGATTGCTGCTCCTGCCATAAGTTATTTCTCCGTTGTAGGGAAGTGTTTCCACCTCAAAACCTTTTTTTACCAAATCGATGCCCCACGATGAGAGTGCCCCCGTCCAGTAAGTCTCTTTTGTGGAAGCCGTTATATTTTTCTGGGAAGGGGTAGGAAAACGTTGGGCATTGGATTCTCTCCCTGACCCCGCCACAGGGTTGCCGTGTTTATAGCTCAGGTTAAACTGGTCGGCATCAATTACCCAATCAGCATTATTGGCCGTTTCGGCTTTGGTGGCATCAAACAGAACTTTCTGCTGGGCCATCAGCCCTCCCAGCATCAGAAAGGAAAAAAGGAACGTAAAAAGAAGCTTAGCACGCATATTGTAAATTTTAAAAGTGGGCAAAGATAAAGAATTACCTTTCTCCCAGAGAAATTTTAACAGCCGATTTATAATAATTAAAAAAAATTGTACATTTGCACCCCGATTGTCCGATGGTGTAATGGCAGCACTGCAGATTTTGGTTCTGCCGGTTCAGGTTCGAGTCCTGGTCGGACAACAAAAGGTTAAACGAGAATGATTTGGAGGGGACGGATGTCCCCTCTTTTATTGGAAATGATTAGTGAAACACAAATAAAAAAATGGGCTGAAGAACAGCTTGAAGGCACCGACCGGTTTTTGGTTTATGTGAAAACAGGTATGGACAACGTCATCAATGTTGTTATTGATAGCGATACCGGCGTTACCATTAGCGACTGTATTGATTTGAGCCGGTATATTGAGCACCAGCTTGACCGCGACAAGGAAGATTTTGAGTTGAAAGTTCTCTCTTCGGGACTGGAACATCCTTTTTCGCTGTTGCGCCAGTATAAAAAATATATCGGCAAACGTATTCAGCTAAAGCTGGAGAATGGTAACGAAAAAAAAGGTATTTTGCAGGAAGCAAATAACGAATACATTGTTTTACAGGAAGAAACGGAAAAAAAATACAAGAAAAAAATGAAGAGAATAACCGGCGAAAGCATACGGATCTCAATGGAAGAGATTAAGCAGGCCAAAGCGGTTGTTGAATTTTAATTGACAAAAACTGAAAGAAATGGATAACATAAACTTGGTCGAGAATTTCTCAGAATTTAAGGAATTTAAAAACATCGACAGGGAAACCATGATGCGTATTATTGAAGATGTGTTTCACAGCATGTTGGAAAAGAAATACGGTGAAGAGAGCAATTTTGATGTCATCGTAAACATCGACCGTGGCGATCTGGAGATATGGCACAACCGTGAAATTGTTGAGGATGGAGAAGTGGAAAACCCGTCCACGCAAATATCATTTTCGGATGCCATAAAAATTGAACCTGACTTTGAAGTTGGTGAAGAAGTTTCCGAACAGATTTTCCTGTCTGATTTCGGCCGCAGGGAAATCCTCAACGTCAGGCAAGCCCTTGTATCCCGTGTTTTGGATTACGAAAAAGACAACATCTACAAAAAATACAAAGAGAAAGTCGGCGAAGTGCTTACCGCAGAAGTATATCAGGTATGGAAAAAAGAAATCCTCCTGCTGGACGATGAAAATATTGAGCTGATCCTGCCCAAATCCGAGCAAATCCCTTCCGACTATTTCAAAAAAGGAGACAATATACGGGCAGTGGTTTCCAAAGTAGACATGCGCAACAGCAATCCTGTGATTATCCTGTCAAGAACTTCCCCCGTCTTTCTCGAAAGGCTATTTGAGTCAGAAGTGCCGGAAATATTTGACGGGCTGATTACCATTAAAAAGATTGTCCGTGTTCCCGGCGAACGGGCAAAAGTTGCCGTGGAATCGTACGACGACCGGATTGATCCCGTGGGGGCCTGCGTGGGCATGAAAGGTTCACGTATCCATGGTATTGTCCGCGAATTGCGTAACGAAAACATTGATGTTATAAACTACACGGCCAACGAAAGCCTTTTTATCCAACGTTCACTTTCGCCGGCAAAAATAACCTCTATCCACCTTGACGAAGAAAATCACCGTGCGGATGTGTATATGAAACCCGATCAGGTTTCGCTTGCCATCGGCAAAGGAGGATTTAACATCAGGCTTGCCGGACAACTTACCGGATACGAGATTGATGTCTATCGCGATACAGATACCGACACCGAGGATGTAAAACTTCAGGAATTTTCCGATGAGATTGACCAGTGGATTATAGACGAGTTAAAAAATATCGGCTGCGATACGGCAAAAAGCGTTCTTGAACTGGATGTTCAGGAACTGGTCAACCGGACAGACCTGGAAGAAGAAACTATTCGGGAAGTTATTCGTATCCTTACAGCAGAATTCGAGTAATTCAAAAGAACAAATAACAGACAACGGCAACAATAATATTTCAGGATTTAAATAAAGACAAAAGAAAAAACCATATGGCTGAAGCAAACAAAACAATACGATTAAGTAAAGCTGCCAGGGAATTCAACATCAGTAAAAATACGATTGTCGAATTTCTTGAAAAAAAAGGTTTTAAAATAGAAAGTTCTCCCAACACCAAGTTGGCCCCTGAAATGTATGGATTACTCGTTAATGAGTTTCAGGATGAAAAAGCTGTCAAAGAAAGTGCACACAAAAAAGATATTGAGTTTAGCACAGGCAACGAGAGCATAAGTATCGAAGATACACTGAAAGAGAAAAAAGAAGAGGCTATCCCGGAAGAGTTTCCCGAAACAGACGACCTGTTCATAACCTCTGTAAATACAGGTTATGAGGCCCCGGCAAAACCAGTAAAAGAAGAAATTGCCAGCCAGCCGGAACAGCCAGCACAAGAAACCAAACCCGAAGAGAAAGAGGCAAAAGCAGAGGCAGAGGTTCCGGAAGCCCCTGTAGAAAAAGAGACAGCAGAGCCACCGGTAGAAAAAAAGCCGGAAGAAAAAGAGAAAATTATTGAACCGGAAGAAGAAATTCAAAAACCTGTACAGAAACCGGCTGCCGAAAAAGAAGAACCTGCTAAAGAAGAACCCGCCGAACCGGAGGTAACAGGCCCTAAAATAATGGGGAAAATTGACCTCGACAGCCTGAACCAGAAAACAAGGCCGGCAAAGAAATCCAAGGCAGAGCGTAAAAACGAAGCAGCGAAGAAAAAAGCAGAAAAACCCCGGGATGTTGCTGCCAAAAAAGAGGTGAAAGCTGAAAAACCTGAAGAGAAACTGGCACCTAAACCGGCTGTTCAGGAAGAACCGGCCAAAAAGCCTGAAGAAAAACCGGCAGATGATAATTTCATCGCTACCAAAGTAGAGAAACTTACCGGCCCTAAGATTCTGGATAAAATTGTCCTTCCGGAAAAGAAAAAGAAAAAACCGGTAGCTTCTTCTTCCGGCGATGGACACAGCAAAAAGAAAAGACGCAGAATAGACACCCGTAAAAAAAGTGAAATCCCAAAAGGCAAAGGGGCATCCGCAAGGGGCCGGAACGACCGCCATCAGAAACCCGGGCACAAGAAAGTCGTTAAGCACGAGCCTACGGAAGAAGAAATTCAAAAACAGATAAAAGAAACGCTGGCCCGCCTTGCCCCTACCGGCAAATCGAAAGCTTCAAAATACAGAAGACAAAAACGCGACAGCATCTCTCATGCCCATGAGGAGGAGCTGAAACAACAGGAACGCGACCAGTTTGTCCTGCAGGTTACAGAATTTCTGACAGCAAACGAGCTGGCCAACATGATGAACATCAATGTTAACGAGATTATCAAGACCTGTATGCAGATTGGCCTTTTCGTATCCATCAACCAACGGCTTGATGCGGAAACCATCTCCTTACTTGCTGATGAATATGGCTATAAAGTCAAATATGTCGATGTGGAAGACCATGAATCGCTGGACGTAAAAGAAGAGGAAGATGACCCGGCCAAATTGGTGGACCGGGCACCCATTGTTACCGTCATGGGGCATGTTGACCACGGGAAAACAAAACTTCTTGATTACATTCGCCGGGCCAATGTAGTAGCAGGCGAAGCAGGGGGTATTACGCAGCATATCGGTGCCTATGAGGTAACCACGTCAACAAATAAAAATATTACATTCCTTGATACACCTGGCCACGAAGCTTTTACGGCCATGCGGGCACGTGGTGCCAAAGTTACCGATGTGGCCATCATTGTTATCGCCTGCGATGATAATGTAATGCCCCAGACCAAAGAGGCCATTAACCATGCACAGGCTGCGGGGGTACCTATCGTTTTTGCATTGAACAAAATAGACAAGCCCACTGCCAATGCGGAAAAAATCAAAGAAGAGCTTTCTGCCATGAACATTCTTGTGGAAGACTGGGGCGGCAAATACCAGTCGCAGGAAATTTCTGCTGTTACCGGTCAGGGCGTTCCCGAACTACTGGAGAAAGTGCTCCTCGAAGCAGAGATGCTGGAATTAAAAGCCAATCCGGATAAACCGGGAAAAGGAACAGTCATTGAAGCTTCCCTCGACAAAGGACGTGGCTACGTCTCCACCATTCTGGTCCAGGATGGAACCATCAAGAAAGGGGATATCCTGATTGCAGGGCCCGTTTTCGGCCACGTAAAAGCCATGTTCAATGAAAGGAGTGAACCTGTGGTTTCGGCAGGTCCTTCCACTCCTGTATTGTTGCTGGGATTGAATGCCGCACCACAGGCCGGTGACACTTTCAATGTAATGACCGATGAAAAAGAGGCCAAAGCCATTACAACAAAACGTCATCAGCTGATACGTGAACAAAGTATGCGTTCGCAGAAACACATTACTTTGGATGAAATCGGACGACGTATCGCTATCGGCGATTTTAAAGAGCTGAACATCATTGTAAAAGGCGATGTGGATGGTTCTGTTGAAGCACTCAGCGATGCCCTGTTGAAACTCTCTACTCCGGAGACAAAAGTAAATGTCATCCACAAAGCCGTGGGAGCCATTACCGAATCGGATATCCTGCTCGCTTCTGCTTCCGATGCCATAATCATCGGGTTCCAGGTGCGGCCCATGCCCCAGGCGCGCAAACTTGCCGAAAAAGACCAAATCGATATCCGCCTGTACTCGGTTATTTACAAAGCTACCGAAGAACTGGAAGCTGCCATCGAAGGTATGCTGGCCCCCAAAATGGAAGAAAAAGTTACCTGTAACCTGGAAGTCCGCGAAACTTTCAAAATTACGAAAGTGGGGACCATTGCCGGTTGTTATGTGCTGGATGGGAAAATAAACCGCAACACGCGTGTCCGGCTGATTCGCGATGGCATCGTAGTTTACACCGGAAACCTCGGCTCACTGAAACGATTTAAAGATGATGTGAAAGAAGTGAGCTCAGGTTACGAATGCGGCTTAAACATCGAAAACTTCAACGACATAAAAGTAGGCGACTACATCGAAGGCTTTGAAGAGGTAGAAGTAGCCCGCAAGAAATAGAGTATTAATCTGCTATAATGATTTAAGCTTTGCGTTTTTTGCGTTAAAATTTTGCGCACTTTGCGTGAAACCCACTTTTTGAACAGCTTTTTTTCATCCTGATGGGTACAGGCCCCTGTTTGAATAATCTGTTCTTTTATTGAGCCCTTTTTGGGTTCGCCCTACTTTTTCTGTTGAGTCGAATCAGCCTGTTGCTGTGAAGCCTGAAAAGCTTTTTCTTCTTCGGGCGACAGCCATCCGCCACCGAGTGCTTTGTACAAAGAGACAAAAGCATTCAGCAGATTGGCCTTTGTCTGGGAACGGGCAAGCTGTGCTTCAAAACTCTGCCGTTGCGATTCCAGTACTTCAAGATAACTGGTTTCGCCTTTGTCATAACGTTCATAAGAAAGCAACTCGGCATTGATGGCTGCCACAGAGCGTTGTTGCTGGGCAATTAATTCCTGCCGGAGGGTATGAATGGAAATCAAAGCATTTTCCACCTCTTTAAAAGCCTCCAGTGTAACATTTTCATACTGATGCAAGGCAGCCGCCGTGTTGGCACGTTCTATCTCCACCCGGCGTTTATTTTTTCCAAATTCAAAAACAGGACCTAACAGAGAACCACCGACTGCCCAGCCTAATCCGGTGGCTGTCAACGAGGTGAGGCTTGTAGTGGCAATTCCCAGCAGGCCGGTAAGGTTGAGCGAAGGCCATCGCATGGCTTCGGCAGCACCAATTTTGGCATTCTGGGCAGCGTACAGCTCCTCAGCCTGTCGCACATCCGGCCTTCTGAGAAGAAGCTGCGAAGGTAACCCTGCCGGGATATCCATGGGGACAATTTCATCGAAAAGTGTTTCTCCGGCAGGAATAGCTGCATCATAATTTCCCAAAAGAGTGGCCAGGGCATTTTTACCGTAGGCAATATTTCTCTCATAAACCGGAATAGCGGCAGCTGAGATGGCCCGCTGTATCTGAGACTGGTTAAGATCAATCTCAGGAACAATACCGTATTTATATCTTGCTTTGATAATATTCAACGAACTGTCCCGCGCAGAAAGTGTCCTTTGCGATATTTCCAGCTTTTTCATGTTGTCAAGCAGGGTGAAATAGGCAGAGGCCACTTCCGAGATTAAGCCAATCTGCACCGTTCTCAAACCATACTCGGAAGCAAGCAATTCTGCTTTTGCCGATTCGTTCATCCGGCGGTATTTGCCCCAGAACCCAATTTCCCAGTTCATTTGGGTGTAACCGTAAAAATTGCTGCTGGCACTGGTAAACTGCATAGTTCCGATAGAATTGCCCCGTGAAGCTCCGGCACTAAAACTAAAAGAAGGCCATTGCTCCGATTTTGTGTAACCCAGGCTCGCACTGGCAGCTTCCACACGTGCGGCAGCTACCATGACATTTTTATTGTTCTTCAGTGCCTTTGTTATCAGCGTATCCAAAATAGAATCGTCAAACATCTCCCACCATTTCAGGTTAACTATTGTATCGTTGGTCAACGAATCATACTGAAATGTTTCAGGGCCATTGTATTCAGGCCTGACAAAATCAGGTCCCAGCTTACATCCCGAAAGGTAAAGAAGCATTCCGGCAAAGAGTATAAATAATATTTTTTTCATATTGGCCATATTTATCTTTTATTTATCGCCTACGGCGAATGTTTATTCGTTTCTTTCTAATTACAACAACTTAACCGCTACGCGGTATGTTTTATCCCAACATATTGCCCGTAGGGCATTCAAAATTGTAAACACAAAACTAAGAACGTAACTTTCCCCGTAGGGGATTAATTTAATCAAAAAATTCAAATAAGTATTTTTTATCATATTCAATTTCAAATTTTTTCAGAAATTCAATATATTCATCCCTGAAAGTTTTTTTCCTGTGATGTTGTTCCTGGTTTTTAACATAATTGTAAACATTATCAATGTGCGACCTGCTGTATGAAAATGCACCGTAACCTTCTTGCCAGTTAAATTTGTGGCTGAACCAGTTTTTTTCATTTATAAAAAGGGAGGTGCTACGTTTCAGTTCATAAACCGTATCTGATATTGAAACAGAAGGGTTAAATCCCAGAAAAACGTGTACATGGTCGGAAACACCGTTTATGATAATTGATTTATGTTTCATATTTGTAGCGATACCGCTCATATAACTGAAAATATCTGTTCGGTATTCTTCTTTAAGTAACCGGTCACGATATTTTACAGCAAATACTAACTGTATGAATAACTGTGTAAAAACTCCGGGTTTCATTTTTTATCTTTTATTTATCGCCTACGGCGAATGTTTATTCGTTTCTTTCTAATTATAATAATTTAACCGCTACACGGTATTTTCTATCCCAACATATTGCCCGTAGGGCATTCAAAATTGTAAACACAAAACTAAGAACGTGACTTTCCCCGTAGGGGATTAATTATTCTGTTTTATTATCGTGAACGGAGCCCTTCGTTTGCAGTTTCTCCCGTTTTTTCTCGTAACCGGCCAGCTTGCCAATCATCACAAACAGCATGGGATACATGAAAACGCCAAGGAAAGTGGCAACGGCCATACCGCCCAGCAGGGCCACCCCCATCACTTTCCGGGCCTCGGCACCGGCACCGCTGGCAACCACCAGGGGCAAAACACCGAGGATAAAAGAAAAGGCTGTCATCAGAATCGGGCGAAAACGTTGTTTTGCGGCTGTCATTGCCGCATCAAAAAGGCTCGCCCCTTTTTCAAATTCCATGTTGGCAAACTCCACAATCAGAATGGCATTCTTGGCAGCCATGGCAATCAGCATCACCAGCGAGATTTGCATAAACACATTATTCACATAACTCATACTGAAAATCCTGGCAAAAAGAATAAAAATCAAGGCACCAAACACGGCAAAAGGTGTTCCAAGCAGAATACTGAACGGAAGCGACCAGCTCTCGTATTGTGCCGCGAGGATGAGGAAGACAAAGAGAAGGGCAAAGACAAACACAATATTTCCCGAACCGCTGGCTTTCTTCTCCTGGTACGACATATTGGACCAGGCATAGCCCATATCTCCGGGAAGCACTTTGGCGGCCACCTGCTCCAAGGCATCCATAGCCTGGGCAGAAGAATATCCTTTTGCCGGCTGGCCGGTAAGCTCTACCGAACGGAGCAAGTTGTAACGAATGGTATAATCGGGGCCGGTGGTATCTTTTACCGTTACCAATGCCGACAACGGAACATTATCGCCCGCTTTGTTCTTTACAAAAAACAGGTTCAGCCCTTCCTGGTTTACACGATATGCTGGTTCAGCCTGAATAAAAGTCTTGTACAGCCGCCCAAACCGGTTGAAATCATTCACATAAGTTCCGCCAAGAAAAGCACCGATAGTGGTGTACAAGTCGTTGAGGTTTACACCGGCTTTCAACGCCAGGTCTTTATTTATCTTCAGGTATTTCTGTGGCACATTGGCCTGATAAGTGGTGAAAATAGAACCTATTTCAGGACGCTTTTGTGCAGCAGCAATAAATTTCTTTGCCTCCTCGGCAAGATAGGCCGGTGCATGGCCTGTTTTATCCTGCAACATCAGGCTGAATCCCGAACCATTTCCCAACCCGGGAATGGCCGGAGGCCCGAAAGCAAACACCTGCGCCCCTTTTATCTTCTTTTGCAGTTCCTGATTGATTTGATAGACAAACTGGTTGACGGTTACATCCCGTTTGTCCCAGTCTTTCATACTCACAAAAATAAAGGATGAGTTGGGCGTCATGGCTCCCGAAAGCATACTGTAACCAGCAGCCGAGGTAACATAGCTGATGACATCTTTGTGCCCTTCAAGGATTTTCTCCACCTTTTTGGTAATGGCATCCGAACGTTGCAGGGAAGCGGCATCGGGCAGCTGGATATTGACAAAGAAATAGCTCATGTCCTCTTCGGGAATAAACCCGCCGGGAATAAACTTCCCGACAAAAACAATGCCCAAGGTTAAAATGACAATAAAGATAACGCCCCGTTTAATGTTTCTGGTAACTTTCTCGGTATTTTTCAGATATCCGGTTGCCGTTTTATCCAATACCCTGTTGAACCAGCCAAAAAACCTGCCCAGCAAACCGCCCGCAGGTTTTTGCTTCCGAAGTAATATGGAACACAATGCAGGGCTGAGTGTCAAGGCATTAATGGAAGAAAATACTACAGAAACCGCAATGGTAATCGCAAATTGCTGGTAAAGCCGCCCTGTGATACCGCCCATACTCGCCACAGGAATAAAAACAGCTACCAACACCAACGTAGTGGCAATTACCGGAGCGGTAACCTCTTTCATGGCTGCCACGGTGGCATCGCGTGAGGACATTCCGTGTTCAATCTTCACCTGCACGGCTTCCACCACCACAATGGCATCATCCACCACAATACCAATGGCCAGTACCAGTCCCAGCAGCGACAGGGTATTTACGGTAAACCCGAGCATGGGGAACAGCATAAAGGCACCCACAAGGGAAACAGGAATAGCAATGGTAGGGATGAGCGTAGCCCGCCAATCCTGAATAAATACAAAAACCACAAGGATAACGAGGAAAAGGGCCACAAAAAGGGTAATAATAATCTCTTTGATACCGGCAGAAATAGGTTTGGTCGCATCCATAGAAACTTCCCAATGAATTCCGGCAGGAAAACTTTTTGAAAGGTTCTTCATCGTATTGACAATCTCTTTCGACAGCTCAACAGCATTGGAACCGGGCTGCTGATAAAGGCTGATAATGGCACATTGCTTTCCGTTCATACGGGTATAAGCGAGGTATTTCTCCATACCGAGTTCTACTTTGGCCACATCTTCCAGTTTTACCTGCGAACCATCCGGGTTGGTCCGGATAATGATGTTTCTGAATTGTTTTTCTGTAACCAACCTGTCGGGCAAACGCACGGTATAGGTAAACTCTGTTCCGGGCGGTGCCGGTTCTGCACCAAATTTCCCTCCCGGAATAACTTTACTCTGCTCATTAATGGCATTCTTGATATCGTTAATGGTTATACCAAGTTGTGCCAGCCGGTCGGGTTTTACCCAAATACGCATGGAATAATCGGCAGCACCCAGGACGTTTACATTTCCAATCCCTTTGATACGGGCCAACACATCTTTGATGTTAATCAAAGCATAATTACCGAGAAAGTTCTGGTCGTAACGCCCATCGGAAGTCAGGGTTACCAGTAAGATGATGTTGGGCAGCGTCTTTTTGGTGGTTACCCCGAACCGCGTAACTTCCTGCGGCAGTTTGGCCGTAGCGGCGGAGACCCTGTTTTGGGCAAAAACCGTAGCCATATCAGGATCGGAACCTACTTCAAATGAAATCTGTAAACGCATACTGCCATCGTTGGAGTTGGTAGATTTCATGTAAATCATGTTCTCCACACCATTCATCTCCTGCTCTACGGGAGTAGCAACCGATTGCTCCACGCTCACCGCATTGGCACCGGTATAATTTCCCAATACTTCCACCACGGGAGGTGTAATATTGGGGTATTGCTCCATGGGAAGGCTAATGAGGGAGATAGCCCCCACAATAACCATAATGATAGCAATAACCATGGCCACTATGGGCCGTCTGACAAAAAAGTTACCCATAGTTTACTGGTTATTAAGGTTTTTAATAATTTCTGATTTGGATTTGAAAGTAGTAACATCCGGAATAATTTTCATCCCTTCTTTTACTTTTTGCAGCCCTTCGAGCACCACTTTGTCATTTTTCTTCAGGCCACCGGTAATAATCCACATGTCGCCAACTGTAGGCCCTACCTTCACGGCAGTAAAATGGACAAGACTATCCTGAACAGTGAAAACGCTGTGTTTTCCCTGCACTTCCGCCACACTTCGCTGGGGAACCAGCAATGCATTTGAATCCACATAAAGTTCGGCCCGGACTTTGGCAAACAACCCCGGACGTAAAATCCTGTCGGGGTTGGGGAAAGAGGCCTGGATAAGGATTGACCCGGTGGAGGGATCCACCTGGCGGTCTATGAAATCAATTCTTCCCTTGTGTTTAAAAACAGAGCCATCGGCAAGGATAAGTTCCAGCTTCCCTTCTTTTGCTTTTGATTCTTTCAGCTTTGTTTTTCGCATTTCGTTGGTATTCTGTCCATAGGCACGTGCCAGCATCAGGTAGTCTGATTCGGAAAGGAAAAACTCAACCCGAACATTTTTCAATTTAGATACCGTATTCAGTATCACAGGGTTGGGGTCCTTGCCGACAAACTCGCCCACTTTGGCATTGGTCTTCCCGATAACTCCATTGATAGGCGATTTGATAAAGCAGTAGCCCAGTTGAATTTTGGCCAGCCTCACACTGGCTTCAGCGGCATTCACGTAGGCTTTGGCCGCATCATATTGTGCCCTGGCCGCATCGAGATCGCTTTTGCTGACAGCATTCATCTTCGCCAACGGCTCAATCCTTTCCAGATCGCTCTGGGCTTTCACAAAACCTGTTTTGGCTTCGGCCAGTTTGCTCATTTCCTGTGCTACCTGGGCCTGATAAGGCTGCTGGTCGATGGTGTAGAGCAACTGCCCTTTGGTAACCCGGCTGCCCTCTTCAAAATGAATGCCTTCCAGAAATCCGGAAACCCGGGCACGAATAGGAATATCAACCTGTCCGTAAACCTGTCCTACAAACTCCTTATAAATAGGCACATCTCTTTGAAGAACCGTAACCACCGGAATTTTCTGTGGTGGCGGAGTTTTTTGCTTTTTGTTTCCACAAGAGGTTATTGAAAAAATCACAAGAACGAAAATGATTTTTAACAATTGCTGTGTAAAATTTTTCATAAAAGACTATTTAATATGTTTGTTAATATTATGTTATGCATTTTTTTGTAAAAAATTAAGGGGCCAGGCCAATATCTTTGTTGACTTTGTTTGGATGTGGTTCGTCATCGCTGGTGGAGCGTATATGCAAGTCAAGCTGGTCGTACGGAATCTCTATTCCGGCTTCTTTCAGCGTACGAAAAACTTCATACATCATGTTGCTACGAATAGAATACCATTTCCCATACTGGTTTGTCCAAAACAACAACCTGAAAACCAGCGCACTATTACCCATATCAATAAAAAAGATGGACGGTTGGGGATCCTGTGCCACATCTTCGTGTTTGTTTAAAAGCTGAAGCAAAACTTCTTTTACCTTATCCGGATCCGAGTTATAGGAAACACTTACCTTGATTTCTATCCTTCGCTTTCGGTCGGAAAGTGTCCAGTTGACCACTTCGTTGGAGATGAGGTTTCCGTTGGGAACAATAATTTCAGCCCCATCAAAAGTACGGATGTTGCTGGCACGAATTCCGATGGAACGTACAGTCCCCACCAATTTTCCTACCTCGATGGTATCGCCTATTTTAATGGGACGCTCAAATAACAGGATAAATCCGGAAACAAGGTTGTTGAAAATATTTTGCAGTCCAAAACCAATACCCACACCAAAAGCGCTAAACATGATGGCAAGGTCGCTCATGGGCAGTCCCAATGCACTAAAAGCCAGCAAAACGCCAATGGTAATCAGCGTGTACCGGGCCATCATGGCAATGGTGTGCGGCAGGCCCTCATCCATATGCACTTTGCTCAGGATGTCATCTTCAAGAACATCCCTGACAATCCGGGCGATAAATATGGAAAGCCAGATAATAAAGAAGAAGACAAAAAGCCTCCCCCACGAAAAGGTAATAGACCCCAGTTTGTATTCGTTCCACAACCATTCATCCATGGAATGATAAAAAGAAGTATCCCAGCCCAAAATAGACAGCATATAATGCCCAAGAATAAGTAATGCCAAAATATTAAAAAACCGGGGGACCTGTTTAATAAGTTTATTTTTGTTCTTCCGGATAAAATTACTTTTCTGTGCCCACCTGCCAGTGATAAACGTAATTGACAAACCATTGATAATGACAACTGTTACAGCTATCAGGAAAAAGACAAATACGATTTCTGCAATGGAAAACAACAGGTACCTTGCCAGTAAAACTTTACCAAAAACATTTCCCAAAAATCCGGAAACAATTACAACAATAGCCACAAAGCCCAAAGCAAGGACAAAACGCCCGATTCCTTTACGCGCTTCTTTTTCTTTACGAAACTGTAAAACAAAAAGCAGGGCCGACAGGAGTTCTATAACAGAAATAAAAAGGAGTAAAAACCGCGAATACAAATGGGCAACCGGCAGATAAGAGTACAAAATCATGGCCGCCAAAACAATGGCCAAAGCGTAAATATAAATATGGTAACGTTTTGTGATAAAACTACTGAGCAGTATGGTAATGGGAGGAATAAGCAGCAGCACCAACAGGTCCTTGAAAATAAGCGGCCGGTTTGAATAGATGATAACCGAAGCAAATATACCAATAATCAAAGCGGTACTTATGGGTTTTGACAACAGCGTTTTCAGCCTTCTCTTATAGGCGATACTTTTCCCCTCTTCAAGTGAAATGGATGCCCTGCGAAGCCGGAAAAAGAAAAATATAAGGACAATAATCAGGATAACGTGAACAAACACAGTCGCCATGTTGTCCGACAGGAATGTTGTCAGGTTCCTCAGGTCAACTTTGTAAAATTGCTGAAAAGGTGCGGAGAGGTCCCTGTTTTTTTTATCGTGGTAATTCAGGGCAAAGAGGGAAGCTTGTTTGGCCGAAAGAATCTCAGCCTGTTTTTTCAGCTGCATTTTGTTCAAAAGAGCTGTTCGCGTATCAATCTCCAGCTCCAAAGCAGAGATTTTCCGGATAATCCCCACGGTAATATTTGTCAGCTTATTGACGGTATAAATCGTTTTGCTGAGGTTTGAAAGCACCTCGTTTGCTGAGTTCTCAACAGTTTTTCCCAGCCGTTTTTTCTGAATAACCGTTTTAACTTTTTTCCAGTATTTCTGGTTAGACATTAATATATGCCTGTTCTCCACCAGGTTATCCAGAATGGTATTCAGCTCGGTTTTTTTATGGTGTAGAATACTTTGTTGTTGATGCAGAAAAATCAGGTTGGTCTCAAGTTTTCTCATCCCTTCGTCGGCAAGATCTGTTTTTTTGTCCGCTTTCATCTGGACATCAATCCTTTCGACCAGCGAATCGGTTTTTCTTTTTAACTTCAACAGCTCTGCCTGACTAATCAGGCGGTCTTTGATTTGCCGTGCTTCCAATATGGCTTCCGAAGATTGCTTGGATATATCTACAACATTGACTGTCTCCTCTTTATCCGCCGCTTTGGCAACAACTTTTGTTTGTCCAAAAGCCGCTGAAACCAAAAAAACGGCAAAAGCAACAAAGAAAATAAGCCTGGTCAGGCGTATAAAGTAATTTTGTCGTATGGCAGCTATATTTATTCTCAACATATGGAAAAACCAATCTTAACGCAAGGTAATACAAATATATAATAAACCTGTTAACTATTGTCATTCATTAAATAACAAAAGATATTTCCGCCAACTACAACTCCCATCCAATGGTCGTTTCAAAAACGTAATCAAATTTTGAGGCACCTGCTACAGGCTGGTTATCAAAGTTATAAGTAAAGCCCAGATTAATAAAAAGATCTGCAATAAAATCATATTTCAGATTAAAATTAAAATCGGACCGGAAACGTCGTTTTTCCGTTAAGCCCGGATAACCGTAAAGGGAGGTGTTAATTTCCAAATCTCCCATATTGAAGATAACATATTCCAGGCCCATATAGGCCTCCAGACTGTTTTTGCCCGACTGGCCTGTTTCTTCATAATAATTCTCAATATTCCAAACCGCACCACCGGAAACCGATAAAGACTGTACATGGTTATTAACCAGGAAATTTCCAGCACCGACTTTTATGGTAGCACGTAATTTCAGCTTTTGTTCCGTACTATTTAAGAAATTGCCTGAGCCGGTAAGAAACCAGCTTTTCCCAATAAAATATTTCCCTCCGATATTGCCCTCGGTACGTTTTGTTTTTGAATCAATGGTATCCTCAATAGTTTGAAAAGTACGGTTCATACTATAGGAAAGATTGGTACTAAACGTATTGGCAAGATATCCGGCATTCAGCTTGCTGGTAAGCTGGCTGTTGTTGTTCGCTTTGGCCAGCGAATAACCCAGGGACACATCGAATGATAATCTGCTGAGAAATGATTTATCCGCTTCTTTCAGATAAATAACATTCAATTTCTTCACAGAGACACTGCCGGCCTGAAAATCATGTACAATAATGTTCTCCGGATGGGCAGGGTCAGATGACAAGCTCCCGTAATAACGAACGCCTTTGGAAAGATAAACGATAAAAAACTGACTTGTCTTCAGGTATTTAACCTTTTCCCATTTGATTTTAAAATCACCGTCGCTGTATTTGGTTTTCAACTGCACAATCCCCTGTTTCATCTCTTTTATCTCTCCCACGAGGTAATTCCCATTGTCCATAACAAGAGAATCGGTCTGGGCAAATGCATCGGCAGACAGCAAAAGAGAAAAGAACAGCAGTTTTATAAATAGTACTTTACCAGACATGTAGTTATCACCTTAATTTACACCATCCATTTTGCTGTATTCGTAATTTAATAAGGTTTTATTTTAAATTTTTGCCCACCAATAGAAGCTTCGTACATAAGCCCGCCAATGGCCTTTGTAAAAACTAGTATCCCATCGCGGTATTGGGCATCCTTGGAAACGCCTTCTTTTAGGGCCACAGCCGAAACCTGTGCCGCAAACTCATAATTACTGCCGGTAAACCGGTCATAAGCTTCTTTATTTTCCAGAAAGATAATTTCAGCATATTTCTGTCCACCGGCCTGCAAGCCAATGGTTACCTGGGTCATTTTGGCCCCGGACACCGGTGCGCCTCCCCTGAAAACAGTCCCTTTTCCACCGGCACCGCCAATACCGAAGCCGCCTTTCCCGATATGGGGAAAAACAACATAGCCATAGGCCGAATTAAAAAACTTGGTGATACCGGGATCGTTTTTCTTAAACTCCTGGATTATTTTTTTCGACTCTTTAATATTATCATTGTTTTTCTGGGCAAAAGCAGCACCTGAAAAAGCAAACAGAACAAGTGCCAGTAACGTAACTTTGACTTTCATTTTTTAAGTATTAAGTGAATATATTTGGAGTGCCAAAGATATAAAAAAGGTTCTACATATGTAGAATTTTTTTATATCGGCATTACATACTGATACACGATACATTATGCATGGCAAAACCATTTACAACAGGCTTGCCGTTATGAATAACCTGTTTGTTTTGGTTTCATTACTATAGTACTTGTAATATCCATAATATTTAAAATTCCCGTTTATCATTTACATAAAACAAAAAAAAGCCTCGTAACAGGAGTGAAACAAGGCTTTTGCGGGCGGGCTTTTGTGGGTATTGCTACCCGAATTAAAGGAAAAAGGATCGCTTATGAATAACGGAATAAAGACGATAGTGTTTGTTGTCTGTTTGATCAAAGAAATAAACCTTGTCGCCTTTAATGAATATCTTGGCAGAAAGCTCTTTCACATCGCGCTGTTGTAATCCCTCACGGGCAAGTTGCTCCAGCGAAAATGTTTTGTTAATTTGTATCGCCGTTTCCATTTTATTTGACTTTTATTTTTATTCCTTCCTTAGCACAAACCGGACAAAAAGAATCTTTAATTATTGTAACGTAACCACACCGCGGACACTTATAATAAGTATGCACCTTTACTTTCGGTTTCTTTTTTGTCGGCTCCGGTTTATTCACTTTATAAGAGTAACAACAGCTGTGCCAAGTTTACCAACGAACAGGGTCGAGTAGCGTAAAATATTGTACCACAAACAATAAAAGGATTTTTAAAATTGTTTTTCTAGTTTTGTTTTTCTGCAGCAGACCGGTTTCTTTACAGTTTCGGAGATATTCCGTTTCCGGAATCGGTATCTTTTTCCGGTTTTCCCTCCCGAATGCCGGCACAACAGGACAAAAATTGATGTACTTTTGTAAAAAAATTAAGAAACCGGATACAGATGAAATACAGCCGTTATTCCACTTCACTTCCCGAACTGACAAAAAGGGCGGAAGATATTATTAACCAGCAATTTAAACCGGACGAGCTGCTCTCGATGTACAAAAACATACTGGGGCTCATCGACCTGACTACCCTGAGTGGGGATGATACCCGGGAAAAAGTCCGGAACCTTTGCCTGCAGGCCATTGATTTTGAAAATAAAAATCTGGGTACTCCGAAAACCGCGGCCGTGTGTGTTTATCCCGTTTTTGCAGGGGTTGTTTCCGAAACCCTGAAAGGTACCGGCATTCAGACAGCCTGTGTGGCAGGTGCTTTTCCCAGCGGACAGTCGCCATTGAATGCCCGCCTGCTGGAGGTGTCGTATGCGGTGGAAAACGGTGCCGATGAAATTGATATGGTTATCAGCCGGGGACGCCTGTTGGAGGGAGATACCGGATTTGTTCTGGAAGAGGTAAAAGCCCATAAGGAGGCCTGTGCAGGGAAACACCTGAAAGTGATTCTGGAAACAGGAGAACTGAAATCGCCCGAACTGATTAGGAAAGCCTGCGAACTGGCACTGGAAGGCGGAGCTAATTTTTTAAAAACTTCTACCGGTAAGGTTATGCCGGCAGCTACCCATGAAGCGGTTTTGATTATGCTGGATACCATCAGCGAGTTTTATAAATCGGAGGGCAAAATGATCGGGATTAAACCGGCCGGCGGCATTGCCACTCCCGGTGAAGCCCTGAATTATTACCTGTTGGTGCAGGCAGTACTGGGCGATCAATGGCTGAACAAGAAACTTTTCAGGATAGGGGCCAGCCGGCTGGCCGGAAACCTGTATCAGGCCATTGAGGAACTGGCTACCGTTTAAATCTTTTTAATATGATGAACAGCAGGAAATTATTCTCATTTGCCATTTTCATTGCCGTTGCACTTCTTTTTTCGTGTACCACCGTAGACAATACAGAACCACAGGCCCCGGTTGACCTTGTCGCCAAGTTCCTGGGGACATGGCATGTTGTGGATAATGCCACACGGTTAAACTACGATGTAACGATTTCTCGGCACAGTGCTTATCCCAAGACCAAAGTTTACCTGACAAATTTTGCCGATTTTAGCGGGCGCATCGAAGGAGAAGTGGTGGGGAAAACCATTCTGCTCCATAACCAGCAAACCAGCGATCCGGATTACACCATCGACGACGGCACCGGAACATGGATTAACGATAAAAAAATTGATTTCCTGTATACTTTAAATGACGGGGTCAATGCAAAGGTTCGCGAAGCTGTTTTCACGAAATAAATAAGGAAAGTTTTTGCCATTATCTTTCTTCCGGGATTTTATCCCCTCTTTTATTCTTTTTTCCTCATTCAGAACATATTGCTTCTCCGTTAATTTCGACATGACCCCATCGTAGATTTTGGCCATCACATCTCCTTTGTTGTTGTAATAATCGAGACTGGACCTGATTTGGCTTTTGGTAACATGATAGCGGTTGTACAAAACCTGATAATAATCCGCCTTTATATCTTTATACTCCGGATAATGTTCCCTGTTGTAAATGGCAGCCCCCTGAATAATTTCCATATCTGTCAGGATATCAATCATTTTCTTTTCAGGAATAAGGTTTGCAGGCTTTTTAACCTCCAGTTTGTTTACCTTATAACATCCCGAAAAAAGAAGGGCCAGTAACAGCACCAATATGGATGACCTCTTCATGGTTTAATTTCCCACCTCCGACAAAAACTTAATACGCATGAGCCTTATTTCCTCTTCATTGTATTCCGCTTCGCCCAGCTCATCAAGCGCATCCTGTACCGAATCGGTTTCTGCTTCCAGAAAATACTCATAAATATCTTCCTGATGGTACTCGTCCACCTTCTCATCAATATAATAATTAATGTCGAGACGGGTTCCTGAAGAGACAATCCGTTCAATTTCCGTCAGCATCTCGTCCAGCGAGAGGTTTTTTGCATGGGCAATGTCGTTCAGGGGAAGTTTCCGGTCAATACTTTTGATAATATAGACTTTTAAACCTGATTTGTTGACCACCGATTTTATCACGATGTCATTGGGGCGCATAATGTCATTTTCCTCCACGTACTCTTTTATCAGGTCGCAAAACGGCTGGCCGTATTTTTGTGCTTTCCCCACGCCGACACCGATAATCTGTTGCATTTCACTAATGGTTATCGGGTATTGGATAGCCATATCTTCGAGGGAAGGATCCTGAAAGATCACAAAAGGGGGCAGGTTTTCTTCGTGAGAAATCTCCTTACGCAAATCTTTCAGCATGGCAAAAAGGACAGGGTCGGAGCCGCTCATCTTCTGCCCTTTTCCGGGAACCAGTATGCCGTCATTGCTGCCACTCTCATATTCGTGGTCTTCCGCTACCATAATGCTGTAGGGCTTTTTGATAAAATCTTCGCCCGCCTTCGTCAATTTTAAAATACCGTAATTCTCAATCTCTTTTTCCAGCAGGCGTTGAATCAAAGCCTGGCGAATGATTACCACCCAATAATGGCTTTCTTTCTTTTTCCCTTTACCAAAAACCGGCGTTTTATCCAGCTTTATCGCCTTGACATCCCCGCTTTTTTTACCGGCAATGATATCGGCAATCATATTCACCTTATACTGTTGTTTCAAAAAGCGGACTGTTTCCAAAACCAGTTTCACATCTTCCATTCCCTCAAATTTTTCTTTGGGGTGCAGGCAGTTATCGCACGAGCCGCAATTTTCTTTAGTATAGACCTCTCCGAAATAATGAAGCAACAGTTTATGCCTGCACACCGAAGATTCAGCGTAAGCCACCGTTTCAAAAAGCAACTCTTTGGCAATTTCCTGCTCGGCCACAGGCTTGTCTTTCATAAATTTCTCCAGCTTCTGGATATCATCATAGCTGTAAAAGGTAAGACAATTTCCCTCACCGCCATCGCGGCCCGCCCTGCCGGTTTCCTGATAGTACCCCTCTATGCTTTTGGGAATGTCGTGATGAATCACAAAACGGATGTCCGGTTTATCAATGCCCATACCGAAGGCAATGGTAGCCACAATTACATCCACTTCTTCCATCAGAAATTTATCCTGATTGTTTCGCCGTGTGGCAGCATCGAGGCCTGCATGATAAGGTACCGCTTTAATACCGTTTACCACCAATGTCTCCGCTATTTCCAATACTTTCTTACGGCTCAGGCAATATACGATGCCCGATTTGCCTGACTGGGTTTTAATGTATTTAATAATGTCTTTAATAACCGCCTTGGTCTTTGGACGAATCTCGTAATACAGGTTCGGACGGTCAAAAGAGGATTTAAATACACTCGCCTGAACGATATCCAGTGTCTTCAAAATATCTTCCTGCACTTTCAGGGTAGCAGTAGCCGTCAGTGCAATAATGGGGACTTTGTGGCCAATAGCCTGAATGATAGGCTTTAACTTACGGTATTCAGGTCTGAAATCATGGCCCCATTCCGAAATACAATGTGCTTCGTCGATGGCATAAAAAGAGATTTGAATCTGTTTAAGAAACTGAATATTGTCCTCTTTGGTAAGAGATTCGGGGGCCATGTAAAGCAATTTCGTTTTGCCGGCAAGCAAATCCGAACGGACCTGGTTCATCTCAGCTTTGGAAAGGGATGAATTCATAACGTGGGCAATGGCCGTTTCCGAACCAAAATTACGAATCATGTCCACCTGATTTTTCATAAGGGCAATCAACGGGGAAACAACAATAGCAGTACCCGGCTTGGCAAGGGCCGGCAATTGATAACATAAAGATTTGCCGCCACCCGTAGGCATAACCACAAAACTGTCGTTCCCGGCCATGAGGTTGTTGATAATGGCCTCCTGGTTCCCTTTGAATTTTGAAAAGCCAAAGAAACTTTTTAGTAAAGGTTTCAGGCCGTAAGTATCATTTTTCACACTTCCCATACAACGTGTTAATATAAATATATGTCGTACTTTTGAACAATGAATAAAATTTCAAGCCATGATAAGTTTCTGTGGCTTTTATTCATTGAACCATTACAAATATAATAATAATATTTTATAAAAGCGTTAAAAATATTTTAAAAAAATTGAAACTATCTGAGAAAATCCGCCACACTGCCCTTGAAACCATTGTTACAGAGAGTATGGCCGTTGAAATTTTAAAGAATTCTGTGAATCAGGATTTTATTGATGCCGTTGAAATAATTTACAATTCAAAGGGACGGGTCATTATCACCGGGATAGGGAAAAGTGCACACATCGCTTCCAAAATTGTGGCTACACTGAACTCAACGGGGACACCGGCCATTTTTATGCACGCTGCCGATGCCATTCATGGCGACCTGGGCATTGTAAGAGCAGATGATGTGGTCATGGCTATTTCAAAAAGCGGGGAAACACCGGAGATAAAAGTTTTGGTACCCCTCATCAAATCACGGGGAAACCACCTGATTGCCCTTGTGGGCAACATGAATTCCTACCTCGCACTTCAGTCGGACAAAGTGCTAAACGTAACTGTTGAGAAAGAAGCCTGTCCCAACAACCTTGTCCCAACAGCCAGTACCACAGCGCAACTTGTTATGGGAGATGCCCTGGCGATAAGCTTGCTTGAACTACGGGGCTTTACCTCCGGTGATTTTGCAAAAATCCATCCCGGCGGAACACTGGGCAAACGGCTTTACCTGCGGGTGGCCGATCTTTTTGTGCACAACCAGGTCCCAAAAGTCAATATCAGTGAGACCATGGAAAATATTATTCTCGAAATATCTTCCAAACGTCTTGGCGCAACAGCTGTCTTGCAAAACAAAAAACTGGTGGGGGTCATTACCGATGGCGATTTGCGCCGTATGCTGCAAAACCATGCTGATTTTAAAAAGCTGAAAGCCTCGGATATTATGACCCCGCATCCAAAGAGCATCCAAAAAAACCAAATGGCAGTGGATGCCCTCAGAATTATGAAAGAAAACAATATCACACAGCTCCCGGTTCTCGATGCGGAGAGATATGTGGGCGTTGTACATTTGCACGATATTTTAAAAGAGGGAATTTTGTAAATTATGAAACTCTGGACAAAAAATCTGGTGAAAAAGTATCACCAGCGTACGGTAGTAAAAAAAGTTTCTATTGAAGTAAACCAGGGAGAGATTATTGGCTTACTGGGCCCCAACGGTGCCGGAAAAACCACCACTTTTTATATGATGACGGGGCTCATCAAACCTTATGAAGGACAGGTCTTCCTGAATGACAGGGAAATTACTGAATTGCCCATGTACAAACGGGCAAAGCTGGGTATCGGTTATCTTGCCCAGGAAGCTTCTGTTTTTAGGCAGTTAAGTGTGGAGGATAACATCAAGGCCGTTATGGAGTTTACCTCCCTGACAAAAAAACAGCAAAAAGAACGCCTTGAATCGTTGTTGGATGAGTTTGGTTTACAACGTATTCGCAAGAGCCTGGGCATTCAGCTATCGGGTGGCGAACGAAGACGTGTGGAGATTGCACGTTCACTCGCCGTTAACCCGAAATTCATTTTGCTCGATGAACCTTTTGCCGGCGTTGACCCCATCGCCGTTGAAGATATCCAGAATATCGTGGCCAAATTAAAGACAAAAAATATCGGTATTTTGATTACAGACCACAACGTTCACGAAACCCTTTCCATTACCGATCGTGCTTACCTTCTTTTTGAAGGGGCTGTGTTAAAATATGGTACATCCGAGGACCTTGCCAACGACAAACAAGTGCGCAAAGTGTATCTTGGCCGCAATTTTGAACTCCGAAAAAAGAACAACAAAGACGATTAGCCCTTACTTTTTCTCAGATACGCTATCCACGACAAAAGGAGATAAAAAAGTATAATGAGCGGAACAGCTACTATTTGCCACACGGCAACTAAAACTATCGCCACAGCAAGAAAAATATATTTTATGTTGTTCCCCTGCCATCCGTATGATTTAAATTTAAGGGAAAACATGGGAAAAGAACTGACCAGCAACAAGGAGCCCAGAACAGCCACACCAAACAGAAAATAGGTATTGGTTACCGAGAGATACCAGAAATTTTGCGATGCATACAGCTGTTGCCGAATGATGGGCAACGAAGCAACAAATATGGCCAAAGCAGGTGTCGGCAGGCCTTTGAACGAAGTAACCTGTGTCTCGTCGATATTGAATTTTGCCAGGCGCAACGCCGACATCCAGGGAACCATTATGGCTACCAACGGGAGAAAATCGAACCCGTTTACTACCGGATTCCCATAACTAATGCGTATCATTTGATACAAAATAAACCCCGGTGCCACCCCAAATGTAACCATATCAGACAACGAATCAAGCTGTAAGCCAATATCCGATTTGGCATGAAGCAAACGGGCGGAAAAACCATCAAAGAAATCAAAAACAGCCCCGATAAATATAAAAAGACCGGCCAGGGCAAGGTCTGCAGGAGTTCCCTTTACCCCAAAATAAACAGAAGTAATGCCCGAAGTAAGGTTCAAAAGTGTGATGCTGTTGGGAATATGGTTTTTAAATGCCATGGCCGATAATTTTATCCAAAACTACAAAGAAAACAATTCGTTAATAATAAATATTTCAATATTATTTATTAGCTTTGTGGCCGGTATTAATTTAAACTGAATATAAATTATGGCAAAGGTACTCGTTTTAGGAGCTGGCATTTCCGGGCATACGGCTTCCACATGGCTAAAGAAAAAACTGGGCAGCAAGCATGAAGTAGTGGTGGTTGCCCCCACAATGCACTATCACTGGATTCCCTCCAACATATGGATTGGCGTGGGAAGGATGACACCTGAACAGGTAAAGTTCAGGCTCGAAAACCGTTACCGCAAATCCGGTATTATCTTCAAACAGGCCAAAGCCGTTTCTCTTCATCCCGAGGGAGATGCTCATTCCGAAAAAGGATTTGTTACCATTGAATACACCGGCCAGGACAAAGTGGGAGAAACTGAAAAAGTCGACTACGATTTTCTGATAAATGCCACCGGCCCCAAGTTGAAATTTGAGGCCACCGAAGGGCTGGGACCGGGAAAAAATTCTGTTTCGGTCTGTTCGTTCGACCATGCTGCCAAAGCCTGGGAAAAGCTGAATGAATCAATCGAGCGCATGAAAAAAGGCGAAAAACAAAAGTTCCTTATCGGCACAGGACATCCGGGAGCTACCTGTCAGGGGGCCGCTTTTGAATACATTTTAAACGTCCATTATGAAATAGCCAAGAACAAACTGGAGCATCTGGCCGAGCTTACATGGATAACCAACGAATATGAGATTGGCGACTTTGGCATGGGGGGTGCCTACATTAAAAGAGGGGGTTATATCACCTCCACCAAAACTTTTGCCGAATCGTTTTTGAAAGAGCGTAACATTGGATGGATAAAACGCGCCGGCATAAAGAAAGTGGAGCCCGGAAAAGTTTTTTACGAGCTGCTGGATGGCACAGAGCACGAAGAGGCCTTTGACTTTGCCATGCTCATTCCTGCTTTCTCAGGCCCGGGACTGACAGCCTTTGACAAGAAAGGCAAAGAGATTACCTCACGTTTGTTTGCCCCCAACGGGTTTATGAAAGTAGATGCCGATTACACCAAAAAGCCTTTCGAAGAGTGGAAAGCTTCCGACTGGCCATCCACATACCAAAACCCGGATTATAAAAATATTTTTGCTGCCGGAATAGCTTTTGCCCCTCCCCACCCCATTTCAAAACCGATGTTCAGCCCTAATGGAACCGGCATTTTCCCTGCCCCTCCGCGCACGGGAATGCCCTCCGGGGTAATTGGAAAAGTAATTGCCGATAACATTATCGAATGGGTTAAAAAAGGGGACGAATCCCTAAAACACCACGCTTCGATGTCAAAAATGGGTGCCGCCTGTATTGTATCGGCCGGCTTTGATCATTTCAAAGGGGGCGCAGCTACCATGACCGTATTCCCCATTGTTCAGGATTGGGACAAATATCCGACATACGGACGTGATATTCGCTATACTGTGGGCGAAGCAGGATTGGCAGGGCACTGGCTTAAATGGTTTATGCATTACATGTTTTTGCACAAAGCCAAAGGCTATCCTTTCTGGTGGCTGCTCCCCGAATAAACATTTTTAGGACAAATAAAAAAATAAAATATAATGAAAGAACAAAAACTCAGGACCGTAGCTTATTCCGAAGAATCCTATCCCCCCATGCCTACCAAAGCCACACGGTATTGGCGAAAATTCTGGCCATGGCAGGTATGGCGTTGGATTGTGTTGAATATCAAGATTATGCGCATTGTTGTGGGTGGACACTCGTAATAGTTGGATAATACGATAATTGGTTATTGGCTATTGGTTGTTCATCATTCGTCATCGGCCACTTTTGCCTTTTTACTTTTATCTTTTGTCTTTTTTTATCTTTTTCCTCTTACTTTTGCCGCCTTAAAACAAAAGCATGGATCCATCCGGAATCAGAATAGAAGACTTTAACTACGCACTGCCCGATGAACGCATTGCCAAATATCCTTTGGCACAACGCGAACAATCCAGACTTTTGTACCTGAACCAAGGCCGGATAGCAGAAAAATCATTTGCACAAATACCTGCTTTACTACCCGATAATGCCCTTTTACTTTTCAATGAAACAAGGGTTATTCAGGCAAGGTTGTTGTTCAAAAAAACTACGGGTGCACACATCGAGATTTTTTGCCTTGAACCCGTAGAGCCGGTAAACGATTTTCAGCTGGCTTTTCAGCAAAGGCCGCCGGTAGTCTGGAAATGCCTGGTGGGCAATGCGAGAAGGTGGAAAAACGGGCCTCTCGAAGCCAACCTGTCAATTAAAAGCCGGAAAGTACGCCTGTTTGCCGAAATTAAAGAAAAACGCTCCGGTACCTTCTTCATTTCTTTTTCGTGGGAGCCAAAAGAGGTCTCTTTTGCAGACATTCTGGAGTCGTCAGGACTAACGCCACTGCCCCCCTACCTGCACCGTGAAGCGGAAGAATCGGACAAAATACGCTACCAAACAGTTTATGCCCGTTTGAATGGTTCTGTGGCAGCCCCTACAGCCGGACTGCATTTTACCAAAACCATCTTGCAGCAGCTGGATAAGAAAGGTATTGACAGGGACAAACTTATTCTGCATGTGGGTGCCGGAACTTTTAAACCGGTGTCAGCCAATACTATTGGTGAACACGAAATGCATACCGAACATATCAGCATTTCTATCGAAACGCTCAAACACCTGTACCATGCCGGCGATAAGTGCATTATTCCCGTGGGCACAACTTCCATGCGCTCGCTGGAAAGCCTGTTCTGGATGGCATTGCGTATCCAGCTCGGAGCAGACCATCCATTTAGCGTATCACAATGGGACCCTTATCAACTTCATATCCCAAAAACTTTCTCTCCCCGCCGGGCACTGGAAATTCTCATCACCAGGTTGACAGAACAAAAAACAAATGTTTTAAAAGCGGAAACACAACTTATGATTGCCCCGGGTTACCGTTTTCGTTTTGCAAACGGACTGATTACCAACTTCCACCAGCCAAAAAGCACCCTGCTCCTGCTGGTATCGGCACTCATTGGAAACCAGTGGAAAGAAGCTTACGATTTTGCGCTGGAGAATAATTTCCGTTTTTTAAGCTACGGCGACAGCTGTCTTTTTTTACCAAAGTCCATGGAATAAAATCCTATCCAAAATACTTCACAAGGAATTCTCTCCACCCGGCAACGAGAAAGAAAAACGTATAGTCTTACTAATTTAGTAACCGTCTTATTAATCCCATAATAACCTGTTTTACAATATATTATAAACCGATAGTGAAGAACTAACAATAAGATTAGCTAAAAAAAAGTGGGAAAATAATTGGGTTTATGGGATTTCCATTCTATTTTTGAAGAACTTATTCATTAAAAAAAATTAACCCATGAAACAAATTTCCTATGATGCACAAAAATTCTTCGATTTGAAGGAGTTTGTCCTGAACGTAAAATCTTACCAAGAAGCCGTGGCCGGATTTAAATGGCCGCGGATTACCAAATTCAACTGGGCTTTGGATTATTTTGATGTCATCGCCGAAGGCAACGATAAACCGGCGTTAATCTTTGCCGATGTTGATGGTGCCGAAGAAACCGTTACCTACGATGAGATGATGAAACGATCGAACCAGGTAGCCAACTTTCTCAGTGATTTAGGCCTTGAAAAAGGTGACCGGGTGATGTTGATGATGGACACTTCTGTTGAGATATATGAATTGTTTCTCGGAATTATGAAAGCCGGTGGTGCCATTATTCCGGCTTCCACGCTGCTGTCGCCGGCCGATGTTTCCGACAGGATTATCCGGGGGGATGTAAAATTTGTTGTGGCCCATGACAAATATATCGACCGTGTGGATGAAGCCGGCGATGCACTGTTTCGCCTCAAGGGACTTGTCTGCGTTAAGCCTCCGGAAAACAAATGCCATTGCGAAAACAAAGAAAATATCCCCTGCTGGGTCGATTACAGGGAATATGAAAACTATGATGAAACTTTTGAAACAAATTTTATCACTTACACCTCTGATATCCTGTTCTTATTTTTCACTTCAGGAACTACTTCCAAGCCTAAACTGGTCATGCACCCGCATCACTATCCTGTCGGGCATCTTACCACCATGTATTGGCTCGATTTGAAACCTGACGATGTACACTACAACATCAGTTCGCCGGGATGGGCCAAGTTTTTATGGAGTAGTTTTATTGCTCCATGGAATGCCGGATGTACTGCTTTCACATTAAAATATGACCAGTTTGATCCGGACAAGGTATTGGATGCCATGGAAAAATACAAAATTACCAGCCTTTGTGCCCCCCTTAGCGTCTGGAAACTTTTCGGCAGCAGGGATTTTGCCAAATACAATTTCTCCCTGAAGAAAATGGTCAGCGCAGGCGAACCGGTTAATCCCGAAATCAGTAAAATGGCCAAAGAGCTGACCGGGATTGAATTGAGAGAGGGTTACGGCCAAACGGAAACCACTGCTATGATAGGAACATTCCCGGGAATGGCGACCAAACCCGGTTCCATCGGAAAGATAGCACCGGGCTACGAAGTAAAAATCCTGGATGCCCGGCTCGATGAGGTGGAACGTGGAAAAGATGGGCAAATTTGCTGCGCCATTTACCCCGTGAAACCTATGGGACTACTCACAGCTTACGAAGACCCGCAGCGCAACAAGGATATTTTTAAAGGCGGCTGGTACCTTACCGGTGATACGGCTTTCATGGATAAAGAAGGATTTGTTCACTTTGTGGGCCGTGTGGACGATGTGTTTAAAAGTCTCGATTACCGTATCAGTCCCTTTGAGGTTGAGAGTGAAATTATTGAAAATCAGGCTGTACTGGAAGTAGGCGTTATTCCCACAGTGGACAAAAAAGACCGTATTGTTCCCAAGGCGTTTATCGTGTTGAACCAGGAATACACACCCAACAGGAAGATGGCCCTGGAAATTTTCCGTTATATCCGCGACCATATGGCACCTTACAAACGTCCGCGTTCCATCGAATTTATGGATGAATTTCCGAAAACCATCAGTTCCAAAGTCATGCGCAAAGACCTGCGTGCTTATGATGAAGAACTCCGGCGTACAGGAAAAACCGGGAAATATGAGTTCTTTGAGTCAGATTTTGCCCAGGAACTAAACCTGAGAAAGAGAAAATAATCCACACGTTTCATCTTTTAGCCACGAATTCACGAATAAATTTTTTTACAGCAAGTGCCATTCGTGTATTCGTGGCAACTGTTCCGTGCTCCCAATACTTGTCATTCGTGAATTCGTGGCAGCTGTTCCGCACTTCCAATAATTGTCATTCGTGAATTCGTGGCAGATACCATTTCTGGTTTGTGGCAAGCCTTTCTTTGAGGATTACAATACAATTCGTTGGAAGTCCAGCTTTTCGGGGCTGAAGTTTACAAGGAGTGCCAGCTTATTTCCTGAAACCTTCAAATAGTTCAGGGCCTGGGCTATATATTTATCGGCCATTTCGGATGTGGACTTTACTTCGAGGATTATTTTGCCATAGACCACAAAATCTGCATAGAATTTATGAGGCAAGGTAATATCCTTATAAATGACCTTGTATTCTTTTTCCCGTTCAAACGGAATGTTGGCTTTCCGAAACTCATATTCCAGTGCATCTTTATAAACAATCTCCAGAAATCCGTTGCCAAGGGTATTATAAACTTCATAACATTTGCCAATGATGTTATAACTCTCTTCCCTGTAAATAATTTTGTCCATGATTTTAGGTTTTAATTGGTTCTCTCATCTGCTACACTTTATGTAAATAATTGCTATCCACCCGATTGCTAAATTACAACTTTTATTTGATTAGCCACGAATTCACAAATGTATTTTTATTTACAGCAAGTACCATTCGTGCATTCGTGGCCATAATTATTCCCGTACTTCCAAAAATTGCCATTCGTGTATTCGTGGCAGCTGTTCCGTTCTCCCAACAATTATTATTCGTGTATTCGTGGCAGCTGTTCCGTTCTCCCAACAATTGTTATTCGTGTATCCGTGGCAGCTTTTCCGCACTTCCAATAATTGTTATTCGTGTATTCGTGGCAGCAGTAATTTTTTACTTGTGGCCTACAGGATAAATTTGTTATTTTTTCCGGCAGTAAACAGGAAAACAATAATTTTGCTGTTTCATTCTAAGACATGGACATCAACAGGGAAGAAATCACAGGAATTATCCTTGCGGGAGGCAGAAGCAGCCGGTTGGGAAAAGACAAAGGGCTATGCTCATTCAGGAACAAGCCGCTGGTATCGTATGCCATTGATATTTTAAAGCCCCTTTGCGGAAAGATGATGATTTCGGCCAACCATTTTCCTGAAAAATATGCTGCGTTTGGTTTTCCTGTTATTCCCGACGAGGTCAAAAATATTGGCCCCATGGGTGGTGTTCTCTCCTGCCTGAAAAAATCAAGAACACAGTACAACCTCATTCTTTCGTGTGATACACCTTTTGTAAACACAGATGTTTTCCGTCTTCTGCTAAAAAAAATGGAAAATTTCCAGGTGGTTTGTCCATCGCACGAGACTTTTCTTCTGGAGCCCCTGAGTGCCTGTTACAACACCAATGTCGTAAGTGAACTGGAAGAAGCCGTCCGCAATAAAGAGTACAAAATGATGCAGTTTTTTAAACGTATCCGCTTCAAATCGGTAAATATCGACCAAAACCTGCCTTTTTTTAGCGATAACCTCTTTTTGAACCTGAACACACCCGATGATTTGGAAAAAGCGGAGGAGATAAGATGGTGAGCAGGACAAAACAACAACAGGACGACCTTTGGCTGAGGGCTGCCGTAGTAGGCGGACTGTGGGCATCCATCGAAATTATTGTGGGCAGTTTTTTACACAATACGCGCATCCCCTTTGCCGGTTCTGTTCTGGCTTTTACCGGTACAATCCTCCTTGTTGGATTTTATCAGATATGGCCATACAAAGGGCTGATTATCCGCGCCGGGCTGATTACCGCCATTATGAAATCTGTTTCGCCCAGTGCCATCATCCTGGGCCCCATGACAGGTATTATGCTGGAAGCCATTCTTATCGAAGGTATTATACGCCTGTTCGGCAATAACCTTTTTGCTTATATGACAGGGGGCATTCTCAGCCTCTCCAGTGCCCTGTTTCATAAAATTATCAGCCTGATCATTTATTACGGATTTAACCTTGTAAAGATCTATGTCAATATCATTAACTTCGGATTAAAGCAACTGCATCTCGGTCAGGCTACTGACTGGCAAATCTTATGGTTTTTACTTTCGTTTTATGTTGTTTTCGGCATATTGGCCGGATGGCTGGGTTATGTTATCGGGCGTAAATCACTCAAACTACAAATAGCACAACATCAGGATATTCAAACGGTTAAAAAAGGAAACAACAAAGATTTCTTCGTACTGGATAAAAATCAAAAAACATCATTGCTGTTGCTGTGGTTTCATGTCATTGCATTGCCAATGGGACTTTTACTTGTCAATATGCACTATCGCCTGCCGGGACTAATTTTTATGGCCTGTTATGTCATTGTGTTCGGTTTTATTTACCAGCGGGCCTTGCGGCGGTTGCAGAAACCTGTTTTCTGGTCGCAACTGGTCATCATTGTACTGCTCTCGGCACTGTTCTGGGATTTTGGCAAACCCGACCATCAGTGGTTCAGTATTACCGGATTTGTTATCGGCCTGGAGATGTTGCTGCGGGCATTGTTTATTGTGGTGGGCTTCTCGGCACTTAGCGTGGAACTGCTCAACGAACATGTGCGCAATTTTCTTTTTCGGATTGGTTTTGGCCGTTTTTATAAAGGTATCGGATTGGCATTCGGGTCATTGCCCGTTATGATTGGATTGTTACCGTCATCAAAAGAGATTTTCCACGCTCCTGTAAAATCCCTGCTGAAGCCGCTGGTAATGGCCGACCAGTGGCTGGAAATTTTCAGAAAAGAGGATTAAAGAGTACCGGTTTTATCGCTGAAAGAAAAAAGTAACAAAAACCTGTCAGGTTTTCGACTTCTTATTTTTTTAACCTTTCAGGTCGGGTTCGACCTGAAAGGTTGACTACTTATGCTGGGCTGGATTTGTAATCCAGCCTTAAAAAGCGTTCGTAACTATTTTCCCAAATACCGGAAGTAATCTTTCAACACCTGTGCATTTTCTTCCTCAGCGGTAAAGATTTCCAGCAACGCCGGGCGGTTGTTTTCAGAATAAAATTCAGTCAGACATGATTTTAGTTCCGCCTCATTTTCTGCTTTGAAGTACCGGACATCAAAAGCCCGGGCAATCATCTCTGCTTTCCAGTGATGGGTGGCAGCAAAAAACTTTTCACGTTGTGCACTGACATCCGGGCCGGGAATAAACCGGAAGATATCGCCACCGCCATTGTTGATAACAATGATTTTCAGGTTAGGTGTCAGGTTATGGTTCATCAAGGCATTGGAGTCGTAGAAGAAACCCAGATCACCGGTAATGACTGTGTTGATTTTTCCGGGTACTGCAAAAGCGGCTCCCGCAGCTGTGGAGACCTGCCCATCGATGCCGCTTACCCCGCGGTTGGAGAAATAATGAAACTTTGGCAAACTACCGAAAAGCTGGGCATAGCGTACCGGCGTGCTGTTGCCAAGATGCAACAAAGAGTTGCCGAGAATCTCAGCGAACAAAATCTCATACACTTTCAGGTCGCACCAGCCTGTTTTTTCCAAAAAGGCTTTCCGTTTTTGCAACACCTGCTGTTTGTGCTTCATCCAGAAATCCCGGTAATGGCTTTCGGTACCCGGTAGCGCATCTTTTATTTCCGACAGAAAAATCCCGGCTTCAGCTGGTATTACGCCGGTAAGACAGAAATAAGTATCCCTTTTTTCACTGGAAGGTGAAATATGCCAATGGTTTTTGGCAGGATATTTCCGCAACAGCTTTTTGATTTTTTTCGATACGACAGAAGTCCCGAAAGTGATGAGCAACTCCGGTTGAATGTCAACCATTTCATCCTCCGGAATCTCCGTAATGAGGTTGTCAATCTCGTCCATGAAAGCCGGGGAAGACAGATTGGAGGTCGTTTCCGTCATGACGGCAACCTGTGGCAGTTTGGAAAGCCCCGCAAGCAGCTCATTTCGTTTTCCGGAAGGTTGCCCCTGCCCTGCCAGAATAAGTGTTTTACGACTTTGTTTCCATTGTTGCAGAAACCTTTCCCTGATTTTTTCGTCTACCGCAGCGGGCATATCAAAGGTGTCCAGTAAAGTTCCCGTTTCACCATGGCCTGTAAGTCCGTAAAGAGGCTCATCGAAAGGAATGTTGATGTGAACAGGACCGGGTTCGGGAAAAAGGGTTTGGTCAATAGCTTCGTTGATAAGCATATTGACTTTCTCTTTTTCTGCTTCCGAATTGATTTCCAACGGCAATGAATACGACTTTTTGATAAAGTTGGCAAAAACATTCTTCTGCCGGATGGTTTGTCCGTCACCGACATCAACCAGATGCGAAGGGCGGTCTGCCGTTAATACAAGCAACGGAATTTTATGATAAAAAGCCTCCGCTATAGCTGGTGAATAGTTGAGTGCTGCGCTTCCCGAAGTACAGGCAACGGCAACTGTCCGATGATTTTGCAATGCCATACCGAGTGCAAAAAAGGCGGCACTGCGTTCATCTACCACGCTGATAGCTTTTATATCAGCATGTTGCGCAAAGGAAATGATAATGGGGGCATTGCGCGAACCCGAAGAGAGCACAATTTCACGAAGGCCTTTTTTTACAAATAGGTCTGTCAGCAAACTGGCTGTTTTTTTATCGGAAGTCATGGGGCAAAGTTGCGCATTTTTTCCACAACCGACAAGAGGGTGGCCGATTTGTCTTCGGTTTCCTGCCACTCTTTTTCCGGATTGGAATCAGCGGTAAGGCCTCCGCCGGTATAAAGTAACATTTTCTTTTCTGTAAACTCAGCACAGCGCAAGTTAACAAAAAGTTTTGAAGTGCCCCGTACCTGCCACGGGCCGATAAAACCGGTGTAAAATCGCCGTTGATGGTTTTCGGTTTCACCAATAAGCTGCCAGGCCGCTTCTTTGGGCAAACCACAGACGGCCGGAGTGGGATGCAACAGATTTACAAAACGACCGGTCTTGCCCTTCAATGTTTCTGCCGGAAAGCGAAACCGGGTGCAGATATGTGCCAGCCTGCCGGCAAGGATGGTTTCTGCCGGCTGTTTTTCGTAAGTTTTTATCCCTGTTTTTTTTATCTGTTCCTCCACAAATACCGACACAAAAGCCTGCTCCTCTTTTTCCTTTTTTTCCCAGGGGACCGGCCCGTTTTTTCCCGACAGTTTTTGCGTTCCCGCCAATGCCATAGTCTCAAAATATTCAACCTCCTTTTTCAACAGCGTTTCCGGTGTAGCCCCTGCCCAGATACCGTTTCCGGGAAGATAAAAAAGATAAACAAAAGCGTTGGGATAGCTTTGCTGCAACAATTCGAAAAACAAATCAGGGCTGAAGCCGGTAGGCAACATTTTATCCCTAACCCGCGACAGCACCACTTTCCGGGCCTCACCGTTTTTGATACGGGCTACCAGGCCTGCTACCTGTTGGAGGTAATCTTCTTTGGTAGTGATAACATTCCGGATATGGGGAAGTTCTGTATCCTTATCGGAAAAAGCATCCAGATAATCTGATAATTCTTTGTATTCCGGCAGGTTGCCGGCAACTATTTCCGGTTTTATCAAAAAGGCATTCCCTGATTTATAAGCATCAAACGGGGCAATGACAAACCCTGATTGTTCATCCAGCGTATCCGGAACAAACTTCTGTACCGGTGTTGTTTGCACGACAAACATCGGTGTTTTTTCACGCGGTATCCGGTAAACGGCAAAAGCAATATTTTTGGATAACAGTTTGCGGATAAGCATAAACAGCAATATTTTGAAAGGCAATAAGTCCCGTAAGGTTATTCTTCCGAATTTCTTTTTTTCACAACAAAGATGGTAACACGACAGGTGGATATCAGCCGTTCTTCTTTATCTTTCACATCGATATTCCAGATATGGGAAGAACGGCCCTGATGCATAATGGTGGCTTCGCCAATAACTTTTCCACTACGGGCACTCCGGAGGTGGTTGGCCGTAACATGCTGTCCTTTTACATCAAATTTTTCACGGTCGACCATCAGTGCCGAGCCAATACTGGCCAGCGTCTCCGCCAGGGCAATGGTGGCACCGCCATGTAAAATACGCATGGGCTGAAAAGTGCGTTCGTCCACCGGCATACTGGCCTTCATATAACCCGTCCGGGCTTCCAGGTATTCGATGCCCAGCTGTTCCATGAGCGTTCCGCGGTTCATGTCGTTGAGTGTGGCCATGTCAAAGGTTTGCTGTTCCATGAAGAAATATTTTATGACAAAGATACGGTTTTGCAGGCAATGTGCTTTATCGTGGTTGTTGTTGGCTGTCAGGCTTTCGGGGTATAAACCATAAACCATTATATTTTCCGGATTTTGGTGAAGGTACATTCCGCCGAACTGATTTTCCAGTTCGATGAGGGAAATGGGGAAAAGTTGCCTGATAATGCTCCTACCGGTCAGGGGTTCTCCGACTAAAACAGTAAATTAGGGCAACAAACTTCCCTAATTAATAAAAAATAGGGCAATTAAGTGCCTTATTTTAAATCTTTTTACCTTGTAAGGTCTGGGATTACTGCACCAAAAGCTTGGTGTCCACCTTAATGGGCATGTTTTTTTGAAAATCGTACAGGGTAAGTTTGCGTAACTGGTAGTAGTTTATCCAGTAATCTTTCAGCGTGTTGAAGTAATTCATTTTGGCATTGTCGTTGTCAATCTGCGCGTTGTTCAGTTCCAGCACATCGTTGACCATGCCAATCATATAGCGTTTGTGGGTAATTTCATACCGCAGCTGTGCCACCGTATCCGATTTGGCAGCAATGGCCAGTTGCTTTTTCTGCATGGCAAACTGCATGACTTTCAGAAAAATATTTTGTTCAAAATCAATTTTGTCCTGTTCAACGGAAGTTTTTACCAAATCCTGGTTTGACTGGGCGATTTTAATACCGCCCCGGGCTTTCCCCCAGTCAAGCAACGGAAGCGTGATGCCCATACTGACACGCTCCTGGTTCAACGGATTCTGGTAGGCTTCCTGCAACGTATGCGATGTTTGCGACAGTCCGAAACTGGCATACAGGTCCATATCAAACCGGCCGTTCATTTTGGCCATGTTCACCTGACTGGCAGCCTCCAGCAACCGTTGTGTAAAAGAAAGCGAAGTAGAGGTGTTCTGTTTGGCTTCTTCAACGGCTTTGCTCACAGGAATATCAAAAAACGAAGTGATCAACGGCGGAACCAGCTGAATACGGCCACTGTCTTTTATGCGCAGGTAGGACTTAAACCGGAACAGCCTGTCGCTGTAATTCAGCTCCGATTGTTCCACGGAGGCATCGGCTTTCAAAAAATTCAGCTGAAGCTGTAGCAGGTCGTTTTCGGCAATTTTCCCGAGATTATAGCGTCCTTTGGCTATCTTGTAGAGCGTATCATAATTGTGGTAATTCTTTTTGGCTATCTCCACTTCTATTTGGGCAGTGAGCAGCGAGAAAAAATGGTTAATCGCCTTAATGGCAATATCTTCCTCCGATTCCATATATTGGCGTTTGGCCTCTTCATATTTTATCGGTTCAATCTTTTTTTGCCATTTGTAGGGATTGTAGGAAAAAATAGGTTGCCGGATTCCGATGTTGACCACATTGCTCAGGTACTGCCGTGTGGTGGTGTCCGTAAAAAAGTTGTCCATGCGTTGTAACCCGCTGTTGACAAAAATCTCACCGCCGGTCAGCCCGATCTTCTGGTTCAGCGACAGGCCAATGGAATAGTTGGAAATGCTTTGCGAGGTGTACGAAACCGTTCCATCAGGGGCCGAAATGGCATTGATACTGCGGTTGATGTCGGGCAAAGTGGCGGCCAGGTTCAGATTGGGCAGATAGGTGGCTTTAAAAGTACGGTATTGCCAATAACTTTTCCGGAAACGGTGAATGGCTATCAGCGCATCAGGCGACTGCTTCTGTGCCAAATGAATTACCTCACTGAGGGTATAATGTTTCACGGATTGTGCCGGCAGCAGGCTGATACCGGAAAAAGCAACAGAAAGAAAAAGGATGACACGTTTCATATATCCAGGTTTATCTATGGATTTCCCCGGTGTCCGGGGCATACAAATGTAAATCATTTTTGGAAATGACGAAGTTGTCCAAAAAGTGGGTTTCACGCAAAGTGCGCAAAACTTTAACGCAGAAAACGCAAAACTTAAATCATTATAGCAAAATGATTTGCGCGCTTTGCGGTACATTTGCGCTTTTAGTGAGAACTTTCAAAAATTATCTTTTTGGATAGCCCCGGGGTTATCTTTATAACCAAAACGGTCAATCGTGCCGCAGCGATTCCACCGGGTCTTTCAGGGCGGCTTTTTTGGCCGGCAGGTAACCGAAAATAATACCTACGGCAGCAGCCACGCCAAACGACAACAAAATAGACCAGAATGAGACAATGGTAAGAATGCCCGTGGTCAGCGTAATGACTTTGGCCATAATGACGCCCAGCAGCACGCCGATGAGGCCGCCGCTGATACTGATAAAAGTGGATTCTGCAAGAAACTGAAAAACAATGTCTCTTTGCGTAGCTCCTGTAGCACGGCGCACCCCAATCTCACGAATACGCTCCATAACCGAGGCCAGCATGATATTCATGATGCCAATACCGCCCACAAGCAATGAAATGCCGGCAATGGCACCGAGTACAATATTGAAGATGTCTTTGGTTTTCTGTTCCTGTTTCAATAGTAATTCAGGGATCTTAATGACAAAATTTTCGGTATTCTGATGACGACGAAGCAGGATTTTTTTGATAACCTGTGCCGTAGGAAGCAGTTGGCTGCTTTCTCTCACCTGCACCACAATTTTGTCCAGCTGGTTGTTGTTCTTCCCGGAAGTTTCCTGATTATCATTACCGAAAACAGCCATACCGCCCCCAAAAATGACAACTTGTCCACCACCACCCATGAGCGAGGCCTGGTTAACAAGCGACCGGTCTTTGTAGCGCAGCAAAACAGTCTTCAGCGGAGTAAAAATACTTTGATTATAATCGGAGATACCCATATTTTCCGCTTTCTTGTTCACCTGTAATCCCCGGATAATACCAATAACCTGCAACCATACATTACCCGCCTTAAGATGTTTTCCCAAAGGATTTTCATCAGGAAAAAGCCTGGCAGCTATCTCAGGCCCTATTATACAAACAGGGTCTCCCTTTATTACCTGACGCTCAGTAAAAAACACACCTTCTTTTATCGATAGGTTAAAAATCTTAAAAAAAGCAGAAGAAACACCGGTCAGTGCGGCAGGCATCTTTTTGCCATCGCGCGAAGCCTGCATATTGTAAATGACTTCAGGGCTTACCCGTTCTACCGAAGGCAGCACATTTTGAATATTCTCAACATCTTTTATCGTCAGGCCGGGCACATATTTCTTTTGCTCCGATTTCCCTTCTTGTTTATCATCACTGCTTTTATCACTACTATTTTTCCCCTGATGGGCCGGCAAAATAACAATGTTGTTCACCCCGACCATTTTTATCTGGTCAAGGATTTCCTTTCGGGCACCATTCCCGATAGCCATCATGGCAATGACGGCAGCCACACCGAAGATAATGCCCAAAGCAGTCAATATGGAGCGTGATTTATTAAGCAAAACCGCTTCAAGCGAAATGGAAAGTATTTGCAGGTATCGTTCCAAACAAACAGAATTAAGTGTGTCGTTATTAAAAGGCTAAAGTATAAAGTTTCTCAAAACAAAGTTGTCAGCAGAACAGGAAATACTTCTCCTGAAAGATTATCTATAACCGTAAACACGCCTTATCTTGAAATCAGGTGAATAATACCGGGCATAAAAAAACCGGCAAAGGAAAAATCCCCGCCGGTTCAAAATCAATGATAAAACAATCTGTTACTTATTTGCTTTCATCTCTTTAACTGCTTCAATCAGCTGCGGAATTACTTTAAAAGCATCGCCGACAATACCGTAATCAGAAGCTTCAAAAATAGGGGCTTCCGGGTCTTTGTTAATAGCAACGATATATTTGGAGGAGTTCACACCGCCCAAATGCTGAATGGCACCTGAGATACCAAAGGCCAGATACAGGTTCGGGGCAATGATTTTCCCGGTTTGTCCCACATGCTCTTCGTGTGAACGCCAGCCTTCGTCAGAAACAGGCCGTGAGCAGGCCATTCCTGCACCAAGCAGCTCACCCAGTTCTTCCAGTCCGCCCCAATTTTCAGGCCCTTTCATGCCACGGCCACCCGAAACAACAATTTCGGCATCCGTAAGCAAGACTTTTCCTGTAATGAGATGCGTATCTTTTACAACAGTGTTAAATTCGCCATCGCTAATTTGCGGGTCAAAAGCTTCGATAGCCGTATCTGTCGGTGTTTCAACAACTTCATAAGAGTTCTGGGCAAACGTGATGACTTTTACATCCGTTTTGATTTGAATATTGGCAAAAGCCTTCCCTGTGAACACTTTTTTGCGGACTACAAACGGGTCGACACTTACCGGCAGGCCGGTTACACCGGTAACCAGGCCGGCATTGAGTTTTACCGAAACACGGGGAGCAATGGCTTTCCCTTCATTGTTGTGGGCAAAAATAACCACTTTGGCACTTTCACTTTCGGCAGCTTTGGCAACTGCATCGGCCAATGCTTTGTTGTCCAGCGACTCAAAACGGTCGTCCTGTACATTCAACACTTTGTTGGCTCCGTATTTTCCTAATGATTTCAGTTCATCATCAGCCACATGGCCAATGGACAGTGCGGTAACAGGGCTGCCCATTTCCTTTGCAATAGCAGCAGCAAAAGAGACAATTTCGTAACTTAGTTTTTTAAATTTACCGCTCCAGTTTTCTGTATATACTAATACTGACATTTTTCTAATTTTTAAAAGTTAAGATTTGAATTACAATACTTTGGCTTCTTCACGTAAAAGTCTGACAAGCTCTTTTGCATTGTCTTCATCCACCATCTTACAGGCAGCTTTCGGAGCAGGCAATTCATAGGTCAGGAACTCGGTCCTGGCTTCTGCATCAACGGGGGGAACAACGTTAAGTGGTTTTTTCCGTGCCATCATAATACCACGCATGGCCGGGATTCGCGGGTCTATGGCAATCCCTTTCTGGACAATGGCTACCAGCGGTGTGGGTACAGTCAACACCTGCGAACCACCATCAATATCGCGGTGAATCTTCAATTCGCCGTTTTCCAAATCGATACCGGAAACAGCTGACACGGAGTTAATGCCCATCATTTCTGCGAGCATACCACCAACACCTGCACCATTGTAATCCGAAGCTTCTATACCGGCAAGAATAAGATCGTAATCTTTGGCCACTTCCGCCAGTTGTGTAGCCACAAAATAAGCATCCAATGGTTCGGCATCGATGCGAATGGCATCATCAGCACCCACCGCAAGGGCCTTGCGCAAGGTCGGCTCTGTAATCTTAGCTCCCACATTGGCTACGGTAATTTTTTCTACGCCACCAGCTTCTTTTAGTTCCATTGCACGGGTAAGTGCCAATTCATCCCAGGGATTAATGATCCACTGAACTCCCGTGGCATCAAATGCTTTGTTATCCCCGGTAAACCTGATTTTTGTTGTCGTATCAGGTACATTACTAATCAATACCAGAATTTTCATGCTATAAATTTTTAAGTTATCCGTTTATTTTGCACAAATATCGGTAAAATATTTTAAAGTATTACGCATGCATACTAATTTTTAAGAAAAAATAGGAATTTTTACTGATTATAGATTGGAATAAAGACGAGACAGAGAAACTGAGGGACGAAAGGACAGGGAGAAATTGCGAAATTGTGGAGTTGGGTAAATTCCGATTGTTTGACGATTGGATGATAAACTCCAAACTTTAGGCACTTCCCTGCTACATCCCATATATCACCGTCAGCAAAACCTGCCCCACGGCTTTCAGCGTTGGTTTGCTGATTTTATCCAAAGTATCGCCGGTGGTGTGCCAGTATTTCCAAAAAGTACCGTTGGGGCTGTTCGGGTCAAGCTGGATAATATCTACGGATGGAATACCGGCAATCGTATTCACATAGAGGTGATCATCGTCAATGGGATACCCATCCCGGTTAGGGAAATAGTTGTCGTAGCCCAGCCCCCTTGCGGTTTTCCAGATTAAGTTAACATAATACCGGGCATACTGGCGAGAATAATATTCTTTCAGGAAAGTAGCATCTTTGGCCCCTACCATGTCGAGCAGCACACCAAAAGTGGCGGAGTAAGCCGGAACCTGCGGATGTTTTGACCAATATTGCGCACCCAGTGCCCAGGAGTTTTCTTTGCCCTGCAAATGCAGATATGCCGGAGGCCCCCAGTCTTCCAGATCGAAGAAAACGATGTCAACACCCACGTTGGGATGGTGCAGATGAAACTGCCTTGCCATTTCCAGCAATACGCCTACGCCGCTGGCACCATCGTTGGCTGCCATAATGGGTGTTTTCCATTTGGCTTTGTCCGGGTCATGGTCGGCAAAAGGACGCGAATCCCAATGTGCCATCAGCAGTACCCTGTTTTGGTAATCCGGAAAAAACGAGCCAATGATGTTCCCCCCGCTGCGCAGCACACCATCATAAGTACGGGCTTTGAATTTCTGTACGTAAACCGTATCGGCAAACGATTTTAATTTCCGGATAATCCATTTTGCACAAGCTGCATGGGCAGGCGTACCGGGGACCCTTGAGCCAAAAGCTACCTGAACGGCAGTATAAGCATACGCCGAATCAGCATTGAAATCAGGAATATTGACGGTTTTTTCAACAGATTTGTCTTTACGTGTATGTGCCGACCGGCTAAACTGGCCACATGAAGTGAGGGTAAAGGCAGCTATCATACCTAAAACAAGCAACAATTTGTATCTCATTTTTTCTTCATTAAAAAAGTAAATCTTCTCCTGCTTTTCGCTCACGGGCGGACAGTTCCATTTCCCGCATATCCTCCGGAAGTTCCTCCACATTTCCATAGTAGCCGAGGGCCATGACCGAAACAAGCTGAAAGTCATCGGAAATACCGAGAGAAAGTCTCGCTTTCTCCGTATCAAAACCGCTCATTTGATGGCTCACAAGCCCTTGGTTTACAACTTCCATAGCCATACCGGCCACTGCTTGCCCCAAATCGTACAAAGCAGTAACATTGACTTTACCATTTCGGCTAAAAGTCTTTTTGGCAAGGTTTAAAATCAAAACAGGGGCTTTACGTGCCCACTGTTGGTTCCATTCAACTAAGGAAGCAAGGATTTTTTCATATTTTTCCTCTCCTTTTTTCCCCACAACAAAACGCCAGGGCTGTTCGTTAAAAGCAGAAGCCGCCCAGCGTCCTGCCTCCAAAACGCGAAAAAGTTTCTCCTCTTCCACAGGACGGCTGTCAAAAGCCCGGGGACTCCATCGGTTTTTAATGTTTTCGCTTATGTTATGACTTGTGTCGGCCGGTTTTTTCATTTTTATATTTTTCACAAAATTACAAAATTAGTACGTTGAAAAAGGAGACCGTACTGTTTTAGCTGGGTTGAAATAGTAAAGCGGCTAATTCCTATCTTGATGCATTAGGTGAATTAGAAACAAGTTATCGTTAATGTTTGGATGTCCCGTTAGGGACAAAATGTTTATAGAAAAAAATCAAAACAAGAAGAAGTCCCGTTAGGGACGATATATTATTGTATGTCTTTTAGTTAGCATGTACTGTCTGTCGTAATCAATTTCAAATTTGCTGAACAACTCCATGCCTGCCAGTTCAATTTTCCATTAACAAACCCTTTTTTATTCCGTCCCTACGGGACTGTTCGACGCAGATAATTTGTTCTAGAAATATTTTGTCCCTAACGGGACTTAACTTAATTTTAACCTGAGTTATTACTTCCAACGTATCAGAAAACAAGAATAAAAGAGGCCCCTTTTCCCGGTGCGGAACGGACGGAAAGGCTGCCTTTGTGCATCTGCATAATCTGCCGCGACAGGCTCAGCCCGATACCGGAACCGGTTTTTTTGGAGGTGAAAAAAGGCATGAATATCTTGTCCATGGCATCCTGGCTTATACCAATGCCGGTATCTGTAACTTCAATCAATGTGCGGTTGTTTAGGTTTACCGATGCGGTAAGGCTTATTTGTCTGGTTTCCGATTTTTCAACCGCATCAATGGCATTGAGCATCAGATTGATAAGTACCTGATCCACCAAATCCGGATCGGCGAGTAGTTTTAAATCGCCGGGAAATATTTTGGTGGTAACCTGGATGTCCAGCTTCTCAAACTTAGGCTCCATAAGCTCCAGCGTACGCTGAAAAAGGTCGGCAACCGGAAAATAACGGAAGTGCGGTTTGGGAATCCGGGTAAGGTTACGGTACAACTCCACAAAATTCAACAGTCCCCTGCTACGCCTCTCAATGGTAGAGATGGCACTGGTGATATTTTCAAGGTCTTCGGCTTCCTCTTCCGAAAGTTGTGTTTTGTCTTTTTTAAACTCCTTTAAAATATCCTGAACCGTAGAGGCCAGCGAGGAGATGGGCGTTATGGAATTCATAATCTCGTGCGTCAGCACCCGGATAAGCATTTGCCACGACTCCACCTCTTTCTGTTCCAGTTCGGGATGGATATCCTGCAAAGAGACCAGCAGGTACTTCTCGCCATGCATCAGAAACTCTGTGGAATGGATGGAGAGCTGTAAAAGCTCGTTTCCCACAAAAATTTTCACCAGCTTCTTTTCGCCGGCTTTGGCTTCGAGCAGCGTCTTACTCAGCTCTTCCGACAGGCTGGCCAGCTGTTTGATGTTGCGCAGATGTTTTACCTGCAAAAGGCTCTTCACCGCATTGTTATAGACATCTACTTTTCCATTCCGGGTATAGACCAACACGCCGATACTCACATGCTGGATAACGGTAAGCAGGTAATTGAAATTCTCCTCTTTTTCGGTTTTTGTTTTTCTGAAAGCATCAATGACCTCGTTAAATTCACGGTTCAGCTCATCAAAACTTTTCCCTTTTCCTTCCTCCACAAAGGAGCCCATAAAGTCAGCGTTCCGGATGGAAGAAAAGAAGAGGGCAAGCTTCCGGTTGGTTTGTTCGGTATAGCGTATCAAAAAGATGACCTGGGCTACAAAAAGGATACCGAGGATAAGGGTACTGATGCGATAGGCCGGATTCCGATAAAAGGAGAATATCAGCAACAACGTAATGACAATCAGTAAAATACGCAGGACAACCTGAATCCTGAATTTTTTATAAACCATACTTTTCAATTCTTCGGTAAAGGGAAGCCCGTGTGAGGCCCAGTTCTTTGGCTGCACGGCTTATGTTTCCGCCGTGTTTGTCCACCACTTTGCGGATAAGCACTTTTTCCGTTTCCTGGAGGTTCATGTTCACGGGAAAGATCTCCCCCTGACTATCAGGAACCTCGTTCATAAAGAAATCCTGTGGCTCCAGCATGTTTCCCTCGCTGAGGATGACCGCCCGCTCCACAGCATGTTGCAGCTCACGGACATTACCCGGCCAGCTGTGCATTTGTAACCGTTTTAACGTTCCGGGGCCAATACGTTTCTGGGGCATTTTGTATTTCTTGCTGTAAATCTCCAGAAAATGATGGAGCAACGGTTCAATGTCTTCGGTACGGTCGCGAAGCGAAGGAATGGTTATCTCCACCGTGTTAATACGGTAGAGCAAATCCTGACGGAATTTGTTTTCCCGCACCATTTCGTAGAGCGGCATGTTCGTAGCGCAAATCAGGCGCACATCCACCGGAATCTCCTTGTGCGAGCCGAGGCGTACCACCTTGCGGCTCTGCAACACACTCAGTAGTTTGGATTGCAGGCTGGGCAGCAGGTTTCCGATTTCATCCAGAAACAGTGTGCCATGATTGGCCGCTTCAAATCGACCGGCACGGTCCTCACGGGCATCGGTAAAAGCACCTTTTTTATAACCAAAAAGCTCACTCTCGAAAAGGCTTTCCGTAATGGCACCGAGATCCACGTTGATAAACATCTTGTCCTTGCGATGGGAAGCACGGTGAATGGCGCGGGCGATAACCTCTTTTCCCGTTCCGTTTTCGCCGAGAATCAACACGTTGGCATCGGTCTTTGCTACCTTCTCCACAGTTTTCAAAACCTTTTCCATGGCAGCGGACTGGCCAATAATGTTACTAAAAATATGGTCCTGATCGGCCACCAGCAGCTTGTTGGTGGAACGCAAATTCTCCAGCTCTACCTTTGAAACCCTTATCTTCAGGGAAGCTTCAATGGTGGCAAGCAGTTTGTTGTTTTCCCAGGGTTTCAGGATGAAGTTAGTAGCCCCCTCTTTTATGCCCTGCACTGCCAGCTCGATGTCGCCGTAACCGGTAATAAAAATGACGATGGCCGCCGGATCAATTTCCAGTATCTTGTTCAGCCAGTAAAATCCTTCCTTTCCGGTGTTGGCATCGCGTGAGAAATTCATGTCCAGCAAGATAACATCGTAGGTCTCATTGCGCAACAGGTCGGGGATGTTCTCCGGATTTTTTTCGGTATGGATAATCTTAAAATACTGGCGTAGAAACATTTTCGCGGCAAGCAAAATGTCGGTGTCGTCATCTACGATTAAAATGCGGGCTTCAATTTTTGACATGCTTTGCGGACTTTAAATTCGGGAATAAAATTACAACTAATTGTTCATACCGGTACAAAAATATGAACGTTTTCGAACACTATTTGTTACACTCTTATAAAAAATAAATTCCAACATACTGTTATACAGTTAAATAAATTGGCTGGCATGATATTCGTTAAAAATACTTCATCTGTTTTCGTCCGTTCGGCAGGACAGGATTCGTTATAAAGGAAAAGTTTACATTTGTTCTGAGATAGCAGAGCCAAAAATGATAGAAACAAAACAATTAAAAAAGGTATTCAAATCGGCTGACATCGAAACGGTGGCACTTGCCGGCATCGACCTGAAAGTGGAAGAGGCTGATTTTGTGTCGGTCATGGGGCCATCGGGATGTGGAAAAACCACATTACTGAATCTGCTGGGGATGATTGATGTGGCCAGTTCGGGCAGTTACCGGTTTATGGGAAAAGAAGTTTATAACTTGAATGAGAAACAGATAACCCGCCTGCGGAAAGAGAATATCGGTTTTGTTTTCCAAAACTTCAACCTGATTGAAGAGTTGAGCATTTGGGAAAATATTGAGCTGCCCCTCATTTATCAGGGAATAAAAAAATCCGAACGCAAAAGACGGGTTAGGGAGGTCATCGACCGCCTTGAGATTACCCATCGGAAGGATTTGCTGCCCGTACAACTTTCGGGCGGGCAGCAGCAACGGGTGGCGGTGGCCCGTGCCATTGTTACCCGTCCCCGCCTGTTGCTCGCCGACGAGCCTACCGGCAACCTCGACTCGATGCATGGCGAAGAGGTGATGAACATCCTCGATGAGTTGAACAAAGAGGGGATGACCATCGTCATGGTAACCCATTCGCACCACGATGCCAGTTACAGCCGACGTATCGTGCATCTGTTTGATGGCCAGATTATCAACGAAAATTTAAACCGGGTATAAGCCTATGTGGGGAAGCTTTTTTCGTATGGGATTTCGTGTCTTGATGAGACAGAAAAACTATTTCCTGCTCAATCTTGCCGGCCTGACCATTGGCATCGTAGCCTTTGTCTTCATTTACCTCTATGTGGAAAATGCCCTTTATTATGACCGCAGCTGGAAAAATTATCCCCACATTTACAGGGTAAACGAAACCTATTCGACAGGCGGTAAAGAGGAAAAAATGGCACTTACGCCTTATCTGCTGGCCGATACACTGAAAAATAATTTTCCTGAAATTTTACAATCTACCCGTCTGTTTTTTACTGATCCATCCGACAAAAATGATGTATCATCGGTAAACTATCGGGGGAAAATGTACGATATTCCCAACCTGACCATCGGTGATGCACGGGTGTTTAAGGTTTTCAACTACCGTTTCACGGAAGGAAACCCGGATAGCTGTCTGCTGAACCCGAACAGCATGGTGATTTCCACCACCATGAAGCAGAAGATTTTTGGTAACAAACCGGCACTCGGGAAAAAACTAAAAACCAGCATCCGTGCCTATACGGTTTCCGGCGTTTTCGATAATAAAAACAGGCCGTCGCATCTGGAATTCGATGCCATAATCTCCTTCAGCTCCTTAGACAAAAAGGAGCAGAAACAATTGAATACCAATTGGTTTTGGATGAATTGTTATACTTACGTGGAGCTTGCCGATACGGTAAACGTCAGGGAATTCATACAAAGGGCAAATTATTTTGCCCATATGGCCATCGGGAAGTTTGTAAAAAAACAAAAGATTAAAATCAACGGGTACATGCACCTCGCTTTTCAGCCCATCCAGGATATACACTTCTCACAGGGATTACTTTACGACAGTCATTCCAACATCAACATGACCTACCTCTACATCTTTGTCATCGTGGCACTGTTTATTTTATTGATGGCCTCCATAAACTATATCAATTTTGCCACGGCACGCTCGCTGAAACGGGTACGTGAAATAGGTGTCCGCAAGGTGATGGGTGTTTTCAGGAAACAGTTGATGCTGCAATATATCAGCGAGTCGCTGATCATCACTTTCACGGCTTTTATCCTTTCGCTGAGCCTTGTGGAGTTGCTGATGCCTGTCTTCAACAGCCTGGTCAACCGGCAAATCACCTTGGTTGACAGCCTTTTCACCGGATCGGGGCTTGTTTTTGGCATGATACTAATCATTTTCATGCTGCTTTTGGCCCTGTTCAGCGGAAGCTTTCCGGCTTTTGTTCTTTCTTCATTACAGCCGGTGGAGGTGCTTGGCGGGCGGGGACTTATTTTCCGTGGCAGAAAGAAACACTCGTTTACAGCTGCCGGCTTGCGCAAATTTCTTGTTGTCATTCAGTATCTTGTGGCCATTGGCGTAATTATCTCCACCCTTGTCATCTTTGCACAAATTCATTATGTGAAAAACAGGCCGCTGGGTTTTGATAAAAAAGATGTGGTAGTCATCAACAGTCCGGCCGACACCTCTTTTCGGGGAAGGGCAAGTGCTTTTGTCGCTGCTTTGAAGTCGGACACGGCCATAGAACAGGTAGCCACCGCTTCGAGCCTGCCGGGATACCTGACGGAAAAAATACTGGTGAGGACCAGCGATTCGTCAGCCGGACATTTGCAGACACTGGATGGTTTTTTTGTGGGATATCATTATTTCAATTTGTTGAAAATCCCTCTGGCAAAAGGTGAATATTTCTCTTCCGCAAAGAAAAATGACAGTGTGGAACATTTTATAATAAACGAAGCGGCGGTCAGGTTTCTCCGGTTGGAACATCCGCTGGGCAGCTATTTGCACACGCCATATACCAAAAAAGGAATTATTATCGGCGTGGTGAAGAATTTCAACTTCTCCTCACTGCACCAGCAGATAGAACCGTTGATTTTTATGCTGAAACCACAGTTTGTTCAGTATGTGGTGGTAAGGATAAATCCGTACGAGAGAAAAGAAGCACTGGCACATATACGTAACGTGTGGAAAAAGTACAACAAGGGCTACACCATGTATTACACTTTTCTCGACCAAAAACTCGACACCCTCTACCGCAGCGACCAGAAAATGCTTTCGCTGTTTTTTTACTTTTCCCTGTTTGTCATTTTTATTTCGGCACTGGGGCTTTTCGGCCTCTCTTCGTTTCTCATTGAGCAGCGTTCCAAAGAAATCAGCATACGGAAAGTCCTGGGCGGTTCGGAAAAGCAAATTGTCCTGATGCTGGTAAAAGAGTATGTGGTACTGGTTCTCGTGGCCGGGCTGCTCATCTTACCGGTAGTCTATTTCTTTATCGGGAAATGGCTGCAAAGCTTTGCCTATCACATAAATATGAGCCTCTGTTATTTTGTGGGGGGCATTGTCCTGGTACTGCTCGTTGCCTTCGTTACCGTGCTGTTAAAAGCCCTTTTCATGGTACGCAAACGACCTGTGGAAGCTTTGAAGTACGAGTAAAATTCGACTTGCTACCATTTCAGGATCTCACGAAAATCGTATTCTTCGGGATGGCCAAGAAATTCTTTTGCCTGCTCATAATCGCCCGGTTCTAAAAATTGCAAACCATGTTCAAAAACCAGTTTAGGTTTTTCCCCATCAATGTTTACAAGCCGCGGCTGAACTTTTCCGGAAGCATCCGATACATCTTCGAGATATAACGGACTGATTTTTCCTGCCGGAGAAGCGGTTACCATACAAGCGGTACGCCCTTCGTCGAAAAGTTTTTTCACACCATAGCCCAGCAATCCGCAATACATCAAATCAAAAGCCACAGGCTGTACACAACGAAGTTCGTATCCCAGTTCCACCGGACGGCTTTTTACTTTCAGGCCGAGTTCCTTTAACCGGTTTTGCAACAAAACGTTGAAAATATGGGCCTTACTTACATTTCCCAATTCGGGATGGCCGTGTTCATCATAGGTGAAATCAATCCCCGAGTTATTTATTTCATTGTCAGACATAAAGTGGAAAACACCTTCGCTCACAATAGCCACCCCGTAATTTATCCCCAGGAGTTTCCGCTTGACAATAGACGAAATAATCAACCGGATAATCCGGTCGAAAGTTACTTCCACTTTGTTAAACATTTCAGGGATGACAATCATGGGGAAATGGCTGGCCGCACCAATACCGAAAGCCAAATGGCCGGCTTCGCGCCCCATGGCTGCCGTAACAAACCAATTGCCGCTGGTACGGGCATCTTCATACACCGTTTGGGCAATACGGACACCCTCCTGCTTGGCAGACTGATATCCGAAAGTAGGGGTGTTGTCAGGCAGGGGCAAATCGTTATCAATGGTCTTCGGCACATGGATATTCTGAATATCCACATCATGTTCACGCAGGAATTTTCCCAACCGGTTGGCAGTGGAAGCTGTATCATCGCCGCCAATGGTAACCAACAATTTTACGTTGAAATCGAGAAAAAATTTGGTATTAAATTCCGTATCTTTGGGTTTATACCGGCTCATCTTCAATGCCGAACCCCCTCTTTTATGAATATCGTCGGCAAACCTGAAATCAATTTCCTGAATATCGGGTTCAGGCGAAAGCAGTCCTTTGTATCCACCGTGAATACCCAATACACGAAATCCGGAATCAAGAAAAGCCATGGAAACCGAGCTAATGACCGAGTTAATCCCGGGAGCTGGGCCTCCTCCGCACAAAATAGCAATTGTGTCTTTCATTGTTTTAGAATTTTGAGCTACAAAGATAGAAAATGCCGGCGAGTCTTTGTCCGGCACCGGTTATTTATTTTATGCATTTTTTGCAGTACGCATTAAAAACGTTCTTTAATTAATCCTTTTCTGTAGGCTGTCAGCAACATCTTTAAATCGGTAATCTGTGCCAGCAGGTCTTTCCCAATATCCGTATCTTTCACCCGCTTTCGGGTAGCTTTGGATTCGATAAAAATACGTTTTGAGATAATGTCTTTTTCCTCCACCACGGCCTGCCGTTTGGAGTCAAAGTGTTCGTGCTCAACCAACACCAGGCCGTAGGAATTATAAATCAGGGTGTAACCCGAAACGCCGGTAACTTTTTGGTAAGGGACCGACATGCCGCCGTCAATCACGAAGAGCTTTCCGTTGGCTTTAATGGGGCTTTCTCCCTTGCGTACTTTCACAGGGACATGGCCGTTGACGATGTGTGAATTTTTTCCGGACAAGCCAAACTCCCCGAGGATAGCATCACAAAAAGTTTCCTCCTCATAAGCCAGTTTATAATAAGGATTACGGTTTTCGGTGTGCGTTTCTTTTTCCGCAACAAAATATCGTTCAAAAGTGGCCATCTTTGTTTTCCCGAAAAGCGGCGACAGTGCGCCACACCACAAATACCACAGGTAATCAGCTGTCTTTTCATATTTCCGGTTAAACCGGTGATGGTAAGCTTTTCGGGCAACACGATCGAAATTGTCGCAAAGGGCCTTTCCCGAATATTGTGCGCCATCTATTTCAAATTTGGCAAAATTGCCTTTCCCGTCCAGCGGGATACACCCGTGATAAAGGAGATTTGCATTAAATGTCAGGTACATACTTCCGTGAAGGAAGAGAAACTCGATATGGTTCTGCAGACGCTGGCTGTTTTTAATGCTGTTGCCGAGTTTTTCCATCACCTCTTGTTCCTCAGCCGTAAGGGCATATGGATTTTTCGGATCAAGGGTAGGGAAATGTTTGTCCAGCAAATTATAATCTTTCCCGTTTATCCGTACGGTTCCTTTTTCAACATCAACCTTATCAAGCAGCAGCCGGTCATCCATGTGAAAATGCGGGTTACGCTGTATAACCTGTCCCTCCAGTTTAAACTGGATGATGGCGATGGCTTTGTGCATCTGCCTGACAATCTCGCCATCTTTTCCATCCGTTTCAGGACCGGAAGCAAAAAGATCACAGGTATCATTCCCGTATGTCTTCATGGCAAAAGTTGCCAATGGAAGTAAATTGATACCATAAGCATCTTCCAGCGTGCCAAGGTTGCGGTAACGCAACGAAATACGTATCATATTGGCAATCAAGGCGTAATTACCTGAGGCAGCACCCATCCAAAGGATATCATGGTTGCCCCACTGGATGTCCACCGAATGATAATTTACCAGCCGGTCCATCACTTTCTCGGCATAAGGCCCGCGGTCGAAGATATCTCCGATAATGTGCAAACGGTCGATGAGCAGATGCTGGATAAACCTGCAAATGGCCACAATAAACGGTTCAGCCCTGTTGATTTCGATGATGGTGTTGATAATTCCATCAAAATATTCTTCTTTGTCTTCGCCACTCTCATTCAGAAGCTCCACAATGATGTATGAAAAGGAAGCCGGCATGGCCTTACGTACTTTTGAGCGGGTGTATTTTGAAGCGGCTGCCCTGGCCACTTTTATCAGCCGCTGCAAGATAATGACAAACCACTCATCCGGGTCTTCTTCTTCTTTTAGAACAAGATCCAGTTTTTCTTCGGGATAGTAAATCAACGTGGCCAGAAAACGCTTGTCTTTTTGGCGAAGGGTTTTCCCGAAAACATCATCAATCTTTTTGCGCACCACACCCGAAGCGTTGGCCAGCACATGGCTAAACGTATCATATTCGCCGTGGATATCGCTCAAAAAATGTTCTGTTCCTTTGGGGAGGTTCAGGATAGCTTCGAGGTTAATAATTTCCGTGCTGGCATCCTGGATGTTTTTAAACCGGTCGGCCAGCAGCCGCAAATATTTTATCTCCTTTTCCAGCACCTCACGGGGAAATGCGTTCTCATCGTATCGCTGCATAATTTCTTCTCCAAATAAACGCTGCAAAGTTAATAAACCTGGGAAATTTAATGAAAGGGGACTGCGCTTCTAATAACCTGAGGGAGTACTCAGCCGCTAAAAGACATGGTATTCGCAACAAGGGACATTTTTTTATTTTCCCTGAGACAATGGGGACAGTGTGCCGAAAAAACCATGCTTTTATACCCGCATTCCGGACATTCGTATTGTGTGATAAAACGGGATATCTTCACTTTCCCCGAAAAGAAAAACCTGCCGGACTTCTTCTGTAGTATCGCCCGGGCAGTTTGTGCCTTGCCGGCAAAAGGTTTTTTTATAAGGAAAAAAACCGCCGAAAATGCCAGAAGTAAAACGTAAAAAAGTATGGCATAAAATATCATCGTTGTGGGTATTGGTTTGTAAAAAGAGAGCAAAACACATACCACATTCTGTATCTGACAAATCGCCAACCATTTAGGATAATCCATCAAAAATACAGGCTCTTTTGTTATCCAAAACCGGAGAACGTATTGTGGAAACCACACTCGTAAGTTCAATTAAGAAATGCGACTTATAGTTGCGAAAAAGGGAGGAAGAAAAAGGAAAAAATAATTTTTCAGGAAAGGGCAGAGAAAAAATCCCTGCACCTTTCGCTGAAAGGTTAAAAGTTTCTTAATTTGCTCCCTAAATCGCCAA